>NZ_JBFTLJ010000009.1:0-287999 GCF_056396385.1 Variovorax sp. 05T418 | reverse complement strand
GGGCTTCTCCTTCCAAAGGTTTCAGATTGACTTCGCAAATCAATCTTGGCACTCGATGCCGTGACCAGGAAGCGAGAAGTCCCTTCGCATTCATTTCGCTGCGCAAGGCACCCCATCAGCGGGAGCGTTGGAC
Source organism: Variovorax sp. 05T418 (assembly GCF_056396385.1). NCBI lineage: Bacteria > Pseudomonadati > Pseudomonadota > Betaproteobacteria > Burkholderiales > Comamonadaceae > Variovorax > Variovorax sp. 05T418. Next base: position 287,866 of record NZ_JBFTLJ010000009.1, on the reverse strand, counting down.
AGAGCATTGGTTGATCAGCGATGCACCACGAGCGTGCCCTGGTGCCCAGGGCATCGGGTGCTCCCCGCAGCGAAATCAAGGAGGAGGCCGCAGGCCGGGGGACATTCGCGGAGGGGAGTACCCGGTGGCCTGGGCACGCGCCCTGAACAAGAACGCGAACAAAAGCCGCAACACACAGACCACCAGAAAATGGCAAGAAACATAGAGATCAAGGCCCGCATCGACAGCGTCGAACGCGTGGCACTCATCGCCGCAAAGCTCGCCGATTCAGGCCCGATCGAAATCGCGCAGGACGACACTTTCTTCCGCTGCGACAACAACGCCGACCGCCTCAAGCTGCGCACCTTCGCGCCCGACCGCGCCGAGCTGATCTTCTATCGCCGCGCCAACAGCAGCGGCCCGAAGGAATCGTTCTACCTGATCTCGCCCACCACCACGCCCGACGCGCTGCGCGAATCGCTCACGCTCGCCTGGGGCCAGGCCGGGCGCGTGCGCAAGCAGCGAAGGCTCTTCATCGTGGGCCGCACGCGCGTGCACCTCGACCGCGTGGAGGGCCTGGGCGAATTTCTCGAACTCGAGGTGGTGCTGAAAGATGGCGAGCCCGCCGAGGTTGGCACGGCCGAAGCGCATGCGCTCATGGCGCAGCTGGGCATTGCGTCCGAGCAGCTCGTGCAGGGTGCCTACGTCGACCTGCTGCAGGCAGCCTGAGCCTTGCCGTCAGCGCCAGCCTGCGGCCTTGAGCTGGTCGGCGAGCTGCTGCGCAATGCGCGCATAGCCTTCGGCATTGGCATGGATGCGGTCGGAGCGCAGCGATGCGTCCGACAGCACGCTCGAATACACATTGGGCACGAGCAGCGCCTGCCCCGACTTCGCCACCTCCTCGTAGAACAGTGCATCGCTCAGCGAGCCGACGACCGCGCGCATCGCGTCGGGCGAGGGCGTGGCCAGCAGCGCCACGTAGGGTGTGTGTGCGCGCGCCTGGCTCACGAGAGCCGCGAGGTTCTCGCGCGTGGCCGCGGGCGGCACGCCGCGCAGCATGTCGTTGCCGCCGATGCCGATCAATACCGCGTCGTAGCTGCCGGCAGCCAGCAGCGGCGCGAGGCGCTCCAGCGCGCCGGCCGAGGTGTCGCCATTGAGGCCCGCGTTCTCGATCTGCCAACCGGTGAGCTCGCCCAGCTTCACGGGCCAGGCGGCTTCGGGCGGCGCGCCGTAGCCGAAAGTCAGGCTGTCGCCCAGCGCGAGCACGCGGGCATCGGATTTCAGCGCGGCGGCGGAGGGCTTGCGCTTGCCGCAGGCGGCCACAAGGGCGGCTGCGGGCACGCCGGCCAATAGGTGGAGGAGGTGACGTCGCTTCATGCTGCGCGCCGCCTCAGTCAGGACGCTTGAAGAAGCGGTACAGGCCCGCAACCAGCATGACCGCGCCCAGCAGGGCCATGGCGGTCTGGCCGCCTTGGTAGCCGCCGATGCCGGCCGGCGGGCCCGACATGAGCCACCTCAGGAGCATGCCGCCGCCCCACACGATGCCGATGGCGCCAATGATCTTGTCACGCATGTTGATGATGGCGCCTCCACGCCGGCGATGGTTGGGAGGCCCATTGTCGCCAGGGTCGGACAGCACGCCGCCCGGATACCTGCACTTACCTGATTTCACCTGACCGCGACCTGATGCGTGCGGGGCAGACACAAGCGCCGCTGACAATGGACTCGTCATCAACACGAAGGAGTTCCAGATGATCATCAAGTCAAAGAGCATGGCCGTCGCTGCTGCGGCGCTCGCGATGTGCATGGCAGCGGGGAGCGCCTTCGCGCAAGGCCGCGGCCATGACGGCGACCACGACAACCGCGGCAACGGCCGCTACGAACAGCAGCACCGCGACTTCGACCGGCACGACGATCGCCGCGGCGACCGCTATGGCCGCGAGGACTATCGCCCCGGCCGCCAGTTCGATCGCCGCGGCTATCCGCAGCCGCACGCGGAATGGCGCCGCGGCGGGCGCGTGCCCAGCGAATACCGCGGCCGCAACTACGTGGTGAACGACTGGCGCAGCTATCGCCTGCAGCAGCCGCCGCGCGGCTACCAGTGGGTGGGCGTGGGCGGCGACTACGTGCTCGCGGCCATTGCGACCGGCGTGATCGCGCAGATCATCGTGGGCAGCCAGTAACCCGCCGGGCGCGGGACTCTCAGGCCACCACCGTGGGCAGCGACTGGGCGCAGACGTTGCGCCCGGTGATGGTGAGCCGCAGGCCGCCGCCGTGCCATTCGAGCCAGTTCAGGCTCACGTAGGCCTCGATGTCGCTGTCGTCGATGCGGTCCGCCTGGCGGCTCTGCAGCAGTTCCACCGTGGCGGGCAACGCCCGCCTCAGCCGCTCTCGCCGTTCGGCGGCGTCGGCGGCCTTCAGGGCGGCCCTTGTTTTCTGTTGCTGCTGCGGGGTCGATGCCATTGCTGATCCGTTCCGGGAAGCCAAGGAATTAACCCGAATGTACGCCCCCTTTGTGAAGCAGCGCGCATCTTTCTAAAACCTGTTGCAGCGGGCGCCGAAGGCGTTGCGCGCGCACTAGATTTCGTAGTGCGATCCCTTCGCTTCATCGCCCAGAGCCTTTTCGACGACCGCGCGCGTGAGCGTGGGTGCGAACGATTCGATGAAGGCGTAGACGTACTTGCGCAGGTAGTTGCCGCGCCGCACCGCGAGCTTGGTCATGTTGATGCCGAAGAGCCGGCCCGCATCGAGCGCGCGCAGCTGCGTGTCGCGCTCCGTCTCGTAGGCCACGCCGGCCACGATGCCCACGCCCATGCCCAGCTGCACGTAGGTCTTGATCACGTCGGCGTCCATCGCGGCCAGCACGATGTTGGGCGCGAGCCCGCGCTGTGCAAAGGCCTCGTCGATGCGCGAGCGCCCGGTGAAGCCGGTGTCGTAGGTGATCAGCGGATGGCGCGTGAGCGCCTCGAGCGTCAGCGGCGCATCGAGCAGCGCATGGCCCGGCGGCACGATCACCGAATGCGTCCAGCGGTAGCAGGGCAGGGCCACCAGCTGGGGATAGTCGCCCAGCGCCTCCGTGGCAATGCCCACGTCGGCCTCGCCGTCGATCAGCATCTGCGCGATCTGCTTGGGCGAGCCCTGGTGCAGGTGCAGCTTCACGTTGGGAAACTGCGCGCGGAATTCCTGCACCGCCACCGGCATCGCATAGCGCGCCTGCGAATGCGTGGCCGCCACCGAGAGCAGGCCGCTTTGCTGCGCGACGAACTCCTGCCCGGCATGGCGCAGGTTGCTGCTTTCCAGCAGCATGCGCTCGATGATCGGCAGCACGTGGCCGCCCGGCTCGGTGAGTCCGGTGAGGCGCTTGCCGGCGCGCACGAAGAGCTCGATGCCGAGCTCTTCCTCCAGCTCGCGGATCTGCCGGCTCACGCCCGGCTGGGACGTGTGGAGGGTATGGGCGACTTCGGTCAGGTTGAAGCCGCAACGAACGGCCTCGCGTACCGAGCGCAGTTGTTGGAAGTTCATCTGGCGCGGAAGAAGATCGGGAGGAGGAAAAGGCACGGGCCCGCAGCGGGCCGAGCGGCGATTCTCGGCACAAGTGCTTATGCGGGGAACGATGCGTTTGTTGGTTTCACATGAGAAAAACATCTGTGCGGGCCTTCCGCCAATGCCGCAACGGGTGAATTTGCAATTTCGCACGACTGTGCTAAAGTGGCCCGCATGGACGCCAAGACCCAGAAAAGCGAACTCACCCGCGCCGCCATCGTCGGCGCGGCGATGGACCTTGCGCTGGCCGAAGGCCTGGAGGCCATCACGCTGCAGGCCGTGGCCAGCCGCCTGGCGCTCTCCAAGAGCGGCGTGTTCTCGCGCGTGGGTTCGCGCGAGGCGCTGCAGAAGGCCGTGATCGAGGAATACGGCCGCCGCTTCCTGGCCGACGTGTTCGTGCCGGCCATGCAAAAGCCCAAGGGCCTTGCGCGGCTCGACGACATCGTCGGGCGCTGGATTGCCCGCACCCGCGACATCGAGGCCGAAACCGGCTGCATCTACATGGCGGGCGCCTTCGAATACGACGACCGCGAAGGCGAACTGCGCGACCTGCTGTTCGGCGAGATCACGCGCTGGCGCGCCGCGCTGCGCCGCACGGTGCTCCAGGCGGTGGAAACCGGCGAGCTGCGGGCCGACACCGACCCGGCGCAGCTGGTCAGCGAATTGAACGGCCTCATCATGGGCCTGCTGCACGACGCGCGCTTCCTGCGCGACCCCCAGGCCGCCGATCGCGCCACGCAGACCTGGCAGCGGCTTCTTTCGAGCTACCGCGCCTGAGCCACGGCACAGGCCATTCCGTTTTCGTCTTTCTTTGTACTGATTTCGCACGATCGTGCGATAAAAAGGAGAAGCACCATGCTGATCATTGCCCTCTGCCTTGCCGTCTATGTGGGCGCCATCGGCGCCGACGCCACCCGCGATGCGCTGCGCAGCCTGCCGCGCAGCAACGAGGACTGGGTCTGGTACTGAACGCAGGAGCCCATGGCATGACGAGCACCACCACCTCCGCGGCCACGCACGCCGCGCAGTCCAACTACTACCGCCCGGGCCGGCTGATGCGCGCCTTGCGCTTCGGCCTGACCGCCTCGCAGCGCCTGTGGCCCGCGCTGGGCGTGCGCGCGGCCTACCGCGTGTTCGGCACGCCGCTGCCGCCCAAGTGGCTCTACCGCGGCCAGGGGCCGGGCGCGGCGTGGCGGCGCGAGGCCTGGGCCTTCGAAGACGCCGGCCTCGGCCTCTATCACCTGGCTGCGCAGGACTTCGGTGCGGAATCGGCGCCCGTCGTGCTGCTGGTGCACGGCTGGGGCGGGCATGCAGGGCAGATGCTGGCACTCGCGCAGGCGCTGGCTGATGCGGGCCTGCGGCCGGTGCTGCTCGAACTGCCGGCCCATGGCCGCAGCGCGGGCACCATGAGCAACTCGCCGCAGTTCGCGCGGGCCATTGCGTACGTGGTTGCCAGGCTGACGGCCGACGGCCATGCGCTGCGCGCGGTGGCCGCCCATTCGCTGGGCGCCAACGGGCTGGCGCTGGCGGCCGCGCAGGGCCTGCAGGCCCTGCGGCTGGTGCTGCTCGCGCCGCCAGCCTCGCCACGCGAATACACGCGCTACTTCGCGCACACCTTCGGCCTCAGCGAAGCGACGCGCCTGGCCATGCAGCGGCGGTTCGAGGCGCGCGAAGGCGTCCTGATGGCGCAGCTGGAGCCGGCGGCCGTCGGTCCGCGCATCGCGCAGCCGACGCTGATCGTGCATGACCACGACGACCGCGTGAACCGCTTTGCCGATGCCGAGGCCTACAGGGACGCGATCAAGGGAGCGCGGCTGGTGGCCACGCAGGGACTGGGGCACCGCCGCATCCTCAAGGAGGAGGACGTGGTCCGCCAGGTGGTGCGCTTCGTGGCGCAGCCCTGAGCGGCGCGGACGGCAAGCACGGGCGGGCGGTGCTGCCCGCCGCACGTTCTTTTTTCTTCAGCGCGCCGGCGAGGGTGCCGGGTCGGGCAGCTCGATCTTGATGTCGAGCACTTCGAGGTCGTCCTGCTTCTCCAGGTGAACCTTGATGTCGTCGGCATTGATCTTCACGTACTTGGAGATCACCGCCATCAGCTCGCGCTGCAGGTCGGGCAGGTAGTCGGGGCGCTTCTTGCCGCTGAGGCTGGACCGCTCGTGCGCGAGGATGATCTGCAGCCGCTCCTTGGCGACGCTGGCCGTCTTCTTCTTTTCGCCGAGCAGGAACGAGAAAAAGGACATGGCCTACTTGCCTCCGAAAATTCGCTTGAAGAAGCCCGGCTTTTCGGCGTCGACGAAGCGCATCGGGCGGTCTTCGCCCAGGAAGCGCGCGACCACGTCGCTGTAGGCCTTGGCCACGTCGGTATCCTTGTCGTGGATTGCGGGCACGCCCTGGTTGGACGCCTGCAGCACGCTTTCCGACTCGGGAATGACGCCGATCAGCTTGATGCGCAGGATGTCCTGGATGTCTTCCAGCGAGAGCATCTGGCCGCCGGCCACGCGGTTGGGGTTGTAGCGGGTGATCAGCAGGTGCTCCTTGATGGGGTCGCCGCCTTCCTTCGCCCGCTTGGTCTTGCTGCTGAGCATGCCCAGGATGCGGTCGGAGTCGCGCACCGAGGATACCTCGGGGTTGGTCACCACGAGCGCCTCGTCGGCAAAGTGCATGGCCATCATCGCGCCGGTCTCGATGCCGGCGGGCGAATCGCAGACGATGTAGTCGAAGTCCATGGCGGCCAGGTCGGCCAGCACCTTTTCGACGCCTTCCTGCGTGAGCGCTTCCTTGTCGCGCGTCTGCGAGGCCGCGAGCACGAACAGGTTGTCGCACTGCTTGTCCTTGATGAGCGCCTGGCTCAGGTTGGCCTCGCCCTGGATCACGTTGATGAGGTCGTACACCACGCGGCGTTCGCAGCCCATGATGAGGTCGAGGTTGCGCAGGCCCACGTCGAAGTCGATCACCGCCGTCTTCTTGCCCGCGAGCGCGAGGCCCGACGCGAAGCTGGCGCTCGTCGTGGTCTTGCCGACGCCGCCCTTGCCTGAGGTCACCACCACAATTTTGGCCATGGCCATTCCTTCTTGTTTCAATTCGGTTGTTGTTGGTCGGATGTGCCTCGGCACATCAGATCGGATCGATCACCAGCTTCTTGCCATCCAGGCGTATCTGGGCCGGCTTGCCGAGCACCGGGTCGGGCAGCGGCACCTCGTTGGTGCGATAGATGCCCGCAATGGCCACGAGCTGCGCTTCCATGCAGGTCGAGAAGATGCGCGCCTCGGTGTTGCCGCGCGCGCCGGCAATGGCCTTGCCCCGCAGCGGCGCGTAGACGTGCACGTTGCCGTCGGCAATGACCTCGGCGCCGAAGCTCACCACGGCGGTCACCACCACGTCGCCGCCGCGGGCGTAGACCTGCTGGCCCGAACGCAGCGGCTTGTCGATCAGCAGCGTGCCGTTGGCCGGCACCGGCACTTCGCGCACGATCTGCGGTGCTTCGCTGGCGGGCGCCGGCGAAGCGGCTGGCGGCGCCGGTGAGCGCGGCGCGGGCGCCACCGGCATGGCCGTGAGCGACAGGCCGGCGGCGCGCGCCGCGGCATTCTGGGCGTTGTTGCCCCCGCGCACCGCAATCGGCTGCGTCTGGTGGCGCGCCAGCAGGCCGCGCAGCGCCGCGAAGTCGAGCGCCGGGGATTCCTCGCCGCTTTCCTCGTCCGGCTGAAGCTGCGAGAGGTCGATGACCACCGGCTCCTGCTCGAAGAAATCGGGCGAATCGGCCAGCTGCGCGTCGAGGGCCTCGGCCAGCACGGCCAGGTCGGCCGTCTTGAGGATCACTGCGATCAGCGGCAGCGTGGCGCTCTTGAATTCGAAAACCGCCTTGGTGCGCGCGGCGGAGACATCGGCCATTGGAAAACGTCGGTGCGAAAAGCGTTGAAGTCTAACGGGCGCGGGCTTCCGGCCAGTGAACGGGGCCCGCTTCAATCACCCCGCAGAACATTTATTGCACGAGGTTTCACTTTTAAAAGGCTCAGGCGTTGCGCGATCTGCCGAGCAGTGCGTAAAGAATGATCGCGCCGAAAGTCGCGGTGCCGATGCCGCCCAATGCGAAATCGCCGAACTTCAGCGTGAAGTCGCCGGTGCCGATGATCAGCGTGATGGCGGCCACGATCAGGTTCTTGTTCTGCGAGAAGTCGACCTTGTTGTCGACCCAGATCTTGGCGCCCGCAATGGCGATCAAGCCGAACACCACGATGCTCACGCCGCCCATCACCGGCAGCGGAATCGCCTGGATCAGCGCGCCGAACTTGGGGCTGAAGCCCAGCACCAGCGCAATGAGCGCGGCCACCACGAACACCGCCGTCGAGTAGATGCGCGTGGCCGCCATCACGCCGATGTTCTCGGCATAGGTGGTCACGCCGGTGCCGCCCGAGGCGCCGCTCACCACCGTGGCAATGCCGTCGCCGATGAAGGCGCGGCCGATGTAGGGGTCGAGGTTGCGCCCCGTCATGGCCGTGACCGCCTTCAGGTGGCCGAGGTTCTCGGCCACCAGGATGATGGCCACGGGGGCGATCAGCAGCATGGCGTTGGTGGTGAACACCGGCGCGGTGAAGGTGGGCATGCCGAACCAGGCCGCATTGGCAATGCCGGACAGGTCGACCGGCTTGCCCATGCCCAAGAGGTTGGTCAGCAGCGCATAGACCGCAGTAGCCAGGATGAGCCCGACCAGGATCAGCAGGCGCTGCAGCATGCCGCGCGTGAACACCGCCACCAGCCCCACGCAGAGAAAGGTGACGGCCTGCATCCACGAGTCGAAATTGCTGGCCGCCATGTTCTTGATCGGCACGCCCGCCAGGTTGAGCCCGATCACCGCCACCACGGCGCCCGTGACCACCGGCGGCATGAAGCGCTCGATCCAGCCGGTGCCGATCGCCTGCACGAGGGCGCCGATCAGGATGTAGACCACCCCGCAGGCCACGATGCCGCCCAGCGCCACCGCGATGTTGGCGTTGGGCCCCTTGCCCGCGTAGCCGCTGGCCGCGATCACCACGCCGATGAACGCGAAGCTCGAGCCCAGGTAGCTGGGCACCTTGCCGCCCGTCACCAGGAAGAAGATCAGCGTGCCGATGCCGCTCATCAGGATGGCGATGTTGGGATTGAAGCCCATGAGGATGGGCGCCAGCACCGTGGCGCCGAACATCGCGATCACGTGCTGCACGCCCATCGCGCCGGTCTGCAGCCAGGGCAGGCGTTCGTCGGGCGCGACCACGCGGCCCTCGGTGGCGGCGACTTCGCGCCAGCTGAACAGGTTGCTCATGAGTGGTTATCTCCTCGGTAGTTATTGATGTTCCTGGGGCTTCTCTCGGCCCGCTGCCGCCCGCGTGCCGGGCGGATTTTCTTCTCTTCTCCTGGCTAGCGCGGCGGCAGCACCGCCATTGTGATGCGCGAGACGCAGGTCAATTCGCCCGCGTCGTTCGTCATGTCGATCTGCCACACCTGCGTGGTGCGCCCGCGGTGCACCGGCCGCGCGGTGCCCGTGACCCAGCCGCTCGTGGCGGAGCGGATGTGGTTGGCGTTGATGTCCAGCCCCACGGCCCGGTCGCCCTCGGGGGCCGAGTAGTGCGCGCCGCAGGAGCCCAGTGTCTCGGCCAGCACCACCGAGACGCCGCCATGCAGGATGCCGTAGGGCTGGCGGGTGCGTTCGTCCACCGGCACGCGGGCGCGGATGAAGTCGTCGCCCACCTCCAGGAACTCCATGCCCAGCGTGGACACGGCGGTGCCGATGTGGTTGCGGGTCAGTTCCTCGACAGAGATGTCTTTTTTCCAGATACGCATTCGGTTTCTCCAGTGCAGGGTTTGGGAAACTATAGCGACGGGGGCTGACAACGGCAGTCGCCTTTGCGTGCTAAGTTGGCGCGATGAAACGCCCCCTTCGCCGTTGGCTCATCGGCATTGCCGCGGTCCTGCTGCTGGGCACCGGCGCGCTGCTGTGGGTGGCGAGCACCCACCTGCCCAGCGACGAGGAAGTGGCCGCGCGCATCGCCGAGGGTTTCGAGAAGCGCTTCGGCGTCGGCCTGAAGATCGGCGGCGCGCACTGGGCGCTGTGGCCCAGCCCCGTGCTGGTGCTGTCCGACCTGGCCACCGAGCAGCCGCGCCCTGTCACGCTGCGCCGCATCACGGTCCAGCTCAAGCTCAGGGAGCTGCTGCGGCGGGTCGTCGCCATCGACGAGGTCGAGATCGAGAGCCTGGTGCTGCCGCGCGAGTCGGTGCGCGCAATCCGCGGCGGCAGCCCCAAGCCGAAGGAGGATGGGCGCATCGTCGCGCTGCCCGCGCCCTGGACGCTGGCGCCGGTTCCGCTCGAAAAGCTGCGCTGGCGCGACCTGGTCTGGATCGACCGGCGCAACATGGCGCTGGCCTACGACGGCGAAATCACTTTCGACGCCGGCTGGCGCCCGCGCCAGGCGCGCATCGAGCGCGCCGGCGCCTCGCCGCCCGCCCGGCTGCGCCTGGACCGCGCCGCCGGCCAGGACCGGTGGCGCACCCGCATCGACATTGGCGGCGGCACGGCGAACGGCGTGGCCTGGTTCGAGACCCTGCCGCCGAACGACCTGCTGCGCGTGTCGGCCGAACTCGAGCCGCGGCAGGTGGACATCGAGGGCATGCTGCAGGCCTTCGGCCGGCGCAGCGCCGTGGCCGGCAAGGCCTCGGGCCAATCGATGCTGGTGGCCGAGGCCGAAGAGGTAGGTGCGCTCTTGCGCAGCCTGCGCACCCGCACCACCTTCTCGGTCCAGCCCGCCACGCTCACGCGGCTGGACCTGGCCAAGGCCGTGACCACCGCCGGCATCAGCCGCGGCGGCACCACGCCGCTGGACGAGCTCACCGGCGTGCTCGACACGCAGGGCACCGATGACGGGGTCGTGATGCGCTACACCGGGCTCAAGGCGCGCTCGGGCGTGCTCACCGCGAGCGGCCGCCTGCGGCTCTTCAACCGCAAGCTGGACGGCGAGATCGCGGTCGACCTCATCGACGGCGTGGTGGGCATGCCGCTCAAGATCGGCGGGACCATGAGCGAGCCGGAGGTCTCGCTGACTGGCGGCGCGCTGGCCGGCGCGGCGGTCGGCACCGCGGTGCTGCCGGGCGTGGGCACGGCCCTCGGCGCGCGCGCGGGGCAGCAGTTGGAAAAGCTCTTCGGCGCGGAAGAGCCGGTGAAGAAGAAGCCGGCGCCGGCAGCTCGCAAGGGGGCGCGGGCTTCGCCTTGAGGCGACTGGCTCGCTCAGTCGCGCAGCCGGATGACCTGCAGGTCGTGATGCGCGCCGGCATGCAGCCGCGCCACCTCGGCCGCGCGCCGCGTGAGCACCGCGCGCTGGTTGATGTAGCCCTTGTCGGTGATCTCGCCCGCGTCCAGGCTCGGCGGCTCGGCGAGCACCAACGCGCGCGTGGGGCACTTCGAGGAACCCGCGCCTTCGCTGCGCAGCGTGCGCAGCACTTCGGCGATGCGTGCTTGCAGCGCCTGCGGCGCGAGCGAGGCGGCCTGCGGGCTCGCGAACACCAGCATGCCGATCTCGTCGCGGTCATGGCCGGTGAGCACCACGTCCTGCACATGCGGCGCCAGCATCGAGACCAGCTTCACGCGCAGCGTGCCCACCGAGACCCAGGTGCCGCTCGAGAGCTTGAAGTCCTCGGCCACGCGGCCATTGAAGATCACGCCCTGCGAGGGCTCGGCGGGGTTGGCGAGAAAGCCGGCATCGCCGATGCGGTAGTAGCCCTCATCGTCGAAGGCTTCGGCCGTTTCGCGCGGTGCGTGGCGGTAGCCCGGGAACACAGAGACGCCCTTGACGCGCATCTCGAGCTTCTGGCCGTTGGGCACGAACTTGAGTTCGAGCCCCGGCAGCGGCGCGCCGATGCAGCCCGCGCCATCGAGCTTCCAGTGCGCCGAGGTGATGGCCGGCGAGGTCTCCGTGGCGCCCCAGGAGGTGGTGAGCCACAGCGGCCGCTCGGGCCGCACGCGCTGGGCCACGGCTTCGAGCCGCTGCCAGCTCGAGGGCGCGAGCGCCGCGGCCGCATAGAAGGCCAGCCGCAGCCGCGAGAGCACTTCGCGCGCGAGCGCATCGTCGGCTTCGAGAAAAGGCAGCAGCATGTCGAAGCCGCGCGGCACGTTGAACAGCAGCGTGGGCTTCACCTCGCGCAGGTTGCGCACGGTCTTCTCGATCAGGCCCGGCGCGGGCCGGCCCTCGTCGATGTAGAGCGCGCCGCCATGGGCGAGCACCATGTGCAGGTTGTGGTTGCCGCCGAAGGTGTGACTCCAGGGCAGCCAGTCGACCAGCACCGGCTTCTCGTATTCGAGGAAGCGCCAAGTCTGCGCCATCATCTGCTGGTTGGCGCAGAGCATGCGGTGCGTGTTGATCACCACCTTGGGCTTGCCGGTGGAGCCCGAGGTCAGCAGGTACTTGGCGTGGGTGTCGGGCAGGATGGCTTCGTAGGCCTGCATCACGGCCGGCGTCTCGCTCGCCTGCAGCAGTTGCGCAAAGGGCAGGGCGCCCGCATGCGCATCGGCGTTGCGGCTGAACACCGCGGGCGCCTCGACGCCGCAGCCCGCGAGCGCGCCGCCGTAGACCTTGGCATCCGAGGCGTAGATCAGCGCCGGCTGCAGCGCCTGCAGCATGCCGTGCAGCCGCGACGGATCCTTGGCCATGCGCGAATACGCGCTCGACAGCGAGCAGGCGGTGCGGCCGATATGCATGGCCGCGAGCATCAGCACCGCGTGGTCGATCGCGTTGTCCGAGAGGATCACGATGGGCTTGTCGGCCGGCAGCTTCAGGTCGAGCAGCGCCTGCGCGACGGCACCCACGGCTTGGCGCAGCGCGCGGTAGTCGAGCTTGCGCCAGCCTTCGCCGCTGTCGTCGCGTTCCGCGAAGGCCAGCGCCTCGGGCGTCTCGCGCGCCCAGCGCTCCAGCCATTCGCCGATGCAGCGCGCATAGGGCTTGAGCGCCATCGGCGAACGCAGCGCGAAGGAGCCGTCGTCGAAGTCGATGCGCACGGTGCGCGGCGGGGCGATCTGGCTGGGGTCCAAAAGGAAGTGGTCGTCGTTCATTTCAATCGAGTCTGCCGGTGTCGGCCTTGGCGCGAATCAGGTCTAACAGCAGCATGTCGCGCGCAACCTCGAGCTCGGCCACGCGCCGGGCGCCCAGTTCTGCGGCCACGCCCTCGGCTACCTTCTGCTTGAGTTCTTCCGTCATCGACGGCGCGCCCAGGTCCTTCCACCAGTCCTCGATCGGTCCGCCCAGGTGCGCGAGCACATGTTCGATGCCGCCCGCGCCGCCCGAAAGATGCAGGTTCATGAACGGCCCCATCACCGCCCAGCGCAGGCCGGGGCCGTGCGCAATGGCGGTGTCGATGTCGGCCACGCTCGCCACGCCCTCGTCGACCAGGTGGAAGGCCTCGCGCCAGAGCGCGGCCTGCAGCCGGTTCGCGATGTGGCCCTTGACCTCGCGCTTCACATGGATCGGCCGCTTGCCGATGGCGGCGTAGAAGGCCATCGCGCGTTCGATGGCCTGAGCCGAGGTGCGCTCGCCGCCGACCACCTCCACCAGCGGGATCAGGTGCGGCGGGTTGAAGGGATGGCCCAGCACCACGCGTTCCGGATGCTTGCATTCGGCCTGCACCGCGCTGATCGCGAGCCCCGAGGAGCTCGACGCCAGGATCGCGTGGGCCGGCGCGGCCTCGTCCATGCGCCGGAACAGGCCGGTCTTGAAATCCAGCCGCTCGGGGCCGCTTTCCTGGACGAAGTCGGCCTGCGCCACCGCGTCTTCGAGCCGCGCATGAAAGCGCAGCCGCCCGGGCGAGGCGCTGGTCGCCAGGCCGAAGCGCTCCAGCGTGGGCCAGTGCGCGGCCACGGCCGCGTGCAGCCGCGCCTCGGCATCGAGCGAGGGGTCGGTGGCCTCCACGTCGAGGCCGCGCGCGAGGAAGTAGGCGGCCCAGCTGGCGCCGATGACGCCGGTGGCAACCACCGCGACGCGTTGAGGAGTCGGTTCCATCTGCATCCCCTCAGGAGTCGGCCGTGAAGCCGATCTTCCTGACCAGCGGGCCCCAGCGCTCGGCCTCGGCGCGCTGCGAGCGCGCCATCTCCTCGGCGGTGGAGCCCTGGGCGATCAGGCCGACCACGGCCAGGCTGTCGGTCACCACCTTTTCCTTGATGGCCGCGTTGATCGCCGCATTGGCCGTTGCCACCACGCTGGCCGGCGTCCGGGCCGGCGCGTAGAAGCCGAACCATTCCTCGGTGGTCAGCTCGGCGAAGCCCTGCTCGGCAAAGGTCGGCACCTCGGGCGAGAAGGGCGAGCGGGCCTTGCCCGAGGTGGCGAGCAGCCGCAGCTTGCCGGCCTTGTGGTTGGGAATGAAGTCGCCGCTGGGCGTGACCATGGCGGCGATCTGTCCGCCCACCACGTCGGTCACGCCCGGAATGGAGCCGCGGTAGGGCACGTGCTTGAGATCGACCCCGTGGTTGAGGCCGAGCAGCGCGCCGATGAAGTGCGGCGTCGAGCCGGCCGCCGGCGAGCCGTAGCTGGCCTGGTTCGGGTTGGCCTTGGCCCAGGCGAGGAAGTCCTTCACCGTGCGCACCTCGGGCGGCACCAGCGGGCCGACCGCGAGGCCGTGGTGCATGACGGCGGCGATCGACACCGGCGCGAAATCCTTGGCCGGGTCGTAGCTGAGCTTGCTGTAGATGTGCGGATAGATCGAGGTGCACGAGAAGGGCGACAGCGCCAGCACGCTGCCGTCGGCCGACGCGCTCCTGAGGGTTTCCAGCGCGATGCGCCCGCCGGCGCCCGGCTTGTTCTCGACCACGGCCGCGTTGCGGCAGTAGGCCGAGCCCGCGAGCTTTTCGCCCACGCGGCGCGCCACGCTGTCGCCGGCACTGCCGGCCGGGAAGCCGTAGTAGATCTTGACCTGCTCGAGCGCCTGGGCCAGCGCGGCCAGCGGCGAGAGGGCGCCCAGCGCAGTGGCTGCGCCGAGCGTGTGGAGGAAGTGGCGGCGGGTGTCCATGCGATGTCTCCTTGGGTTGTTCTTCAGCGCGGCGCGAACTCGGGGCGCGGGCCGCCTCTGCGCGGCAGGCCCATCATCTGCCTGGCTTCGGCCGGCGTGGCCACGTCCATGTCGAGTTCATGGATGACGCGCACGATACGTTCGGTGAGCTGCACGTTGGTGGCCAGCTCGCCATGGCGGAAGTAGAGGTTGTCTTCCAGCCCCACGCGCGCATGGCCGCCCAGCAGCAGCGCCGCCACATTGGCTTCCAGCTGCGAGGGGCCGATGCCGCTCACGCCGAAGATGCTGCCGCGCGGCAGGGTGTCGACCATCATCTGCAGGAAGCGCGGCGAATACGGCATCGCGTTCTGGAAGTTGCGGTGCACGTTCATCACCAGGTTGATGAAGTAGGGCTCGTCGTCATGGCCTTCCTCGATCAGCGTGGTGGTGTCCTGCAGGATGTGCGTGGGGCTGAACACCTCCCACTCGGGCTTGATGCCGCGCGCCTTCATGCCGGCGGCGAGCTCGCGGCCGCGGGTGATGGGCGTGTCCATCAGGATCTGCCTGCCCTCGAAGCTCAGGTTGAGCGTGGTGGCGTCGAGCGTGCACATCTCGGCGCCCGCGTCCATGCCCTTGATGCGCTCTTTCCAGGCGATCTCCCAGCGGTCGCCGGCCAGCGGCTTCACCATGTCGCCATGCACGCCGCCGCCGGTGGAGTTGTTGATGACGATGTCGCAGCCGGTGTTGCGGATGCGGCTGTTGATGTCGCGGTACACGTCGGCGCTGCAGGTGGCGCCGTCGTCGGGGCGGCGCGCATGGATGGCGGCCACGCTCGCGCCGGCGTTCCAGCAGCGCAGCACGTCGGCCGCGATCTCGTCGGGCTGGGTGGGAAGGTGGGGGTTCTGCGACTTGTGCGCCATGCCGCCGGTGGGGGCGATGGTCACGATCACTTTGCGCTTGGACGACGACATGCTCCGGGTCTCCTGGGTGTCTTCTTGCATGAGGGGCGCGCTATTATTTTTGGCGGCGCAGGCACACTCAGTCATTGCGACGACATTTGGGCTCAGGGTTTACGCACCCGGGCCTCAGGAGCTTTCATTTCATGGCCACGACGAAGCCGGCCTTCAAGGCGGCATCGCTGACGATTCCCCAGTTGCTGCAGCGCTCGGCCTGGTATCCGCTGCTCGACGAAGCGGCGCGCGAGCGCGTGCTCGACGAGATCCGCGAGGTCGACGTGGCGGCCGGCGCCGCGCTGTGCCGGCGCGGCGACACGCCGCTGCACTGGTACGGCACGCTCGAAGGCTTGCTCAAGTGGTCGATCACCTCGAGCGACGGCCGCTCGGTGACCTTCGGCGGGCTGTCGGTCGGCAGCTGGTTCGGCGAAGGCACGCTGCTGCGCGGCGCTCCGCGCTCGGCCGACGTCATTGCGCTGCGGTCCAGCCGCGTGGCCCAGTTGCCGCTGGAGACTTTCGAGTGGCTGCACCGCACGCAGCGCGGCTTCGATCATTTCCTGCTGCAGCAGCTCAACGAGCGGCTGCACTGGTTCATGGGCAACTACGCGGCGCACCGGCTGCTCGACGCCGACGGCCAGGTGGCCCGTGCGC
Organism: Variovorax sp. 05T418; assembly: GCF_056396385.1. Classification (NCBI taxonomy): domain Bacteria; kingdom Pseudomonadati; phylum Pseudomonadota; class Betaproteobacteria; order Burkholderiales; family Comamonadaceae; genus Variovorax; species Variovorax sp. 05T418. The sequence goes on along the minus strand of NZ_JBFTLJ010000009.1, from coordinate 271,745 downwards.
TGGCGGGGCTGTTCCATCCGTGGCTGTATCCGGGCAGCGAGCTGCACCTGCAGACCTCGCAGGAGGAGATCGCCAATCTTTCGGGCGTGTCGCGGCAGCGGTGCAATGCGGCGCTGAACCGGCTGAAGGAAGCGGGCTTTCTTCGCATCGAATACGGCGGCATCACCGTGATCGATCTCGAAGGGTTGCGGCGCTTCATCAGCGAATGAATGACTCGCTCCCTCTCCCCGTGGGGAGAGGGGACAACACGGGTCAGCGCGTGTGATACGACGGCGCGCGCTCGTACACCGGCGTGTCGATGCCTTCCATGCGCGCCTTCAGCTGCAGCGCCAGGAACTGCGAGTAGTGGCGCGACTGGTGCAGGTTGCCGCCGTGGAACCAGAGGTGCTCGACCTGCGTGGGCTTCCACATGTTGCGCAGCTCGCCCTCCCACGGGCCCGGGTCCTTCGGCGTGCCGGAGCCCAGGCCCCAGCACTTGCCGACCTTGTCGGCGATCTCGGGCGAGATCAGGTCGGCCAGCCAGCCGTTCATGGAGCCGTAGCCGGTGGCGTACACCAGCAGGTCAGCCGGCAGCTCGGTGCCGTCGGTCAGCGTGACCGAGCGCTCGTTCACCCGCTCGATGTTCACGCCGCTTTTCAGGTGGATGCTGCCGTTGGCCACCAGCTCGGAGGCGCCCACGTCGATGTAGTAGCCCGAGCCGCGCCGCAGGTACTTCATGAAGAGTCCCGAGCCGTCGACACCGAAGTCCAGCAGGAAGCCCGCCTTCTCGAGCCGCGCGTACAGGTCGGCATCGCGCTTCTTCATCTCCTCGTACACCGGGATGTGGAAGGTGTGCATGATCCTGTAGGGCACCGAGGCGAAGATCAGGTCGCCCTTGTGGTGGTCGATGCCGTTCTTCACGGCCTGCTCGGAGTAGAGCCCGCCCAGTGCCAGCTCCATCAGCGACTGCGACGGCGCGATGTGCGTGGACGAGCGCTGGACCATCGTCACGTCGGCGCCGTGCTCCCACAGCGCCGCGCAGATGTCGTGCGCCGAGTTGTTCGAGCCCAGCACCACGCACTTCTTGCCGGCATAGGCCTCGGGCCCGGGGTGCTGGCTCGAATGGTGCTGGTCGCCCTTGAAGTTCTCTGCGCCCGCGATCTTCGGCACGTTCGGGTAGCCCGAGACGCCGAGCGCGAACACAAGCTGCCTCGGCCGCAGCACCACCGGCTTGCCTTCGCGCTCGACCGTCACTTCCCAGCGCTGCGCGGCCTCGTCGAAGCGGGCCTTCCTCGCGTGGGTGGAGCTCCAGTAGTTGAGCTCCATGATCTTGGTGTACATCTCGAGCCAATCGCCGATCTTGTCCTTGGGCGCGAACACCGGCCAGTCGTCGGGAAAGGGCATGTAGGGCAGGTGGTCGTACCAGACCGGGTCGTGCAGGCACAGCGACTTGTAGCGCTTGCGCCAGGAGTCGCCGGCCTTCGCGTTGCGCTCCACGATGATGGTCGGCACGCCCAGCCGGCGCAGCCGCGCGCCCAGCGCGATGCCGCCCTGGCCGCCGCCGATGATCACTACCTCGGGCTGCTCGGTGTAGCCGAGCGCGGCCTCTTCGTCGCGGCGCTTCTCGAGCCAGTTCTTGCGGCCCTTGTGCACGCCGTGCTCCGCGCCCTTGATGCGGTTCTCGCCCGTCTTTTCCTCGAAGCCCTTGAGCTCGGTCATGGTGGTGAGCAGCGTCCAGGCCTTGCCGCCACGCAGCCGAAGGTGGCCGCGGCCGCGCGCCACGCGCGTCTCGAAAGTGAACCAGGCATCGACCACGCCGTCGGCCTCGGTCGCCTCGCCCTCCAGCGCAAAGGCCGCGGGCTGCGTGTCGGCCAGCCGCGCCTGCAGCATCGCGCGGATGGCATCGGCGCCTTCCTGCGTGCGGATGTTCCAGGTGAAGGCGACGAGGTCGCGCCAGTAGCTGTCGGCCTCGAACAGCGAGACGGCCGCATCGGCGTCGCCGCGCGCGAGGGCGGCGGCAAAGTCGGCGAGCCAGGTGGCGGCGGCCCGGTTGGGACCGGTGGTCGGGTCTGTCATTGCATGTCTCCGTGTGTCGTTGAACGAATCGAATCGAATCGCGGCGCGGCAAGGCGCACGCAGGATTCATGGCGCAGCTTTCGTGCCGCGTGGCACGGGACGAAGAATCAACGGCTTGGCCGCGGTTTTGTCGCACACCCGCGCCCGTCGCATGTCGCATGCGACGGCATTGCGACAGTTGTCGCACCTCTGGCCTGGCGGCCTTACATCCGCTGCGGCGGCGCGATGCCGTGCCGCTTCATGTGCCGGTACACGGTGGCGCGGCACACGCCGAGCTCGGCGGCCGCGCGCGCCACGTGCCAGCGATGGCGCTGGAGCAGGGCGCGCAGCTCGTCCGCGCCCTCGAGGCCGCCGTCGCCAGCACCGGCTTCGGCGCTCGCGGGAGCTGAAGGCACGGCGGCCGCCGCGGCAGAATCGGAAGGCGCGGGCAGCTGGAGGTCCTGCGCGCCCACTGTGCCATCCGCACACAGCGCAAGCGCCAGCCGCAGCACGTTGCGCAGCTCGCGCAGGTTGCCGGGCCACGCATGGGCCAGCAGCCGCTGCAATGCCGCGTCGGACAGCCGCGCACCAGGGCGCATCGCCGCCGCCTCTTCATTGAACATCGCCTCGATCAGGTAGCGCCGGTCACCCCGCGCGCGCAGCGGCGGCAGCTTGAGCACCGCGCCGCACAGGCGGTAGTACAGGTCTTCGCGGAAGCGCCCGGCCGCGACCAGCGCCGACAGGTTGCGGTGCGTGGCCGCCACCACGGCAAGGTCCACGCGCTGCGGCGACTCCGCCCCCAGCGGCAGCACCTCGCCTTCGGACAGCACGCGCAAGAGCCGCGTCTGCAGCGCCATCGGCATGTCGCCGATCTCGTCGAGGAACAGCGTGCCGCGGTCGGCCTGCGCGATCAGCCCCTTCATGCCCTTGGCACGGCCGCCGGTGAAGCTGCCGGGCGTGTAGCCGAAGAGCTCGCTCTCGATCAGCGAATCGGGAATGGCCGCGCAGTTCACCGCCACGAAGGGCATGGCCGCGCGGCGGCTCGCGCCGTGCATGGCGCGCGCCAGCACTTCCTTGCCGCTGCCGGTCTCGCCTTCGACCAGCACATGGATGCCGCGGTCCACCAGACGCTGCGCCTGCGCGAGAAGCTGCTGCATGGCCGGATCGTCGCCGGCGATGCGCGCGAGCGGCGGCAGGCGGTCGGAGGGACGGGCAATGTCCGGCGCGGGCGCCGCCGCCCGCCGCACGCGCGGCGCCAGCAGCGAGGCGTGGTATTCGCCGCCGCCCGGCAGCAGCACCGTGTGCGCGAAAGGCATGGCCGATGCGCCGCCGTTGCCCAGGCGCCAGATCGCATCCATCGGTATGTGCAGCAGCTGCGACACCTCGCGGCCCAGCGGGTTTTCGGCCAGGGCCTGCCGCGCGCCGCTGTTGGCGCCGACCACCGTGCCGCCCTCGTCGAAGGCCAGCATCAGCTCGCCGGCCACGTCGACCAGCCCGTAGGCCGTGCCCAGCCGCAGGATCCAGTGGCCGCGGAAGCTGCGCAGGAAATCGGCGTCCTCGATCATCCGCGCGTAGATCGACACCAGGTGCCGCACCAGGTGCTGGCTCTCCCGGGCCTCGGGCGAGCGCAGCGCCGAGACGTCGAGGATGGCCGTGAGCCTGCCGCTGTGGTCGAACAGCGGCGCCGTCGTGCAGGTCAGCGCGATGTGCGTGGCATCGAAGTGCTCGGTCTGGTGGCAGGTCATCGGCTGGCGCTCGATCAGGCAGGTGCCCACGCCGCAGGTGCCCGCATGGGCTTCGTTCCAGTCGGCGCCCAGGTAGAGGCCGGCGCGGCGCAGCTGGTCGTCCCAGGCCGGGTTGCCGATGTAGTCGACCGTGATGCCTTCGGCGTCGGTCAGCAGCACCATGTAGCCGAGGTCCGCCACGCGGCGGTAGATGTCTTCCATGCCGGCGCGCGCCGCGCGCAAAAAATGCTCCAGCTGCTGCTGGTGCGCGCGCACCTCCTGCGCCGGCAGGATGCGCGCGGGGCTCGGCTTCGTCGGATCGAGCCCATGCTCGCGCACGCAGCGCGCCCACGACTTGTGGACCAGGCTCGCCGCCGGATCGGCCAGCGCCGTGCCGGTGGCGATGGAGTAGACGTTGTCGATGTGACGCGATTGCAGGGAAGTCATGCTCAACCTTGCGGTGCGCACGGCCCCCGCGGGGATCCATGGGGCGTGCAGCCGCACATCATTCGGCGGCCGCATGGCCCGGGGTGAGAGGTGAAACCCGGTGGAACGGAGGTTTTACGCTCCCTCACACCGTGGGCATGCCGCTCACGCCGGTTTCGCACGGTCGGCCAGCCGCTTGCGGTATTCGGTGGTGGTCAGGCCCGCGAAGCCCCAGTCGTCGGTGTCGATCTCCTCGATCACGATGTGCGTCCATTCCGGCGGCTTCTTCAGCACCCGTTCGAGCGTTTCCGTGAACTCGGCGATGACCTGGGTTTTCTGTTCGCGCGTGACACCGTCGCGCGTGATCTTCAGATTGACGAAAGGCATGGCGTGCTCCTTACCACTTGCCGGAGCTCATGCCGCCGTCCACGGGCAGCACCACGCCGGTCGTGAAATCCGCGCTCGTGAGGTAGAGCACCGCATCAGCGATCTCGCGCACGGTCGCGATGCGGCCGGCGGGCGCCAGGCCGTTGAGGAAGCCGTGCTGCTCGGGCGTGTACAGCGGCGTGTCCACGATGCCGGGTGCCACCGCATTCACCTTGACGTTGTGCGGTGCGAGTTCGAGCGCCAGCGCGCGCGTCGCGGCATTGATGCCGCCCTTGATCAGCACCGGCAACGCAGCCGGCACCTGCTGGTTCGGCTGCAGCGCGATGCTGGCGGTGATGTTCACGATGTGGCCCTGCCGGCGCGCCACCATGTGCTTCGCTGCGGCCTGCGAGGCATAGACGAAGCCCTTGAGGTTCGTGGCCACCATTTGCTCGAGGTCGTCTTCGGTGTATTCGACGAAGGGCTTCGCGTTGAAGATGCCCGCGTTGTTGATGAGCACGTCGACCTGGCCGAAGCGTTCCACGGCGCGCTCGACCAGTTGCTGCGCAGTGTCGCGGCGGCCGATGTCGCCCGCGACGCCGAGAAGGCGCGCCGGGTTGCCGAGCTGCTTCGCGGCGGCTGCGAGCCGCTCTTCGGTGCGGGCATTCGCGACCACGTTGAAGCCGCGCTCGAGGTACGCCTGCGCAAGGCCCAGGCCGATGCCGCTCGAGGCACCGGTGATGACCACGGTGGGGGATGTGTTGTCCTGCATGTCGGTTCTCCAAGGAAGTTGATGAGGTGGGGAGAACTGTATTGATGACGTGGCAATAGATAAATCACTAGACTCGCACTTCACTTGATACGCGAGGTAATCAATCAATCCATGCAGCGGCAATTCGGCGACATCCTCCTGGGCAGCATCGAGTTGTTCTGCCTTGCTGCGGAGACCGGCGGCTTCACCTCGGCCGCACTTGCTGCCGGTGTGACGCCGGCGGCCGTGAGTCGCTCGATCTCTCGGCTCGAGAAGCGGCTGGGTTTGCGGCTTTTCGTGCGCACCACGCGCAGCGTGCGGCTCACCGACGCGGGCCGCTCCTACTTTGCGCAGTGCCGCCAGGCGCTGGCGCAGCTTGCCGAGGCCGAGCGCGAGGTGATGGGCCAGCAGGCGCTGCCTTCGGGCATGCTGCGCATCAGCGTGCCGACCACCTACGGCCACCACCGCATCCTGCCCTTGCTGCCGGCGTTTCGCGAACGCTTTCCCGACATCCGGCTGCACGTGCACCTGAGCAACCGCAACATCGATTTCGTGGAAGAGGGCTACGACATGGCCGTGCGCGTGCGGGCCCAGCCCGATTCCACGCTGATCGCGCGGCACCTCGAGGATGCGGATCTTGTCGTGGTCGCCACGCGCAAATACCTGAGGAGGGCCGGCACGCCGCGCACGCTGGACGATCTTGCGGCGCACGAGTGCATCCAGTTCGAGCTGCCCAGCAGCGGCCGCCGCATTTCGTGGCTCTTCAAGGAGAACGGCAAGGACCGCGAAGTCTTCGCAGACGGCGCCTACAGCTGCTCCGACGACGTCCTTGGCGGCGTCACGCTCGCGAAAAGCAGCGCCGGGTTGTTCCAGACCTACCGCTTCGTCGTGGAGAAGGAACTGGCCGACGGCTCGCTCGTCGAGGTGCTCAAACCCTTCGCGGGCTGTTCGCGGCCCTACACGCTGCTGTACCCAGACGGACGCCACGTGCCGCTGCGCATGCGGGTGTTCATCGACTTCCTGATGGCGCAGCGCGGCGCGTGACGCCCGCCGGCGTCAGCGGCAGGCGAAGCTCGCCGCCGCCTTCACATCGCCGCCCGTGTAGGCGACCTTTTTCGGATAGGTGCAAAGCGGCCGCGCAAGCGACTTGTCGGCGTTCTGCAGCACCAGGTTGTCGGGTGCAATGCCTTTCTCGACCCAGTCCGTGAGGGCCGAGAACAGCTGGTCGGGCGCCGGCAGCGGCGGGTTGGCCGCGGGGCTCACGCCGGCGAGCCCGTTGACCGAGCCGACGCCTACGCAGTGGCCCATCGCCGGGATTTCGAGATAGCGGTAGAACTTCTGCGTGGCCTCGATGCCGCCCATCGTCTTGGCCACGCGCTCGTAGTAGTTCGCCGTGCCGGAGCTGGCGATCAGCTGGTCGGCCAGGCCGTGATAGGTCAGCAGCTTGGCGCCGCGGTCGCGGAACCTGGCGAGGTCGGGGTTGTCGGCGTTGATGCCCGCGAACGCGGATTGCAGCGCCTTGCCGCGATCGCTGGCATTGGCCAGTTGGGCGTACGACAGGCCCTTCCAGTTGTTCGCGCCGTTGCCGGTTGCGTTCACGAAGTCGGGCGTTGCGATCGTCGGGTCCTGCAGGTTCAGGGCCACCTGGTGCGCCGCGATCGGAAACGGATGGGGCGTGCCCGCCGTGGAGTCCGCCAGCGAGAATCCCGGCGCGCCGGGGCTGTTGAGCGAGGTGCCGCGCGTGAGGCCGTACCAGAGCTGGCCCGGCGCCAGCGTGGCGCCGTAGCCGATGTCGCTCGCGGGAGCGGGCGCGCTGCCGTCGCGCGTCTGGCCGTACCAGATCTTGTTGACGGCCTGTGCCTGCACGGTGCTCAGGCAGGCCGCGGTGGCGTTGGTGCCGCCGCTGCCGATGCACAGCACCGCCTTGTCCTGCACGGGGTCGTACTTGCAGGCGGCCGGGTCGCTGATGAAGCCTTCGTGCTGGCCGGTGAGCGTACTGTCGCAAGCGCTCACCGCGGCGGACGACACCAGCGCGAGCTGCTCGGCCGCGAGCGGCGTGCCGCCCAGGTCGCGCTGCATCACGATCTGCGGATAGAGCTCGGAGGTGATGAAGGTGGTCCAGTTGATGGCGCTGTTGCCCGCCAGGATGCCGTCGAAGTCGCCGGGGTTCACCTGCGCCTGCATGTGGCCCTGGCGGCCGCCGGTGGAGCAGCCGTCCCAATAGGCGTACTGCGCGTCGCGCTGGTAGAAGCCGGATGCGAGCGCCTTGGCCTTCACGGCCATCTCGTGGATGCCGCGGCTCGCGAAGTCGGTCCAGAGCGTGGTGTTGACGGTGCCGTCGGGGTTCATGGCGAACGAGCCGTCCACCGCGGGCACGGGCAATTTCGATGCATGCCCCGCATCGGTCACTGCACTCACCGATCCTTGGCCCGCCGCAATGGCCGCCGCACCGGCACCGCCGATCTGCGTCCTGGAGCTGATGCCCGCATCGCCCACAAAGCCGCCGCCGCCCAGCACGCGCAGGCGGTTGTTCCATTTGGCTGCCGCCGGCAGCCATACCTCGATGCCGATGCCGGGCGAGGTGGACGGCGCATCGGCCGGTCCCGCATGGCCCGGCCCCACGTTGAGCTTGACCATGCACACGTCGCTGGCCGCCACGGTGCCCGATGCCTTGCCGTCGAGGTTCAGGTCATCGCCCTGCTTGAACTGCTTCACCACCGTGACGGTGGTGTTTGCGTCGGGCTTGAAGGCGGTCTTCAGGCTTTCGTCGCATGCGAGCGCGCTCGATGTGCCGGGCGTGGAGGGCGGCGGCACCACGGGAAGGAAAGGCAGCGAAGCGCCCGAAGAGCCGCTGCCGCCGCAGGCCGCGAGCGTTGCAAGAGTGCCGATGCCCAGGCAGGCGGCGGCCAGCCGCGCGGCGATGGCGGTGCGCGATGCGGTGCGCGTGCGGCGTTGAGGACGAGGCATGGCGGGATCTCCGGTTGTTGTATGGAGATCGAATTTGCCCTTCGCCTGCGTTCCGGTCTATCGACAAGCGATCATCGCTTGCGGGATCCATTCACCTCGCACCGGGACTTACCCGAGCCGTGCGCGCGCGGGCGTGGTGCCCACCAGTTGCTTGAACACCTGCGTGAAGTGCGCCTGGCTCGAAAAGCCGACCGTGTGCGCGATCTCGGCCAGCGACAACCGGCCCTCCAGCAGCGTGAGCGCGTGGCGCACGCGCTGCTCCATCACATAGCGGTATGGCGTTGAGCCGGTGCTGGCCCTGAAGAGGCGCGTGAAGTGCACCGCGCTCATGTTCAGCTCGGCCGCGAGTTCGTCGATGCCGAAGTCTTCGCCCAGGTGCTGCATCACCCAGTCGTACACCCTGCGCAGGTCCGCCTGCGAGAGCCGCCCCGGCGCGCGCTTCGCGTTGCGCGCGCCGCCGTAGCGGCTTTGCAGATAGCTCACCAATGCCATGGACAGGCCCTGCGCATGCATGCGGCCCGACGTGCAGCCGCGCTCGACCTCGTCGCGCATGGCAATGGCGAGCGAGGTCAGCGTGGCGTCGGTGGTCGAGAGATGCGTCTGCAGGTGCAGCTCGCCATCGCTCTCGGGCATCAGGCTGCGCAGGGTTTCGGGGCGGATCTCCAGTGCAATCACTTCGTCGCACTGGCCGGACCACGTCACGCGGTCGACCTCGTAGCCCTGGTCGAAGATACACACGCTGCCGGGCCGGCTCTCGACGTGGCTGGTGCGGCGCCCCGTGGTCATTGCGGACTTCACATGGCCGCGCATGCAAAAGGCGAGCAGCGGATGGGGGTTGTAGCAGGCCGGGTTTTCGCCGTCGCCGTGCATCGCGCGCACTTCCAGCGCAAAGCCCTGCCATGGCGTGGCGGCCGCGTTCATTAGCATCCTGCCGTCGAACCGCACGGGCTTGCCCGAAAGATCGAGGAGGCTGATCTCGCGTGCCATCGCCATGCGCTCCTTCTACATCCCGCTCTACACGCCCAGCAAGTCTTCGAGCGCCTTCGGCTCGGACAGCAGGTCGGCCGACGCGCCATGCCGCACGATCTGGCCCTTTTCCATCACCACCGCCAGATCGGTGTGCGCAAGCACCTTGCGGTAGTCGCGGTCCACGATCAGCGTGGCGATGCCGGTCGCGCGGATCTCGCTGATCACGCGCCAGATCTCGGCCACGATCAGCGGCGCGAGGCCCTCGGTGGCCTCGTCGAGGATCAGCAGGCGCGGGTTGGTCATGAGCGCGCGGCCGATCGAGAGCATCTGCTGCTCGCCGCCCGAGAGCTGCTGGCCGCCGTGCGAGAGCCGCTCGGCCAGCCGCGGAAAGGTGGCCATCACGCGGTCGAAGGTCCAGGCGCGCCGGCCGTCGATGCCCGCGCGCTCGCTCATCACGAGGTTCTCGCGCACCGAGAGATTCGGAAAGATGCCGCGGCCTTCGGGCACGTAGCCGATGCCCAGGCGCGCCATCTTCTCGGGCGGCCAGCCGGTGACGGTGCGGCCATCGACCTGCACCTCGCCCGAAGCGGGTCGCACATAGCCCATGACCGTGCGGATCAGCGTGGTCTTGCCCATGCCGTTGCGCCCGAGCAGGCCGACCGAGGTGGCGGCCGGAATGCCGGCATGCACGCCGCGCAGGATGTGGCTGTTGCCGTAGTAGGTGTTGAGATCGCGGACGACGAGCATGTCAGTGGTCTTCTCCGAGGTAGGCGGTACGCACTTCGGGGTTCTCTCGGATCGACCGAGGGTCGCCGGTCGCGATGACCGTGCCGTTCACCATCACCGTGATGCGGTCGGCAATGCGGAACACCGCATCCATGTCGTGCTCCACCAGCAGGATCGCGTGCGTGGCCTTCAGCCGCGCGAGCAGCGTGAGCATGCGGTCGGTTTCCTCGGCGCCCATGCCCGCGAGCGGCTCGTCGAGCAGCAGCACGCGGGGCCTGGTGGCAAGGCACATCGCCACTTCGAGCTGGCGCTGCGCGCCGTGGCTCAGCGTGCCGGCGATGCGCAGCGCTTCGTTCGACAGGCCCGCGGCCTCGAGCGCCGCGTCGGCCGCCGCATTGCTGGCCGCGCAGCGCCCGGACGACTGCCACACCGTCCAGGGCCGCGCCGTGGCGGCCTGCGCCGCGAGGCGGCAGTTCTCGTGCACGCTGAACTCCGGGAAGATGGTGGTGCGCTGGTAGCTGCGGCCCACGCCCGCGCGCGCGCGGCGCCACTGCGCGCGCCGCGTGATGTCGACGCCGTCGAGCGCGATGCGGCCTTCGGAGGCTTCGATCTCGCCCGAGAGCATGTTGATGAGCGTCGACTTGCCCGCGCCGTTGGTGCCGATCACCGCATGGACTTCGCCGACGTGCAGGTCGAGCGTGATGGCATTGACGGCTGTGAGGCCGCCGAAGCGGCGGGTGAGGCCTTCGACGGAAAGCAGTGCGGTCATGGTGTTGCTCCTTCCCCTTCCGGGGGAAGGTGGGGATGGGGGCTCGCGGCCTTCGAGGCTGCGCGGCGTTGGAGGCCGCGTGCCCCCACCCCGGCCCTCCCCCGGGAGGGGAGGGAGAAAGAGGGAATGCAGGGGCCGGTCATGCAGCCCCCTTCGGCGACAGCCGCTTCGCCAGGCCGATCAGCCCCTTGGGCAGCCACGCCACGAACACGATGATCGCGATGCCCAGCGTCAGCTGCCAGTGGTCCGCGAGCGGCCCCATCACGGCGTGCGTCGAGAAGATTTCCTTCAGCAGCGTGAACGCGATGGCGCCGATGACAGCGCCGCGCAGATGGCCGAGGCCGCCGAGGATCACCATCAGCAGCACCTCGCCCGAGTTGTGCCAGGCCATCAGCTCGGGGTTGACCACGCCGTCGCGCGAGGCCAGCAGAAAGCCCGCGAGCCCGGCCAGCGCGCCCGCCAGCACGAAGGCCGCGAGCTTGTAGCCGTACACCGGAAAGCCCGCCGCGCGCATGCGCTGCTCGTTCACGCGGATGCCCGCGAGCGCCGCGCCGAAGCGCGAGCGCCGCACCAGCGCCAAAAGGCCGTAGGTGAACACCAGCGATGCGAGCACGATGTAGAACAGCACCATGCGGTTCTCCATGTCGAGCTTGCCGATGGCCGGCCGCACGTACATGTAGATGCCGTCGCTGCCGCCGCCCACCTTGGTGTCGTGGAACACGAAAAAAGCCATCTGCGCGAAGGCCAGCGTCACCATGATGAAGTACACGCCGCGCGTGCGCAGGCTCAGCGCGCCCACGAACAATGCGTAGAGCGCCGCCGCGCCCATGGCCAGCGGCAGCAGCAGCGCGAGGTTGCCGCCCTCGCTGCCCGAGGCCAGCACCGTGACGTAGGCGCCGATGCCGTAGAACGCCGCGTGGCCCAGGCTCACGAGCCCCGTCATGCCGACCAGCAGTTCGAGGCTCAGCGCGAAGATCGACAGGATCATCACCTTGACGACGAAGTCCGAGACGTAGTTGCCCATGAGCGGGCCGAGCACGCCGATGGCAATGGCGCAGGCCACCGGCACGAGGAACGCGCCGCGCCGCATGGAAGAAGTGTGGACCTGCATCATGGCCGCCTCCCCATCAGCCCTTCGGGCCTCCAGATCAGCACGATGGCCATCAGGAGGTAGATGCCGATGCCGCTCAGGTCCGCGAAGAACACCTTGCCGAAGGTGTCGACGAAGCCCACCAGCAGCGAGGCCACGAGCGCGCCCGTGATCGAGCCGATGCCGCCGATCACCACCAGCACGAAGCAGATGATGAGCACGCTCGCACCCATGTTGGGATAGACCGAGGACATCGGCGCCGCGATCATCCCGGCCAGCGCCGCGAGCGCCACGCCGGCCGCGAACACGATGCGGTAGAGCCTCTTCACGTCGATGCCCAGGCCCCGCACCATGTCGCGGTTGCTCGCGCCGGCGCGGATCATCATGCCCAGCCGCGTGCGGTTGACCACCCAGTACAGCGCCACCGCCAGCACGATGCAGGCGGCCGAAGCGAAGAGCCGGTACCACGGATAGCTCATGACGTTGCCGAGCGCGAAGCTGCCGTCGAGCCAGGCCGGCACCTTCACGCCGTGCACGTCGTTGCCCACGAGAATCGAGCGCAGCTCCTCGAACACCAGGATGAGCCCGTAGGTCATCAGCACCTGCTGCAGGTGGTCGCGCTGGTAGAGGTAGCTGAAGAAGGCCCATTCGAGCAGGTAGCCGAAGATCGCCGCCAGCACCACGCCGGCCACCAGCATCAGCAAGAACTGGTCGCCGAACAGCGGCGAGAGCGCGAACGCCATGTACGCGCCGATCATGTAGAAGCTGCCGTGCGCAAGGTTGATCACGCCCATGATCCCGAAGATCAGCGTGAGCCCCGAGGCCACCAGGAACAGAAGAAGTCCGTACTGAACCGAGTTCAGGCACTGGACAAGGAAGGTGCCGAAATCCACGTTAGGTCATCCCGGTAGCGGCTTGAAGAAAGAGCGTGGCGCGCAGCGCCCGCGATGTTCGTGAGACACCGCGGATCCGGCTTTGCCGGTCCGCCGGTGTCGCCCCCTCGAGGGGGGAGTCGAGCTACACGAAGTGAGCGAGGGACGGGGGTGGGTCACATCCTGCAGCCGCGGGCCGGGTCCGTGAGGCCCTTGATCGCGATGCTCACCAGCTTGTTCTCCTTGCCTTCCACCTTGCGCAGGTAGATGTCCTGCACCGGGTTGTGCGACTTGCTCATGGTGAACGTGCCGCGCGGGCTGTCGATCTTCGCCTTCTCGATGGCGGCCGTGAATTCGGCCTTCTTGCCGATGTCGCCCTTGGTGGCGGCCAGGCCCACGCCCAGCATCTGCGCCGCGTCGTAGCCCTGCACGGCATACACGTCGGGCTGCAGCTTGAAGGCCTTGGCGTAGCCGACCCGGAAGGCGTTGTCGCGCGCCGTGTTGAGGCCGTCGGCATAGTGCAGCGTGGTCAGCATGCCTTGCGCGGCCTCGCCCTGCGCATCCAAGGTGCCGTCGGTCAGGAAGCCCGGGCCGTAGAGCGGAATGGTCTTGTTCAGGCCCGCGGCCTGGTAGTCCTTGACGAACTTCACCGCGCCGCCACCTGCGAAGAAGGCATACACCGCATCGGGCTTGGCCGCCGCGATCTCGGTCAGGAGCGCCTGGAACTCGACGTTGGGAAACGGCAGCGTGAGCTGCTTGTCGACCTTGCCGCCGTTCTTCTCGAAGCCTTCCTTGAAGCCGTTGACCGACTCGTCGCCCGCCGCGTACTTCCAGGTGATGGTCATCGCCTTCTTCTTGCCCTGCTGCTTGGCCGCCACTTCGCCCATCGCGAAGGCCGGCTGCCAGTTGCTGAACGAACTGCGGAAGATGTTGGGTGCGCACATCGGGCCTGTGACCGCGTCGGCGCCCGCGTTCGGCACGATCAGCACGGTGCCGCTTTCCTTGGCGGCCTTGGCCATGGCCATGGCCACGCCCGAGTGCACGGTGCCGACGATCACGTCGACGTTGTCGCGCTTGATGAGCTTGTTGACGTTGTCGGTGGCCTTGGCCGGGTCGGACTCGTCGTCGACCTTGAAGTATTCGATCTCGCGGCCCGCGAGCTTGCCGCCGTGCTCGTCGACATAGAGCTTGAAGCCGTTCTCGATGGCCACGCCCAGCGCGGTGTAGGTGCCGCTGTAGGGCAGCATCAGGCCGACCTTGAGCTTGGCCGAACCCTGCGCGCCGGCGGCGCTGGCCAGGGCGGCGAAGGCGATGGCTGTGAGGGCCAGGCGGGCAGTGCGAACCGGGGTGAATGGGGTCATGGTGTTTGTCTCCTGTTTTTGGTAATGAAAGAAGTGGCCGCGACGATGACACGATCCGGCTGATCGCGATGCGGGGAATGCCCGCATTCCGGGATTTCGAGCAGCTCGCATCCCCCGACGCGCGCCGCGATGCCGTGGATCTGCGCGAGCGTGCCGTACTCGTCGCCCGTGCCCTGGATGGCGAGGACGGGGCAGCGGATGGTGTCGAGTTCGGCCTCGATGTTCCATTCGCGGAAGGGCGGGTGCAGCCAGATGCGGTTCCAGCCCCAGAAGGCCGAGTCGGCGCTGTCGTGGTAGCGGCCGAGCTTTGCCGGCAGGTCGGTCGAGAGGTACGCGGTGCGGGCCTGTTCGATGTTCGCGACGGTCACGTCTTCCACGAAGATGTGCGGCGCGAGCACGATCAGGCCGCTGACGCGGTCCGCAAAGCGCGAGGCATACAGCAGCGAGATCGAGCCGCCGTCGCTGTGGCCGAAGAGCCAGGGCTTTTCATCGTCGAGCTTCAGTGCGGTGAAGAGGGCGGGCAGCACCTCGTGTGCCTGGCGGTGCATGAAGTCGACGTCCCAGATCTCGTCGTCGGCGCGCGGCGTCGAGCGGCCGTAGCCGGGGCGCGAGAACACGAGGCCGCGGGCGTTGGCGGCGTTGCAGACTTGCGCGGGGAAGTCCTTCCACATCGCGATGGAGCCGAGGCCTTCGTGCAGGAAGACGATGAGCGGGGCATCGGTGCGCTCGGGGGCGATCCATTGGCATTCGATGTGCACGGGGCGGCCGCGCCAGTTGATGGTGGCGAAGTCGGGAGTCATGGCTGTTGCTCCCTCTCCCTCTGGGAGAGGGCGGGGGTGAGGGCCAGCGGCGCTGGCGAAGGCGGTGCTTTTGCGAAGGCCGAAGCCCTCACCCTAGCCCTCTCCCGGAGGGAGAGGGAACAACGCGGGAACCTCATGCTCATGCCTGCCTCTCCCGCTCCCGCAGCCTGAACCGCTGGATCTTCCCCGTCGCCGTCTTCGGCAGCTCCTGCACGAACTCCAGGAAGCGCGGGTACTTGTACGGCGCGAGCCTTTCCTTCACGAAGGCCTTCAGCTCCTCGTCGCTGACCGACTGGCCGTCCTTCAGCACGACAAAGGCCTTGGTCTTGGTCAGCCCGTCCGCGTCTTCCTTGCCGATCACCGCGGCCTCGAGCACCGCGGGGTGCTGCATCAGCGTGGCTTCCACCTCGAAGGGCGACACATAGATGCCGCTGACCTTGAGCATGTCGTCGCTGCGCCCGGCATAGGTGTAGTAGCCGTCGGCGTCGCGCGTGTACTTGTCGCCGCTCTTGGTCCAGCCGCCCTGGAAGGTCTCGCGCGACTTCTCGCGGTTGCACCAGTACATGAGCGCCGCGCTCGGGCCGCGGATGTAGAGGTCGCCCACTTCGCCATCGGGCACCGGGCGGCCGTCCTCGCCGCGCAGCTCGACCTCGTAGCCTTCCACCGGCCGGCCCGTGGTGCCGTAGCGCACGTCGCCGGGGCGGTTGGAGATGAAGATGTGCAGCATCTCGGTGGAGCCGATGCCGTCGATGATCTCGCAGCCGAAGTGCGCCTTGAAGCGCTGCGCGATCTCGCCGGGCAATGCCTCGCCGGCGGAAGAACACATGCGCAGGGCCACGGCTTCGCGCGCCGGCAGCTTCGGCGAGGCGAGCATGCCCGCGAAGCCGGTGGGCGCGCCGAAGAAGACCGTGGGTTTGTGCTCCACCCAGCGGCGGAAGGTGGCGTCGGGCGTGGGGCGCTCGGCCATCAGCACCACCGTGGCCCCGACCGACAGCGGAAAGGTC
This sequence comes from Variovorax sp. 05T418, assembly GCF_056396385.1. Taxonomy (NCBI): domain Bacteria; kingdom Pseudomonadati; phylum Pseudomonadota; class Betaproteobacteria; order Burkholderiales; family Comamonadaceae; genus Variovorax; species Variovorax sp. 05T418. The sequence continues at coordinate 255,886 of NZ_JBFTLJ010000009.1, read as the reverse complement.
AGCGCATTGCCCAGCCCGTACGCGAAGTACATCTTGGCGGCCGAGAAGCACACGTCGTTCTCGGTCAGCCCGAGTATCGGCTTGCCGTAGAGCTCGGCCGTCCACCACAGGTTGGCGTGCGTGTGGACCGTGCCCTTGGGCTTGCCGGTGGAGCCGGAGGAATACAGCCAGAAGCCGGGATCGTCGGAGGCCGTGGGCGCGGGCGCCGCCATCGGCGCGGCGGCGGCCAGCGCGGCTTCGAATTCCTGCGCGCCTTCGGGCAGCGCGCCCGTGGGCTGCGAGACGATCAGCGTGTGCACTTCGTGCGGGCCGAGCGCCATCGCCTCCTGCAGCGTGGGCAGCAGCGCGCCCGACACCAGCGCGGCCTGTGCGCGGCTGTGGTCGAGCATGTAGGCGTAGTCCGCGGGCGTGAGCAGCGTGTTGACGGCGACGGGGACCACGCCGGCATAGAGGCAGCCGAGAAAGCTCACGGGCCAGTCGCTGCTGTCGAGCATCAGCAGCAGCACGCGCTCTTCGCGCCGCACGCCGGCGGCCTTGAGCGCGGCGGCCAGGCGGCGCGCGCGGTCCTCGAGCTGGCCGTAGGCGAGCGTGCCGCGGTCGTCGATGTAGGCGGTGCGCTCGGCGCGGCCGCGGTTCAGCGCGAACAGGTGCTCGGCGAAATTGAATCGGTGGGGCAGGGTCATGGTTGTCTCCTTCGGCCGGGTTCTTTTTCTAGAGGCCCAGTGCGGCCAGCACGCAGGGGCTCGCCTGCACGGCGCTGCGGCGATGGTAGAAGTCCAGCGCGCGCAGGCCGCCGAGCTCGGCGCCGCCGCCCGCGCGGCCCGGGCCGCCGTGCAGCGACATCGGCATCACGTTGCCGTGGCCGGTGTGGGCCTGCGCCACCTCGGGCGTGATCACGTGCACCCGGCCGTGGCTCGGCGCCACGGCGAGCGCGGCCTGCGCCAGCGCGGCGTCGTCGCTGCCATAGAGCGAAGTCACGAGCGAACCCTGGCCGCGATGCGCCAGCGCGATGCCGTGCGCCAGGTCTCGGTAGGGCAGCAGCGTGGCGACGGGCCCGAACACTTCCACGTCGTGCACGCGCTGCGCGGCATCGGCGTCGCGCGCACCCAGCAGCACGGGGCCGATGCAGGCGGCTACCGACGGTTCGGCATCGATCAGCGGCGTGTTGCGCCCGTCGTACAGCACGCCGGCCTGCGCGGACAGTGCTTCCAGCCCCTGGCTCACTGCGTTCATCTGCGCCCGGCTCACGAGCGCGCCCATGCGCACGCTCTCGTTGCGCGGATTGCCGACGGTGATGCCTGCGAGCTTGGCGCCGATGGCCTGGGCCGCGGCGTCGTAGAGCTCGGCCGGCACCAGGATGCGGCGGATCGCGGTGCATTTCTGGCCCGACTTGACCGTCATCTCGCGCACCACTTCGCGCACCAGCAGGTTGAAGGCCTCGCTGCCGGCCGCGGCGCCGGGCAGCAGCAGGGCGCTGTTGAGGCTGTCGGCCTCGATGTTCACGCGCACCGAGCGCTGGGCCACGGCCGGGTGCGAGCGGATCACCGCCGCGGTTTCGGCTGAGCCGGTGAACGAGACCACGTCGAAGGGCTGCAGCGCATCCATCAGGCCCGCCGAGCTGCCGCAGACGACCGAGAGCGCGCCCGCGGGCAGCACGCCCGCATCGACCACGTCCTTGACCATGCGCTGCGTGAGCCAGGCGGTGGCCGTGGCGGGCTTCACGATCACCGGCACGCCCGAGAGCAGCGCCGGCGCGGCCTTTTCCCACAGCCCCCATGACGGGAAGTTGAAGGCGTTGATGAACAGCGCCACGCCGTGCGTCGGCAGCTGCAGGTGCTGCGACTGGAACACCGGCTCCTTGCCGAGCTTCACGGCCTCGCCGTCGCGCAGCGCGCGCACGTCGCCGAGCGCATCGCCCCATTTCGCGTACTGGCCCAGCGTGAAGATCGCGCCGTCGATGTCGACGGCCGAGTCGTTCTTCACCGTGCCGGAGTTCGCGGTGGCGATCTCGTAGTAGGCATCGCGGTTCGCCTGCAGCACCTTCACGATGGCGCCGAGCAGCCCGGCACGCTGTCGATAGCTGAGGGCGCGCAGCGCGCCGCCGCCCTCATCGCGCGCAAAGGCAAAGGCGGCGGGCAGGTCCAGGCCGGTGGCGTCGACGCGCACGAGCTCGGTGCCCAGCACCGGGTCGAAGAGCGGCGTGCCGGCGCCCGATCCGCCTTGCCAGCGGCCGGCGACGTAGTTGGGGAGGAGTTCGGTCATGGGGTGAACTTGATCTGCCCTTCAGGCAGGAGATAGAGAACGAGGGCGCGGCCGTTCGCCACGGTCGGGCGGTGCGCGGTGCCGGGCCCGTAGACGCACCAGCCCGCGGGCCGGCCGTCGAAGGTGGCGCCGGGGCTGCCTTCGAGCGGCATGATCAGGTCGATCTCGCCGTTGGGATGGGTGTGGTGCGGCCCCGCGATGTCCTGCATGTCGACCACGTCGACCGAGAAGCGCTGCAGCGCGTCCTCCGCCTTGAACACGCGGCCGTAGCGGATGCCGCCGCCCTCGCGCTCGCACAGCCAGCCTTCGGCCACGCCGCCGATGCAGGCCTGGCGCAGCGCCTCGAAGCGCGCGCTGCCTGCGCCGTGCGTGGCGTTGAGCCACTGGTCGAGCTGTTCGTCGAGCGGCCGGCCGGCAATTTCGGCGGCCAGGCCGGCGATCAACTGGTGAAATGCTTCCTTGCTGGACATGGGCGGGCTTCCTTTTTGGAGGCTGGCTGGCAGGGTGAATGGCGCAGCGAACTTTCGGACTACCTTGCAGGATTGGTGCGCGTGCAGTATCTTGCTTGTGGCCGAACAATAAGCATCGACTCCATAGGTGTCAAGCAATATAGTGCATCTATGGTGTTTACCCTGAGCGCGCACAATCCCGGCCAAGAACGAGGACATGCATGAACGAGCACGTAGACGCGGTGCTGGCCCCCGCGCCCGAAGAAGGCCAGCGCGCCGGCAACCCAGCGGCCCCGGCCGGGGAGGCCAAGAATCCATTGCTGGCGGCGCTGGGCGAGCGCGTGCGCAACCTGCGCGCGCAGCGCGGCCTCACGCGCAAGGCGGTGGCCGTTGCGGCCGACGTGTCGGAGCGGCACCTGGCCAATCTCGAATACGGCATCGGCAATGCGTCGATCCTGGTGCTGCAGCAGGTGGCCGGCGCGCTGCACTGCTCGCTGGCCGAGCTGGTCGGCGACGTGACCACCAGCTCGCCCGAGTGGCTGCTGATCCGCGAGCTGCTCGAGAACCGCAGCGAGGCCGACCTGCGCCGCGTGCGCGTGGCGGTGGGTGAACTGCTGGGCACGGCCTCGGTCGACCCGGCGCGCCACCGCCGCATCGCGCTCGTGGGCCTGCGCGGCGCGGGCAAGTCGACGCTCGGGCAGATGCTGGCCGACGACCTCGACGTGCCCTTCGTGGAGCTGAGCCGCGACATCGAGAAGCTCGCCGGCTGCAGCGTGCGCGAGATCCACGACCTCTACGGCACCAATGCCTACCGCCGCTACGAGCGCCGCGCGCTCGAGGAAGCCATCCAGATCTACGGCGAGGTGGTCATTGCCACGCCGGGCGGCATCGTCTCGGACCCCGCCACCTTCAACGAGCTGCTCGCGCACTGCACCACCGTGTGGCTGCAGGCCGCGCCCGAGGAGCACATGGGCCGCGTGGCCGCGCAGGGCGACACCCGCCCGATGGCGGCCAGCAAGGAAGCCATGGAAGACCTGCGCCGCATCCTGAACGGCCGCGCCGCCTTCTATTCGAAGGCCGATCTCTCGGTGGACACCAGCGGCAAGACGCTGGCGCAGAGCTTCCAGGCGCTGCGCACGGTGGCCCGCCAGGCGATCGGCACTGGCGCCTGAACTGAAGTTTTGAAAAAAAGCGCTTCAGGCATTGACTTGCCTGTTCGCATGCAGCATGATGCATGTCATCGACGCCAGAAGCTGCATTATTCTTCCGGTTTTGCATCTGCCCCCACAGGAGACTTCCGTATGACCGAGACCACGACCCTTCAGGCGCCCCTGCGCGTCGACTACCGCATCGAACCCGCGCAATACAGGCACTGGAAGCTCAGCTTCGAAGGCCCGGTGGCGCGCCTGGTGCTCGACATCGCGGAAGACGGCGGCATCCGCCCCGGCTACAAGCTCAAGCTCAACAGCTACGACCTGGGCGTGGACATCGAACTGAACGACGCGCTCAACCGCGTGCGCTTCGAGCACCCTGAAGTGCGCAGCGTGATCGTCACCAGCGGCAAGGACCGCATCTTCTGCTCGGGCGCCAACATCTTCATGCTGGGCGTGTCGAGCCACGCCTGGAAGGTGAACTTCTGCAAGTTCACCAACGAGACGCGCAACGGCATCGAGGATTCGTCGAAGCACTCGGGCCTGAAGTTCATCGCGGCCGTGAACGGCGCCTGCGCCGGCGGCGGCTACGAGCTGGCGCTGGCCTGCGACGAGATCCTGCTGGTGGACGACCGCTCGTCCTCCGTCTCGCTGCCCGAGGTGCCGCTGCTCGGCGTGCTGCCCGGCACCGGCGGCCTGACCCGCGTGACCGACAAGCGCCATGTGCGCCATGACCTCGCCGACATCTTCTGCACCAGCGTGGAAGGCGTGCGCGGCCAGCGCGCGGTCGACTGGCGCCTGGTCGATGCCGTCGCCAAGCCCGCGCAATTTGCCGCCGCCGTGCAGGAGCGTGCCGCGCAGCTGGCCGCCGCGAGCGACCGCCCGGCCAGCGGCAAGGGCGTGGCGCTGACCCGGCTGGAACGCACCGACAGCGCCGACGGCATCGCCTATTCGCACGTCGACGTGAAGATCGACCGCAGCAAGCGCACCGCCACGATCACCGTCAAGGCACCCACGGGCACGCAGCCCGCGGACGTCGCCGCCATCGAGGCTGCGGGCGCCGCCTGGTGGCCGCTGGCCGTGTGCCGCGAGCTCGACGACGCCATCCTCAACCTGCGCACCAACGAGCTCGACATCGGCACCTGGCTGCTCAAGACCGAAGGCGACGCGGCCACCGTGCTCGCATCGGACGCCCTGATGCTCGCCCACAAGGACCACTGGCTGGTGCGCGAGACCATCGGCGCGCTGCGCCGCACGCTGGCGCGGCTGGACGTGTCGTCGCGCAGCCTGTTCGCGCTGGTCGAAGCCGGCTCCTGCTTTGCCGGCACGCTGGCCGAGCTGGCCTTTGCGGCCGACCGCAGCTACATGCTCGCGCTGCCCGACGATGCTGCGCGCGCACCCAAGCTCGTGCTCAACGAATTCAACTTCGGCTTCTTCCCGATGGTGAACGACCAGAGCCGCCTGCAGCGCCGCTTCTATGAAGAAGCCGCGCCGCTGGACGCCGCCCGCGCCGCGGCCGGCAAGCCGCTCGATGCCGACGAAGCACTGAAGCTCGGCCTCGTCACCGCCGCGCCCGACGACATCGACTGGGACGACGAGATCCGCATCGCCGTCGAGGAGCGCGCCGCCATGTCGCCCGATGCGCTCACCGGCCTCGAAGCCAACCTGCGCTTCGCGAGCCAGGAGAACATGGCCACCCGCATCTTCGGCCGGCTCACCGCCTGGCAGAACTGGATCTTCAACCGCCCCAACGCCGTCGGCGAAAAGGGCGCGCTCAAGGTCTACGGCACCGGCCAGAAAGCCGGCTTCGACTTGAACCGCGTCTGAATGAAGAAGAACCCCCAGTCCGCACAACCCAAGGAACAGCGATGAGCACGATCAACTACAGCGAGAAGATCCCCAACAACGTCAACCTCGGCGAAGACCGCACGCTGCAGCGCGCGCTCGAAGGCTGGCAGCCCAACTTCATCAACTGGTGGGACGACGTCGGCCCCGAGGGCTCGACCAACCACGAGGTCTACCTGCGCACGGCCGTGAGCGTCGACCCGCAGGGCTGGGCCCAGTTCGGCCACGTGAAGATGCGCGACTACCGCTGGGGCATCTTCCTGAACCCGGGCGATGCCAACCGCGAGATCCACTTCGGCGACCACAAGGGCGAGAAGGCCTGGCAGGACGTGCCCGGCGAACACCGCGCCAACCTGCGCCGCATCATCGTGACCCAGGGCGACACCGAGCCCGCATCGGTCGAGCAGCAGCGCCACCTGGGCCTGACCGCGCCGAGCATGTACGACCTGCGCAACCTGTTCCAGATCAACGTCGAAGAGGGCCGCCACCTGTGGGCCATGGTCTACCTGCTGCACAAGCACTTCGGCCGCGACGGCCGCGAGGAAGCCGAGGCGCTCTTGCAGCGCACCTCGGGCGACCAGGACAACCCGCGCATCCTGGGCGCCTTCAACGAGAAGACGCCCGACTGGCTCGCGTTCTTCATGTTCACCTACTTCACCGACCGCGACGGCAAGTTCCAGCTGGCCGCGCTGGCCGAGAGCGCCTTCGACCCGCTCGCGCGCACCACCAAGTTCATGCTGACCGAGGAAGCGCACCACATGTTCGTGGGCGAGAGCGGCGTCTCGCGCGTGCTGGCGCGCACCGCGCAGGTCATGAACGAGCTCAAGACCGACGACGCGCAGAAGGTGCGTGCGGCCGGCGCCATCGACCTGGGCACCATCCAGCGCTACCTGAACTTCCACTACAGCGTGACCATCGACCTGTTCGGCGCCGACCAGTCGAGCAACGCCGCCATCTTCTACAGCTCGGGCCTGAAGGGCCGCTACGAGGAAGGCAAGCGCGGCGACGACCACGTGCTCAAGGGCCAGACCTACAAGGTGCTCGAGGTGAAGGACGGCCAGCTCGTCGAAAAGGACGTGCCGATGCTCAACGCGCTCAACGAAGTGCTGCGCGACGACTTCATCAAGGACTCGGTGGCCGGCGTCGGCCGCTGGAACAAGGTGCTCGAGAAGGCCGGCATCCCCACGCGCCTGACCGTGCCGCACAAGGCCTTCAACCGCCAGATCGGCGCGCTCGCGGGCATCAAGATGTCGCCCGAAGGCCGCGTGGTGAACGAGGTCGAATGGGCCGCCAAGCGCAACGAATGGCTGCCGAGCGCCGAAGACTTCGCTTTCGTGGCATCGTTGATGGGCCGCGTGGTCGAGCCCGGCAAGTTCGCAGGCTGGATCTCGCCGCCGGTGATGGGCATCAACCGCCAGCCGGTGGATTTCGAGTACGTGCGTTTCGGTTGAAATTGGGTATTACTCCCTCTCCCCTTGGGGAGAGGGCAGGGGTGAGGGTAGGCGGCGTCCCCACGACAAGCCGTTGCCCCCTCACCCTGACCCTCTCCCCAAGGGGCGAGGGAAAGGAGAAAAAACATGGACATGGCCGTTGAAGCCGGGGTCATCAAGCAGCACCTGATCGACCCCGAGATCTGCATCCGCTGCAACACCTGCGAGGCCACCTGCCCCGTCAACGCGATCACGCACGACGACAACAACTACGTCGTGCGCGCCGACATCTGCAATGGCTGCATGGCCTGCATCTCGCCGTGCCCCACCGGCTCGATCGACAACTGGCGCACCATGCCGCGGGTGCGTGCCTACACGATCGAGGAACAGCTCAGCTGGGAATCGCTGCCCGCGGAGCTCACGCCCGAGGAGCTCGAGGCCGCGGGCGTTTCCGCCGCCGATGCCGGCGATGAAGCCGCGCCGGCTGCCGCGCCCGCATCGAGCCAGACCGCCGTCGACGCCATCGAGCCGGTCTTCAACTCGGCCCAGTACGGCGCCACCGTGCCGCCCTGGTCGGCCGCGCACGCCTACACCAACCTCTTTGCGCCGAAGGCGCCGACCACCGCCACCGTGGTGGGCAACTTCAACTGCACCGAGGCGGGCTTCGACAGCGAGACCCACCACATCGTGCTCGACTTCGGCGTGGTGCCGTTCCCGGTGCTCGAAGGCCAGTCGATCGGCATCGTGCCGCCGGGCGTCGACGCCATCGGCAAGCGCCACCATGCGCGCCAGTACTCGGTGGCCAGCCCGCGCAACGGCGAGCGGCCCGGCTACAACAACGTGTCGCTCACCGTGAAGCGCGTGACCGAAGACCACCAGGGCGACCCGGTGCGCGGCGTGTGCTCCAACTACGTCTGCGACCTGAAGGTGGGCGACACGGTGCAGGTGGTGGGCCCGTTCGGTTCCTCGTTCCTGATGCCGAACCATCCCAGGTCGCACATCGTGATGATCTGCACCGGCACCGGCAGCGCGCCGATGCGTGCCATGACCGAATGGCGCCGGCGCCTGCGCAAGAGCGGCAAGTTCGAAGGCGGCAAGCTCATGCTGTTCTTCGGCGCGCGCACGCAGCAGGAACTGCCGTACTTCGGTCCGCTGCAGTCGCTGCCCAAGGACTTCATCGACATCAACCTCGCGTTCTCGCGCACGCCGGGCCAACCCAGGCGCTACGTGCAGGACCTGATGCGCGAACGCGCCGCCGACCTGGCCGCGTTGCTGAAGGACGGCGCAAGCCACTTCTACGTGTGCGGGCTCAAGAGCATGGAAGAAGGCGTGGTGCTTGCCTTGCGCGACGTGGCGAAGGAAGCAGGGCTCGATTGGGACACCGTGGGCGCCGCACTGAAGCGCGAAGGCCGGCTGCACCTCGAAACCTATTAAGCTGCGGCGAATGAAGTTCGCCGACTTCCACCCCGGCCAGGTCATCGAGGCCGGGCCCTATGTCGTGTCCGAAGCGGAGCTCATCGGCTTTGCGCAGGCCTACGACCCGCAGTGGTTCCACACCGACGCCGTCGCCGCGGCGGACAGCGCCTTCGGCGGGCTGATCGCGAGCGGCTGGCACACCTGCTCGATCGCGATGCGGCTCGTGGTCGATGCCGCGCTCAGGGGCTCGGAGTCTTTTGCCTCGCCGGGGCTCGAGCATGTGCGCTGGCCCCATCCGGTGCGGCCCGGCGATGCCTTGCGGCTCGTGGCCGACGTCATCGAGGTGCGGCGCTCGGAGAAGCGGCCCACGCTCGGCATCCTGCGCTGGCGCTGGCGGCTCTTCAACCAGCGCGAGCTGATGGTGCTCGACCTGGAAGTGACCAGCCTGTTCAGGCTCGAGGCAAGCTAAAAAAAGCCCGCGGCGCAGGCGCACCGCGGGCTTCTTTCCCTGAGCGAAGTGCTTATTTCTTGACGTCGACCGCGCCGGATCCCTTGGCCTTGCCGCTGGCCTTGGCGCCCACGGCCGGCGCCTTCAGCGCGCCGCCGGCCGAGCCTGCGGCACCGGTCACGCCGCCCACCGTGTCACCGACGACATTGGTCGCGCCGGTCACGTTGCCGGCCGCGCCAGTCGCGGCATTGGTGGCACCGCCCACGGCGCTGGTCGCACCGCCGACTGCGTTGGTGGCACCGCCGACCGCACCCGTCGCGCCGCCGACCACGCCGCCCAGGGTGTTGCCCAGCCCGCCTGCGGCCTTGCCGGGAACTTCGACCGGTTGCACGCCGGCATTCGTGGCGGCGCTGCCGCCGGCACTTCCCTCGGTGCGTGCACCGGCGCCCGCGGCGCCTTGGCGTTGGGGCGCGGTCGCGCTGCCCGATGTGTTGACGTCGGCATTCACGCCCACGCCAACGCCCACGCTCTGTGCCTGTGCGAAGCCGCTCATGGCAAGAAGGCCTGCGAGCAAGGCGCCGACGAAAAGGGATTTGTGTTGTTGCTGCTTCATAGGTGACTTTTCCTTTCGTTGAATGGTCACTGAACCGGCTTTGGGCCAGTTCGGTCGCTACCGTGACCACCTGCGCACATGTCGCCGTGTGCGAGGTGGCCCCCGGCGCGTGTGGGACGCCTCCGTCGTCCGGAATGGGGGGTCGTGCGTTAGGCGGCGCGGCTCAAAGCGGTCAAGGCAGCAGGTGCGCGCTGAAGAAAGCCGCCGTCTTGCGGTTCACTTCCGGCAGCAATGCAGCGCGGCCGAATCCCGGCGGATCGTTGAGCAGCTCGCCGATCAGCCCCGTGAGTCCGGGCGGCAGGGGCGAGAGCAGCGCGCCATGGCCGCCCGTGGGCAGGTCGGCGATCAGTTCGCAGCGCGGCAGGCAGGCCGCGAGCACGCGATCGCTGTGATAGCGCGGCACCAGCCAGCGGTCCTGCTGCGCAGTGATCAACCCCAGCGGCACGCGCGGCGCGGCGAGCGAGGCCATGTCGAAATCGGCCGACGCCGGCACACCGGCCACCACGGCGGCGATGCGCGGATCCTGGTGCTCGCGCGACGTGGCGTCCGCGAAGCGGTGGCCGATCACGAACAGCGCGCCCCATTTCCTGATGCGGTCGAACCAGCTTCCGGTCAGCCGCGTGATCAGTCCGACGCAGGTCTGGAAGTCGCCTTCCAGGTTGGCTTCGCAATGCCGCATGAATGCAGCTGGCGACCAGCGTCCGCCCGCCAGGCTCAGCGCGGTGTGGCCGCCGGCCGACATGCCGTACATCCCCACCTTGTCGAGTTCGAGCAGCGGCGCAAGGCGCGCATCGTGTGCGACCGCGTCGATGGCGCGCGACACCTCGGCCGGGCGCATCGTCCAACTGTCCGGGCCGGGGTTGCTGGCGTCCTTGTAGTTGTCGGCCTTGTGCTCGGGCATGGCCACGATGAAGCCGGCGTCCACCAGGGTGCGTGCCAGGTCCGCATGCACCCAGGGCGCACCGCCCGACCCGTGCGAAACCATGATCAGCCGGCCGTTGCCGCGAACGGGCGTGCCCTGCGCAGCCACGTCCAGCGTGAAGGGGCCGCGCCGGACGAGTCGGGCTTCGCCGCTTGACGGATAGAACACCGTGACCGGTCCATCGCCGGCCGTGCCGGCAATCTCGGCCAGGCCCATCGCGGCCTGGGCCAGCCCGGAAAGCAGCGCGAGCGCCGTGGCCGTAAAGAAAAAGAAAAGACGTCGCATCGACCGAACTCCTTGTGTCATCGAAGGCCCATGCCCTCGGCGGACCGGACGATGCCGCGGCATGCCCGCCGTGTCTTGCCGAAAGCTGCAAGCGCGGCTTTCGGCGCGCCGATTTCAGGAATCGGCCAGCTTCTGCTTGCGGAAATCGGTGGGCGTGAGGCTGGTGGCGGCCTTGAACGTGCGGTTGAACGGGCCGATGGACTGGAAGCCTGCCGTGAGTGCGATGGTGAGAACGGGCAGGTCGCGCTTGCCCGGATCGGCCAGCGCCGCCATGGCCTCGGCCAGCCGGAAACTGTTGACGAAGGCGTTGAAGTTGCGGTGCCCCAAGCGCTGGTTGATGAGCCGCCGCAGCCGGTATTCCGGCACCGATAGCCGCGCGGCGAGGCTGGCGATACTCAGGTCTTCGCTGCGATAGGCGCGGTCGACGGCCATGGCGTGCTGCAAGGATTCGGCGAGGCGGCCTTCGGCCGGATCGGGCTCGGGGTCCGGGCTTGGGAGCGTTTCGGGCGGCGGCGCGTCTTCAAGAACGACCACGGGCATCGCAGCCGGCACGCTCGCCGCCGGGAACAGGTCCGACCCCGCCAACCGCACCATCCGCCAGGCCACCACCGCCACGATCGCGAGCAACATTGCCACGTCCGTCGTGGCCGACAGCCCCGAAAGCCGTCCATGCGGCGAAGCCAGCCGGACTGCCAACATCACCAGGCTGTAGCCGATGCCGGCCACCACGATGAAGACGCGCAGCCTGCGGCGCCGCTCCACCAAGTCTTCACGCCAGTGCGAGGCCGCGGCCAGTGCGGCAAGCACCGCGAACACAAGCGGCACGGCGCGCTGCAAACCCATGGTGATCGGCGCGAGCACCGAGGCGCTGCCGGCCACGACCGCGCAGTTGAATGCCGCCAGCGTGGCGACCGCGACCCAGGCTGCGACGTGCAGCGGGCGCAGCGTGAAATCGTCGTCGAACAGCGCCTGCACGAAGACCCAGAACAGCACGGCGTTGCCGACGGAGACGGCGACCAGCGGCGCCTGCCAGAGCCCGGACACCAGCGCTTCGAACAGCGGCGTGGAGCCGATGACCTGCACGCAAAGGCCGAGCGTCAATGCCACGCCGGCACGCGCAGCCGGCAGGCGAGGGCGGTCGCGGCCGAGCACCAGTGCCAGCAGGAGCAGCAACGCGATCGCCACGCCGCGCAGGGCGGCGTCGATCAGGGTCGAGGGAGGAGCGGCGGGCATGCGGTCGTCGTGAAGGCGGCCGACGATAACAGGCGGCGGCAGCACAACCGTTCGGCCGGCAGGGTCAAATGCAGCCCTCTCGAGCGCTTCCGCTTTCACGCAACTAATAATGTTGCATGAAACGAGACAGCAAGCTTTCAGGTGTTCTCCACGCACTGCTGCACATGGCCGAGATGGAGGGGCCCGTCACCTCCGAATCGCTGGCCATGGCCATGCAGACCCATCCCGTCGTGGTGCGCCGGGTCATGGCGGGCCTGCGCGAGGCGGGCTTCGTGAGTTCGGCCAAGGGCCATGGCGGCGGCTGGGTGCTGTCGTGCCCGCTCGATGCCGTGACGCTCGGCGACATCCACCAGGCGGTAGGATCTCCGGCGCTGTTGGCCATGGGCAACCGCACCGAGAGCCCGGGCTGCATCGTCGAGCAGGCCGTGAACGCGGCGCTCGACGGCGCCTGCCGCGAGGCCGAGGCCCTGCTGCTCGAGCGTTTCAACAGCATCACGCTGGCCGATCTTTCCAAGGACTTTCATCGCCGCATGACGGGCGGCGGCTTTACTCGCAAGGACATCGAACATGCACTATGACGCTCTGGTCGTGGGCGGCAGCTTTGCCGGCCTTTCCGCTGCCCTGCAGCTTGCGCGCGCGCGAAAAACGGTCTGCATCGTCGATGCGGGCGCGCCGCGCAACCGCTTCGCCGCCGCTTCGCACGGCTTCTTCGGGCAGGACGGCACGCCGCCCTTGAAGATGATTGCCGATGCGCGCGCCAAGGTGCTCGCGTATCCGAACGCCAGCTTCGTCGAGGGCCGCGTTGCCGAGGCGCGGGCCGACGGCGCGGGCGGGTTCGCTGTTTCGCTCGAAGGCGGCGGCGCGCCGCTGACGGCCAGCCGGATCGTGCTCGCCTTCGGCGTCGAGGACGGCTTTCCGGAGATCGAAGGCGTGCGCGAACGCTGGGGCCAAAGCGTGCTGCACTGCCCGTACTGCCACGGCTATGAAGTCAGCGGCCGGCGCCTGGGCATCCTGATCGAGCAGCCGCATGCGCCCGAGCATGCGATCCTGTTCGCCGAATGGGGATCGGCCACGCTGTTTCTCAATGGCAACAACACGGTGGACGAGGAGACGCGTGCCAGGCTGCAGGCGCGCGGCGTGGCGATCGAGCCGGGCCGCATCGCGGCGCTCGAGGGGCCGTCGCCTGCCGAGCTCTCGGGCGTGCGATTCGCGGACGGCCGGCGCGTGCCGCTCGATGCGATGTTCCTCGTGCCGCGCACGCGCCTCGCGAGCCCGCTGGCCGAGCAGCTCGGATGCGCGATCGACGAGGGCGGCTTCGGCCCGCTGATCCGCACCGACGCCATGAAGATGACCACGGTGCCCGGCGTGTTCGCGGCCGGCGATGCGGCCATGATGTTCCACAACGCCACGATGGCTTCGGCCGATGGCGTGATGGCCGGCATCTCGCTGCACCGCGCCTCGGTGTTCGGCCACTGAGCGAGGAGCCGAAGAAGGCCTGAAAAAACCAGGCTATAATCTGCGGCTCGAAATGCGGGAATAGCTCAGTTGGTAGAGCGCAACCTTGCCAAGGTTGAGGTCGAGAGTTCGAGACTCTTTTCCCGCTCCACATTTCATGCAAAAGGCCACCTCACCGGTGGCCTTTTCTTTTGGCGCGCCGGATGGATGCCTTCAGCCCTTGGCGGGCAGCACCGTCCCGCGGCTTTCGCCGAAGCCGATGCGCGCATGGCCCGGCTTCTCGCACCAGCCGCGCAGCAGCACCGCATCGCCGTCTTCCAGGAAGCCGCGCTGCTCGCCGTTGGCCAGCGTGACCGGGTCTTGCGCGGCGCGCGTCAGCTCGATGATCGCGCCGGCCTCGCCCGGCCCCGGTCCCGAGATGGTGCCGCTGCCGAACAGGTCGCCCGGGTTCAGGCTGCAGCCGCCCACCGTGTGGTGCGCCACCATCTGTGCCACGCTCCAGTACTGGTGCCTGAAGCTGGTGCGCGACAGGCGCGAAGGCCCGCTCCCCTCGTTGCGCGCCCTCTCGCTTTCGAGCCAGACCTCCAGCCGGATGTCGATCGCGCCACTTTCGCGGTTGCCGCCGCTTTCGAGGTAGGCCAGCGGCTGGGGCTCGTTTGCGGGCCGCGTCCAGGCCTGGCGGTAGGGCGCGAGCGCCTCCATCGTCACGATCCACGGCGAGATGGTGGTCGCGAAATTCTTCGCAAGGAAGGGACCGAGCGGCGCCATCTCCCAGAACTGGATGTCGCGCGCCGACCAGTCGTTGAGCAGGCAGATGCCGAAGATGTGCTCTTCCGCGCGTTCGAGCGGAATCGGTTCGCCGGCCGCATTGCCTTCGCCGATCCAGATGCCAAGCTCGAGCTCGTAGTCGAGCCGCGCGCAGGCGTGGAAGGTGGGCGCCTTGGCGCCCGGCGCCATGGTCTGCCCCATCGGGCGGTGAAAGCGCTGGCCGCTGATGCCGATGGTCGACACGCGCCCGTGGTAGGCCGTCGGAATCCAGCGGAAGTTGGGCGTCACGTCGCCTTCGGGGTTCATCAGGCGGCTGATGTTCAGCGCATGGTCGATGGAGGTGTAGAAGTCGGTGTAGTCGCCGATGCGCGCGGGCAAGGTGTATTCGACCTCGGCCTGCGGCACCAGGCATTCGCGCATGGCCTTCACCGTGGCGGCCGGTGTGTCGTCGCGCAGCAAGGCGAACACCGCGTGGCGCAGCGCACGCCAGGCGGTGCCGCCGAGCGCGAAGAAATCGTTGAGCGTGGGCAGCGCGGCAGCCCGGGCCGCGTCGAGCGCGAGTCCGTCGAGCAGCTGGCGCGCGGAGAGCGCGGCCATGTCGAGCACCTGGTCGCCAATGGCCACGCCGCCGCGAAAGGGCTGCGGGCTGCCGGTGCGGCGGAACACCGCGTAGGGCAGGTTCTGGATCGGAAAGTCGGTGCCTTCCGTGTTGGCAGCGGCGACCCAGCTCCTGGCGTTGGCGTCGTGCGTGTGGTTGAGCGCGGCATTCATGGCCCTGGCCTCCCGCGTTTCAGGCCGACGCCATCAGCGCATCGTCGAAGATCGCCACCGCGCGCGTCCAGCCGGCCGATGCGCCGCGGATCTTGTGCGGAAAGCAGCTGATGAAAAAGCCCGTGGGCGGCAGCGCCTCGAGGTTGTGCAGCTTCTCGATGTGGCAGTAGCCGATGTCGCGGCCGGCCTTGTGGCCTTCCCAGATCAGCGAGGCGTCGTGCGTCTCGCCGTACTTCCTGGCGGTGTGCACGAAAGGCGCGTCCCAGCTCCAGGCGTCGGTGCCCGTGAGGCGCACGCCGCGCTCCAGCAAATACATGGTGGCCTCGTAGCCCATGCCCGCGCCGGCCGAGACGTAGTCGTTGTGGCCGTAGCGCGAGCCCGCGCGCGTGTTCACCACCACGATCTCCAGCGGGCTCAGCGTGTGGCCGATGCGCTGGAGCTCGGCCTCGACGTCGCCGGCCGTGACCACGTAGCCATCGCCAAAGTGGCGGAAGTCGAGCTTCACGCCGGGCTGGAAGCACCATTCGAGCGGCACCTCGTGGATCGCGATGGCGGGCTTCTTCTCGCCCAGCGCCTTGTCCATGGTCGAGTGGAAGTGATAGGGCGCATCGAGGTGCGTGCCGTTGTGCGTCGACAGCTGCACCAGCTCCACGGCCCAGCCTTCGCCGTCGGGCAGGTCTTCTTTCTTGAGGCCCGGAAAGAAGGGCTCGATCTGCTCGTAGGTCTGCTCGTGCGTGAAGTACTGGATCTTGGGCGCGAAGGCCGGCGGATCGGACAGCACATCGTTTTCGAGAAAGATCGAAAGGTCGACGAATTTGCGTGGCATGGCGGGGCTCCTTGTGGAATGGGGGTGTGAGGGAGGGCGTCAGGGCTGCTGCCAGCGCAGCAGCCGCTTTTCTGCAAAGGCCAGCAGCGCATTGCTCGCGAAGCCGATCAGCCCGAGCAGCACGATGCCGGCGAACAGGTCGCTCGAGCGGAAGGCGCGCGCGGCCAGCAAAATGGCCTGGCCCAGGCCGCTTTGCGAGGCGATCATTTCGCCCACCACCGCGACGATCAGCGCAATGGTCAGCGCAAGCCGCATGCCGGCCAGGATGTCGGGCATGGCGTTGGGCAGGCCCATCTTCCAGACAAAGGCCGCGCGCGACATCTGCAGGCAGCGCGCCACTTCCGAGAGCCGCGGCTCCACGGCCGCGAAGCCGTGCACCGTGGCCAGCAGCACCGGCCACATCGCGCCGAAGGCCACCACGAACAGCACCATGCCGGGGTTCAGCCCGAAGATCGAGATCGCGAGCGGCAGCAGCGCGGAGGCGGGCAGCGGGCGAATGAATTCGAGCGTCGGCTGCACCCACGCGCGCACCGCGGGCGACACGCCGATGGCCGCGCCCAGCAGCACGCCGAACAGCGACGCCAGCAGCCAGCCCTGCAGCATGCGGCCGACCGTGGCCTGCGTGAAGGCGAGCAGTTCGCCGTTGCTGTTCGGGCCGCGGAGGTTGAGGCCTTCGAGCAGGCTGGCGAAGGTGGCCTGCGGTGTCGGCAGGAACACGCGGCTCACCCAGCCCGCGTTGCTCGCCATCCACCACAGCGCAATCAATGCAAAGAGCACGGCGAGCGAGCCGAGCCGGTTCACCAAGATGCCAACGCGGCCGTTGCCGTTCATGGCAGCACCCCCATGCGCCGAGCCACCACGCGCTGCAGCAGCACCATGCCCGCATTGACCGCAAAGCCCACCACGCCGATCCAGCCCAGCCACGCAAGCATCAGCGCGGGGTCGAAGCTCTGCTGCGCGATCATCATCGCGTAGCCCATGCCATTGGGATTGGCCGCAATCTCCACCGTGACGGCCACCACCAGCGCCACCGCCACGCCGAGGCGCAGCGCCACGAACAGGCGCGCCGCGATGGCCGGCAGCACGATCTTGAAGGCACGCTCGCGCGCCGAGAGCCCCAGCACGCGGCTCACCTCGAGCAGCCGCGGTTCGATCTGCTGCACCGCCGACTGCACCAGCACCAGCAGCGGCCAGAAGGTGGCAAAGGCGACGATGGCCAGTTCCATGCGCACGCCGAAACCGAAGGTCAGCATCGCGAGCGGAATCAGCGCCACCGAGGGCACGGGCCGCAGCACCTCGATGGAAAGCGAGCCGAGCTGCGCCGCGCGGCGCGAGAGCCCGAGCACCAGGCCCAGCGCAATGCCCAGCACCGCACCCAGCAGCAGGCCGAGCGCGGCCGTGCCCAGCGTGAAGCCCGTCGCCTGCCACAGCGAGCCATCGAGTGCCGCGCCCATGAAGGCCCGGGCCGCCGCGCTCGGCGGGGCGAGCGCATCGCTGCCCAAGGCGGCTGCGCGCCGCGCATACCACTCGAAGGCGCCGACCAGCAGGGCCGGAAAGACCCAGGGCCGCAGCCAGCGCAGGAGGCGGCGTTCAGTCATGGCTTTGCTCGATGAAGGCGAAGAGTTCGCGTCGCAGCTGCAGGTATTCCGGATGCTCCTTGGTCGTGAGCTGGTCGCGCGGCCGCGGAATCTTCACGTCGATCATCCGCGCCAGGCTGGGCCGCCCCGGCCCGGGGTTGGCCTGCAGCGCGATCACGCGGTCGCCCAGGTAGATGGCCTCTTCGAGATCGTGCGTGACGAACAGCACCGTGAGCCCGTCGTCGCGCACCAGCCGCGCGAGCTCGTCCTGCAGGCTCTGGCGCGTGAGCGCATCGAGCGCGCCGAAGGGCTCGTCCATCATCATGAGCTCGGGCTTCTGCGCGAGGCAGCGGGCAATCTGCGCGCGCTGCTGCATGCCGCCCGAAAGCTGCACCGGAAACTTCTGCGCATGCTTCGCGAGGCCGACCTTGCCGAGCACCTCGGCAATGCGCGGCGCGCGCTCGGCCGCAGGCACGCCAGCCGCTTCGAGCGCGAGGCTCACGTTGCCTTCGACCGTGCGCCAGGGCAGCAGCGCGCGGCCGTAGTCCTGGAACACGAAGGCCACTTCGCGCGACGGCTCGCTCATCTTCACGCCCTTGCGCCGCACCTCGCCGGCGCTCGCGGCGACCAGGCCGCTGGCCGCGCGCAGCAGCGTGGTCTTGCCGCAGCCGCTCGGCCCCACGATGCAGACGAACTCGCCGCGCGCCACGTCGAACGAGGTGGGCGACAGGATCTCGCGTCCGCCGAGCCGGATCGCGACGCCGTCGAAGCGAAGGAAGTCGGCGGCCGTGCTCACTTGGCGATCAGCTTCGCAACGTCGATGGAGGTCTTGAGCATGTCCTGGTCCTTCATCAGGCCGACCCAGTAGCCCAGCTGCTTCTCGCTCACCGTGGCGCCGGGCGGCGAGATCTGGATCTTCGCGAGCACTTCGGGCGGCAGCTTGATGTACTTGCCGATGGCCGCGCGCACCTTGGCGTCGTTCTTGGGCTGCTGCATGAAGGCCGCGGCCTCGACCAGCGACTCGCGGAACGCGCGCGCGGCGCCCGGGTTCTTCAACACCCATTCGCGCTTGGCCGCATGCACGATGGTCTGGTTGTTCTCGGGCAGGAAGGTGGAGTAGTACGAGGCCACGTAGCCCGCGCCGCTTTCGGTGATGCGGCTCATGAACGGGTCGGCCGACACCACCGCGTCGACCGAGCCGCCGCGCAGCAGGTCGGCATGCTGCGGGAACGAGGCCTCGACGAAGTTGACCTTGCGGTAGTCCACGCCGCTCTCCTTGAGCCAGGCACGGAAGGTCACGTGCAGGAACGCGCCGAGCCCCGGCACGCCGATCTTCTTGCCCACGCAGTCCTGCGGCCCCTTGATGCCCGAGCCGGCGCGCGCCACCAGGCCGAAGCCCGTGATGGTCTTGGACGTGAGCCCGCCGCCGGCCACCAGCACCAGGTCGAGCCCGCCGTCCACCGCCTGCAGGAACACCGAGGGCGTGGGCCCGCCGATCTGCAGCGAGTCGGACTGCAGCGCCGCGGGAATGGTGGAGTTGAGCGGAATGAACTTGAGCTCGACGTCGAGATTGCGCTTCTTGAAGTAGCCCTCTTCCGCGGCCACGAAGACCGAGGCGAAGTCGGACACGGCCGTGTAGCCGAACACGATCTTCGGGTTCGATTGCGCGCGCGAGGGCAGCGCCGCGGCGGCCGAGGCGGCGGCCAGCGCCGACAGCAGGGTGCGTCGTTTCATCATGTCTTCTGTCTCCTGGGGGTGGTTTTCTTCTGCGGGGCCTTGGGTCGCGGCAGCGCGGCGCGCAGCCCGCCGACGATGAAGTTCACCAGCATCGGCGCCACGGCCGGATCGCTGCGCCGGTTCTCGCCGCGCGAGAGCCGCTCGATGCGGCTGTCGTTCAGGTGGTGCAGCAGCGCCCCGAGCGAGAACTGGTAGCCCCAGGCGGCCTGCCCGCGCGTGGCATGCGGCAGTGCGACATGCAGCGCGTCGATGTAGGCCTCGGCCAGCGGGTCGAAGTAGCCGCGCAGCACGCGGTCGGCTTCCTCGGTGGCGTGGTAGAGCTCGCGCGCCACCAGCAGCGCGTAGTACTCGCCCTCGGCGCTCGCACGCAGCGCCAGCACCGGCCCGGTGAAGGCCTCGATGATGCGCGGGAGCGTGCGCGCATCGTCAGGGTCGTTGTCCACGGCCTTGAGGCCCGCGAGCCGTTCCTCGATGCTGTGGCTCCAGTGCTCGAAGATCGCGTGGAAGAGCTCGTGCTTCGGGCCGAAGTAGTAGCCCACCAGCGCCAGCGGCACGCCCGCTTTCTCGGCGATCTGGCGGATGGTGACCGCGTGGTAGCCGTGCTGCGCAAAAAGCTTTTCCGCCGCCAGCAGGATGGCGTGGCGCCGATCGGGCCGGGCGGCTTCGGCAGCGGCGGCCGGGGCGCGGTGGGCGCTTCGCCTGGCGGGCGGGGTGCGGGTGTTCATCGGGCGTATTGAACGTCTGTACAAAACTATTGAACACGCGTACAAACCCTGAGGTCAAACCCGGTTGAACGGCGCGGAATGCGGCATTAGGCTCGGTGCATGCCCGCTCCCAACATTCCCCAGATCCGCCTCTACCAGGACTGGCTGCGCGAGCAGCGCGGCCTGTCCTTCGACACCTACGACGCGCTGTGGCGCTGGTCCGTGACCGATCTCGACGCCTTCTGGCAGAGCATCTGGGACTACATGGGCATCGTGTCGCCCACGCCGCACACGGCGGTGCTGGCCGACGACCGCATGCCCGGCGCCACGTGGTTTCCGGGCGCCGAGGTCAACTACGCGCGCGAGGTGCTGCGCCATGCCGATGCGGCGCATGCGGCCGGCCTGCCGGCCATCGTGAGCGACAACGAGCTGGGCGAAGTGCGCGAGATGCCCTGGCCCGAGCTGCGACGGCAGGTGGCCTCGGTGGCGCTCACGCTCAAGTCGCTGGGTGTGCAGCGCGGCGACCGCGTGGCCGCCTACCTGCCCAATGTGCCCGAGACCATGGTGGCCTTTCTCGCGTGTTCGAGCATCGGCGCCGTGTGGAGCGTGTGCGCGCCCGACATGGGCACGGCCGCCGTGGTCGACCGCTTCCGCCAGATCGAGCCCAAGCTGCTGATTGCTGCCGACGGCGTGCACTACGGTGCCAAGCCCATCGACCGCAGCGCGGTGGTGCAGGAGCTGCGCGATGCGCTGCCCAGCGTGCAGAAGCTGCTGTTGCTGCGCACGCCCCATGCCGCGCAGCAGCTCGCCGCCGACGCCGACTGGCAGGCCGCCAGCGCGCGCCGCGACGCCGAGGTGGCGGCCTTCGAGCCCGAATGGCTGCCCTTCGACCACCCGATCTGGATCGTCTATTCGAGCGGCACCACCGGCCTGCCCAAGCCCATCGTGCACGGGCAAGGCGGCATCATCATGACGATGTACGCCTGCGGCCTGCACAACGACATCGGCGCAAGCTACGGCGCCAACAACTTCGACGAGCGCTTCCACTGGTACAGCTCGACCGGCTGGGTCATGTGGAACTGCCAGCTCGCGGGCCTGGCCTTCGGCGCGACCATCGTCATCTACGACGGCCATCCGGCCGGCAGCAAGGAGAAGCCCGACTGGGCCGTGCTGTGGCGCTTCGTCGCGAAGCACCGCATCACTTTCTTCGGTGCCGGCGCGGCCTACTTCACCAACTGCATGAAGGCCGGCGTGGTCGCGGCCGAGTGCGGCGACCTGTCGCGCGTGCGCGCGCTCGGCAGCACCGGCTCGCCGCTGTCGGAAGAGGTGCAGCGCTGGGGCACGGCGCAGCTGCTGGCCGCGGGCGCGAGCAGCGTGTGGTGGTGCAACATCTCGGGCGGCACGGATTTCTGCGGCGCCTTCGTCGGCGGCAACCGCGAGCTGCCCGAAGTGCCCGGGCAGATGCAGTGCCGCCAGATCGGCCATGCGGTGGAAGCCTGGAACGAAGACGGCAAGCCCGTCATCGGCGAGGTGGGCGAGCTGGTCTGCACGCGGCCCATTCCGTCGATGCCGCTCTACTTCTGGGGCGACGAAGGCAACGCGCGCTACCTGTCGAGCTACTTCGACACCTACCCCGGCGTCTGGCGCCACGGCGACTGGATCAGGATCGGCGAGGACGGCGGCTGCATCATCTACGGCCGCAGCGACGCCACCATCAACCGCCAGGGCCTGCGCATGGGCACCAGCGAGATCTACAGCGCCGTCGAGGCGCTGCCCGAAGTGCTCGACTCCATGGTGGTCGACCTCGAATACCTGGGCCGCGAAAGCTACATGCCGCTGTTCGTGGTGCTGCGCCCCGGCGTGGCGCTCGACGATGCGATGCGCGGCAAGATCAACCACGCGATCAAGACCTCGCTCTCGCCGCGCTTCCTGCCCAACGACATCTTCCAGGTGGCCGAGATCCCGCGCACGCTCTCGGGCAAGAAGCAGGAGCTGCCGATCAAGAAGCTGCTGCTGGGCCAGCCGCTTCAGAAGGTGGTCAACCCCGAGGCCATGGCCAACCCCGGCTCGCTCGGCTGGTACGTGGAGTTTGCCGCGCGGCGCGCCGCGGCCTCTCAGGGCATCAGCAGTTCGTAGAGCACCATGCGCGTCTGGCGGCCGCGCAGCGCCACCCGCTCGTCGATGCGGCGCGTCTGCAGCCGGCCCTTCAGGCCTGCGCAGGTGACCTCCGAGATCAGCGTGTGCGTGCCCAGCTGCTTGTTGATGCCCTCGATGCGGCTCGCCACGTTGACCACGTCGCCCAGCGCCGTGTAGGACAGCCGGTCGTTGGAGCCCAGCACGCCCGCGATCGCCACGCCGGTGTGGATGCCCACGCGCGTGCGGAACTCGGGCAGCCCGTCGGCGCGCCACCTGCGGTTGAGCGCACTCGTCTCGATGTGCAGCTGCAGCGCGGCCAGGCAGGCGCGGTACTCCGCGTCCTTCAGGTCGGCGGGCGCGCCCCACAGCACCATGATGCCGTCGCCCATGAACTTGTCGACCACGCCGCCGTAGCGCGCCAGCACGCGGGTGGCCAGGTTGAAGTATTCGGTCAGCATGCGCACCAGCACATTGGCTTCCATCGATTCGGAGATCCGCGTGAAGCCCTCGATGTCGGTGAACATCACGGTCATGCGCCGCGGCGAGCCGCTGGGCGCCAGCGCCTGGCCCTCGGCCACGAGCTGGCTGATCACGTCCACCGGCACGAACTTGCTGAACGCCCTGAGGCTGCGCGCCGATTCGTCCAGCGCCCGGTCCAGGTTCTGGATCTCGAGCACGCGGCTCGGCTCGCGCGGCAGGTCGTCGAGCTCCAGCAGGCCGATGCGGCGCGCGATTTGCGCGAGCTTCTCGACCGGCGAGGTGACCAGCCTGGACAGCTGCAGCGACACGAACAGCGCGGCCGCGAGCAGCGCCAGGCCCAGCAGCAGCCACCACAGCACGGCGCGCCGCAGGGCGCCGAGCACGAAGTCCTCGGGCACCCAGCTCACCAGCTGCCAGCCGGCCGAAGGAATGCGCGAAGCCTGGGCCAGGTAGCCGCGCCCTTCGTGCTCGAACGAGAAGGCCGCGCCGCCCGCGCCGTCCGGCGTGCGGTTCTCCAGCATCTGGGCGTGCAGCGCGCCCAGCACGCCGGTGGGCGGCTCGGGCTGGCGCAGCACGCCGGGCTGGTCGCTGCGCGCGAGCACCTGGTCGCCGGCGTCCAGCAGGGCGCCGTCGCCGCGGCCGTCGCTTGCGAACAGCCGCACGAACTGCGAGAGCCGGTCCAGCGAGACATCGCCGCCCACCACCAGCAGCCGGGGGCCGCCTTCGGCCGCGCGGCGCTTGCTGGGCAAGGCATAGCTCACGCCCAGCTCCTGCGTCGCGGCGAAGGCGTAGGGCGCGGTCCACACGGGCCTTTGCATCTGGCGCGCCTGCTGGTACCAGCGCTGCAGCCGCGGGTCGTAGCTGCTGCGGAAGGACTCGATGCGCTGCGTGGCGAAGCGCTGCTGCGCGTCGATCTCGGGCGCGGGCGGCAGCTTGTACTGCCAGGTCTCGATGGCGAGTTCGCCGGTGCCCGCGCCGCGCGCGATGCGCCGGATGGCCGGCACCGGGTAGCGCAGCGCCATCAGCATCTGGCCCGTGTCGTCGGCCACGTAGAGGCTGTCGAGCTCGGGCGCCTGCTGCAGCAGGGTCCACAGAAGCTCGGCCGTGCGCTGGGCATGCTCGCCCGCGGCGCCGAGGCTGGGCGCGCCGGCCAGCGCACCGACCGCCGACTCGGTCTTGGCGAGGACCGCGAGCATGTTGTCCTCGGTGCGGTAGTGGTTGGCCGCGTGCGCGGAGGCGCCGATCTTCGCCACCAGCCGCTGCGAGCCCCAGTAGCCGAGCGTGGCCAGCAGCAGCGACTGCGTCAGCGCCACCGCGCTCACGATGGTGCTCACGTCGACCCTGAAGCGGCGCGAAAGCCGCGCCACGGCGGCGGAAAATTCAAAGAATGCGAGAGGCGGCTTTCCCGCCCCACCCGCAGACCCGGATGAGTTCTTCTTGTTCATACAGCTCCCTGTCGACCACTCGAACGCACCCGCGGCCGTCACGTCGGGCCGCGGATCGCATCCGGCCGCTCGCTGCCCCGATCGTTTGGTTGTCGGAAATCATGGCGAGCACCCGGGGTGCAGGGCGGATTTTGCGCGACTTCGGGCCGCGCGCGTCATGGCACGGTCGTGCGCAAGACGCGGGCTTGGCTAGCGCGCGTCGTGGAAGATGATTCCCAGCGTGTGCCGCCGCCCCGCGCGCACGCGGCTCACGCCGTGCCGCATGGTGACGCGGTACGTGCCGCGCGTGCCCGCCACCGGCCGCTGGTTGACCGCGAAGATCACCGCCTCGCCCTGCGCGAGCGGCACCACCTCGGCGCGCGACTGCATGCGCGGGCGCTGCTCGGTGAGCACGAATTCGCCGCCCGTGAAGTCGTCGCCCGGCCGGCTCAGCAGCACCGTGAGCTGCATCGGAAACTGGAGGTCGCCGTACAGGTCCTGGTGCAGGCAGTTGTAGTCGCCTTCGGCATAACGCAGCAGCAGCGGCGTGGGCCGCAGCTGGCCCGCCGCATGGCAGCGCGCGAGGTAGGCCGCGTGGTCCGCCGGGTAATCGGCCGGCTGGCCCATCGCGGCGGCCCATGCGTTCGCGAGCGGCGCGAGGCGCTCGTAGAGCGCGCTGCGCCAGGCCGCGATCGAAGCGGGCAGCGGGTTGTCGAAGTACTGGTACTCGCCCTGGCCGAAGCCGTGGCGCTGCATCACCACGCGGCTGCGGAAATGGCCGGGCTCGTCATACAGCGCGGCCAGCGCGGCGCATTCCTTCGGGCTGAACAGCACGCCCGTGGTTGCGCAGCCGCGCGTGGCAAGCTCGGTTTCGATGCGGGGCCAGTCGAGGGCGCGGACGATGTGGGCAGGGGAGGTCGGCATGCCGAAAGTGTGCGGCCGCCGCGGGCGCGGCGCTCGCTGTTTCCGGACATGGGTTCCGGCCGCGGCGGTGCCGCAAGAAGACGTCAGAACGAGAGGGCCACGGGCGCGAGCTCGCCGATCTCCACGCGCACGGCAGTGCCCGCCGACGCGAACAGCATGCCGGTGCACGAACCGCTCGTGACGATCTGCCCGGCCTTGAGTCCGGCGCCGCGCGCGGCGCAATGGTTGGCCAGCCACACCAGCAGCGCGCCCGCGTCGGGGCTCGGATGCTCGCCCACGGTGTGCGCGACGGTCTGCCCGTCGAAGTGCAGCGCGGCCTCGGCGCGCTGCAGGTCGAACCAGGCCGGCGCGAAGGGCTGGCGCTGCCCCAGCACCAGCGCGCCATGGCTCAGCAGGTCGGCCAGCAGGGCGTTGGCATGGGCGCCGAACCAGTCGGCCAGCCGGGTCTCGACGACCTCGATCACCGGCAGCACCGATTCGACGGCGCCTGCCACATCGGCCAGCGTGTAGGGTGCGGCGCGCGGCGGCAGGTCGGCGCCCAGCTGGAAGCCGACCTCGGCCTCGATGCCGCGCAGCCGCCATGCCGGGCCTTGCAGGCGCACGCCGCCGGGCAGCAGCCCCTCGGCCGGCAGCGGCGCGCAGGTGGGCTCCTGGCCGGGCGCGCGCGCGCCGACCTTCCAGCCGCCGACCGGGCCGATCGCCGCCAGCGTGGCGTCCTGGATGGCATAGGCCTCGGCGCGGCTGGCCGTCTGCAGCAACGCCGAGGGCACGCGCCGGCCCTCGCGCCGCGCGAGGTGCAGCGCGTGCGCGGCGCTGGCGGGCGCAAGGCCGCCGGCCAGCGCCGCGCTCACAGGGCGGGAAAGCGCTGCCACGGATGGGCGCGTTCGAATTCGCGGGCCAGCGCCAGCAGCGCGTCGTCGCCGCCTTCGCGCGCGACCAGCTGCAGCCCCACCGGCAGGCCTTCGGCAAAGCCGCAGGGCAGCGCGATCGCGGGCAGGCCCAGGGCGTTGACGAAGCCCGCGAACACCGCATGACCGCGCGGGCCGACCTCGCGGCCGTCGATGCGCGGCGGATGCGTGTCGGCCGCGGGCCAGGGCAGCGCCGCGGTCGCGGGGGTCAGCAAAAAGTCGTGCTGCTCGAACAGGCCCGCGAGTTCGCTGCGCAGGCGCTCGGCCTCGAACAGCAGCTCGAACAGCTCGCGCGCCGAAGCGGCGCGGCCGGTCCCGGTGTTGGCCTGCATCGCGGGGCCGAACAGCGCGGGATCGAAGGGCCGCGGAGAGAGCTCTTGCGGATGCTCCACCAGCCAGGCCAGGCCCACCTGCGCGAGCAGCGGCCAGCGCTGGTTGACCGCCTCGGCCAGCTCGAAGCGCGGCAGCGTCGTGACCTCATGCCCGAGCGCGGCCAGGTTCTCGGCCGCGGCATCCACCAGCCGCGCGATGCGCGGGTCCACCGGATGGTCCGCGAAGCGCGGCAGGTAGAGGATGCGCGCGGCCTTGGCTCCAGGCGGCGCATCGGCCGCCGTGCGCGGCGCGATCGCCCGCATGACCGCGGCCACGTCGTCCACGCAGCGCGCCATCGGCCCCACCACCTCGAAGTCCAGGAAGATCGGCGGCAGGCCATTGCCGCGCCGCACGCGGCCGCGCGAGGGCTTGAGCCCGACGAGGTTGGTGTGCGAGGCGGGCCGGCGAATCGAGCCGCCGCCATCGGTGCCCAGCGCGATCGGGCAGCCGCCCGCGGCCACCAGCGCCACCGCGCCGCCCGAGGAGCCGCCGGGCGTGAGCGCCGGGTTCCACGGATTGCCGGTGGGCCCGAAGACCGGGTTGGCGGTGTAGCCCTGCATCGTGAACTCGGGCACGTTGGTCTTGCCGAAGATCACCGCGCCGGCTTCGCGCAGCCGCGCCACCGGCAGCTCGTCGCGCTCGGCGACAAAGCCGGCCAGCGCGCGGCTGCCCCAGTGCGTGGGCAGGCCGCGCACCTGCAGGTTGTCCTTGATGGTGGCGGGCACGCCGTCGAGCGCGCCGAGCGCGCGGCCCGAACGCCAGCGCGCGGTGCTTTGCGCCGCGGCCTCGGCCGCGCCTTCATCGAGCACCACCAGCGCATTGAGCCGCGGGTTCACTTCGGCCGTGCGCGCCAGGCAGGCCGCGAGCGCCTGCTCCGGCGTGAAGGCGCCGGCGCCAAAGCCTTCGGCGAGCTGGGCCGCCGTGAGTTGCCAGAGTGCTTTCATCGTGCGCTTGCCGCAGTGGCCCGGCTCACATGTGGCCCGGCAGCCAGGTCACCAGCTGCGGTACGGCCAGCAGCAGCAGGGTGAACAGGATCATGATCAGCGCATAGGGCAGCGCGCCGTAGATCGCGTCCTCGATGCCGCCCCTGTCGGGGCGGATGCCGTGCACCACGAACAGGTTCATGCCCACCGGCGGCGTGATGAGACCGAGCTCGCACATCAGCACGATGAAGATGCCGAACCAGATCGGGTCGACCCCCAGCGCGGTGGCGATCGGATAGGTGATCGGAATGGTGGCCACCTGCATCGACAGCACGTCCATGAACATGCCCAGCACCAGGTAGAACAGCATCAGCGCAAGGATCAGCCCGGTGGCCGACAGGCCCAGGCCCGAGACCCACTTGGTCATGGCCTCGGCCACGCCGGTGAGGCTCACCGTCAGGTTCAGCACGAAGGCCGCCACCACGATCAAGAGGATCATGCCGCTCACGCGCGCGGTCGAGACGAAGCAGTTGCGCATCAGCTCCCAGCTCAGCTTGCCCGAATGCAGCACGAAGCCCAGCGCCGCAATCACGCCGAGCGCGGCGCTCTCGGCTGCGGTGGCAATGCCGAAGTAGAGGCTGCCCATGACGATGCCGAACACCACCGCCGGCGGCACCAGGTGCACCAGCGCGCGGATGCGCGCCTCCAGCGGCACCTTGGGCTCGCGCATCGCGTTGCCGCTCGCCAGGCTGGAGCCCGCGATCCAGAGCATGAAGAATCCGGTCAGCAGCAGGCCCGGGATGATGCCCGCGATGAACAGCTTGCCGATCGAGTTGTTGGTGAGCGAGCCATACACGATCATGTTCACGCTCGGCGGAATCAGGATGCCCAGCGTGCCGCCCGCGGCCAGGCTGCCGAGCGAGGCGCGCATCGAATAGCCGCGCCGGTGCAGCGAAGGCAGCGCCACCGTGCCCACCGTGGCGGCGGTGGCCACCGACGAACCCGAGGTGGCCGCGAACAGCGCGCAGCTGCCGATGTTGGTGTGCAGCAGCCCGCCGGGCAGCCGGCCGAGCCAGGCCGACAGCGCGATGTACATGCGGTCGGCAATGCCCGAGCGCAGCAGCAGTTCGCCGAGCAGCACGAACAGCGGCACCGAGGTCAGCAGGTTCTCGTTCTGCACGCCCCAGACCACGGGCGCGATCGAATCCATGAAGGGCGCGCCGTAGGCCGCGATGCCGCCGACGATGCCCACCAGCGCCATCGAGACGGCAATCGGCATGCCAACCAGCATCATGCCCAGCATCGCGAGGAACGCGAGCCCTATGACGAAGAGGTTCATGGCTTGTTTCCTTCGCCGGGCTGCGGGGCCTGGCGCACCGCGAGGTCGTCGAGCTCTTCCTTGAGCTCTTCCTTCGCGCTCTTGGGATGGAAGTCGGTGTTCAGCGCCGCGATGTCGCGGCGCAGCAGCAGCTGGGTGGCGCGCAGCGCGAGCCCGCAGGCCACCAGCGCGAAGACCACGAGCCCCGCATACCAGACGCCCTGCGGAATGATCAGCGGCGTGGCCCACGGCGTCTGCGCGGTGCTGCGGTAGGCCATGGTGTCGCCGATCACCTTGAACGCCACCCAGCCGATGAACACCGCGAGCGCGGCCAGCGACACCGCCGAGATCCAGTTCAGCAGCGCCTGCACGCGGGCCGGAAACTTCTCGTGGAACACGTCGACGCGGATGTGGTTGCGGCCCATGAGCGCGAGGCTGAAGGCAATGGTCGAGCCCACCGCGAGCGCATAGCCGCCGAGCTCGTCCGCACCCTGCAGCGAGATGTTGAACAGCTTGCGCGCGGCGGTCTCGACGGTCACGATGACCGACAGGCCGAGGAAGATCGCGCCGAAGACGGTGGCCAGCACCGTCTCCACGCGCGTCTTGAAGCTGGCGTGCCCCGGCGCACGCTGCGCTTCTTCAGGCGACGCGGCGCCAGGCTGCTGCGGCCGCTCGCTCATGGCCGCGCTGCTCACTTGTTGAGCCCCAGCACCGGCGCCACCGTGGCCTGCCAGCCCTTGGAGCAGCCCGGGTTCGACTTGTCGCAGACCTCGGCCCACACTGGCAGCGAGACCTTGCCGACCGCGCCGCGCACCAGCTCGAGGTCGGCCGGCGTGACCGGCACGTCGACCAGCTTGAACTTCTTGCCGGTGGTGCACGGGTCCCTGCCGGCGTTGCAGTTGAGCGCATCGCGGAACAGCTCCTCGGAGTACTTCCACACCTCGTCGGTCAGGCCGTCGAAGGCGGCCTTGAGCTTGGCCTGCTGGTCGGGCTTGAGCGCGTTCCATGACTTCATCGTCATGCCGTAGCCGTTGAGCGCCATCTGGAAGCCGATGGCCAGCTGGTGCGTGGTGACCTCGGGCCAGCCGGCCGAGTTGGCCGAGCTCGGCCCGGTGATGGCGCAGTCGACCACGCCGAGCGACAGCGACTGGTGCGTGTCGGCGAACGACACCGGCACCGGCGTCGCGCCCACCAGCTCGATGAACTTGGCCAGGTTCTGGTCGTACACGCGCACCTTCATGCCCTTGATGTCGGCCAGCGAGGCAATCGGCTTCTTGCAGAACAGGATCTGTGGGCCGAAGGGCCATACGCCGAGCAGCTTCACGTTGAACTGCTGCTGCAGCCGCGCGTCGACCGTGTCGAAGTACGCCTTGGCCACCTTGCGGCCGGTGGCAAAGTCGGGCGCGGCGCCGACCAGGTCGAGGCCCAGGATCGTCGGCTCGTCGCGCGAGTTCTGCGACACGCGCAGCGAGACGATGTCGAACAGGCCCGCCTTCATCACGCGCAGCTGCTCGGTGTCCTTGATGCCGAGCGTGTCGATGGGCTTGTAGTCGACGTCGATCGGCAGGCCCGTGCGGGCCGCGAAGTTCTCGAAGAAGGGCTGTTCCTTGTTCTTCTGGATCAGCCCGGTGGCCAGCGGCTGGCCGATGGCCTTGAGCTTGATCCGCTCCTGCGCCTGGGCGGCGGGAAGGGCGAGCACGGTGGCCAGCGCGAGCAGGCAGGCCGCGGCGAACGGCCTTGGAAAAGAGGGCTTGGCAAGAGGGCGCAGCGGCATGATTTCTCCTGGAAGGGCAAAGGTGGGCGAATCGGCAAGGCGGCAATGCAGGAGGCCATTGAAGCGCGCCGCACGGCGCCCGCGCAGAGTTTTCCGCGCACCGGGAACGGCAGAAAAAATCTTTGCGGATCAAGCACTTGGCGCTGCGCGCCGGTGGAAGACGCGCGGCCGGCGGCTACTTCAGGCGCCCGCCGTAGGCCGCGGTGATCTCGTCGGCGGCGGCGCGCACCGTGGCGCCCAGCTGCGCGAAGTCGGCCGCCTTGATGCGCTGCGTCGGCCCCACCAGCGAGATCGCGCCGAAGGGCTGGCCGTGCTCGTCGCGGATGGCGGCGGCAATGCAGCGCAGGCCCACGGCGTTCTGCTCGTCGTCCACCGCATAGCCCGCGCGGCGCACCTCGCCCAGCGTTTCGTGCAGCCGCGATGCGCGTGCGATGGTGTTGGGCGTGAGCTTGGGCAGGCCGTAGGTGCGCAGGTACTGCAGCACGTCGTCCTCGGCCATGGCGGCCAGGATCGCCTGCCCCATGGCGGTGCCGTGCAGCGGTGCGCGGAAACCCGGCTTGCCGATGGCGCGCATCAGCTCGCGGCTTTCCACCTGCGTGACGAACACGATGTCGCCCAGGTCGGCAATGCCCAGGTTGATGCTTTCGCCCGAGCTGTCGCGCAGCCGCCGCATCACCGGCAGCGCCAGGTGCGCAATGCGGCGCCGGCGCCCGAAGGCCGCGCCCACCGAGAAGCAGCGCACGCCCACATACCAGAGGCTGGTTTCGCGGTCGAACTGGACGAACTGGCGCTGCTCCAGCGTGGTGAGCAGGCGGTGCGCGGTGGAGGACGACAGGCCGCTGCGCGCCGCGATGTCGACCAGGCGGTAGCCCTCGTCGTCGTCGGCCAGCAGTTCGAGCAGCTGCATGGCCCGCGTAAGCGATTGCACGGTGCCGTCGCCGTCGCGGTCGATGCGCATGACCTTGCCGGCGGCCTTGGAAGAGGAGGAGGAGCGGGGGGAGCTGCTGTCCGTCATGTCCAGATCCTTGCAAGTTGCACGCCACCCCCCGCCGCCGACGCGGCCGCAGCCGCTCAGCGCCGGTGCGTCCGGCTATTTTTGTCGACAAAAGTATTGAATATTGTCGACATCATCCTCGTCAATCAAGCGCCCGGGGGCAGTGATTACGCGGATGCCGGCCATCGGCGGCATCCCGCCGCGGCTACAGCCACTTGCCGCTGCCGGTCGGCATCTGGATGGTGGTGGCGGGGTCGCCGCTGCTCACCAGCGAATCGATCGCAATGCTCAGCAGCGAGATGAAGATGCTCGCGAAGAACGCGGTCCAGAAGCCCGAGAGCTTGAATCCGCGTACCAGCGCGGCCACCAGCATGATCATCAGCGCGTTGATCACCAGCAGGAAGAGGCCGAGCGTGAGCAGCGTCAGCGGCAGCGTGAGCACGATCAAAAGCGGCTTCACGATGGCATTGGCCAGGCCCAGCAGCAGGGCCGAGATCACGAGCGCCGAAGTGCTCTCGAACTTGATGCCGCGAAAGATCAGGCTGGCCACCCACAGCGACAGCGCGGTGATGGCCCAGTGCACGAGAAAGGGAGCGATGTTGTTCAGCATGGTGTTGGGGGGCGCAAGGCGGTGCGCGCGATGGTGCGGACCATCATATCGGCACTGCCTTGGCTAGACGGCGCTGCGCTGCGCCTCGGCCAGCAGCCAGTCGCTGAAGAACTTCAGCAGCGGCCGCTGGTCGGCGCGCTCGGGCGTCACGAGGTAGTAGTTGCGCTCGCCCGACAGCGGCCGCGCACAGGCCACCACCAGTTCGCCGCGCGCGAGTTCGTCGGCCACCAGCATGGTGGGCATCAGCGCCACGCCCAGGCCGTGCGAGGCAGCCGCGGCCAATATGGAAAAGAGCTCGTAGCGAGGCCCGCCGCGCGCATTGGGCGCATCGACCTGCTGCGCGTCGAACCACTGGCGCCAGCCGTCGGGGCGCGTGCTCTGCTGCAAGAGCGGCATCTGCGCGATGGCCGCGGGCGCCACGGGCTTGCCCTTGCGTCCGGGTGACTGCAGCAGCGAGGGGCTGCACACCGGCACCACGTCCTCGTGCATCAGCATGAGCGCGCGCGTGCCGGCCCAGTTCTCGACCTGCGCGGGCGTGCCGGCATACAGCGCGGCGTCGAACTCCGCGTCGGCAAACAGGAAAGGCCGGGTGCGCGTCTCGATGTGCACCACCACGTCGGGCTGCAGCGCCGCAAAGCCCTTCAGCCGCGGCATCAGCCAGCGCGTGGCAAAGGTCGGCACGGCCGCCAGCGAGAGCGAGCCGCCTTCGCCCTGGTGCGCCATGGCGTCGAGCGTGTCGCGCTCCATCGCCTCGAGCCGCTTGGTGATCTGCCGCGCATAGGCCGCGCCGCTCGCGGTGAGCGCCACGCCGTGGCGCGTGCGGCGGAACAGCACCACGCCCAGGAAGGCCTCGAGCGTGCCGATCTGGCGCGACACCGCGCTCTGCGTGAGCGCGAGTTCCTGCGCGGCGCGCGTGTAGCTCTCGTGGCGCGCGGCGGCATCGAAGCACACGAGGGTCTGCAGGGGCGGGATCTTGCGGCGCATGTATGCCGGTAGTGTATGACTGGGCAGGCGCCGTCATCAATGGAAACGTCTTGCCGCCGGGGTGTCAGATGTGCAAAGGACGCATATCTGGGTGAGGATTCATCGTTTGCGCCCAACCCCCTGCATGGCTAGGATCGACCCATTCCCCCTCTTTTCCCTCTTCCGGAGACAAGCACATGGCCGCCAAAGCGCAATTCCACTGGGACGACCCCTTCCTGCTCGACCAGCAACTGACCGACGAAGAACGCATGATCCGCGACGCGGCCAATGCCTACTGCCAGGAGCGCCTCGCGCCCCGCGTCATCGAGGGCTTCCGCAGCGGCGAGACCGACCCCGCCATCTTCCGCGAAATGGGCGCGCTCGGCCTGCTCGGCCCGACGATCCCCGAGCAGTACGGCGGCCCCGGCCTCAACTACGTGGCCTACGGCCTGATCGCGCGCGAAGTCGAGCGCGTCGACTCGGGCTACCGCTCGATGGCCAGCGTGCAGAGCTCGCTCGTGATGGTGCCCATCTTCGAATTCGGCACCGAGGCGCAGAAGCAGAAATTCCTGCCCAAGCTCGCCACCGGCGAATGGATCGGCTGCTTCGGCCTGACCGAACCCGACCACGGCTCCGACCCCGGCAGCATGGTCACGCGCGCCAAGAAGGTGCCGGGCGGCTACTCGCTTTCCGGCGCCAAGATGTGGATCAGCAACTCGCCGATCGCCGACGTGTTCGTGGTCTGGGCCAAGGAAGTCAGCGAAAGCGGCACCGTGGGCCCGATCCGCGGCTTCGTGCTCGAGAAGGGCATGAAGGGCCTGAGCGCTCCGGCGATCCACGGCAAGGTCGGCCTGCGCGCCAGCATCACCGGCGAGATCGTCATGGACGGCGTGTTCTGCCCCGAGGAAAACGCCTTCCCAGAAGTGCAGGGCCTGAAGGGCCCCTTCACCTGCCTCAACAGCGCGCGCTACGGCATCTCCTGGGGCGCGCTCGGCGCCGCCGAAGACTGCTGGCACCGCGCCCGCCAGTACACGCTGGACCGCAAGCAGTTCGGCCGCCCGCTCGCCGCCAACCAGCTCATTCAAAAGAAGCTGGCCGACATGCAGACCGAGATCACGCTGGGCCTGCAGGGCAGCCTGCGCCTGGGCCGCATGAAGGACGAGGGCACGGCCTCGGTCGAGATCACCTCGATCATGAAGCGCAACAACTGCGGCAAGGCCCTCGACATCGCCCGCCTGGCGCGCGACATGATGGGCGGCAACGGCATCAGCGACGAGTTCGGCGTGGCGCGCCACCTGGTGAACCTGGAAGTGGTCAACACCTACGAAGGCACGCACGACATCCACGCGCTCATCCTCGGCCGTGCCATCACCGGCATCGCCGCCTTCGCCAACTGAACGAAGAGCGCATGACGGCCACCAAGCCCGCAGCCCTGGACGGCATCAAGGTCCTCGATCTGTCCCGCGTGCTCGCGGGCCCCTGGTGCACGCAGATCCTCGCGGACCTGGGCGCCGATGTCGTCAAGATCGAACGCCCCGGCGTCGGCGACGACACGCGCACCTGGGGCCCTCCGTTCATCAAGGACGCGGACGGCAACGACACCGACCAGGCCAGTTACTTCACGGCCTGCAACCGCAACAAGCGCTCGGTCACGGTCGACATGGCCACGCCCGACGGCCAGGCGCTCCTGAAGCAGATGGCGGCGCAGGCCGACATCGTGGTGGAGAACTTCAAGACCGGCGGCCTGAAGCAGTACGGCCTCGACCACGAGAGCCTGCGCGCGGCCAACCCGCGCCTCATCTACTGCAGCGTGACCGGCTTCGGCCACGACGGCCCCTACGCCGAGCGCGCGGGCTACGACCTGATGATCCAGGCCATGACCGGCATGATGAGCATCACCGGCCGTCCCGACGGCGAGCCCGGCGGCGGCCCGCTGCGCGTGGGCGTGGCGCTCACCGACCTGTTCACCGGCGTCTATGCAAGCACCGCCATCCTCGCGGCGCTGCAGGTGCGCGGCCGCACGGGCGAAGGCCAGCACATCGACATGGCGCTGCTCGACGTGGGCATGGCCATCCTCGCCAACCAGGCGAGCGCCTTCCTCAACACCGGCAAGGCGCCGCAGCGCCAGGGCAACACGCACCCGAGCCTGGCGCCGTACCAGGACTTTCCGACGCTGGACGGCTCGATGCTGCTGGCCATCGGCAACAACGGCCAGTTCGCGCGCTTCTGCGAAGCGGCCGGCCATGCCGAATGGGCCGTCGATGCGCGCTTTGCGAGCAACACGCTGCGCGTGAAGCACCGCGGCGTGCTCATTCCGATGATGGAAGAGCTCACGCGCACCCGCAGCACCACCGACTGGGTCGCGCTGCTCGAAGACAAGGCCGTGCCCTGCGGCCCGATCAACGACATCGCGCAGGCCTTCGACGACGCGCAGGTCAAGTCGCGCGGCCTGGCCGTCACGCTGCCGCGCGATGCGGACGACGGCATCGCCAGCATCACCGGCGTGGCGAGCCCGCTGCGCCTCACGGCCACGCCGCCCGTGCTGCGCCATGCGCCGCCCGCGCTCGGGCAGCACACGCGCGAGGTGCTGGCCGAGTTCGGCATCGATGGCGCGCGCTTCGACGCGCTGCGCGCGGCAGGCGTGGTGTAGAGCAAGGAGAGCAAACCATGACGGACCCGGTACACAGCCCACCGTTCTCGGTGCTGCGCATCGATCATGTTGTGCTGCGCGTGAAGGACGCGGAGCGCGCCATTGCCTTTTACCGCGACGTGCTCGGCTGCGCGGTCGAGAGGCGCCGCGAGAACCTGGGGCTCGTGCATCTGCGCGCCGGCACCAACCTCATCGACCTCGTCACGCCCGATGGCCCGCTCGGCAAGCAGGGCGGCGCGTTGGCCGGCAAGGAAGGCCGCAACGTCGACCACCTCTGCCTGCGCATCGAGCCCTTCGACGAAGCGGCGATCCGCGCATTGATGGCGCGGCACGGCGTGCCGGTGCACGGCGAGGTGCAGAACAACTTCGGCGCCGAGGGCAACGGCCCGTCGATCTACATCACCGACCCCGACGGCAACGGCGTCGAGTTGAAAGGGCCGGCCGGCAACAGCTAGCCGGCGCGTCCCAGGATCGCGACGCCGAACACCGCCACGCCGAGCGCGAGGTTCACCGTCACCAGCAGGCGCACGGTATTGAGCCGCCCGGCCACCACCGGCCATGCGCTTTCTTCCACCGCGCGCCGCATCACCCTGAACACCGAGGCGCGGATGTACACGTAGATGCCGGCCATCACGAGGGCGATGCCCATCATCGCCTCGATGCGCCAGTGCACCGCGCGGAAGCCGCCCGCGAGCAGGATCATCGCCACGCCGGTCACGAACAGCAGCGTGACGGCCGCGTCCACGCCCACGAAGAAGCGCCGCAGCACCGCCGCCATGGTGCGCAGCCGCAGCGGCGGCTCCAGCGTGGCGACCGCGGCGGGGCGCACCGCGAAGTGCAGGGTGGCCATGCCGCCCACCCAGAAGGCGGCGGCGAGAAGATGGATGAAGAGCAGGAAGGCGTAGGACATGGGGCCCGATCAGAACACCGAAAGCTGTGCCCGCGCAATGTCCGAGCCGTTGCGTTAAAACCCCATCCTTCGCACGCAACAAAGAAAGATGAGGCTTCCATGACCCGCACCGTCGCCCAGAAACGCGCCGAGTTCCGCGCGCTGCACGAACAGGGCTGCTTCGCCATTCCGAACCCCTGGGACAAGGGCAGCGCTCGCTACCTGCAGGGCCTGGGTTTCAAGGCGCTGGCCACCACGAGCTCGGGCCATGCCTGGTCGCTGGGCCTGGCCGACGGCGGGCAGTCGCGCGACACCATGCTGGCCCACCTGCGCGACATCGCCGGCGCCACCGACCTGCCCGTGAATGCGGACTTCGAGAACGGCTTCGCGGCCGATGTAGAGGGCGTGGCCGAAAGCGTGCGCCTGGCCATCGAGACCGGCGTGGCGGGCCTGTCGATCGAGGACTCGACCGGCGATGCGGCCAATCCGCTGTTCGAGATCGGCGTGGCGGTCGAACGGCTGCGCGCGGCGCGCCGCGCCATCGACGCGGCCGGCGGCGACACGCTGCTGGTGGGCCGCGCCGAGAACTTCTTCGCCGGCCGCCCCGACCTGGACGACGCCATCACCCGCCTCAAGGCCTACGCCGAGGCCGGCGCCGACTGCCTCTACGCGCCGGGCATCCGCACGCGCGAGCAGATCGCGGCGGTGGTGGCCGCGGTGGCGCCCAAGCCGGTCAACCTGCTGATCGGCTGGGCCAGCGAGCTCAGCATGCAGGACATTGCCGCGCTCGGCGTGCGGCGCGTCAGCGTGGGCGGTGCGCTCGCACGCGCGGCCTGGGGCGGCTTCGACCGCGCCGCGCGGGCGCTGGCCGAGCAAGGGCGTTTCGGTGGCTTCGAAGGCGCGGCCTCCGGGGCCGATCTCGATGGCTTCTTCGGCCGGTTCTCCGAATAGCGCGCGGGCCGGCGCCATGGATGCGCTGCTCGCGGAAATCCGCGGCTGCACCGCCTGCGCCGCGCAGCTGCCGCTGGGCCCGCGGCCCGTGGTGCAGGCCAGCGCCAGCGCGCGCCTCTTGATCGTCGGCCAGGCGCCGAGCCTGACGGTGCATGCCACCGGCCTGCCATGGGACGACAAGAGCGGCGAGCAACTGCGCCGCTGGCTCGGCATCGACCGCGAGGTTTTCTACGACGCCGCGCGCATCGCGATCATGCCGATGGGCTACTGCTACCCCGGCCGCGGCAGCAGCGGCGACCTGCCGCCGCGCCGCGAGTGCGCCGAGCTCTGGCATGCGCGCCTGCTCGCGCAGATGGGCCGGGTCGAGCTCACGCTCCTGATTGGCCAGTACGCGCAGCGCCACTTCCTGGGCGCGGCGCGCAAGGCCGGCGTCACCGAGACCGTCGCGGCCTTTGCGGAATTTGCGCCGCGCTTCATTCCGCTGCCGCATCCGTCGCCGCGCAACACCGGCTGGTTCAAGCACCACCCGTGGTTCGAGAGCGAGGTGCTGCCGGTGCTGCGCGAACGCGTGCGGCAGGCGCTCGCGCAGCCCTAGGGCGCCGCGGCGACCGAGGTGCCTGCGGCATCGAAGGGCCGCGCGGCATGCACCACGCGCCCGCCCACCACCGTCATCAGCGACACCGTCTTGCCGATGCGCTCCAGCGGCACCGAGAAGAAGTCCTGGTCGAGGATCGCGAAGTCCGCGAGCTTGCCCACTTCGAGCGTGCCGCGCCTTGCCTCGTCGAAGCTGAACCACGCGCTGCCCACCGTGTAGAGCCGCAGCGCCTGCTCGCGCGTGGGCGTCTCGTCGGCGCCGCGCATGGCCTTGCCGCTCACCGTTTTGCCGTCGAGCATCCATTGCAGCGCGACAAAAGGGTTGTACGAAGCCACGCGGTGCGCGTCGGTGCCGGCGCCCACGTTCACGCCGGTGCGCAGCGCGCTGACTATGGGTGGCATGCGGCGCGCCGCCTCCCCGCGCGTGGCGAGCGCACGGTCGCCCTGGAAGTACATCGCGTCCTGCATGGTCCAGCCGATGCCCAGCGCCTTCATGCGCGCGAGCGTTTCGGGCGAGGCGTCGTCCAGGTGCGCGATCGACCAGCGCAGCTCCTTGATCGGCACTTCGGCGTTGAGCTTCTCGTACAGCCCGAGCAGGTGCTCGACCGAGCCGTTCTCCTGCCAGTGGATGGTGACCGCGAGCTTGCGCATCGCAGCCCACCTGATGAGCTCGTGGAACTTCTCCTTCGCGGCCGCGTCGGGGAAATTGTTGTTGTACATCGCGAGCGTCACGCGTTCGCCGAGGCCGTTGAACTTGAGCATGTCGTCGCCAAAGCCCATCGGCAGCATCTGCGTGAGCTCGCGGAACTCCTGCAGCTCGGCACCGGGTTTCTGCGCGAACACGCTGTAGGCCACGCGCAGCGTCAGCGCCTTCTCGCGCCACAGTTCGAACAGCGCCGCGTACTGCGACGGCGCAATGCTGAAGCCGCCCGGGTCCACGAGGCCGGTGACGCCCAGGCGGTTCAGCTCGCGGAAGAAGGCGCGCGTGCCGGCCAGGTTGTCGTCGTAGCTCGGCTTGGGCAGCTTGTCGAACAGGGCCGAGATGCCGACGATGTCGCCGGTCATCCAGCCCGGCGCACCATCCGCCGCGGGCTTCATGCCGGCCGGCAGCGTGCCCGCCGGAACGCCGAGCGCTTCGAGCGCCTTGGGCGTCATCACCACGGCTTCGTAGAACAGCTGCACATACACGGGATGGTCGGGCGCGGCCTCCTGCAGCTCGGCCGCGGTGGGGCGGCGGCGCTCGGCGAACTGCTGCTCGGTCCAGCCGCCGGCCACGATCAGCCAGCCGCCGGGCCGTGC
Source organism: Variovorax sp. 05T418 (assembly GCF_056396385.1). NCBI lineage: Bacteria > Pseudomonadati > Pseudomonadota > Betaproteobacteria > Burkholderiales > Comamonadaceae > Variovorax > Variovorax sp. 05T418. The sequence goes on along the minus strand of NZ_JBFTLJ010000009.1, from coordinate 216,785 downwards.
ACGCGCGGCCGCGGCGCGGATGCGCTCCATGGCTTCGCCGATGCTGCCGGCGCCGATCCAGTTGACCTCGGTCGAATAGCTCAGCGCCGCGCGCACCGCATGCATGTGCGAGTCGATGAGGCCCGGGATCACGGTGCGGCCGCCCGCATCCACCGTGCGCGTGATCGGGCCCGAGAGCGCGCGCACCTGCGCGGCATTGCCGACCGCCACGATGCGGCCATCGCGCACGGCCAGCGCCTGCGCGGTGGTGGCGGCCGCATCGAGCGTGGCGATCTTCGCGTTGGTGACGATCAGGTCGGCCGGCTGGGCCTGCGTGGCAGGCGGCAGCAGCAGCAGCAGTGCAGCCGCCCCGGCCGCCGTGAGCAGTGTGCGCAGCATGGTCAGTCGACCTTGATGCTGGCGGCCTTGACCACCTGCTGCGCCTTGGTGGTTTCATCGGCAATGAACTTGTTGAACTGCGCCGACGGCATCGTGAAGGGCTCGGCGCCGAGCTTGTCGAGGCGTTCCTTGAGTTCGGGCGAGGCCATGATCTTCACGACCTCGGCCTGCAGCCGGTCCGCCACCGGCTGCGGCGTCTTCGCGGGTGCGAAGAGCCCGACCCAGAACAGGTACTCGGAACCGGGCACGCCGGCTTCCACCGTGGTGGGCGCCTCGGGCAGCGCGGGCGAGCGCTTCGCGGTGCCCACGGCCAGCGCCTGCAGCTTGCCGCTCTTGATGAGCGGCAGGGCCGAGACCATCGGCGCGAAGAACCAGTCGACACGTCCGGCCATCACCTCGGTCATGGCCTCGGGCGTGCCGCGGAAGGGCACGTGCTGCGCATCGAGCCCGGCCGCGAGGCGGAACACCTCGGCGTTCATGTGCGTGGCCGAGCCATTGCCCGCGGAGCCGTAGTTGAGTCCGCCCGGATTGGCCTTGGCCTTTGCGACCAGGTCCCGCACGTTCGCGAAGTGCGAAGGCCCGGTCACCAGCACGTTGGGCAGGCTCGCCATCGGCGTGATGCCGGTGAAGTCCTTGATCGTGTCGTACGACAGGCCCTTGTAGATCCATGGATTCACCAGGTGCCCGGCCGAATGCACCAGCAGCGTGTAGCCGTCGGCCGGCGCCTTGGCCGTGATGGCTGCGCCCAGCGTGCCGCCGGCGCCGGGCTTGTTGTCCACCACCACGCTGGTGCCGAGCGCAGGCCCGAGCTTCTCGGCCACGAGCCGCGCGACGATGTCGGTGCCGCTGCCCGCGGTGAAGGGCACCACGAGCTTGATCGGCTGCGTGCCGGGCCATGGGTTCTGCGCATGCGCGATGCCGAGCGTACCGATGGCTACGAGCGCCGCGGCCAGCGTGAGCGCCTGCCGGCGGCTCCAGGTGTCGAATGTCTTCTTCATGCGTCTTGTCTCCGTTGATTTAATTGGGTGAGCGATGAATGACCAGGGCAGGGCCTATGCGGCTGGCGGCACGCTGTTCGGCATCACCAGCGCCACCAGCACCGGCCGGTTGCTGCGGTTTTCGAGCTGGCGCTTTTCGCCGGGTGCGAAGCGGCAGCTGTCGTAGGGGCCGAGCACTTCTTCCTGGTGCGCGCCGTCGAGCTCGCCGACCACATGGAGCTGGCCTTCGAGCACGAGGTAGAGCTTCTCCATCGGCGAGCCGTCGAGCCCGGTGCGGCCGCCGGGCAGGATCTGGCTCATGCCCATCCACATCTGCGTCGAAGGCCCGGCCTCCTTGCCCTGCAGGCGCAGGCAGCGCATGTCGAAATGGTTGGGCGCCTCGTAGTGCGGCGCCTCGCTGAAACGGGTCACGTGCATGGCGGTGTTCCTTGGGTTGTTCGATTCAGGGGCGCAGCACGACGCGGTCGGTGCTGCCCGAGAGCACGAGGCGGTAGGCATCCATCGCTTCGTCGAGCGCGAAGTGCCGCGCCACCGGAAAGGGCTTGAGCGTGCCGCGCTCGAAGCCTTCGCGCATCGCGTCGAGCTGGGCGGTGGAGGCCACGCAGTCCATCGCGAGCGAGTCGATGCCCACGAAGGTGTGCATGCCGCGGTAGAACGCGAAGATGTCGAAGGGCACGGCGCGTTCGTGCGTGGCGATGAAGATCTGCGTCGCGCCCTTGGCCATGGCCTTGTTGGCGGCCTCGAAGTAGGCGCTGCCGACGGTGTTGTAGACGATGTTCGCGCCGCGCCCGCCGGTGAGTTCGCGCACCTGCGCACCCACGTCGGCATGGTGGCGCGCATCGATCACGTCGACCGGCCCGCACGCGAAGCCCTCGAACGGACCGGCGCGGCGCTGCACCGCGATCACGCGCGCACCGGCCTGCGAGGCCAACTGCACCGCGGCCTGGCCGACCTTGCCGTTGGCGCCGAGCACCAGCACGGTCTGCCCGGCCTGCGGCATGCCGCAGCGCCTGAAGCCTTCGTAGGCGGTGACGAAGGGCACGCCCACGGCGCCGGCTTCGTCCATCGAGATGCCTTGGGGCTTGGCGCGCAGCGCGGCCTCGGGCAGCACGAGATAGCGCGCATGCGAGCCGTCGCGCGTGATGCCGATGTCGCCGCCCGAGCCATAGACTTCGCGGCCGATCCATTCGGTCGGACCACTCACCACGGTGCCCGCGAAGTCACGGCCCGGCGTGCGCGGCCACACGGCTTGCGGCATGAGGCCCAGCGCAGCCTTGACGTCGCTCGGGTTGACCGCGGCGGCGGCGACTTGCACCACGGCGTGGCCGGGGGGCGCGGTGGGTTCGGGCTGCGGAGCGGCTTGGAGCTGCAGCGCTTCGAGGTTGGCGGCCTTTTCGTTCACGCGCAGTGCGCGGGGGGTGGGGGGCGTGTCGGTGCTCATGTTGCGGAGTGCTTGTGTTGTTCGGGCGTTCTTTTGTTCTTGGCGCTGTTATTCGGGGCGCTGTTGTTCAGGGCGTGTGCACAGATCACCGGGTACTCCCCTCCGCGAATGTCCCCCGGCCTGCGGCCTCCTCCTTTATTTCGCTGCGGGGAGCACCCGATGCTCTGTGCACGAGGGCACGCTCGTTGTGCATCGCTGATCAACGACTGCTCCGCATAACGCTCCCGTCGATGGGGTGCCTTGCGCAGCGAAATAAAGGAGGAGGGCGAAGCCCGGGGGACATTCGCGGAGCAAGGTACCCCGTCGGCGGGAGCGCGCCCTGAATCAGCTGGCACCAAACGCACCGCGCACCGAATAGAAAGAGTTCGCAAGTCAGCTCCCCCCACCAGGCAAGCCCAGCATCGCGCGCGCCTCCCGCGGATTCGCAATCTCGCCCCCAAGGCTCAGCAGGATGTCGCGCGCCTTCGCCACCAGCTGCGCATTGCTCTCGGCCAGCACGCCCTTCTCCAGGTAGATGTTGTCTTCCATGCCCACGCGCACATGGCCGCCCAGCAGCCAGGCCTGCGCGACGATCGGGAATTCCATGCGGCCGATGCCGAAGGCGCTCCAGAACGCGCCGCGCGGCAGCATGTTGCGTGCGTAGAGCAGCGTCTCGGGCGTGGGCGCGAAGCCGTACTTCACGCCGAGGACGAAGGTCCACATCGCGGGTCCGTCGAGCGTGCCGTCGGCGATCAGGTCGAGCGCAAGGTTGATGTCGCCCGAATCGAAGATCTCCAGCTCGGGCTTCACGCCCGCCTCACGGATCACCCTGGCCATGCGGCGCACGTTCTTCGGCGTGTTCATCACCACGTCGGGGCCCGAGTTCATGGTGTTGAGATCGAGCGAGCACACGTCGGGCCTGATCAGCGCGATGTGCTCCACGCGCTTCTCGGGCGGCAGCAGCGTGGTGCCGGGCGCGGCGATCTTCGGATCGTCCTCGCTCGGAATGAAGCGCCCGCCGGGGCCGGTCGTGAGATTGATGACCAGCTCGCGGTTGCTGCGCCGGATGCGGTCGACCACCTCGCGGTACAGCTCGACCTCCATCGAAGGCTTGCCGGTCTCGGGATGGCGCACATGGATGTGCACCTGCGCCGCGCCGGCCTCCGCCGCGGCCAGGCATTCGTCGGCAATCTGCACCGGCGTGATCGGCAGGTGCGGCGTCTGCTCGGGCTTCACGAGGTTGCCCGTGACGGCGCAGGTGATGAGCGTCTTGGCGGTGCTCACAGGTGGCGCCCTCCATCGACCACGATGCGCGTGCCGGTGACGAAGCGCATCGTCGTTGCGAGCGCCTCCACCGCGGCAGCCACGTCGTCGGGCTTGCCGATGCGCCCGAGCGGCGTGGTGCTCGCCATCTTGCTCGCGAACTCGGCGCCGCGGCCTGGCACGAAGCCCGATTCGACCGCGCCCGGCGAGACGGACACCACGCGCACCGCCGGCGCCAGCGCCTTGGCCAGTGCATCGCCCACCACGTCGAGCCCGGCCTTGGCCGCGACATACGCGAGGTTGCTGCCCACGCCCGTGAAGCCGGCGATCGACGAGATGTTGGCGACGAGCCCGTCGCCGCTGTCCTTCAGCATCGGCGCGAAAGCGCGGATGGTCGCGAACACGCCGCGGAAGTTGGCGCGCACGATGTCGTCGATGAGCTCGTCGGTCAGCGCATCGAGGTCGCCCGCGGCAACGGGCTGCGTGTGCCCGGCGCTGTTGACGAGGATGTCGCAGCGCCCATGCACGGCCTTCACCTGGGCGGCCGCGGCCTGCAGGCTCGGCGTGTCGACGATGTCGGCGCGGATCGCCGCATGGCGCTGTCCGCTGGCGGAGGGCAGGGCGGCCGCGCGGGCCGCCGCATCGTCGCCCTTGCGGTGCAGCAGCACGCAGGTGGCGCCGAGCGTTGCAAGGCGCACCGCCGTCGCATAGCCGATGGCGCCAAGGCCGCCAGTGATGACGGCGACCTTGCCGTCGAGTCGGGAAACAGGATCGAAGCTCATGGGATGGAGAGGTAGGTTCAGGGGATGGGAGGGCGCGGAAACTTCATCTCGCCCGGTTCGAGCTGGAAGTCGTACTGCAGCGTGGCGCTCTGGCCGTCGGGCGCCAGCGCGAAGCAGCCGATCAGCCGCTGCGTCACGCCGAAGGTCGGGTCGCTCTCGAGGTTCTGGTCGTCATCGGCGAACACCTGCGTGACCAGCACCTTGTGGCCCGGCTTGCTCACCATGAAGTGCAGGTGCGCGGGCCGGTTGGGGTGGCGCTGCTGCGCGCGCMGCMGCACGCCGCAGGGCCCGTCGGTCGGCACCGGATAGCCGGCCGGCCGCACGCTGCGGAAGTGGAAGCGCCCTTGCGCATCGGTCGTGAAGCGGCCGCGCAGGTTCATGTCTTCCTGCGCCGGGTCCTGGTTTTCGTAGAGGCCGATGGGCGAGGCCTGCCACACGTCGACCGTGGCGCCGGCGATCGGCTCGCCCCGCGCATTGCGCACCGTGCCTGCCACCGCGAGCGGAAGGCCCGGCGTGCCCGAGCGCGCGATGCTGTCGCCCAGCGCGCAGGCCGGCGAATTCGCGCGCCAGAACGGGCCGAGCAGCGCGGCCGGCGATTCGCCGTGCGGGTCCTGGTTGTTCTGCAGCGCCACCACGGTGGAGATGCCGAGGATGTCGGCCGCCAGCACCACCTCGTTCTTCTTCTCGCCCGTGGCCTGGCCGATGGCGACGATGAATTCGAGCGCCTGCTCGAACTCCTCCTCGCTCAGCTTCACCTCCTGGACGAAGGCATGCAGGTGGCGCGTGAGTGCGTTCATCACGGTGCGAAGGCGCGCATCGGGCGTGCGCTCCATGGCCTGGAGCGCGAAGCCCAGCACCGAGTCGGGGGAGGTGGCGATGTTCATGGGAGTCTCGTCGGGATGTTTGTGCAATCGTTTGCATAATCTTAGTCCAAACCGGCAGAAAGTAAAATGACCCTGCTGGCGAACCTGGGAATGCCGGAAAGCCGTTCCAGCGCTCCGCACAAGCGACAATCGTTTGCACCAATCAGTCCATGAGCACCAGCCTGCCTTCTTCCCCCGTGACCATCCGCGACGTTGCCCGCGCGGCCGGCGTGCATGTGTCGACCGTCTCGCGCGCGCTCAGCCCCGAGAAGCGCTCGCTGATCAGCGACGAGGTGCTGCGCGTGGTGGAGGAGGCCGCGCAGCGCCTGGGCTACCGGCCCAACCGCGCGGCCTCGGCGCTGCGCACGGGCCGCACCCACACCATCGGCGTGCTGGTGCCCGACATCACCAACGCGGTGTTCCCGCCGATCCTGCAGGGCATCGAGGCCAGCGCGGCGGCGCGCGGCTACTTCGTGTTCGTGACCAACGTGGTCGACCCTGCGCTCGCGCGGCCGGTGCTCGAGCGCATGCTCGCGCAGCGCGTCGACGGCGTGATCCTGGCCACCGCCACGCGCGACGATCCGCTGGTCGACTTCGTCGCCAAGGCCGGCATGACGGCGGTGCTGGTCAACCGCGCCGATGAAACGGGCCGCCTGCCCGCCGTGGTGAGCGACGACCGGCTCGCAATGAAGCTCGCGGTCGACCACCTCGTGGGGCTGGGCCACAAGCGCATCGCGCACCTGGCCGGGCCGCAGAACATTCCCACCGGCGTGGGCCGTCGCCTGGGCCTGGAGCAGGCGCTGCGCGACCACCGCATGAAGCCGCTGCGCGTGGTCGAGTGCGAGAGCTACAGCCGCGAGGCCGGCGCGGCCGCCATGCGGCAGATGCTCGAGGCCGGCCCTGCCCCGCAGGCCGTGGTGTGCTGCAACGACCTCGTGGCGCTGGGCGCCTACGACGCACTGCGCCAGGCCGGCCTGCGCGTGCCGAAGGACATCTCGGTCACCGGCCACAACGACATGCCGCTGGTCGACATGGTCGACCCGCCGCTCACCACCATCCGCCTGCCGCACCGCGAGCTCGGCTGGCGCGCGGCGGAGATGCTGTTCGAGGAGATCGACGGCCGCGCCATGTCGGCATCGACCGTGGTGCTGCGGCCCGAGCTCGTGGTGCGCAAGTCGACCGGCGCGCCTTCCGTGCGCTGATCAGCGCGTGGATGTCTTGCGCGCCGCCGGCCGCCGCGGCGGCTTCGCTTCGAGCACCAGCTCGGCCGGCAGCGTGTCGTTCCACGATTCGGTGAAGTAGGCGCGGTCGCTCGGCACCAGCTGCGGCAAGGCTTCGCGCAATGACGCCAGCGACTGCTCGGCCGCCTTCAGGTCGCCCGCATGCGCCGCATACCAGGCGTGCTCGAACAGCAGGCTGCAATGCTGCAGGCCGGGGTAGCGGCGCCGCCCGGCATGGTGGTCGGCCAGCCGCGCCTTTGCCACCTCGACCCAGCGTGCGGGCCAGTGCGCGGTGTCGAAGGCATCCGCGAGCGGTCCGGCGAGCTGCGAGATCGCGGCTGGGTCCAGCGGCTTCTGCGCGCGGAACTGCGCGAGCGTGGGCTGCGGCTCGGGCCGGCAGTGGCCGCGTGCGATGCGCATCAGGTAGATCGCGTTCCAGGCCGAGCGGCCCTGGCCGTCGGTGTGGCCGCAGAGCCATTCGCTGAAGGCGATCCATTGCACCGCGCGGCGCGTGGTGTCGGCATGGCCGTCGTGCGCGAGCGCCGGCAGGTCGGACAGGCCCACGCGGTCGAACAGCCACGCGGCCATGCCCATGTTGGCGGCCACGTGCTGCGCGGCGTCGAAGGAGTGCGACTCGAAGGCCGCGGCCAGGGCTTCGCCGAAGCGCTGCAGCGACTCTTCGGCGAGCACTGCGGCGGCTGGCTTGTCGTCGGCGGAGAGCCCCAGCGCGCGCGAGCGGCACACCAGCGCCCACAGGTTGCACCACTCGAAGCGCACGTCGGGGTGGTGCCGCAGCACCAGGCTGCGCGCCGCATCGTTCGCCATGCCGCCCAGCAGCGACTGCGCGAGCGGCAGGTCGCGCGCGGTGTAGGCGCACCAGGCCGAGACGATGCATTCCATCGCGCCCAGGTAGTCGTTGCCCGCCACATGGTGGGCGAGGCGCTGCTTCTTGAGCGCCTGCAGGCGGCGGCGCGCCTGCTCGTTGTCGCCGAGGCGGCGCCACAGCATGGCCTCGTTGAGCGTGACCAGCGCGCGCTGGAAATCGGTGGCGGCCAGCGTGCCGGCCAGGCGGATCGACTCCAGCGCACTGGGCGGCGACTTGGCCGGCGACCCGGCCGCGCCGCCGCCCGCCACCGGCGCCATCAGCCGGCCTTGCCGCGCCGCCTGCTGCGCGGCCACCAGCTGCTTCCAGAACGCCGCGTCCTGCAGGTGCACCGCATCGGGCGGCGCCGAGCCGGGCGCGCCCGCGCGGGCCTTGCGCGGGCGCAGGCCCAGGAAGGAAGCCACCTCGTCGGCCGTCGCGGCGCGGCCGCCCACCAGCATGCGCACGCGCTTTGCCTCGGCGGCGGGCAGCCAGAACGGCCCCTGGCTGCGCCGCTCGGCGTTCAGGAAACGCGGCTCGCGCTGCGTGTCCTCGCCCCAGCCGACCTCGATGTGCCAGGCCTTGAAGTCGCGGAACGCGCGGCTCACGACCATGCGCAGCGTGCTCGCATCGGAGACTTCGCCGCGCAGGTCGGCCAGCCGCACGAGACCGCCTTCGGCATCGTGCGCGTGCTTCATGCGTGCGAGCAGCCAGAGCGACTGGAACGCCGCGCGCTGGCCGTTGACCGATTGCGGCGAAGTGAGTTCGATGGAGAGCGGGGTGGGGGCGGCGGTTTGGGGCACGCCCCGGATTGAACCTCAAATCCGGTGGTCAGCGATGCCGGTCGAGCAATCCGGCCACCTCGCTGCGGCCGATGCCCAGGTCGCGCAACTCGTGCTCGCTCATGCCGGCCAGGTGCCGCGCGTCCGCGTGGGCGCGGCGGCGCTCCGCGGCGCGACGGCGCCAGCTGCGCAGGGCATGCATCAGGCGTTGATGAAAGGGCGAGTGCGTCGGCGCTGTCACGATGGGTCTCCTTGTGGGGAGCGCTCATCTTGCGGCGGTGCGTGCTATTGTGGAAGTTGAGATTTCTGACACCTTCAATCAGTATTCCTGATGCGACAGCTCAACCTCGACCAACTCCGCACGCTCATCGCCATCGCCGATCTCGGCACCTTCTCGGCGGCGGCCAAGGCGCTGCACCTTGCGCAGCCCACGGTGAGCCTGCACATCAGCGAACTCGAATCGCGCCTCGATGCGCAGCTGGTGGTGCGCGGCAATCGCCGCGTCACGCCCACGGCGGCCGGCGCGGCGCTGGTCGAGCGCGGGCGCAAGCTGCTGCGCGACACCGACGATGCCGTCGAGGCCGTCAAGCGCCAGGCCGAAGGCCGCACCGGCCGCGTGCGGCTCGGCACTTCCACCGGCGTGGTGGTCGACCTGCTGCCGCAGGTGCTCGAAGCGCTGGGCGCCCGGCATGCGGGCATCGACGTGGAGGTCAGCATCCTCGGTTCGTACGAGGCGATGGCGCGGCTGGCCGCCGGCACGCTCGACATCGGGCTGGTCGCCATGCCGCAGCCGCCGCTGCGCGAACTGGTCGTCACGCCCTGGTGCGACCAGGCCATGATGGCCTTCGTGCCGCAGCGCTGGAAGGCGCCCAGGCGCGTCACGCCGGCCTGGCTGGCCGCGCAGCCGCTGATCTTCAACGACGCCACCACCCACATGTACCGGCTCTCGATGGAGTGGTTCGCCGCGGCCGGCTTCGCGCCGCGTGCGCGCATCGAGCTCAACTACGACGCCGCGATCCGCAGCCTGGTGGCGGCCGGCTACGGCGCCGCACTGCTGCCGCTGCAGCAGACCACCGATGCAGCGCTGAACGAGCGCATGCAGATCCTGCCGATCACGCCCAGGCTCACGCGCCGCTTGGGCATTGCGCACCGCCAGCGCGCCCTGCTCGACGGCGCTACGCAAAGCGTGCTGCAGGTGCTGACGGCCTTTCGCCAGGTCTGATTTCAGCTGCGGGCAGCTTCGTTCGGCAGGCCCTCGATCGGGCATTCCGCCGTGCCGATGGTGCTGCGCGTGAACGACTCCACCTGCTCGCGCGCGCCCTCGGGGTCGTTGATCCACTGCCTGTAGAAGTCGAACGGACAATCCGCCACGCCCTTGTCGCCGTCGCCCGAATGGATGATGCCGGTGTAGCCGCGGTGCATCAGCTTGAACAGGTGGTTCTGCGACTGGCCGTTCCTGCGCGCATCGCGGATCAGGCCCATGGAGAGTTCGGCGTAGTTGATGCCCATTTCCTCCTCGCCGCATTCGCCGAGCGTGCGGCCGTCGAAGCCGATGATGGCCGAGTGCCCGAAGTACGAGTACACGCCGTCGAAGCCCGCCGCATTGGCCACAGCCACGTAGGTGTTGTTCATGAAGGCCATGGCCTTGGACACCAGGATCTGCTGCTCCTTGGCCGGGTACATGTAGCCCTGGCAGCGGATGATCAGTTCGGCGCCGCGCATCGCGCAGTCGCGCCAGATCTCGGGGTAGTTGCCGTCGTCGCAGACGATCAGGCTGATCTTCATGCCCTTGGGCCCATCGCTCACATAGGTGCGGTCGCCCGGGTACCAGCCCTCGATGGGCACCCACGGCATGATCTTGCGGTACTTCTGCACGATCTCGCCCTGGTTGTTCATGAGGATCAGCGTGTTGTAGGGCGCCTTGTCGGGATGCGCCTCGTGGCGCTCGCCGGTCAGCGAGAACACGCCCCACACCTTGGCGCGGCGGCAGGCGTCGGCAAAGATGGCGGTCTCCTCGCCGGGCACGGTGGCGGCGGTGTCGTACATCTCCTTGGCGTCGTACATGATCCCGTGTGTGGAGTATTCGGGAAAGATCACCAGGTCCATGCCCGGCAGGCCCCTCTTCATGCCGACCAGCATCTCGCCGATCTTGCGGGCGTTGTCGAGCACCTCGGCCTTGGTGTGCAGGCGGGGCATCTTGTAGTTGACGACCGCGACGCCCACGCAATCACTGCTGCTCGAAATATCACCATGTCTCATGACGCTGCTCCTGGAGGGTGGTTGAGAAAAAACAAGAAAGCCCGAGCCGGTGGTCGACCGGTTCGGGCTTGTTCCTGGGGGCAGCGGCGAGTGTCGTCGAAGCCGATTGTTCTCAACTCAGCGCGGGCTGCACATACGTCATTTCGCTGATTGCGAACGCGCGCTCAGCGCGGCCGCGCGTAATCGGATTCGATCCAGGCGGCGGCGCTGCTTGCCGTGAGCCTGAAGGCGGGCGAGACATTGACGCTGGCGAGTTCCGAGTCGTCGGCATCGTCGTAGGCCGTGAGCGTGGCCGAGGGGCTGTCCTCGTCGGGCACGATGGCAAGGGCCACGCGCACGCGCTGGTCATTGCGCGCCGTCACCGTCACGCTCTTGTTGAGCGTGGCGTGCAGCTGCTGCTCATGGCGGCGGATCACCTCGGCGGCGGTCTTCACCAGCGTGGAGAAGGCGGGTCCGTCGAGCGGCTTCGGGTTCTTCTTGTCGCGCCCCATGGTCCAGGGGCCGACCAGCGCCGGCTCGGGGTCGCCGTGGCGCGTCATCTCGACGGCCCAGCCGTCGTCTTCCTCGTTCTTGATGACGCGGGCGGTCCATTGGCCGTCGCGCCAGAGGCGGGGTTCCTGCAGGGGGAGGGTGTCGGAGTCGGTGGAGTCTGTGGCTTCGGTCATTCGGATGCTCGGGTTCGTGCGTGGCCCATTTTCGCCCGGGCCTGCGAACGGGCGCTCAGAACACCGACAACCCGGTCCGCGCCACGAACAGCTCGAGCGCCTTCATGCCGAGCAGGGAGTTGCCCGTCGCGTCCAGCGCGGGCGACCACACGCACAGCGTGAGCCGGTCGGGCACCACGGCCACGATGCCGCCGCCCACGCCGCTCTTGCAGGGCAGGCCGATCGAGAACGCCACGTCGCCCGCGGCGTCGTAGGTGCCGCAGGTGAGCATCAGCGCGTTGATGCGGCGCGTCTGGCGCTCGCCGGTCACCTCGGCCTGGCCGTCGATCGGATGCGCGCCGTCGCGGCACAGGAAGGCCGCTGCGCGTGCGAGCTGGCGGCAGCTCATGCGAAGCGCGCACTGGTGGAAGTAGGTGTCGAGCACCACGGCCACGTCGTTGTCGATCTTGCCGAAGCTCTTCATGAAGTTGGCGAGCGCGATGTTGCGAAAGCCGGTCGCGGCCTCGGAGCGCGCCACTTCGTCGTCGAACGCAATCGGCTCGCCGCACAGGCTCCCCATCAGCGCAAGGATGTCGGCCTTGGCGCTGCCGCCGGCCTGCAGCGCCTGGCTCACGAGCCGGTCGGCCACGGCGATGGCGCCCGCATTGATGAAGGGATTGCGCGGCTTGCCCTGCTCGTTCTCCAGCTGCACCAGCGAGTTGAACGGGTTGCCCGAAGGCTCGCGGCCGATGCGCTCCCACAGCGCGTCGCCCATGCGCTGCATGGCCAGCGTCAGCGTGAAGAGCTTGGACACGCTCTGGATCGAGAACGGCGTTTCGGCATCGCCCGCGAAGGCCTCGGCGCCGTTGCAGGTGCGCAGCGCAATGCCGAGCTGGCGCGCATCGATGCAGGCCAGCGCCGGGATGTAGCTGGCCACCGTGCCGGCGGTGCCCAGCAGCGGCCGCAGGGTGGCGACGATGTCGTCGAGCACCGGCTGGAAGTCCGCGTCCTTCATGCCCGTGCCTTTCGCCGGTTGACCATCACGATGCCCAGGCCCACGCCTGCCAGCGCCAGCATCAGCTGCAGCGTGAGCGGTTCGCCGAGCAGCACCACGCCGAACACCAGCGCGAACAGCGGCGTCAAAAAGCTGAACGACGACATCTGCGTGGCGGGGTAGTGCCTCAGCAGCCACATCCAGGTGAGATAGCTCGCGAAGGCGCCGATCACGGTCTGCAGGCCGATCGAGGTCCAGGCCCAGGCCGAATACGAGAAGCCCCAGCTTTCGCCGAGCGCCAGCGACAGCAGCGGACACACGGCCGCGGTCACGGCCACCTGGTAGAACAGGGCCTTCTCGGCGCTCGCGGTGGCAAGCCGCGTGGTGCGCAGCGCCAGCGTGGTCAGGCCCCAGAGCATGCCGCCGACGATCGCCATCGCATCGCCGAGCAGCTGGCCCGAGCTCGAGTGTCCGAAGCCTTCGCTGAACGCGAACAGCACCGCCGCAAAGGCGATGCCCAGCCCCAGCCACTGCAGGCCGCGCAGCCGCTCGGCCGGCACCCAGCGCGGCAGCAGCAGCGAGACCCAGAACGGCGCGGTGTAGAGAAACACCGTGAGCCTGGAAGCCGAGGTGTGCTGCAGCCCCAGGTAGATGCAGGCGAACTCGCCCGCGAACAACAGGCCCACGAGCAGCCCGCCCGGCAGCGTGCCGTCGCGCTCGAACAGCGGCACGCGGCGCCACAGGCACCAGAGCCACAGCAGCGCCACGGCGCCCGCCATGCGCACCGAGGCCTGCCAGAGCGGCGGCACTTCGGCGACGGTGGTCTTGATGAGGATCTGCTGCAGGCCCCAGAACGCGCAGCATGCGATCAGAAGGCCGATGGCGAGGGAGTCGAGATGGGTCTTGCGCTGGATCATTCGTCGCGTTGTTGTTGATGCTGCTTGTTGCTCACCGGCCGGCCACGGGATACGGCGGCTTGCCCCGCGTGCCGACCATCAGGTCGGTTACCACGGTCTCGACATCGGGCACCGCGCGCGCGGCGCGTTCGAGCTTCCTGGCCACCGCGGCCGAGGGCACGCAGCCTTGCAGGTAGACCCAGCGCCGCTGGATCATCACCCACACGCTCGCCTTCTGCACGCCCGGCACGGCCGAGAGCGCGGCGCGGACCTTGGGCGCGAGCGGCTTATCGTAGCGGTAGGCGTTGCTGTCGGTGCATTGGCCGGCAAGCCAGCAGCTGGTGCCGCGCTCCAGCCGCGAATGGGTCTGGGCGCGGCGCTCCTCGGCGGTGTAGAACGGGCCTTCGGGCATGGCGCAGGCGGGCAGGCCGGCGGAAACCTGGAAGAAGGGATCGTCGAACCAGTTCTGCTTGAGCGGTGCGGCCGGCTCCTGCGCCGCCACGTTCTGCGCAGCCAGCAGCAGCGACATGCACATGAACGCGGCGCCGCGGCTCACAAGGGATGTTCCGTGTAGAAGCGCCCGCCGTGGAACAGCAGCGGCGAGGCGCCGGCATTGTGGGTGCAGCGCTCCACCTCGCCCACGAAGATCACGTGGTCGCCTTCGTCGTAGCGGCTGCGGTTGAAGCACTCGAAGCTCGCGGCCGCACCGGCCAGCACCGGCGCGCCGCCCAGGCCTTCGGTGAAGGCCACGTCGGCCCAGCGGTCGATGTTCTTGGTGGCGAAGCGCTCGGCCAGCCCCTTCTGGTTGGCGGCCAGGATGTTGATGGCGTAGTGCGAGCCGGTGCTGAGCGCCGGCATCGAACCGGCCGCGCGCGCCAGGCTCCACAGCACCAGCGGCGGCGCGAGCGACACCGAATTGAACGAGTTGGCCGTGAGGCCGACCAGCGTGCCCTCGGCCGAGCGCGCGGTGACGATGGTCACGCCGGTGGCGAACATGCCGAGCGCTTCGCGGAATTCTGCGGGCGAAAAAGTAGGGGGCTTGGCCCGGCGGGAGGTGGTCACGGAAGAGGCTGTGCGTTAGGCGGCGGAGGACCATTTTGGCTCAGCGCACGGCGCGCTGCTCGGCCGGGTGGCATCGCCCCGCCCGCGAGGGCCGGTTTCGCGGCGCTCAGCCGAAGAACCAGTAGCACACCGCAATCGCCGCCACCACGCCCGCCAGCTCGGCCGCGAGCGCGCAAGAAACCGCATGCCGCGCGCGCTGGATGCCGACCGCGCCGAAGTACACCGCCAGCACGTAGAAGGTGGTTTCGGTGCTGCCCTGGATGGTGGCCGCCACCAGCGCGGGGAAGCTGTCCACGCCCTGGCTCTTCATGGTCTCGATCAGCATCGCGCGCGCGGCGCTGCCCGAGAAGGGCTTGACCAGCGCGGTGGGCATGGCGTCGACAAAGCGCGCATCCCAGCCGCCCGCGCTCACCAGCCAGCGCAGGCCGCCGAGCACGAAATCCAGCGCACCCGAGGCGCGCAGCACGCCGACCGCGCACAGCATTGCCACCAGGTAGGGCAGCAGGTTCTTCGCGATGTCGAAGCCTTCCTTCGCGCCCTCGATAAAACATTCGTACACCTTGATGCGCCGGATCGCGCCGGCCAGCAGGAACACGATGATCACGCCGAACAGCACAAGGTTGCCCATGAGCGATGAGAGCGACGCAATCGCCGCCGCCGAGAGCGTGCCCAAGAGCGCCATGAAGCCGCCCAGCAGCAGCGCGGCCGGCACCAGGTAGGCCAGCACCACCGGGTCCCACAGCCGCAGGCGCTGCGCCACGGCCACGGCGAGCAGGCCCACCAGCGTCGATGCGCTGGTGGCCAGCAGGATCGGCAGGAACACCATCGTCGGATCGCTCGCGCCCTGCTGCGCGCGGTACATGAAGATCGTCACGGGCAGCAGCGTGAGCGAAGACGCGTTGAGCACCAGGAACAGGATCTGCGCGTTGGTGGCCGTGACCGGGTCGGGGTTGAGCCGCTGCAGCTCGCGCATGGCCTTGAGGCCGATGGGCGTGGCCGCGTTGTCGAGCCCGAGCGCATTGGCCGCGAAGTTCATCGTGATGAGCCCCAGCGCCGGATGTCCCGCGGGCACGCCCGGCATGAGCCGCCTGAAGAGCGGGCCGAGCAGGCGCGCGAGCCAGCCCACCAGCCCCGCGGCCTCCGCGATGCGCAGGAAGCCGAGCCACAGCGTGAGCGTGCCGAACAGCAGCACCATCACCTCCACCGCGAGCCGCGCCATCGCGAACAGACTTTCGACGATGGCCGCGAAGACCGCCGCATCGCCGCCCACGAGCCAGCGCCCGAGCGCCGCCAGCATCGCCACCCCGAAGAAACCCAGCCACAAGCCGTTGAGCACGCGTGTCCTTTTTCCTTTTTTTGTGAGGGCGATCATAGGGCTGTGCCAGAGCCCGCCCCGCGGGGCTACAGTGCGGGCCATGGCAGCCTCTTCCCCGATCCGCAGGCTCGCGGCCCTTGTCTGGGCCGCCGTGGCGCTGGCGTGGCTGGCGGGCTGTGCGGGCCTGCCGCCGCCGCAGCCTCGCGCGCCGGCCATGGCCATCACCGACGTCGCGGACACTGCGCTCGGCCAGCTGGCGCGGCAGCGCGCGCCGCAGGAGTCCGAATCGCTGTCGGGCTTCCGGCTGCTGCCGGAGGCGGCCTTTGCCTTCGACGCGCGCATTTCCCTTGCGCGGCATGCCGAGAAGTCGCTCGACGTGCAGTACTACCTGATCCAGAACGACGACGTCGGCCTGCTGCTGCTGCGCGAACTGCGCGAGGCCGCCGCGCGCGGCGTGCGGGTGCGCCTGCTGGTTGACGACCTGTACACCGCCGGCGAGGACGAGGTGTTCAGCGCGCTCTCGGCCTTTCCCAACGTCGAGGTGCGGCTGTTCAACCCGCTGCCTTCGCGTGCCGACTCGTTCGCGCTGCGTCTGCTGTTCTCGCTGGGCGACTTCGGCCGCATCAACCACCGCATGCACAACAAGCTGCTGGTGGCCGACAACAGCTTTGCCGTCTCGGGCGGCCGCAACATCGCCAACGAATACTTCATGCGCGGCACGGCGGCGAACTTCATCGACATGGACGTGCTCTCCTGCGGACCGGTGGTGCGCCGGATGTCCGAAGGCTTCGACCGCTACTGGAACAGCGAGCATGCCTGGCCCATCGAGCGCATCGTGCCGCAGCGCATGGCGGCCGAAGAGGCGCACAAGCGCTTCGACGCCCTCGCGGCCGCCGCGCTGCCCGACGTGCGCATTCGACCGCGGGACGTGCTGGACCATTCGCCCGTGGGCGAGCAGCTCGCCACCGGCAAGCTCGAGCTGCAATGGGCGACGTCCACGCTGTTCGTGGACGACCCCGCGAAGATCACGCGCACCTCGGAGGCCGCCTACGAGGGCAGCGTGACCGCCGGCGCGCTCGGCGTCATCAATTCGGCCCAGCGCGAGGTCAAGATCGGCTCGCCGTACTTCATTCCCGGCGCGCGCGGCATGGCGATGATGAAGCAGGCCATCGAGCGCGGCGGGCGCATCACCGTGGTGACCAACTCGCTCGGCGCCACCGACGAGCCGCTGGCCTACGCGGGCTACGAACGCTACCGCGCCGACATGCTGAAGATCGGCGTCACCATCTACGAAATCGCGCCCCGGCTTACCGGGCGCTCGGGGCGCTTCGGCGATTTCGGCCAGTCGATCAGCCGGCTGCATGCCAAGCTCGCGGTGATCGATGGCGAGCGCTTCTTTGTCGGCTCCATGAACCTCGACCGCCGCTCGGCCGCGGTGAACACCGAAATGGGCCTCGTGATCGACAGCCCGGCGCTCGTGGCCGACTACGAAAGGCTCATGAGCGGCGAGCGCGTGAGCCTGGGCTACCGGCTGCGGCTCGCGCCGGGCGGCCGCCGCGTGCAATGGCTCGAATACGACGACGCCGGCGGCGACATCGTCCACGAGGACGAGCCCGGCGAGTTTCTGTGGCTGCGCTTCAAGAACTGGCTGCTGCTGCCGATCGTGGGCGAGGAGCTGCTGTAGGGCCGCTGTAACGCGCGCTCAGGGCACCTCGATCAGCAGCTCCGGGCGAAAGCCTTCCTGTTCGCCCTTGCCCTTGTAGCCGAGCGGGTTGGCGACCACGCGGCAGCCGTCCTTCACGTAGTCGAAGGGGCAGTGCAGGTGGCCGTGCAGCCAGAGCCGGGCGCGCGGCAGCAGCGCATCGAGCGAATTGCAGAAGCCGGCCGTGCCGGGCGTGAGGCCGTAGCGCGGATCGGCGCTCGCAAGGCTGGGCGCGAAATGCGTGACGGCGACCGTGGTGCCGTCGAAAGGCTCGGCCAGCGCCTGTTCGAGCCAGGCCTGGCAGGCCAGCGCCTGCTCCCGCATGGCGCCGGCCATGAAGGGCTGGCCGTGGCGCACCGTCGCGGCTTTCTCAAGATAGAAGTCGGCCGCGCGCATTGCCTTGCCGCGCTTCTTGAGCGCGTCGGCCAGGCCGTCGGTGGGCGCCACCAGCGCATCGAAGTCGGCCCAGAGCGTGGTGCCGACAAAGCGGATGCCGTCGATCACCAGGGTCTCCCGCTCCAGCCAGAGGATGCCCAACTCCTGGCACAGCGCGCGCAGGCGCTCGTGGGTCTGGTCAAAATCGGTGTTGTCGTACTCGTGGTTGCCCGGCACGTACATCACGGGCACCGGCCAGCCGTTGCGGGGCGAAAAGCGGCCCAGGCCGAAGTCGGGGTCGGTCAGGCGCGAGCCTTCCTGGTAGGAGCCGATGTCGCCAGCCAGCACCAGCATGTCGGCGCCGGGCACGGGCTCGGCGTGGAAGCGGGGGTGGGACTCCAGGTGCAGGTCGGACAGCAGTTGCAGCTTCATTGGAACCAGTCTAGGGGAATCAGCCCATGCATAAAGCGCATGAAGTGGGGCTTTCAATATTAGGGATAACCCCTATTCTTGGAACATCAACCACTCCAGCGCAGCCAAGAGCCGCGCACTGTCATGTTCAGCCTCATTGCCCAAGTGGCCCGTTTCTTCCGTTCTTCCGCCACCAGCGCCCCGGCCAGCCACGCCGCCGCGCTGATGGAAAGCGCCGATGTCCGCGCCGGCCGCGGCGCGCACCACGCGCAGGAACTGCGCGCAGCCGCCAGCGCCTGGCTCTCGGTCATCCGCTGAGAAACCCCGGTCATCCGGGCACCTTCTGCCCGAGGACCGAATCCGCAAATGCCGCCGCGGCGGAGCGCAGCAGCGCGGTGCGCAGCCACTCGTGCGCATGCCCGTGCTGCGCGCGCCGGTGCCAGATGGCATCGACGTGCACCATCGGCTGGTCGAAGGGCAGGTCGCGCAGCACCAGCTGCTCGTCGATGCCGGTCACGGTCACGAAATGGCGCGGCAGCACCGTGAGCAGGTCCGAATTGGCCACCACCCGGCCGGCCGTGAAGAACTGGTTCACGGTTACCACGATGCGCCGCTCGCGTCCCAGCGCGCCCAGCGTCTGGTCGATGAAGCCGTAGGGGCGCCCCGAAAAACTCACGAGCAAATGCCGCGCGGCGCAATAGTCGTCCAGCGTGAGCGGCGCATTCGCCAGCGGATGGCCGCGCCGCATCACGCACACGTACTGCCCCAGGTAGAGCCGCTGGGTTTCGAACGCCACCCCCACGCCCGACTGCCCGCGCGCCGCCAGGCTGGCGATCACGGCCGGAAAGTAGCCGATCGCCATGTCGACTTCCTCCTGCTCGAGCATCCGCCGCGGATCGCGGGTGGTCAGCGGCAGCACGCGCAGCGAGATAGCGGGCGCTTCCTTCTCCACGATCTGGACCAGCCCCGGAATGAGCTCGGCGGCGGTGGCGTCGGCCATGGCCAGCAGGAAAGTGGTGTCGGCGGTCGATGCGTCGAACTCGCCCGGCGCCAGCGTGTGCTGCAGCTGGCGCAGCGCGTCGCGCACCGTGGGCCAGAGCGCCAGCGCGCGCGGCGTGGGCTCCACGCCCGCGCCGGAGCGGCGCACCAGCTCGTCCCCGAGCACCTCGCGCAGGCGGCGCAGCGCATTGCTCACGGCGGGCTGGGTGATCGACAGGTTGCGCGCGGCGCGCGTGAGGTTGCGCTCCGCCATCACTTCGTCGAAGACGCGAAGCAGGTTGAGATCGAGTGTGCGGAAGTTGACGTCCATCAGTGATGTGAATGATAACCATCAGAAAGATAAAGTGGCAAAACACTAGGGCAAACCCTAATATCTCCCCATCGGCACTCGCCATTCATCCCACGGAGGGATTCATCATGACCAGCTTTGTCCACGTAGACCAACCCACTGTCCATCCCGGCGTGCAGCGCGCCGAGATCCTGTTCGGCCAGCTCAAGGCCGCACGCGCCGGTGCGAACGGTTCGCGTCCGCTGATCGCCCTGCTGATCGTCGCCGTTGCCGCGGCGGTGATGGTGGTGGCCGACAAGCTCGTTTCCAACTGGGACGAAGGCGCTCTGCTCGCAGCCTGGGCCGTGCTCTGCGCCGCCGCCTTCGGCATTGCCGCGCTGTTCGCCGGCTCGCTGCGCGCTCCACTGGCCCGCGTGGGCGCCGCCTGGAACGCAGCCGCCCAGCGCCGTGCCTCGGCCCGCGCCGACGCCCGCTTCCTGGAAACCGCGAGGAACGACCCGCGCGTGATGCAGGAACTGCAAGCCGCCACCTGGCGCGAGCAGTCCGAAGGCAAGGTTTCCGTCGCCACTGCCGCCAAGGTGGACGCACTGGCCCGCGTGGCCGCACGCTCCAGCGAAGCGCGCATGCCGACGCTCTACGAAGCCATGCGCCGCATGAACAGCTCGCGCTACTACTGATCGATCGGCGCCAGCCGCCGGCCGACCCATGAAAAAGCCGCCCATCCGGGCGGCTTTTTTGCGTGTGCGGACAGGCCGCACAAGACCTGGGGACCGGCGTCAGGCCGCCAGGCGCTGCT
Organism: Variovorax sp. 05T418; assembly: GCF_056396385.1. Lineage (NCBI taxonomy): Bacteria > Pseudomonadati > Pseudomonadota > Betaproteobacteria > Burkholderiales > Comamonadaceae > Variovorax > Variovorax sp. 05T418. The sequence goes on along the minus strand of NZ_JBFTLJ010000009.1, from coordinate 196,475 downwards.
CGATGGCCGCCTTGGTTTCCGGCAGTTCCTTGGGCAGGTGGTGCGCCAGCTGCTGGAACAGCTCGGCATGCAGCTTGAGTTCGGCCTGCCAGGCGGCCTTGTCCATGCTGGTGACGGTGGCGAACTGCTCGGCGCTGAATTCCAGGCCGTTCCAGTTGAGGTCTTCGTAGCGCGGGCTCACGCCGGTGATGTGTTCGGTGCCCTTGGCGGTGCCTTCGACGCGGTCGATCATCCACTTGAGAACGCGCATGTTCTCGCCGTAGCCGGGCCAGGCGAACTTGCCGTCGGCGCCCTTGCGGAACCAGTTGGTGGTGTAGATCTTCGGCAGCTTGGCGCCCGAGGCCTCGAGCTTCTTGCCCAGGTCCAGCCAGTGCTGGAAGTAGTCGCTCATGTTGTAGCCCGTGAACGGCAGCATCGCGAACGGGTCGCGGCGCACCACGCCCTGCTGGCCGGCGGCCGCGGCGGTGGTTTCGGAGCCCATGGTGGCGGCCATGTAGACGCCTTCGACCCAGTTGCGGGCCTCGGTCACGAGCGGCACGGTGGTCGAGCGGCGGCCGCCGAAGATGAAGGCGTCGATGGCCACGCCCTTCGGGTCGTCCCAGGCGTCGTCGAGCGCCGGGTTGTTGGTGGCGGCCACGGTGAAGCGCGAATTCGGATGCGCGGCCTTGGCGCCGGTTTCCTTGGCGATCTGCGGCGTCCAGTCCTTGCCCTGCCAGTCGATCAGGTGCGCGGGCAGCGAGCCGGTGTCCTGCTCCATGCCTTCCCACCAGACGTCGCCGTCGTCGGTGAGCGCGACGTTGGTGAAGATCACGTCATGGTCCAGGCTGTCCATGCAGTTCGGATTGGTCAGCATGTTGGTGCCGGGCGCCACGCCGAAGTAGCCCGCCTCGGGGTTGATCGCGTAGAGGCGGCCGTCCTTGCCGGGCTTGATCCAGGCGATGTCGTCGCCGATGGTCGTGACCTTCCAGCCCTCGAAGCCGGCGGGCGGCACCAGCATCGAGAAGTTGGTCTTGCCGCAGGCGCTCGGGAAGGCTGCGGCCACGTGGTATTTCTTGCCCTGGGGATTGGTCACGCCCAGGATGAGCATGTGCTCGGCCAGCCAGCCTTCGTCGCGGCCCATGTTGGAGGCGATGCGCAGCGCGAAGCACTTCTTGCCCAGCAGCGCATTGCCGCCGTAGCCCGAGCCGTAGCTCCAGATCTCGCGCGTTTCGGGGTAGTGGACGATGTACTTGGTCTTGTTGCAGGGCCAGGCCACGTCCTTCTGGCCCGCTTCCAGCGGCGCACCCACGGTGTGCACGCAGGGCACGAATTCGCCGTCGGCGCCGAGCACCTCGTACACGGCCTTGCCCATGCGGGTCATGATGCGCATGTTGACCGCCACGTAGGGGCTGTCGGAAAGCTCGATGCCGATGTGGGCAATCGGCGAGCCCAGCGGGCCCATGCTGAACGGCACCACGTACATCGTGCGGCCCTTCATGCAGCCGTCGAACAGCGGCTGCAGCGTGGCGCGCATTTCGGCCGGGGCCATCCAGTTGTTGGTGGGGCCGGCGTTTTCCTTCTTTTCGGAGCAGATGAAGGTGCGGTCCTCGACGCGCGCCACGTCGCTCGGGTCGGACACCGCGAGGAAGGAGTTGGGGCGCTTGGCCGGATTGAGCTTCTTGAAAGTGCCCGCGTCGACCAGCTGCTGGCAGAGGCGGTCGTACTCTTCCTTGCTGCCGTCGCACCAGTGGATGGCCTGGGGTTTGCAAAGCGCGGCCATGTCGGCCACCCAGGCAATCAGTTTTGCGTTCTTGACGTACGAGGGTGCCTGGATGGCGAGGCCCTGCATCGTGGGTGCGTTCATCGGAAATCTCCTAAGTTGAAAAAATCGTCTTTCCGAACGGGACGCCGCGCCTGCTGGCGCGGAGGTCCGTTTGAGAAAACGTTTTCGCTTCGGGAGACTGCGTCAACGCGGGCCGCACGACCCGCGGACGAAGACGCAAATGGCTGTCAGGCCAAGTAGACGGCGATGGATGCCAGGAGCAGCATCAGCACGCCGCCAGCCAGCGGCAGCACGAGCGGCATCAGGTGCACGATCGATTCGACGGCGTCTTTTTCAACGGCGGCGGCGTGGCCGGGCTCGACGGGAGTAGGGTTGGACATTGATTACCTCGAATACTCAAATACGGAAAAACTGCGGCCATTTTACCGGCGGCCCCCGGCGCCGCGGTCTAGGGGGTTGCGAGCCCCTTCAGTGCTGCTCCTCGGCCTCGAAGCCGGCGTCGTGCAATGCGCCCAGCACGCTGGCCAGGTGGGCCCGCCCGCGGGTCTGCAGCACCAGCTCGATGTCGACGTTCTGGGCTGCCAGCATGGTAAACGCTCTTTGGTGATGAACCTCATCGACGTTAGCGCCCGCTTCCGCCACAGTGGCCGTGATCTGGGCCAAGGAGCCCGGCACGTCGCGCGCACTCACGCGCACGCGCGCCAGCCGGCCGGCCCGCACCATGCCGCGTTCGATGATGGCCGCCAGCAGCAGCGGGTCGATGTTGCCGCCTGACAGCACCAGGCCCACGCGCTTGCCCTTGAAGCGCGCCGGATGCCGGATCAGCGCCGCCAGGCCGGCCGCGCCTGCGCCCTCGACCAGGGTCTTTTCGATCTCGAGCAGCATCAGCACGCCCTGCTCGATGTCGCCTTCGTCGACCAGCAGCAGGTCGTCCACGTGCTGGGCGATGATCTCGCGCGTCAGCACGCCGGGCGTTCCGACCGCGATGCCTTCGGCGATGGTGCTCTTGCCCTGCAGGTGCTGGGTGCCCTTGACGGCATTCACCATGCCCGGAAAGCGCGTGGTCTGCACGCCGACGATCTCGATGCCGGGCTTGCGCTCGCGCGCCGCGATCGCCATGCCCGCGATCAGCCCGCCGCCGCCGACCGACACCACCAGCGTGTCGAGGTCCGGCACCGCATCGAGCATTTCGAGCGCCACCGTGCCCTGGCCCGCGATGATGGCCTCGTCGTCGTAGGGGTGGACGAAGGTCAGCCCCTCGCGTTCGGCCAGCTCCAGCGCATGCGCGCGCGCCGCGTCGAGCGTGTCGCCGTGCAGCACCACCTCGGCGCCGAAGCCGCGCGTGCGCTCGATCTTCACACCAGGCGTGAAGCGCGGCATCACGATGAGCGCGCGCAGGCCGAGCCGCTGCGCGTGGTAGGCCACGCCCTGGGCATGGTTGCCGGCCGACATGGCCACCACGCCCCGCGTCGCTTCCTGGCCGCCGCGCGTGTCGGCCTCCAGAAGATCGACCAGCTTGTTGCAAGCCCCCCGCTCCTTGAACGAGGATGTGAACTGCAGATTCTCGAACTTCAGGTAGACCTGCGCGCCCACGATCTCGGAGAGCGTGCGCGATTCGACGCAGGGCGTGTTGAGCACCTGACCCTCGAGACGCGCCGCGGCGCGCCGGATTTCTTCGATTCCGACCATGGCGGGCATTGTGGCTGGAATCGCCTCATCAGGGTTTTTACCGCTCCCGCGTCTTCCCGAAGCCAAAAGTCTGCGTTATGGTCGCCCCAAGAAGTTCCTCGTCTGGAGGTTGTCCGATGGTCAAGCGTGCGGGTGTCGATGTAGTGGCTGCTGCGGTACGCGGGCAGGCATTGCCGTCGCCTGGGCTCAAGGGTGCGCCGGTGCTCGAACTCATGTGCTCGCACTTCGTGCTCACGCTGGCCGCCAAGCAGGGGCCGCGCTTCAATGTGCGCCGCGACATCAACGGCCTGCTCTCGCTCACCGGCCGCCACCTGGTGTGGCCGGCCGCGGTGCTGCAGCGGCTGCGCGAATTCCTGGGCCGGCGCTGCGCCGGCAACGAGGCCTGGAAGGGCGTCGAGAATTTCGACGGCCGCACGCTGCTCGAGCGCCATGGCGTGTGGCGCGGACCCTACGAGGAAGGCACGCTGTTCTTCTACCTCGACGAATACGCCAAGGACTACCCCAAGGACCTGCTCTCGGTGCTGGCCGTCACGCGCGACTGGCTCACGCATGCGCTGCGCAAGCAGTCGACGCTGGTCGAGAAGAACATCGACGCGCTCGCGGGCCTCCTGCAGCTCAACAAGGCCGAACGCGCGCTGCTGCTCTACGGCACGCTCGCGCGCTACCAGCGCGACCTGCGCTCGCTGCTGGTCGAGTTCAAGGTCAACAACGCGCCCGAGGCCTATGCCGCCATTGCCGACATCGCGGGCGTCAACGCCACCGAGGTGGGCGAGGCCCTGCGCGCCGGTTCGCGGCTGGAGCGCATCGGCCTGGTCGAGAACCTGATCTCCGAGCACAACATCACCGACCTGGCCGACCTCATGAAGGTCAGCGAGAAGCTGCCGCCGGTGCTGATGCGCGAGTACCGCGACCACAACGAACTGATGGCCGTGTTCACGCGGCCCTCGGCCAAGAGCGCGCTCACCACGCACGACTTCTCCTTCGTCGAGGAAGACGCGCAGATGCTCGTCACGCTGCTGCGCGCCGCGGTGGCGCGCAAGGAGCCCGGCGTCAACGTGCTGCTCTACGGGCCGCCCGGCACCGGCAAGACCGAGCTCGCCAAGGTGGTGGCGCAGGCGGCGGGCCTGGAGCTGTTCGAGGTCGAATATGCCGACCGCGACGGCAATTCGCTGAGCGGCCGCGACCGCTACCGCTCGCTGCAGATCGCGCAGGTGTTCCTCAAGGGCAGCGCGCAGGCCGCGCTGCTGTTCGACGAGGTCGAGGACGTGTTCCCGCCCATCAGCACCGAGGCCGCGCAGTTCATGGCGCGCGCCGAGCAGATTCCGGCGCCCACCAGCGGCAGCGTGAGCGGCAAGGCCTGGGTCAACCAGATCCTCGAGGCCAACCCCGTGCCCACGCTGTGGGTCACCAACCGCATCGAGCAGATCGACCCGGCGTTCCGGCGCCGCTTCGCCTACCACCTGGAGCTCAAGTCGCCGCCGCCCGGTGCGCGCGAGCAGCTCGTGAAGAAGACGCTCGAAGGCATCGTCGTGTCCGAGGCCTTCACCGCCAAGCTGGCCGAGCGCAAGGGCCTCACGCCCGCGCAGATCCGCACCGCGGTGCGCTTTGCGGGGCTCGCGCAGACGGAGGACGGCGCCTCGATGGAAGCGCTGATCGAGCGCCAGCTCAAGAACGCCGACCTCGCGCTCGGCACGCTCGACACCGGCCCGGGCGAGCGGCGCAGCGTCACCACCTACGACCTCGACATGCTCAATGTCGAGACCCGCTTCGAGATCCCGCGCATCGTGGCGGCCATCAAGGCGCGCGGCCACGGCACGCTGTGCTTCTACGGCGCACCCGGCACCGGCAAGACCGCGCTGGCCGAGCACATCGCCAAGGCCATCGGCCGGCCGCTGATCATCAAGCAGGCCAGCGACCTCATGAGCAAGTACGTCGGCGAGACCGAGCAGAACATGGCCGCCATGTTCAAGGAAGCCGAGGCCGAGAAGGCCGTGCTGCTGCTCGACGAGGCCGACAGCTTCCTGCAGGACCGGCGCGGCGCGCAGCGCACCTACGAAGTGACCGAGGTCAACGAGATGCTGCAGGGCATGGAGCGCTTCAACGGCGTCTTCATCTGCACCACCAACCTGCTCGACCGGCTCGACCAGGCGGCGCTTCGGCGCTTCACCTTCAAGATCAAGTTCATGCCGCTCACCGCGCCGCAGCGCGAGCGCATGTTCGTGACCGAGGCGCTGGCGGGCGACGCCGCGCTGCTCACCGCAGGCATCAAGGCGCGGCTGGCGCAATTGCAGCAGCTGTGCCCGGGGGATTTCGCGGCCGTGAAGCGGCAGACGGATATTCTTGCGGTCGAGTTCTCGGCCGCCGAATTCCTGGACCAGCTCGAGGCCGAGCACCGCATCAAGCCCGAGGTGCGCGAATCGCGCGGCATCGGCTTCATGCAATAGCGCACAGCAGGCAAGGCCGCGGGAGCGCGGCGGCAGACAAGAAAGAAAACCGTCCGCCGCGGCGGGCACGAGGAGGATCTCGATGAGCTTGGGCAATGGACATGCGCGGGCGAGGCCGCGCTTCAACGCATCGGCTGCGGCCGCATTCGCGTTGGCCGGCATCGTTTGCGCGCTGGCGGGCTGTGGCGGCGGAGGAGGTGGTGGTGGTGGTGGAGGTGGCGGATTTCCGATCGTCGCGCCGCCCGGCACCACGCCGCCTCCTGCCAGCGGCGGCGACGATGACGCCATCGTCGCCTCGTCCACCGTGGCCGGCCTGTGCGCCGCGCCGCGCCCCGGCACCAACCCCGAGACGGGAATCGCCTACCCCGACAAGCCCGGCACGCTGACCGACGAGAAGCGCTGGGTGCGCGGCTGGATCGACGAAACCTACCTCTGGTACGGCGAGGTGCCCACCACCCTCAAGGCCGCCGACTACGCCACGCCGGTCGCGTACTTCAGCGTGCTCAAGACCCCGTTGCTCACGGCCTCGGGCCGCGCGAAGGACCGCTTCCACTACGTGTACGACACCGAGCGCTACCGGCAGCTCTCGGAGAACGGCGTGGCGCCGGGCTACGGCATGGAGTTCGCGTTCGTGCGCAACTCGCGCCCGCGCGACCTGCGCATCGCGTTCACCGAGCCCGGCTCGCCCGCGGCCACGGCAGGCATCGCGCGCGGCGCCAAGGTGCTCGAGGTCGACGGCGTCGACGTGGTCAACGGCACCAACACCGCCGTGATCAACCGCGGCATCGCGCCCACGGCCATCGGCGAATCGCACAGCTTCAAGCTGCAGGAAGGCAGTGCGACGCGCACCGTCACGCTGGCCGCGGCGAGCATCACGCGCACGCCGGTGCAGAACGTCAAGAGCATCGACACCGGCAGCGGCCGCGTCGGCTACCTGCTCTTCAACGACCACATCACGACCTCCGAGTCGCAGCTCATCAGCGCCTTCAACCAGTTCAGGCAGGACGGCGTGCAGGACCTCGTGCTCGACATGCGCTACAACGGCGGCGGCCAGCTCAACATCGCGAACCGCCTCGCCTCCATGGTGTCTTCGTCGGCCACCACCTCGGGCAAGGTCTTCGAGCGCCTGTCCTTCAACGACAAGAACCCGTTCCACCTGACGCCGGCGCAGACCATCTATCCGTTCTACGGCACCAGCCGCACGGGCGCGACGCTGCCAAGGCTGGGCCTCTCGCAGGTCACGGTGCTGGTCGGCCCCGACACCTGCTCGGCGAGCGAATCGGTGGTCAATGGCCTGCGCGGCATCGACGTCAAGGTCAACCTCGTGGGCGGCGCCACCTGCGGCAAGCCCTACGGCTTCTCTCCGCAGGACAACTGCGGCACCAGCTATTTCGCGATCCAGTTCCAGGGCGTCAACGCCAAGAACTTCGGCGACTACGGCGACGGCTTCGCGCCCGACTGCACAGTGGCCGACGATTTCGACCACCCGCTCGGCGACCCGGCCGAGGCGCGGCTGGCGGCCGCGCTGGCCATGCGCAGCGGCGGCGCCTGCCCCGTTTCGGCCAAGAGCGGAGCGGGACTCGAGAAATCCGGGACGGCCGGCGAACAGCCCTACCTGCTCGACCGCACGCCGCTGCGCGAAATGCGCCTGCTCGAAGCCGCACCGTCGCCGGGCTGAACCGCTTCGGCGCCAGCCTCGGTTACCCCTTGAAACCTTGCGCTTTGCCACGCCCGTGGCATGCGCTTTAGAGTTCGAGCAAACGTTTGCGCAAACGTTTGGCATTTAGTTCTACACACAAGACCACTCGAAAAGGAGCCGGGATGACGATTCGGATTCAGCGACGCAGGTGGATGGCGGCGGCCTTGCTCGCCACGGCGCTCTCGGCCTGCGGGGGCGGCGGCAACGGCAACAGCGGCATCGGGCTCGCACCGGGCTTCGGCGCGGCGCCGCCGCCGGCGCAGAAGATCATCATCGACAGCGACTACAACACCATGAGCGACGACGGCCAGCTCGGCGTCATGGCCGCGCAGCTGCAGGCCCAGGGCAAGGTGCAGGTCATGGGCATCAGCGTGGTGTCGGGCAACCAGTGGCTCAAGCAGGGCGTGGCTGACGCGCTGAAGTCGGTCGAGCGGCTCGGCGTGGGCGACCGCATCGGCATCTATGCGGGCGCGAATTACGCCTTCAACCACGACCACGCAACCATCGAGGCCGAGATGGCGGCCGGCTCCGGCGGCGACGGCTACCTGGGCGCCTGGAGTTCGCCCGAGCCCAAGACCGACGCCGACCTGAAGCCCTCGCCCGACGGCTTTGCCACCCACACGGTACTCCAGCGCAGGAGCGCGGCCGACTTCATCGTCGACACCGTGAAGGCCAACCCGAACGAGATCACCATCCTGGCCATCGGGCCGCTCACCAACATTGCGCTCGCGGTCAAGCAGAACCCCGAGATCGTGCCGCTGATCAAGAAGATCATCTACATGGGCGGCGCGGTCGACGTGCCGGGCAACACCACCAAGTACGCCGAGTTCAACTGGTGGTTCGACCCCGAGGCCGCGCAGTTCGTGGTGCGGCTGCCGATTCCGCAGGTGGTGGTGCCGCTGGACGTGACCGACACCGTGTTCCTGACCAAGCCGATCTACGACCGCATCGCGCATCCGGCCACGCCCACCGCCGTGACCGAGGTGTTCCGCCAGCTCAACGGCTACGGCTTCAGCGGCACCAACGGCTTCGAGAACAACCCGGCCTACACGCAGAACATCTGGGACACGCTCACGCTCGCCTACCTGATCGATCCGGCCTATGCCACCGAAACCGTCGAGCGCTACGTCGACGTGGTCGCCAAGCCCGGCGCCGCCGACAACGGCCGCTCCATCGGCTACGCCTCGCAGCCCGCGGGCCCGGCGCTGCAGAAGATGACGGTGGTGAAGAAGTTCGACAACGCGCGCTTCTTCGAGCTGTACGTCGACCTGCTCACGCGGCCCGTGCCGATCTCCCTGCGGCCCTGAAGCTCGACTAGAACGCGCTGCAGACGCGCAGCACCTCGGCGCCGTAGGCCTCGAGCTTCTTGGTGCCGATGCCGCTGATGCCCTGCAGGTCTTCGAGCGTCGCGGGCGCGCGCTCGGCAATGGCCGCTAGCGTGGCGTCGTGGAAGATCACGTAGGCCGGCAGGTTGTGCTCGCGCGCCACTTCCGCGCGCCAGGCCTTGAGCGCCTCGAAGCGCTTCTGGCCGTCGGCATCGAGTGCCGCGGCCGCCGGAGACGGGGCGCCGCGCGCCGCCTTCTCGCGCCGGGGCTTGCCGCCGCGCGCGGCCGGCGACGAAACCGACTCGCGCAGCGTCACGTTCGCTTCGCCCTTGAGCACCGCGCGCGAGCCTTCCGTGAGCTTCAGCGTGTTGAAGGCTTCCGCATCGACCGCCAGCGCGCCCGTGGCGATGAGCTGGCGCAGCACGCCGCGCAGCTGCACTTCGCTGAACTCCGCGCCAATGCCGAAGGTGCTGATGCGCTCGTGCCCGAACTGCTTGACCTTCTCGGTCTCCTTGCCGCGCAGGATGTCCATGATGTGGCCCGCGCCAAAGCTGATGCCGCTCAGCTGCTGCACGCGGTAGATGGTGGAGAGCAGCTTGCGCGCGGCATCGGTGCCATCCCACACCTGCGGTGGGTTCAAACAGTTGTCGCAGTTGCCGCAGGGGGTGCTCTTCTCGCCGAAGTAGCCCAAGAGACGCACGCGGCGGCAGTCGCTTGCCTCGGCCAATGAGAGCAGCGCGTCGAGCTTGCCGCGCATCACCTGCTTGAACTCTTCGCCCGCGGGGCTCTCGTCGATCATGCGGCGCTGGTTCACCACGTCCTGCAGGCCGTAGGCCATCCAGGCATCGGCCGGCGCGCCGTCGCGGCCCGCGCGGCCGGTTTCCTGGTAGTAGCCCTCGATGTTCTTGGGCATGTCGAGGTGGCCGACAAAGCGCACGTCGGGCTTGTCGATGCCCATGCCGAAGGCGATGGTCGCGACCATCACCACGCCTTCTTCGCGCAGGAACCGGTCCTGGTGCTTCTGGCGCACTGCCGCGTCCAGGCCCGCGTGGTAGGGCAGCGCGTTGATGCCCGCGCCCTTCAGCATCACGGCCACGTCTTCCACGCGCTTGCGCGACTGGCAATAGACCACGCCCGCATCGCCTTCGTGCTCGCGCTCGATGAAGCGCAGCAGCTGCGTGGTCGCGTCCTTCTTCTCGACGATGGTGTAGCGGATGTTCGGCCGGTCGAAGCTGGAGACGAACTGGCGCGCCTCCTCCAGCTGCAGCCGCTCGACGATGTCGGCGCGCGTGAGCGCATCGGCCGTGGCGGTGAGCGCGATGCGCGGCACGCCCGGGTAGCGCTCGTGCAGCACCGTGAGCGCGCGGTATTCGGGGCGGAAGTCGTGGCCCCACTGGCTCACGCAATGCGCCTCGTCGATCGCGAACAGCGAGAGCTTGCCGCGCTCCTTCAGCGAATCGAGCTGCGAGAGAAAGCGCGGCGTGTTCACGCGCTCGGGCGCCGCGTACAGCAGCGTGATCTCGCCGCGCAGCATGCGGCGCTCGACGTCCTGCGTCTGCTCCCAGTCGAGCGTCGAATTCAGGAAGGCCGCGTTCACCCCGGCCTCGTGCAGCGCGCCGACCTGGTCGTGCATCAGCGCGATCAGCGGCGACACCACCACCGAGACCCCGCGCCCCGCGCGCTGCCGCGCAATGGCCGGGATCTGGTAGCACAGCGACTTGCCGCCGCCCGTGGGCATCAGCACCAGCGCGTCGCCGCCGGCCACCACATGCTCGACGATGTCCTGCTGCGGTCCGCGGAACTGCGAATAGCCGAAGACTTCGTGAAGGATGTCGGCGGGTGCGCTGCTGCTGCCGGGGGCGTCGAGGGGAAGGGGAGCGAGCGAGGACACGGGCAGCGGATGCGAAGGGTGGGGTGGGCGAAAGGGGGAAACGCCGATTGTCCCCCAGCGGCACCCGCAGGACTGTGGCACGAGGTTTGCAATGGTGAAGCCCGCCTTGCCGCCTTCCTGTATAGACAGCAATCTGGTGCGTTTTGCTGAAGGAATGCACCGAAACGGTCCTTTCGGGTTATCCTGTATATACAAGTTGGGGCGCTTGGCAACAATGCGAGGTGCGCGCAGCCCGTGGTCGGGAGCGTATCGCCAAGCTTTTTCCTAGAAAACAGACCCAGGAGTACCCATGGTCGTCAAGACGGTAGTTGTGAAAGTCGCGTCGCTGCTGGCAGCAGGCGCGTGTGCAGCAGGCATGGCCCAGACGGCCGCCGCGCAGGAAACCAGGATTGCGCTCGGCATGTCGGGCTGGACCGGCTTTGCGCCGCTCTCGCTGGCCGACAAGGCCGGCATCTTCAAGAAGAACGGCCTGGACGTCGAACTCAAGATGATTCCGCAGAAGGACCGGCACCTCGCGCTGGCCTCCGGCGCCATCCAGTGCGCCGCCACCACGGTGGAAACGCACGTGGCCTGGAACGCCAACGGCGTGCCCATCGTGCAGATTTTCCAGATGGACAAGTCCTACGGCGCCGACGGCCTCGCGGTGCGCAACGACGTGAAGGGCTTTGCCGACCTCAAGGGCAAGACCATCGGCGTGAGCGCGCCGGGCACCGCGCCTTACTTCGGCCTGGCCTGGATGCTCAACAAGAACGGCATGACGCTGAAGGACGTGAAGCTGGTCTCGCTCGAGCCGCAGCCCGCGGCCCAGGCCTTCGTGGCCGGCCAGAACGACGCCGCCATGACCTACGAGCCGTATCTTTCGACCGTGCGCGCCAACCCCACCGCCGGCAAGATCCTGGCCACCACGCTCGACTACCCGATGGTGATGGACACCGTGGGCTGCGCGCCCACCTGGCTCAAGGCCAACGCCAAGGCGGCGCAGGCGCTCGCGCAGTCGTACTTCGAGGCACTCGACATGATCAAGGCCGACCCGGCCAAGGCCAACGAGCTCATGGGTTCGGCCGTCAAGCAGACCGGCGAGCAGTTCGCCAAGTCGTCGGCCTACCTGCGCTGGCAGGACAAGGCCGCCAACCAGAAATTCTTCGCGGGCGAGCTCACCGGCTTCATGAAGGAAGCCGCGCCCATCCTGCTGGAGGCCGGCGTGATCCGCAAGGCGCCGGAAGACTACACGGCCATGTTCGATGCAAGCTTCGTCAAGTAAGGCCCTGCCGCAGGTGGCGCCGCGCGCGGCGGCGCCTGCATCGGCCGCAACCCCCCAGGCCGCCGTGCCCGCGCGGCGCCGTTCGCTCGCGCCGCTCGAGCCCGTCAGCGGGCGCGCCCGCGTGCTGCTCGGCCTCGGCTTCTTCGTGGCCTTCGTGCTCGTGTGGTCCGTTGCCACGCTCGGCGGCTTCGTGCCGCCGACCTTCCTGGCCAGCCCCGTGACCATGCTGAAGGAAGGCTGGATGCTGTTCGCCGAATTCGGCTTCATCGGCGACGTGGGCATGACCGTGTGGCGCGTGTTCGGCGGCTTCCTGCTGGCGGCCGTGCTGGCGGTGCCGCTGGGCATTGCCATGGGCACCTGGAAGGCCGTGGAGGCCTTCTTCGAGCCCTTCGTCTCGTTCTGCCGCTACCTGCCGGCCTCGGCCTTCATTCCGCTGCTCATCCTGTGGGCGGGCCTGGGCGAGATGCAGAAGCTCTTGGTGATCTTCATCGGCTCGTTCTTCCAGATCGTGCTGATGGTGGCGGTGACGGTGGGCGGCGCGCGGCGCGACCTCGTCGAGGCGGCCTACACGCTGGGTGCCAAGAGCCGCGGCATCGTGGCGCGCGTGCTCATTCCGGGCGCTGCGCCCGGCATTGCCGAGACGCTGCGCCTGGTGCTCGGCTGGGCCTGGACCTACGTGATCGTGGCGGAACTCATCGGCTCCTCGTCGGGCATCGGCCACATGATCACCGACAGCCAGGCCTTGCTCAACACCGGGCAGATCATCTTCGGGATCATCGTGATCGGCGTCATCGGGCTGGTGTCCGACTTCGCTTTCAAGGCGCTCAACCGCCGCATGTTCGCCTGGGCTGCACTCTGATGAACGACCAACTTTCCATCCAGGGCGTCTCGCGCGTCTTCACCGGCGCCAACGGCCAGCGCACGCAGGCGCTGCTGCCGATCGACTTCGAGGTGCGCGAGAACGACTTCGTCACCATCCTCGGCCCCTCGGGCTGCGGCAAGTCGACGCTGCTGCGCATCGTCGCGGGGCTCGACTTCCCGACCACCGGCCAGGTGCTGCTCGACGGCGAGCGCATCGAAGGCCCGGGCGCGGACCGCGGCGTGGTGTTCCAGAGCTACACGCTCTTTCCGTGGCTCACGGTGGCGCAGAACATCCGCTTCGGCCTGCGCGAGCGCGGCATGAGCGAGGCCGACCAGAAGGAGCGCAGCGAGTTCTTCATCGCCAAGGTGGGGCTGCGCGGCTTCGAGCACCATTTTCCGAAGCAGCTCTCGGGCGGCATGCAGCAGCGCACCGCAATTGCGCGCGCGCTCGCCAACGACCCCAAGATGCTGCTGCTGGACGAGCCCTTCGGCGCGCTCGACAACCAGACCCGCGTGCTGATGCAGGAGCTTTTGCTCGGCATCTGGGAGTCGGCGCGCAAGACGGTGCTGTTCGTCACGCACGACATCGACGAGGCGATCTTCATGGCCAACCGCGTGGCGGTGTTCAGCGCGCGGCCGGGCCGCATCAAGACCGAGATCGCGGTCGACTTTCCGCATCCGCGCAGCTACACCATCAAGACCTCGCCGGAGTTCATGGAAATCAAGGCGCGGCTGACCGAAGAGATCCGCGCCGAGTCGATGGCCGCGGCCGAGCACTGACACAAGCCCCACGCCTGAAATGAAACGCGACCTGCCGTCCCTCGCGCTCTATGCGCAAGTCAAGGATCACATCTCCCGCAAGATCCAGGACGGCACCTGGCCGGCCGGCCATCGCCTGCCGTCCGAGAGCGAATTGGTCGCGCAGTTCGGCATCTCGCGCATGACGGTGAACCGCGCGCTGCGCGAGCTCATGGAGCAGGGCCGCATCGTGCGCGTGGCCGGGGTCGGCAGCTTCGTGGCCGAGAACAAGCCGCAGTCCACGCTGCTGCAGATCGCCAACATCGCGAGCGAGATCCGCCAGCGCGGGCACGACTACCGCTGCGAGATGCTCGCGGTGGAACGCCTGGCCGCCTCGCCCGACGTGGCCGCCTGGCTCGACATGCGCGCGGGCACCTCGGTGTTCCACAGCGTCTGCCTGCACCTGGAGAACGACACGCCGGTGCAGCTGGAGGAGCGCTACGTCAATCCGCTGGTCGTGCCCGATTTCCTCGAGCAGGACTTCGCCGCCGTGCCCCCCAGCGAGTACCTGGTGCGCCACGTGCCCTTCGACCAGATCGAGCACGTGGTCGACGCCGTGCTGCCCACCGCCGAGCAGGCGGCCCGGCTCGCGATGGAGCCCACCGACCCCTGCCTGCTGCTCACGCGCCGCACCTGGACGCGCAACACGCCGGTCACCTGGGTGCGCTGCCTGCATCCGGCGTCGCGCTACAGCCTGGGCAGCCGCTTCAAGGCCGACGGCAACCCCAGCTTCGGCTGATTTTTTTGTCACGGAAACCGAAGGTTTTCTCTCGCAACTACTTGTATAGACAGGTTCACATGCCAACAAGCAAACACACCGCCACCCCCTTGATCCTCACGCCCGGCAAGGTGGACCTTGCCATGCTGCGCCGCATCCAGGCCGGCGGCGTGCGGCTGGCGCTCGATCCTTCGGTGCAGGAGGGCATGGCGCGCGCCGAAGCGGCTGTGCGCCACATCGTCGAGAACGACCAGGTGGTCTACGGCATCAACACCGGCTTCGGCAAGCTCGCGAGCACGCGCATCGGCAACGACCACCTGGCCGAGCTGCAGCGCAACCTCGTGCTCTCGCACAGCGTGGGCACGGGCGAGCCGCTGGCCGCGCCGGTGGTGCGCATGGTGCTCGCGACCAAGGCCGTGAGCCTGGCGCGCGGCCACTCGGGCGTGCGGCCCGCGCTGGCCGAGGCGCTGCTGGCGCTGTTCAATGCGGGCGTCATGCCGCGCATTCCGTGCAAGGGCTCGGTCGGCGCCTCGGGCGACCTCGCGCCGCTCGCGCACATGGCCTGCGTGCTGATCGGCGAGGGCGAGGCCACCACGGCCGACGGCGCCGTGGTCAGCGGCGCCGAAGCCATGCGCCTCGTCGGCCTCGAACCCTTTGTGCTCGGCCCCAAGGAAGGCCTGGCGCTGCTCAACGGCACGCAGGTGTCGACCGCGCTCGCGCTCGCCGGCCTGTTCGGCGCGGAGGACGTGTTCGCTTCGGCGCTGATGTCGGGTGCGCTCTCGCTCGAAGCCATCCAGGGTTCGATCAAGCCCTTCGATGCGCGCATCCATGCCGCGCGCGGCCAGCCGGGGCAGATCGCGGTGGCGGGCGCGGTGCGCACGCTGCTCGAAGGCAGCGAGATCGTCCCTTCGCACGCCGACTGCGGCCGCGTGCAGGACCCGTATTCGGTGCGCTGCATTCCGCAGGTGATGGGCGCCTGCCTCGACAACCTCGCGCATGCCGCGCGCGTGCTGGTGATCGAGGCCAATGCCGCCTCGGACAACCCGCTGGTGTTCACCGACACCGGCGAAGTGATCTCGGGCGGCAACTTCCACGCCGAGCCGGTGGCCTTTGCGGCCGACATCATTGCGCTGGCAGTGAGCGAAGTGGGCGCGATTGCCGAGCGCCGCATCGCGCTGCTGCTCGACACCGGCCTGTCGGGCCTGCCGCCGTTCCTGGTGCGCGATGGCGGCCTGAACTCGGGCTTCATGATCGCGCAGGTCACGGCCGCGGCGCTGGCGTCGGAGAACAAGTCGCTCGCGCATCCCGCGAGCGTCGACAGCCTGCCCACTTCGGCCAACCAGGAAGACCACGTGTCGATGGCCACCTTCGCGGCGCGCCGGCTCGGCGACATGGTCAACAACACGGCGGTGGTCGTCGGCATCGAGGCGATGGCCGCGGCACAAGGCATCGAACTCAAGCGGGGGCTCAAGAGCTCCCCGCTGGTCGAAGCCGAATTCGCCGCCATCCGCCAGAAGGTCGCTTTTCTCGAACGCGACCGCTACCTTGCGCCCGACATCGAAGCGATGCGCCAGTGGGCGCTGAAGGCCGAGCTGCCGGCCGCGCTCTTGAACATCCTGCCCAGCCACGCCTGAACACCGAACAAGGAGAACCTCGCCATGAACGCACCCGAAAAGCTCCCGCTGCAAAACACCGACCCGCGCCACGACCCGACGCGCGTGATCCGCGCCCCGCGCGGCAGCACGCTCAACTGCAAGAGCTGGCTCACCGAGGCGCCTTACCGCATGCTGCAGAACAACCTCGACGCCGAGGTGGCAGAGCGTCCGCAGGACCTCGTGGTGTACGGCGGCATCGGCCGCGCCGCGCGCAACTGGGCCTGCTACGACCAGATCCTCGCGTCGCTGAAGGAACTGAACGACGACGAGACGCTGCTCATCCAGTCGGGCAAGCCGGTCGGCGTGTTCAAGACGCATGAGAACGCGCCGCGCGTGCTGCTCGCCAACTCGAACCTCGTGCCCAAGTGGGCCAACTGGGAGCACTTCAACGAGCTCGACCGCCAGGGCCTCTTCATGTACGGCCAGATGACGGCCGGCAGCTGGATCTACATCGGCAGCCAGGGCATCGTGCAAGGCACCTTCGAAACCTTCGTCGAAGCCGGCCGCCAGCACTACAACAACAGCCTCGCGGGCAAGTGGATCCTCACGGCCGGCTTGGGCGGCATGGGCGGCGCGCAGCCGCTCGCGGCCACGCTCGCGGGCGCGGTGTCGCTCAACATCGAGTGCCAGCAGACCAGCATCGACTTCCGCCTGCGCACGCGCTATGTCGACAAGCAGGCGCGCGACATCGACCATGCGCTCGAGCTCATCCAGCAGCACTGCGACGCGAAGGAAGCCGTGTCGATCGCGCTGCTCGGCAACGCGGCCGACATCCTGCCCGAGCTCGTGAAGCGCGCCAAGGCCGGCGGCATCAAGCCCGACCTCGTGACCGACCAGACCTCCGCGCACGACCTGATCAACGGCTACCTGCCTTCGGGCTGGAGCGTTGCGCAATGGCAGGCCGCGATGAAGGACGTCTCGCAGCACGACGCGCTCAAGAAGGCCGCCGCCAAGTCGTGCGCCGTGCACGTGCAGGCCATGCTCGACTTCCAGGCCATGGGCATCCCCACGGTCGACTACGGCAACAACATCCGCCAGGTCGCCTTCGACGAGGGCGTGCAGAACGCCTTCGACTTCCCGGGCTTCGTGCCGGCCTACATCCGCCCGCTGTTCTGCGAAGGCAAGGGCCCGTTCCGCTGGGTGGCGCTCTCGGGCGACCCCGAAGACATCTACAAGACCGACGCCAAGATCAAGGAGCTGTTCCCCGAGAACACCCACACGCACCGCTGGCTCGACATGGCGCGCGAGCGCATCGCCTTCCAGGGCCTGCCGGCGCGCATCTGCTGGCTGGGCCTGGGCGAGCGCCACATCGCCGGCCTGGCCTTCAACGAGATGGTGAAGAACGGCGAACTCAAGGCACCCATCGTCATTGGCCGCGACCACCTCGACACCGGCTCGGTGGCGAGCCCCAACCGCGAGACCGAGGCCATGAAGGACGGCACCGATGCGGTGAGCGACTGGCCGCTGCTCAACGCGCTGCTCAACACCGCGGGCGGCGCCACCTGGGTCAGCCTGCACCATGGCGGCGGCGTGGGCATGGGCTATTCGCAGCACTCGGGCGTGGTGATCGTGTGCGACGGCACCGAGGCCGCCGCCAAGCGCATCGAGCGCGTGCTCTGGAACGACCCGGCCACCGGCGTGATGCGCCATGCGGACGCGGGCTACGACATTGCCGTGGCCACGGCGAAGAAGCAGGGCCTCAATCTGCCGATGGTGCGCTGACCGGCGCATGAAGCAGCGGTAAGCCGAAGGTAGAAAGAAAAAGCGCGCCCATTCCCACTCAGTGGGAATGAAGGCTTGGATGTGGGAACGGTGGGCAAGATACTGCACACCGCATCCACTTTCGACGCCCCGCGATTGGCCCAGATGACGTCCATGCCCGAAGCTTCCGCCCACAACGACCGCGCGCTGCGCGTGCTGTCGGTGCTGGCGCAGAGCAAGTCGGCGATGAGTGCGGCCGAACTCGCCGAAGCCACGGGCCTCGTCAAGAGCACGCTGTACCGGCAGATCGCGGTGCTGCGGCGCTGGGGCTTCGTGATGGAGACCGACGGACGCTATTCGCCCGGCCCCGTGAGCGTGCAGCTCGCGAGCGGCTTCGACGGCAACTCCGACCTCGTCATGGCCGCGCGCGCCGACATGCGCGCGCTCGCGCAGCAAAGCCATGAAAGCGTGGCGCTGGTCACGCTGGTCAACGACCGCGTCGTGTGCCTGGAAATGATCGACAGCGAGCAGTCGCTGCGCTGCTCGTTCGACCGCGGCCGCAGCGTGCCGGCGCGCGACGGCGCCAGCGCCAAATGCCTGCTGGCCCACCTGCCGGCCGACCAGCGCGATGCCTTGCTCGACAGCCTTGGCGACGACCCCGGCCGCCGCGCCGAGCGTGCCGCCGAGCTCGACGCGATCCGCGAGGCCGGCCATGCCGTGACCCACGGCGAGGTCGACGCGGGCGTCTGGGGCGCGAGCGCACCGGTGCTCGGCCCGGGCCGGCGCCTGCGCGGCGCGATCACGCTCATGGCGCCGCTCACGCGCGCCGGGGGCATGGAAGCTGCATGGGCCGCCCTCACCGTCGTCACCGCGGCGCGCATCTCGCGCGCGCTGCAATAGCCGATCGCTGCCTTTCTTTCCCTCTTTTTTTTCAAACCCACGGAAGCCTTCACATGAACACCCGCCGCACCCTCGTTGCCGCCGCACTCTCCAGCCTCGCCTTCTTCGGCTTTGCCGCCACCGCGCAGGCGCAGGGCGAGCCGCTGCGCGTGGCCACCGATGCCACCTTCCCGCCGATGGAGTTCGTGGAGAACGGCAAGCGCACGGGCTTCGACGTGGAGCTGGTCGAGGCCATCGGCAAGACGCTGGGCCGCAAGATCGAATGGATCGACATCGACTTCAAGGGGCTCGTGCCGGGCCTCATTTCCAAGCGCTTCGACATGGCCGTCTCGGCCATCTACATCACCGACGAGCGCAGGAAGGTCGTCGACTTCACCGTGCCCTACTACGCGGGCGGCCTCGTGGTGATGGTGAAGGACGGCAACACGGCCATCAAGGCGCCGGCCGACATCAACGGCAAGAAGGTCAGCGTGCAGGTGGGCACCAAGTCGGTCGCCTACACCAAGGAGAAATTCCCGCAGGTGCAGCTGATGGAAGTCGAGAAGAACCAGGAGATGTTCAACCTCGTCGACATCGGCCGCGCCGATGCCGCCGTGACCGGCAAGCCCGCCGCCTACCAGTACGTGCGCACGCGCGGCGGCCTCAAGGTGCTGCCCGAGCAGATCACCACCGAGGAATACGGCATGGCCATCCGCAAGGACACGCCCGAACTCACCAAGGCGGTGAACGGTGCCATCGAGAAGCTCAAGGCCGACGGCACCTACGCGCAGATCGTCGCCAAGTGGTTCAAGTAATGTCAGCCCCCCGGCTTTTCACGCGCTGCGCGCGTGTAACTCCACCCCCCATGGGGGAGGCGCGGCCGGCTTGGGGCGGCCCGGCGCTCGGCCGCCGAAAAGGCTGACCCATGGATTTCGATTTCTCGCCGGTCTGGCAGGGCTGGCCCGACCTGCTGCGCGGGGCGCTGGTCACGGTGGAGATCACCGCCTGCGCGCTCGCGCTCGGCTGCGTGCTGGGCCTGCTGGTGGGCATCGGCCGGCTCAACCCGAAGCGGCGCTGGCTCTACGGCGCGTGCACGGCGTACGTGGCAGCGATCCGTGGCACGCCGCTGCTGGTGCAGCTTTTCATTTTGTTCTTCGGACTGCCGCACTTCGGCATCCTGCTGCCGGCCTTCCTGTGCGGCGTGCTGGGGCTCGGCGTGTATTCGGGTGCCTACGTGTCGGAGATCGTGCGTGGCGCGATCCAGTCGATCGACAAGGGCCAGACCATGGCGGCGCAGTCGCTGGGCATGACGCCCGGCACCGCGATGCGCGAGATCGTGCTGCCGCAGGCCGTGGTGCGCATGATTCCGCCGCTGGGCAACGAGTTCATTGCGCTCATCAAGAACTCGGCGCTGGTGTCTCTGTTGACGATCCACGACGTGATGCATGAAGGGCAGAAGATCATCAGCGTGTCGTACCGCTCGCTCGAGGTCTACCTGGCGATTGCGCTCGTGTATTTCGTGCTCACGGGCACGATGACGCTGGTCCTCAGGCACTTCGAGCAGAAGCTGCGCCAAGGCGGGTTGATGCGATGAGCGTGCAGCGCTTCTCTCGCAGCTCTCTCCCCGCCATGCCCTGGAAGAACGGCGGCGGCACCACGCAGGAGATCGCGAGCTGGCCGCAGGGCGCGGGGCTCGATGGCTTCGGCTGGCGCGCGAGCATCGCGACCATCGCGGCGGCCGGGCCGTTTTCGACTTTCGCGGGCGTGGACCGCAGCATCATGCTGCTCGAAGGCGACGGCGTGCGGCTGTTCACGCACGACGGGCGCATCGAGCACCGGCTCGACGTGCCGCACCGGCCGTTCGCATTCAGCGGCGACGACGCGATCGACTGCACGCTGCTCGGCGGCGCATCGAACGACTTCAACATCATGACGCGCCATGGCCAGTGGCGCGCCGACGTGCAGGTGCTAGACCACGCATCGGCCGTCGAGGCCGCACCGCACGGCGTGCTGCTCGCGCTTGGCGGCGCATGGCGCCTGAACGGAGAGCCCTGCCGCGAGGGCGAAGGCCTGTACTGGACCGACAGTGCGCAGGCATGGCAGGCCGAGCCCGCGCAGGAAGGCGCGCGGCTGGCTGCGATCCGCATCGTGCCGGCGTAAGCTGTGCAAACACCAGACAAGACATGACATCCGCAAGCACATTCCCATCGGCCGACGGCCTCTGGACGGGGCTCCGCCTGGCGCCCGGCGCCGCGCCCGGCACCACCCCGGACGCCGACACCGAAGCCGCCATCGCGGTGGCCGAAGGCACGGTCCGCTGGGTCGGCGCACGCAGCGCCCTGCCGGCCGAGTTCGCAGGCCTGCCGCCGCACGATGGCCGCGGCGCGCTCGTCACGCCCGGCCTGGTCGATTGCCACACGCACCTGGTCTACGGCGGCCAGCGCGCCAACGAGTTCGCGATGCGGCTCGCGGGCGCCAGCTACGAAGAAGTGGCGAAGGCCGGCGGCGGCATCGTCTCGTCGGTGCGCGCCACGCGCGAGGCCGATGAAGACGCGCTCTTCGCGCAGGCCGCGCCGCGGCTCGAACAGCTGCTGGCCGACGGCGTCTGCGCGATCGAGATCAAGTCGGGCTACGGCCTGGCGCTCGAGCACGAGCGCAAGCAGCTGCGCGTGGCGCGGCGCCTGGGCGAGGCTTATGGCGTCACGGTGCGCACCACCTTCCTCGGCGCGCATGCGCTGCCGCCCGAATACGCGGGCCGCAGCGGCGACTACATCGATCTCGTCTGCAATGAGATGCTGCCCGCGCTCGCGGCCGAGGGGCTGGTCGATGCGGTGGACGTGTTCTGCGAACGCATCGCCTTCACGCTCGCGGAAACCGAGCAGGTGTTCCAGGCCGCGAAGGCGCTGGGCCTGCCTGTCAAGCTGCATGCCGAGCAGCTCTCCGACATGGGCGGCGCCGCGCTCGCCGCGCGCTACGGCGCGCTCTCGTGCGACCACATCGAGCACCTGTCGGCCCAAGGCATCGAGGCCATGCGCCAATCAGGCACCGTGGCCGTGCTGCTGCCCGGCGCCTACTACACGCTGCGCGACACGCACCTGCCGCCGATCGAGGCGCTGCGCACCGCCGGCGTGCCGATGGCCGTGTCGACCGACCACAACCCCGGCACCTCGCCCGCGCTGAGCCTGCTGTTGATGATGAACATGGCCTGCACGCTGTTCCGCCTCACGGTGCCCGAGGCGCTGGCCGGCGTCACCCTGCATGCGGCGCGCGCCCTGCGCCTACAGAAAACGCACGGCGCGATCGCCGAGGGCATGCCCGCCAACTTCGTGCTCTGGAACGTGCGCGACGCAGCCGAGCTCGCCTACTGGTTCGGCCAGCGCCCGGTGCGCACCGTCGTGCGCCAGGGCCGCATCGCCGTGGGAGCTGCCCAATGAACACGCTGTTCGCGGCCGATGCGCTGCTGCCCGGCGGATGGGCAAAGAACGTGCGGCTGTCGTGGAACGAGGCCGGCCAGCTCACGCAGGTGCAGTCCGCGGCCCCGCCGGCAGCGGGCGCGCAGGTGGCGAAGGGCCCCGTGATCCCCGGCATGCCCAACCTGCATTCGCATGCCTTCCAGCGCGCCTTCGCGGGGCTCACCGAATACCGCGCCCAGCAGCAGGACAGCTTCTGGAGTTGGCGCACGCTGATGTACCGCTTTGCCGCGCGCCTCGGCCCGCAGCAGATGGAGGCCATCGCCACCTGGCTCTATGCCGAGATGCTCGAAGCGGGCTACACCAGCGTGTGCGAGTTCCAGTACGTGCACCACGATGCCGATGGCCGCCCCTATGCCGACGATGCGACGCTGAGCCTCGCGCTGCTGCGCGCCGCGAAGAAGGCCGGCATCGGCTTCACGCTCTTGCCCGTGCTCTACCAGGCCAGCGGCTTCGGCGGACTGCCGCCCAACGAGGGCCAGCGCCGCTTCATCCGCTCGACCGATTCGATGCTGCGCCTGCTCGACACGCTCAAGCCCGCATGCGATGCGCAGGGTGCACCCGGACCGCAAGGCGGTCCTTCGGCCCGCCTGGGGCTCGCGCCGCATTCGCTGCGCGCCGTGCCGCCCGATGCGCTGCGCGAAGCCGTGGCGGGGCTCGAAGCCATCGACCCGGGCGCGCCGATCCACATCCACATCGCCGAACAGACCAAGGAGGTCGACGACTGCGTGGCCTGGAGCGGCCAGCGCCCCGTGGCCTGGCTGCTCGACCATGCGCCGGTCGATGCGCGCTGGTGCCTGGTGCATGCCACGCACATGGACCCGGCCGAATACGAGCGCGGCGCCAGGAGCGGCGCGGTCGCCGGCCTGTGCCCAACCACCGAGGCCAACCTGGGCGACGGCATCTTCGATTTTTCCGCCTGGCGCCACCATGGCGGCGCCTGGGGCCTGGGCTCCGACAGCCACGCCACGGTCAATGCCGCGGAAGAACTGCTGATGCTCGAATACAGCCAGCGCCTGGCCTGGCGGCAACGCAACGTCGGCGCCAGCGCGGCGCAGCCGCACGTGGCCACCGCGCTCACGCTCGAAGCGGTGCGCGGCGGCGCGCAGGCCTCGGGCCGGGCCATCGGCGGCCTGGCGGCGGGGCAGCAGGCCGACTTCGTCGTGCTCGATGCCGCGCAGCTTGCGCTGCAGGGCCTGCCGGCGCCCGACATGCTGTCGGCCCACGTCTTTGCGAGCCATCGCACCTCGGCCATCGATGCCGTCTGGGTGTCGGGCCAGCCGCGCGTCGCGGCCGGCCGCCATGCCCTGCACGCCGAGGCCGCCGCCGCCTTCGTCGCGGCGCGCAGCCAGCTTCTCCTTGAAAATTAGAGTCCCATGAGCTTCACCACCACCGAACCCGCCTTCCGCTTCCGCCAGGGCACGCGTCCCTTGCTGATCTCGATGCCGCACGTCGGCACCTACGTGCCGCCCGCGCTCGCCGCCCGCCTGACCGGCGAGGCGCGCCAGGTGCCCGACACCGACTGGCACCTCGAACGGCTCTACGACTTTGCCGATGCGCTCGGCGCGTCGGTGCTCGTTGCCACGCATTCGCGCTACGTGGTCGACCTGAACCGGCCGCCGGATGGCGCCAGCCTCTATCCGGGCCAAAGCGTCACGGGCCTGTGCCCGGTCGACACCTTCGACGACACGCCGGTCTACGCGTCCGCCGACGACCTTCCGGACGACGCGGAAATCGCCGCGCGCCGCGACGCCATCTGGCAGCCCTACCACCGGCAGCTGCAGGCCGAGCTCGACCGCCTGAAGGCCGCGCACGGCACCATCGCGCTGTGGGACGCGCACTCGATCCGCTCGGTGCTGCCGCGCTTCTTCGAGGGCAAGCTGCCCGACCTGAACCTGGGCACCGGCAAGGGCAGCAGCTGCGACCCGGCGCTGGCCGCCACGCTGCTCGGCATTGCGGAATCGGCCACCGGCTACACCGGCGTGCTCAACGGCCGCTTCACCGGCGGCTACATCACGCGCCAGTACGGCAACCCCGCGGCCGGCGTGCACGCGGTGCAGCTGGAGATGACGCAGTCGAGCTACATGCAGGAGAAGCTGCCCTTCGACTACCTGCCCGAGGTCGCGGCCGGCGTGCAGCCGCATGTGCGGCGCATGATCGAGGCGGTGCTGGAATTCGTCGAACGCCGCTAAAGCACTGACGGCCGCCAGGGGCAGCCCCGCTTCCTACAATCGGGGGCTATGAAGCCCGTCATCTATACCCGCGGCCAGGCGCTTGCCGGCATCCTCGAAAAGCGCATCGCCATCCTCGACGGCGCGATGGGCACGATGATCCAGCGCTTCAAGCTCACCGAGGAGCAGTACCGCGGCGAGCGCTTCAAGGACTTCGAGCGCGACGTCAAGGGCAACAACGAGCTGCTCTCGCTGACGCGGCCCGACGTGATCCGCGACATCCACGAGGGCTACCTCGCGGCCGGCGCCGACCTGATCGAGACCAACACCTTCGGCGCGACCACCATCGCGCAGGAGGACTACAGGATGGCGCACCTCGCCCGCGAGATGAACCTCGAATCGGCGAAGCTCGCGCGTGCGGCCTGCGACAAGTTCAGCACGCCGGACAAGCCGCGCTTTGTGGCCGGCGCCCTCGGCCCGACGCCCAAGACCGCGAGCATCAGCCCCGACGTGAACGACCCCGGCGCGCGCAACGTCGACTTCGAGCAATTGCGCGCGGCCTACTACGAGCAGACCGAGGCGCTGGTCGAGGGCGGCGCCGACGTGATCCTGGTCGAGACCATCTTCGACACGCTCAACGCCAAGGCCGCGCTGTTCGCGGTCGACGAGTATTTCGACAACAGCGGCCAGCGCCTGCCGCTGATCATCAGCGGCACCGTGACCGACGCCTCGGGCCGCATCCTGAGCGGCCAGACCGTCACCGCGTTCTGGCACAGCGTGCGCCATGCGCAGCCGCTGGCCATCGGGCTCAACTGCGCGCTGGGCGCGGCGCTGATGCGGCCCTACATCCAGGAACTGGCCAAGGTGGCGGGCGACACCTTCATCAGCTGCTATCCGAACGCGGGCCTGCCCAATCCGATGAGCGAGACCGGCTTCGACGAGACGCCCGACGTCACCTCGCGGCTGCTGCACGAGTTCGCGGCCGAAGGGCTGGTCAACATCGTGGGCGGCTGCTGCGGCACCACGCCGGACCATATCGCGGCCATCGGCAAAGCCGTGGCGCCGATGACAGGCCGGCTGTTGAACAACAACGGCTTCTACCGCGAAGCAGCCTGACCGGCGCCCGGCGCTGTCGCGCTCCCGGCTGATTGACGGCATCCGGGCCGCCGCCTAGGCTGGCGGCGCAAAGGAAGCCTCGTCATGAACAACAAACTCTCCATGCGCTGGATCGGCATCGGCGCCGTTGCGCTGGCCCTGCCGCTGGCGGCCGCGGCGCAGCAGGCCTTCACGCGCGGCGCGGTCAACCTGCGGGCCGGGCCCTCGGGCGACTATCCGTTGGTGGCGCGGCTCGGGCCGGGCCAGCCGCTCGACGTGATCGGCTGTACCGGCGGCTACAGCTGGTGCGACGTGGTGCTGCCCGACGGCGGGCGCGGCTGGGTCTGGGCCCGGAGCCTGGACTACGCCTACCAGGAGCGGCGCGTGCCGCTGGCCAGCTACGCCGCGGTGATTGGCGTGCCCGTCGTCACGTTCGTGATCGGCAGCTACTGGGCCGACTACTACCGCGACCGGCCCTGGTACGGCGAGCGCCGCTGGTGGGGCGGCCGGCCGCCGCCGCCGCCGATGCCCGGCTGGCGTCCCCCGCCGCCGGTGCGGCCGGCCTGGCAGCCGAGGCCGTGGCCGGGCCCGGGGTTCAAGCCCGCGCCGGGGCCTGGCTTCCATCCGCAACCCGGACCGGGCTACCGCCCGCCACGGCCGGGGCCGGGCTACCGCCCGCCGGCCGACCCGGGCATCAAGCCGCCGCGGCCCCAGCCGGCCTTCCGGCCCGGACCGCCGCCCGGCCAGCCGCAGATGCATCCGGGCGGTGGCCGGCCCGGCGCCGGTGGCGGCGGACGCCCGCATGGCGGCGGTGAAGGCGGCGGCAGGGGTGGCGGCCACGGCCATGGTGGCGATGGAAAGGGCGGTGGTCACGGCCACCGCGACTGATCAGCCCCGCGGATCGTCGGCGGCGGAAATGCCCGCCGCCGCCTGCCGGTCGCGCGCGATCAGCGCCACGAAGCGCTGAGCTCCCAGCCCCAGCGGCCGCTCGCGCGACCACACCACGTCGACCCACAGGTCGAGCCCGTTGCTGAGGTTCTCGAACGGAATCTCGACCAGCGCGCCGGCGGCCACGTGCGGCCTGGCGAAATTGCGCGGCAGCCAGCCCCAGCCGAGGCCGGCCGTGATCAGGCTCAGCGCGGCCAGCGCGTTGTCGGTGCGCCAGACGTGGCGCGCGAACACGAAGCGCGGGTCGCTGGTGGCGAGATCGCGCCCCGCCACCACGATCTGCCG
This sequence comes from Variovorax sp. 05T418, assembly GCF_056396385.1. NCBI lineage: Bacteria > Pseudomonadati > Pseudomonadota > Betaproteobacteria > Burkholderiales > Comamonadaceae > Variovorax > Variovorax sp. 05T418. Next base: position 169,823 of record NZ_JBFTLJ010000009.1, on the reverse strand, counting down.
GGTGTTCGTCAGGTGCTCCTCGCGCAGCCGCTCGCCGGCGGCCGCCAGCAGCACGGGATGGCCGGGCGCCATCACGGCCACCATGGTGTCGCTGCCGACTTCCTGGAACCCCTCGCGCCCGTCGAGGCTCGGGCGCTCGAACACCAGCGCCAGCTGCGCGCGGCCGCTGTGCAGCAGCGCCAGCGCATCGGCCTGCGGCGCGGCCAGCACCTCGACCTGCAGCAGCGGATATTCCTCGGCCAGCGCGGCCAGCGGCCCGCTCCAGGGCGCGGCCAGCAGCTCGGGCGCAATGGCCAGCGTGAGGCGGTTTTCCAGGCCCTGCGTGAGCGCCAGGGCCTGCACCTGAAGCTGCTTCAGCTGCGCCGCCAGGAGGCGCGCCTGCGGCTCCAGCGAGCGGGCGGCGGCGGTCGGCTGCGGCTCGCGGCCGCTGCGGTCGAACAGCGGCAGGGCCAGTTCGGCCTCGAGGTTGGCAATCGCCATGCTGACGGCCGAGGGCACCTTGCGCAGCGCGCGCGCCGCGGCCGAGAAGGAGCCGTGGTCGATCACGGCCAGGAAGACCTCGACGTTGTCGCTGGAGAAAGCCATCGGCTGATCTATCAATAAAACTGAAATAAGTTGACTTTTTATATCAGCAAACAGCAAATAAAGTCCAGCCATCGTTTTCATTTGCCAGGGGAAAAGCCATGCAGGGGTTTCAGCGCCGCGTCGTCTACATCAGCCTTTACGAAGGCATCGCCATCGTGGCCGCCAGCGCCGGGCTGGCGCTGATGACGGACGCCGGGCTCGGCCATTCGGGCGTGCTCGCGGTGGCCGCCTCGGTCATTGCCGTGATCTGGAACCTGGTTTTCAACGCCCTGTTCGAGCGCTGGGAGTCGCGCCAGGCGGTGCGTGGGCGCAGCGTGCGCCGGCGCATGGCGCATGCCATCGGCTTCGAGGGCGGGCTGATCGCGGTGCTGGTGCCGCTGTTCGCCTGGGGCCTGGGCGTGACGCTGTGGCAGGCGCTGGTGATGGACCTGGGCCTGGTGGTGTTCTTCCTGATCTATACCTTCGTCTTCAACTGGGGCTTCGACCGGGTGTTCGGGCTGCCGGCCTCGGCCGCGCCCGCCAAGACTGGCCCGGCAGCGGCGGCCAGGCAGGGCGCCTGAACGACCCTGGCGGCCGCGGCCCTTGCCGCAGCCGGTAAAATTGCGCTCCCTTCCAAGGAGCGTTGCAGCGGCGGCCCGCATCAAGAGGCCCGCCGTCAGGCTTGGAAGGCGCCCCGCCGGCCGGGGCGCAAGCCGCAACAAACGACGCTCACCTGACGTTTTTTCCTGCCCAGGTGAGCCCCCATGAGCGAAGAAGTTTCCACGCCCCGCGTCCCCCCGATGAAGCTGTCCGGCCTCGAGCCGGTGGCCATCGATGCCGGGTCGCTGTTCGTCAACATCGGCGAGCGCACCAACGTCACCGGCTCCAAGGCCTTCGCACGGATGATCCTGAACGGCCAGTTCGAGGACGCCCTGGCCGTGGCGCGCCAGCAGGTGGAGAACGGCGCGCAGGTGATCGACATCAACATGGACGAGGCCATGCTCGACAGCAAGGCCGCGATGGTGCGCTTCCTGAACCTGATTGCCAGCGAGCCCGACATCGCGCGCGTGCCGGTGATGGTCGACAGCTCCAAGTGGGAGGTGATCGAGGCCGGCCTGCGCTGCATCCAGGGCAAGGGCATCGTCAACTCCATCTCCATGAAGGAGGGGGTCGACAAGTTCAAGCACGAGGCCAAGCTCGTGAGGCGCTACGGCGCCGCCGCGGTGGTGATGGCCTTCGACGAAAAAGGCCAGGCCGACACCTACCAGCGCAAGATCGAGATCTGCGAGCGCGCCTACCGCATCCTGGTCGACGAGGTGGGCTTTCCGCCTGAGGACATCATCTTCGACCCCAACATCTTCGCGATTGCCACCGGCATCGAGGAGCACGACAACTACGCGGTCGACTTCATCAATGCCGTGCGCTGGATCAAAGAGAACCTGCCAGGCGCCAAGGTGTCGGGCGGCGTGAGCAACGTGAGCTTCAGCTTCCGCGGCAATGACCCGGTGCGCGAAGCCATTCATACCGTCTTTCTGTACCACGCGATCCAGGCGGGCATGGACATGGGCATCGTCAACGCCGGCATGGTGGGCGTGTACGACGACCTCGAACCGACGCTGCGCGAGCGCGTGGAAGACGTGGTGCTCAACCGCCGCCCCGATGCGGGAGAGCGCCTCGTCGAAGTGGCCGAGACCGCCAAGAGCGGCGCCAAGGACGACAGCAAGAAGCTCGAATGGCGCGGCACGCCGGAGCATCCGGTGCACGTCAACCAGCGCCTCTCGCACGCCATGGTGCACGGCATCACCGACTTCATCGTCGAAGACACCGAAGAGGCCTACCAGCAGATCCTCGCCAAGGGCGGGCGGCCGCTGCACGTGATCGAGGGGCCGCTGATGGACGGCATGAACATCGTGGGCGACCTGTTCGGCCAGGGCAAGATGTTCCTGCCGCAGGTGGTGAAGTCGGCGCGCGTGATGAAGTCGGCCGTGGCCCACCTCATTCCCTACATCGAGGAAGAAAAGCGCCAGGACGAGGCCGCGGGCCGCGACGTGCGCACCAAGGGCAAGATCATCATCGCCACCGTGAAGGGCGACGTGCACGACATCGGCAAGAACATCGTCACCGTCGTGCTCCAGTGCAACAACTTCGAAGTGGTGAACATGGGCGTGATGGTCCCGTGCCACGAGATCCTTGCCAAGGCGAAGGTCGAGGGCGCGGACATCGTGGGCCTGTCGGGCCTCATCACGCCGAGCCTCGAAGAAATGCAGTACGTGGCCGGCGAGATGCAGAAGGACGACCACTTCCGCATCCGGAAGATTCCGCTTCTGATCGGCGGCGCCACCACCAGCCGCGTGCACACGGCAGTGAAGATCGCGCCGCACTACGAAGGCCCGGTGGTCTACGTGCCCGACGCTTCCCGCAGCGTGAGCGTGGCGCAGAGCCTGCTGAGCGACCAGGCCACCGCGTACATCGACGAGATCAACGCCGACTACGAGAAGGTGCGCACGCAGCATGCCAACAAGAAGCAGGTGCCGCTGTGGCCGCTGGCCAAGGCGCGCGCCAACAAGACGCCGGTCGATTGGTCCGGCTACACGCCGCCGGTGCCCAAGTTCATTGGCCGGCGCCTGTTCAAGAACTTCGACCTGACCGAGCTCGCGAAGTACATCGACTGGGGCCCGTTCTTCCAGACCTGGGATCTCGCGGGCCCGTTCCCGGCCATCCTGAAAGACGAAGTGGTCGGCACCGAGGCCGTGCGCGTGTATGCCGATGGGCAGCGCATGCTCAAGCGCCTGATCGAGGGCCGCTGGCTCAGCGCGAGCGGCGTGGTCGGCTTCTGGCCCGCCAACACGGTGAACGACGACGACATCGAGCTCTACACCGACGAGACGCGCAGCGAAGTCGCGCTCACCTGGTACGGCATGCGCCAGCAGACCGAGAAGCAGGTGATCGACGGCGTGATGCGCCCGAGCCGCTGCCTGGCCGACTTCGTCGCGCCCAAGGACAGCGGGCTGAAAGACTACGTGGGCGTGTTCGCAGTGACGGCGGGCCTGGGCGTCGAGAAGAAGGAGAAGTACTTCATCGACGACCTCGACGACTACTCCGCCATCATGCTCAAGGCGCTGGCCGACCGGCTGGCCGAGGCCTTTGCCGAATCGCTGCACCACCGCGCGCGCACCGACCTCTGGGGCTATGCGCCCGAAGAGGGCCTCAGCAACGAGGACATGATCGCCGAGAAATACCGCGGCATCCGCCCCGCGCCTGGCTACCCGGCCTGCCCCGACCACAGCGTGAAGCGCCCGATGTTCGACCTTCTGGGTTGCGCGGACATTGGCATGACGCTGACCGAAAGCCTCGCTATGATGCCCGCCGCCAGCGTGAGCGGCTTCTACCTGAGCCATCCCGAGTCGACCTACTTCAACGTCGGCAAGATCGGGCACGACCAGTTGCAGGACCAGGCGGCGCGGCGCCGGACCAGCGAATCCGAACTCGAGCGCCTGCTGGCGCCGAACCTTTGAACCTGCCGGCCGGCGTGGCCGCCCGGCGCCGGGAGTTGTTATTCAGAAGCTGATGTTTGCCGCCGCGCACTATGCGGCACTGGCGGTCTTTGTGCTTGGCTGCTGGGGCTTCGGCCGCGCGCTGCTGGCGCGCCTGGCGCCGCCGCCGCGCCGGGACGCGGGGCTCGAGGCGGCCATGGCGGCGGCCCTGGGCGTGGGCCTTTTCATCTGCGCCTTCCAGCTGCTCGCGATCTTCGGCGCGTTCAAGCCGGGCGCCACCGTGGCGCTGATTGCCGCCGGCGTGCTGGCGGCCGCACTGCAGCTGCGGCCCTGGTGGCGCGAAGTGCGGGCGCTGCACGTCGCTGGTGCTCCCGCCGCGCCATGGACTCGCGCCGAACGGATCGCCGCCATCGCGCTGGCCCTGGTGGCGCTGCCCGCGCTGGTCGCGCCGCTCGCGCCGCCCGCCGCCTTCGACGAGCTGATGTACCACCTGCCCTATGCGCGGCAGGTGGCGCAGCAGGGCTCGCTGGGCATCCACGAGTGGCTGCGCTACCCCTGGTTCCCCTACAACTACAACCTGCTCTATGCGGCCGCGCTGCAGCTGGGCGACGACGTGCTGCCGCACTTCCTCAATGCGCTGGCCGGAGTGATTTCGGCGGTGATGGTCTACCGCCTCGGCATCCAGCATGCGAACCGGCTCACGGCCTGCATCGGCGCGGCCATCTGGATCGGCATCGGCGACTATTCGAACGCGCTGATCGACATGGGCGTGGCGCTCTTCGTGCTCAGTGCCTGCGTGGCGCTGTGGTGGTGGCGTGAATCAGAGCCGCTGCCGGGCGGCACGCGCTGGCTCGGGCTGGCGGCGTTCTGCCTGGGCGTGGCCGCGGGATCCAAGTACCAGGCGCTCACCTTCCTGCCGCTGGTGGCGCTGTTTGTGGTGTGGCACGAGCGCCGGCCCAAGGCCTGGGCGCTGGCGCTGCTCTGCTTCCTGGTCCCGTGCGTCTATTGGTACGCGCGCAACGCCATCATGACCGGCGACCCGTTCAACCCCATCGGCGCGCGCGTGTTCGGCTTCACCGACTGGATCCCGGCCGACTACGTGCAGCAGGTGGCCGACGTGCGCGACCATGCGGCGCGGCCCAACGCGCTGATCTGGGCCGTGTTCCTGGCACCGTTCAGCCTGCTGTGGAAGCGCTCGGCCGCGCTGCGCGCCGCGGGCTGGTTCTGCTTCTATTCGGTGGCCGTGTGGCTCTTGACTTCGCGCTATCCGCGCTACCTCACGGCCTCGTTCCCGCTGCTCGCGCTGATGGCGGCCATCGGCTGGCAGGTGCTGTTCGGCGCGATCGCTGCGGGCGTGCGCCGCGTCTTCGGGGCCAAGGGCGGGCCGGTGGAGGCCGCGCCTGCCGCCGCCGCACCCGCCGGACGCCTGGCCCTTGCCGGCGACTGGATCGTCGTGCTGCTGCTGGCCGCGCTGGCCGCGGTGTCGCTGCGCCAGACCGCGGGCAAGGTGGCGATGATCTCGCCCACGCCCGAAACCCGCGAGGCTTTCCTGCGCCAGCATGTGCCGGGCTATGCCGCCATGGACTACCTGCGCCAGCATGCCGACGGGCGCGTCTACCAGATCGCGCTGAACGAGGCGATCTACTACGGGCCCAATCCGATCTGGGGCGATACGCTCGGCCCGTGGCGCTACCGCGATTTCCTGCTGCTGCTTCCGGGCGACATGGCGCGCAAGCTGGCCGCCAAGGGATTCACGGCCATCGTCATGCCGACGTCGATGGTGCCCACGCTGGCCACGCGGCCCGGCTTCGACGAACATTTCGCCCTGCTGTACGAAAAAGACGGTGGCCGGGTCTACCGCATTCTCTCGACCGCACCATGATCGACGACAACCCATCCGCCGCCGCCCGCGCCCCGATCCGCATCGCGGCGGTGATCCCCTGCTACAACGAGGCGCTGTCGATCGCGCAGGTGGTCGCGCAGTTCCGCGCGGCGCTGCCCGAGGCCGAGATCCACGTCTTCGACAACAACTCGACCGACGACACGGCCGCCATCGCGCGCGCGAGCGGCGCCACGGTGACGCACGTGGCCGCGCCCGGCAAGGGCAACGTCGTGCGGCGCATGTTCGCCGACGTCGAGGCCGACGTGTACGTGACGGTCGACGGCGACGCCACCTACGACGTGGCCAGCGCGCCGCGGCTGGTGGATGCGCTGGTGGAGCGCAACCTCGACATGGTGGTGGGCTGCCGCGTCGACGATGGGCAGAATGCGCTCACCTACCGCGCCGGCCACCGCTTCGGCAACCGGCTGCTCACGGGCGCCGTGGCGCAGCTTTTCGGCGGCGGCCTGACCGACATGCTCTCAGGCTACCGCGTGTTCTCGCGCCGCTATGCCAAGTCGTTCCCGGCGCTCTCGCAGGGCTTCGAGATCGAGACCGAGCTCACGGTGCACGCGCTCGAGCTGCGCATGCCCCATGCCGAGTTCGACACCGCCTACAGCACGCGGCCCGAAGGCTCGCACAGCAAGCTCTCGACCTACCGCGACGGCTGGCGCATCCTGAAGACCATCTGCAAGCTGTTCATCAGCGAGCGGCCGCTGCAGTTCTTCTCGATCCTTGCGGCAGTGCTCGCGGCGGGCGCGATCGCGCTGGCCATTCCGCTGCTGCTCACCTACCTGCACACCGGCCTGGTGCCCCGGCTCCCCACGGCGGTGCTGGCGACCGGCGCCATGCTGGCCGCCATGCTGTCGATGGTGTGCGGCGTCGTGATGCACGCGATCCGGCTCGCCCGCCGCGAAGCCAAGCGGCTGCGCTACCTCGCGATACCCGGCGTCGGGCAGTTCCGCCGCAAGCCATGAAGGCCGGCCGCGAGTTCCTGGCGTTTGCGGTGGTCGGGGTCATCGGACTGGTGGTCGACGTGGCCGTGCTGTATCTTGCGGCGCCGCTTTTGGGCTGGTACGGCGCGCGCGTGCTGTCCTTCCTGGCGGCCGCCACCACCACCTGGGCGCTGAACCGGCGCTACACCTTCGCGGCGCGGCGCGCCCTGGGCGCCGCAACGCCGATCGTGCGCGAGTACCTCGGCTATCTCGCCACCATGCTGGGCGGCGCGGTCGTCAACTACGGCGCCTATGTGCTGGTGCTGCACTGGCTCGAAGGCCCGTGGGTGCCCGCACTCGGCGTTGCGGCCGGCAGCTGCGCGGGAATGGCGGTCAACTTCCTGGCCGCGCGGCACCTCGTCTTCAAGCCGCGGCGCAGCCCCTGAGCCGAAGGCGCCTCAGTGCGCCGCCGGCAGCACCACCGGGATCTCGGTCGCGGGCGGCGTGTTGCGGCTGCGGCCGCAGCGCACGATGCCGTCGATCATCACCATGCCCACGCCCGGGATGTCGCCGAGCTGCACGCTCTCGAGCAGGCCCGGCGCGGGCGAATGCTGCGCGCGGTCCATGAAGACGAAGTCGGCGTCGCGGCCCACTTCGACCAGCCCGCAGTTGAGCTTGCGGATCTTCGCCGTGTTGCCGGTGGCAAAGCAGAACACCAGTTCGGCCGGGATGTTTGCAATCGACGACAGCATGGCCACCATGCGCAGGATGCCCAGCGGCTGCACGCCCGAGCCCGCGGGCCCGTCGGTGCCGAGGATCACGCGGTGCGGGCACTTGAGCTCGAGCGCGGCCTTGGCCGCGGCAATGGCCACCTTCTCGTTGCCGTTGTGCACGATCTCGATCGCGCGCGAGCTCTTCTCGCACAGCTCGCACACATGCGCCTCGGGCAGCGAGGTGTGGCCGCCGTTGATGTGGCCGATGATGTCGGCGTCGGCCTCCAGCACCACGTCCTTGTCGATCAGGCCCGAGCCCGGGATCGACGGGCCGCCCGTGTGGATCGTGCTCTGGATGCCGTACTTGCGCGCCCAGGCCACCATCTCCTTGGCCTCGTAGCCGGCTTTCACCGAGCCCAGGCCCACTTCGCCGAGCAGGCCCACGCCGGCTTCGGCCAGTTCCTTGAAGTCGCTTTCGACCATGCCCTTCTCGATCACCGGCGCGCCGGCCAGCACCTTCACGCCGCCGGGGCGGAAGTTGTCGAAGGCGCGCTGCGCGGTGATGGCCAGCGCCTTCAGGCCCACGATGTCCTTGGGCCGGCCGGGCAGGTGCACCTCGCCGGCCGAGATCATGGTGGTGACGCCGCCGTGCATGGTGGAGTCGATCCAGCCGATCTGCCCCTGGCGCGGCGTCCAGTCGCCGAACACCGGGTGCACGTGGCTGTCGATCAGACCGGGCGCGACGCAGGTCTTCTTCGCGTCGATGACGGTCTGCGCGCCTTCGAGGTCGCAGTCCTTTTCCTTGCCGACCGCCACGATCAGGCCGTCGTTCACCACGATGGTGTCGGCGTCCAGGATGGGCTTGTCGATGTCGCCCGAGAGCAGCAGCCCTATGTTCTTGATGACGACCTTGCCCGACTTTGCGCCGGCTGCGATTTCTGCCATTTGGTGGTGTCCTCGTCGTGGGGTGGGGTGTGAGTGTCCTGCTCCTGCAGGTCGTCTGCGCGCACGGTGCGCAGCACGGTCTCGATCACGAAGTCTTCCCAGTGCGTGATCGCCTCGGGCGACTCCAGCGGCTCGCCGAGGAAGGCCGTGAGCGTGTGCCGGTTCGAGGTGTAGAAGTAGCCGGTGGACGCGATCAGCAGGTAGATGTCGCGCGCGTTCAGGTCGCGGCGAAACAGGCCCTGGGCCGCGCCGCTGGCCAGGATCTCGGCAATGATCGCCACCGCCCGCGACGAGTATTCGCGCGCCCGCAGCGACTTCGAGATGTGCCGGCCCTTGTGCAGGTTCTCGGTGTTCAGGAGCGTCACGAACTCGGGGTTCTTGCGGTAGTAGCCGAGCACGAAGCGGATCACTTCGGTGAGCGCCTCCACGGGCCGCGAGGCGTCCAGCGCAATGGCGGCCTCGGCGTCGTCCATGCGCTTGTAGATGCCTTCGAGCACCGCGATGAACAGGCCCTCCTTGCTGCCGAAGTAGTAGTAGATCATGCGGTCGTACGACTTGGCGGCCTTGGAGATCTTCTCCACGCTGCCGCCGTCGTAGCCGTACTTCGCGAACACCTTGGTCGCCGACTTCAGGATGCTGTCGCGCGTGGCCTGCGCCGCGGCCTCGCGCACGCCGGTGCGGCGCTGGGGCTTGGCGGCGGTGCGGCTGTCGGCCATCGTGCGCGGTGCCGGGCTTATTTTTCGGCGAAGGCGCGTTCGACGACGAAATCGCCCGGCGTCGAGGTGTTGCCTTCCTTGAAGCCGCGCTTCTCCAGGATGTGCTTCAGGTCCACCAGGAGGCCCGGGCTGCCGCACAGCATCACGCGGTCTTCCACCGGGTTGATCGGCGGCAGGCCGAGGTCGTCGGTGAGCTTGTTGGTCTCGATCAGGTCGGTGATGCGGCCCTGGTTGCGGAATTCCTCGCGCGTGACCGTCGGGTAGTAGAGCAGCTGCTTCTCGACCATCTCGCCCAGGAACTCGTGCTTGGGCAGGTGGTCGGTCACGAGGTCGTGGTAGGCCAGCTCGTCGACCTGGCGCACGCCGTGCACCAGGATGACCTGCTCGAACTTCTCATACGTGTCCGGGTCGCGGATGATGCTCATGAATGGTGCGAGGCCCGTGCCCGTGCCGAACAGGTACAGGCGCTTGCCGGGCAGCGTGTAGTCGATCAGCAGCGTGCCGGTGGGCTTGCGGCCCACGATGATGGTGTCGCCCACCTGGATGTGCTGCAGCTTCGAGGTGAGCGGGCCTTCTTCCACCTTGATGCTCAGGAACTCGAGATGCTCCTCGTAGTTGGGGCTCACGATGCTGTAGGCGCGCAGCAGCGGCTTGTTGTTGACCTTCAGGCCGATCATCGTGAAATGGCCGTTCGAGAAGCGCAGCGCCGGGTCGCGCGTGGTGGTGAAGGTGAACAGGCGGTCGGTCCAGTGGTGGACGCTCAGGACGCGTTCTTCGCTGAAAGCACTCATACGGAACTCAAGAGTTGGTTGGAACAGTGGAAGGTGGCTCGGCCGGAGTGCACGCCCATGGGGCATGCAGCCGCCGGCCGGCTGCGAACCCTCCATTGTCGTTGGTCGGAAAAACCCCGATGAACACCGCGAGAAAACACCATTGCAAGCATCGGGCCTGTTTGCTACATTGACCTCGAATGTAGTGAACGCAACATGAAAGTGTAGGGAATGCTACACAAACGGAAGGCGGTGCACAAGCGGGCAGGCGGCACGTTTGTTGCAACCCTCCGCTGACCGAGTTTCCCCGTGCCCGACCCGCATCACGCCCCACGAGATCGCCCCGATGACAGAACACACCAAGACAGACGGACTGCCCGGCATGGACATGCCGGTGGCCTTCGAAACCGGCGCCGGCGCCTTCGGCAAGGCGCCGCCGCGCAACGAGAAGATGAGCAGCGCCAAGGTCGAATGCAACGCCTGCCCGGTGCTGTGCCAGATCTCCGAAGGTCGCACCGGCGCCTGCGACCGCTATGCGAACAAGGAGGGCGTGCTGGTGCGCGTCGACCCGGTGCTGCTGCTGCGCCGCGAGATCGCGGGCGAGGCCCCGGTGCTGGTGCCCTTCGACCGGCCCGCCGCCGAGAAGGCCGAGGGCAGCGCGCCCGACTGGAACGGCGACCTGCTGCATGCCGACGAAGTCTTCGTGACCGGCGTGGGCTCGTCCACCACCTATCCCGACTACAAGCCGGCCCCGTTCATCGTCGCTTCCAAGGCCCAGGGCGTCGACATGGTCACCGTCGTCACCGAAGGCATCTTCAGCTACTGCAGCTTCAAGGTGAAGATCGACACCGACCGCTTCCTCGGCTCCGAGCAGGCCAATGTGCGCTACCGCGGCGAGGTGGTCGGCCATGTCACCACGGCCGAATACGGCTCGCAGATGCTCTCGCTGGGCGGCGTGCACCACCTCACCGGCGGCAGCAAGAAGGAAGGCCGCATGACGGCCGAGCTGATGCAGCTGCTGGGCAACAAGAAGGCCGTCGAGTGCACCATCGACGGCGGCTCCACGCTCGTCATCCAGGCCGGAAAAGCACCCGTCGTCAATGGCGTGGAAGAGCAGCGCATGCGCGTGGGCTGCGGCTCGGCGGCCGTGGGCATCTTCGCGCGCCAGTTCGCGGGCGTGGCCGACGAGGTGGTGGTGGTGGACGACCACATCACCGGCGTGCTCACGGAGCACCAGGCCGGGCGCTGCCTCGACATGGCGCCTTCGGGCATCCAGATGCTGGGGCGCAAGTCCACGCCGGGGCGCTACTTCCAGGTGGCGAACCCGGGCAACGGCTGGGGCGGCACCGACATCGCCGATCCGCTCTCGATCATCGAGGGCTGGGAAGAAGGCGTGGCGCGGCCGGGCCTGCGCCTCCTGATGACCTCGACCACCGGCGAGCATGCCCAGTGGTACGTGCTCGACGAGGCGCTCAAACCGGTCGAGCAGCCGATGCCGCCCGAGGTGCGCCGCATCGTCGAGCGCATCGGCGAGAACTGCGAACCATCGCTGTGCACCGTGCTGTTCCTCGGTGGTGCGGGCGGGTCCCTGCGCGCCGGCGTCACCGAAAACCCGGTGCTGCTCACGCGCGCCATCAAGCGTGCGCTCGTCAACGTGACCTGCGGCGGCGCGCCGGCCTATGTGTGGCCCGGCGGCGGCATCACCGTGATGGCGGATGTCATGCGCATGCCCGACAACAGCTTTGGCACCGTGCCCACGCCGGCCATCGTGGCGCCCATCGAGTTCAGCATGCGGCGCGACGACTACCAGGCGCTCGGCGGCCACATGGAACACATCTTCCCGCTCGAGCAGGCGCTCGCGCGCGGCGCCTGGCAGGAAGACGGCGCGCCGCTGGCGCGGCAATGGGTCGTCATCGACGAGGCCAATCCGTGGCCGCTCGGCCACCCACCCATGCTGGGTTGAGCGATGCCCACATCAATGTGCGCCGTGGCTGTTGCTCCTTCCCCTTCCGGAAGGCTGGGATGGGGGCGGGCAGAGCGCCCGATGGATGCGCCGCGTGCCCCCACCCCGGCCCTCCCCCGGAAGGGGAGGGAGAAACACCGCGCCGTCCCCGCGCCCTTGCTGCCATGACCGCCCAACGCACCGCGCTCGACGCGAGCCGCTGGCACTTCAACCATGGCCCGATCGACATCGTGGCCGAGGCGCATGGCGACCCCTACGCCGTTGCGGCCGCGCACGACGCGGCCTGGGCGCGCTTCGGCCATGTGCTGGACGAGCTGGTGCGCGAGCTGCCGCTGCTGCGCCGGCCCGTGACCGAAGGCATGCGGCCGCGCGGCGTGGTCGGTGCGCGCATGTGGGATGCCTGCGCGGCGTTCTCGCCGATGTTCATCACGCCGATGGCGGCGGTGGCCGGCTCGGTGGCGCAGGAGCTGATCGCGTTCTACGACCGCCCCGGCATCGAGCGCGCCTGGATCAACAACGGCGGCGACATCGCGCTGCACCTTGCGCCGGGCCATTCGGCGCGCGTGGGTGTCTATGCCGATCTCGCACGCTTCGACTGGCAGGACAGCGGCATTCTCGCCACCGACGGCCAGTTCGAAATCAGCGCCGCACAGCCGGTGCGCGGCGTGGCCACCAGTGGCTGGCGCGGGCGCAGCTTCTCGCTGGGCATTGCCGACAGCGTGACGGTCCTGGCCGCCACCGCGGCCGAGGCCGATGCAGCCGCCACCGTGATTGCCAACGCCGTCGACGTGGACGATGCCGCCATCCGCCGGCGCCCCGCCAGCGAATGCAAGGACGATAGCGACCTGGGCGAGATGCTCGTCACGGTCGACGTGCCGCCGCTTTCGCCTGCGCAGGTGAAGAGCGCGCTCGACACCGGCGCCGTGTGCGCCAAGGTGCTGCAAAAAGAAGGGCTCGCCTGGGCCGCTCTGCTCGTTTGCCAGGGGCAGTGGCGACTTGTCGAACCCTTATGCTCGAAGTCGCTGGCCAGCGCGCCGGCCGATGCAGTTGGTTCAGTATTTGCTTAACGAAAAGCAAGGTTCCTTTCCATGATCGATATACGCCGCGTCTTCACCCATGTCGAGCACATCCACCACGAGTTCGGCCCGCGCGCCGCAACGCCGCTGGTGCGCGGTGCCATCGGCGCGGTGCTGGCCAATCCCTTCGCGGGCCGCTACGAGCCCGACATCCTGCCGATGATGGCGCTGCTCGACCCGGTGGGCGTCGACATGGCGCACAGGCTGCACGCCGCCATGGACGTGCCGCTCGAGCAGATCGCCACCTACGGCAAGGGCGCCATCGTCGGCGCCGCCGGCGAGCTCGAGCACGGCGCGCTCTGGCACGTGCCCGGTGGCTATGCCATGCGCGAACTGCTCGGCTGGAAGGGCGACCGCGCGGCCTACACCGCGGGCAAGGCGGAAGAGAAGACCGGCCAGCCCGGCAATGCGCTGTCCATCGTGCCCTCGACCAAGAAGGTCGGCCCGCCCGGCGCCGCGCTCGACGTGCCGCTCACCAACATCAACGCCAGCTACGTGCGCGGCCAGTTCGACGCCATCGAGGTGCGCGTGCCCGGCGCGCCGGCGGCCGACGAGATCGTCTTCATCCTGGCGATGAGCACCGGCTACCGCGTGCATGCACGCGTGGGCGGCCTGCTCGCCAAGGACATCAGCAAATGGGACGGCCTGCGCTGACCTGATGAACAAGAGACACGAAGAAGGAACACAAGACATGACCGCCAACATCCGCAAGCTCGTCGTCCAGGTGGACGAAACCCGCAAGGAAATGGGCCGCGATATTTCGCCGCCCACGCGCCGCGCCGTCGCCATTGCGGTGATCGAGAACCCCTACGCGGGCCGCTTCAGCGAGAACCTCGACGAGCTGATCGCCATCGGCGAAGAGCTTGGTGCGCTCTTGGGCCAGAAGGCCGTGAAGGCGCTGGGCATCGAGCCCGGCCAGGCGCAGAGCTACGGCAAGGCCGCCATCGTCGGCGAGAACGGCGAACTCGAGCATGCCGCTGCCATCCTGCATCCCAAGCTCGGCGCACCGCTGCGCGTGGCGGTCGAAAAAGGCGCGGCGCTGGTGCCCTCGGCCAAGAAGCGCGGCACGCTGGGCACGGCCATCGACGTGCCGCTCGGCCACAAGGATGCGGCCTTCGTGCGCAGCCACTTCGACGCCGTCGAGGCGCGCGTGTCCGACGCGCCGCGCGCCAACGAGATCGTGGTGGCCGTGGCCGTCACCGACAGCGGCCGTCCGCTGCCGCGCATCGGCGGGCTGCAGGCCAGCGAGATCAAGGGCGAGGACGGGCTGCGCTGAATCCGTCCATCGCCGTTCGCGCGCCCCTCCATCCCCATTGCTTTTTCCTCTTTTGATTCCAAGGAGTTTCCCCATGAACCCATTGCGTCACGTCTTCAGCGCCGCGGCCGTTGCCACGCTGGCCACCGCCCTCGTTCCTGCCCATGCCCAGGGCGTGATCAAGATCGGCGAGGTCAACAGCTACAAGGCGCAGCCCGCCTTCCTCGAGCCCTACAAGAAGGGCATGGAGCTGGCCGTGGAAGAGATCAACGCCAAGGGCGGCGTCAACGGCCGCAAGGTCGAGCTCATCACGCGCGACGACAACGCCAATCCCGGCGACGCCGTGCGCGTGGCCGAGGAACTGGTGGCGCGCGAGAAGATCGACGTGCTCACCGGCACCTTCCTCTCGAACACCGGCCTGGCCGTGGCCGACTTTGCCAAGCAGAAAAAAATCTTCTTCCTGGCCGGCGAGCCGCTGACCGACAAGATGACCTGGCAGGGCGGCAACGAATACACCTTCCGCCTGCGCCCCGGCACCTACATGCAGGCCGCGATGCTGGTGCCCGAGGCGGCCAAGCTCAAGAAGAAGCGCTGGGCCGTCGTCTACCCCAACTACGAATACGGCCAGTCGGCCGTGGCCGCGTTCAAGACGCTGCTGAAGGCCGCGCAGCCCGACGTCGAGTTCGTCGCCGAGCAGGCGCCGCCGCTCGGCAAGGTCGATGCGGGTGCCGTGGTGCAGGCGCTGGCCGATGCCAAGCCCGATGCGGTCTTCAACGTGCTGTTCGGCGCCGACCTTTCCAAGTTCGTGCGCGAAGGCAACACCCGCGGCCTGTTCAAGGACCGCACGGTGGTGAGCGTGCTGACCGGCGAGCCCGAGTACCTCGACCCGCTCAAGGACGAAACGCCCAACGGCTGGATCGTGACCGGCTACCCCTGGTACGGCATCCAGACGCCCGAGCACAAGGCCTTCTTCCTGGCCTACCACGCCAAGTACAAGGACTACCCGCGCCTGGGTTCGGTGGTGGGCTACAGCATGATCAAGTCGGTGGCGGCCGGCATCGACAAGGCCAAGAGCACCGAGACGCCGAAGCTCGTCGCCGCCTTCAAGGGCCTGCAGGTCGACACCCCGTTCGGCAAGATCAGCTACCGCGCCGAAGACCATCAATCCACGATGGGCGCCTTCGTCGGCAAGACGAAGAACGAGAACGGCAAGGGCGTGATGGTCGACTACACCTACTTCGACGGCGCCAAGTTCCAGCCGAGCGCCGCCGACGTGAAGAAATCGCGCGCTGCCGACTGACCTTTTTCCGGAACGCTTGCACCCATGAGCCTCTCGTCCCTGCTGCTTCAGTTCCTCACCGGGCTGTCGTCGGCTTCGTCGCTGTTCCTCGTGGGGGCCGGCCTTTCGTTGATCTTCGGCGTCACGCGCATCGTCAACTTTGCGCATGGCTCCTTCTTCATGGTCGGCATCTACCTTGCCTACACACTGGTCGACAAGCTCGGCACGCTCGGCTTCTGGCCGGCCGTGCTGATTGCCGCGCTGGCGGTGGGCGTGATCGGTGCGCTGATCGAGATGGTGCTGCTGCGCCGCATCTACAAGTCGCCCGAGCTGTTCCAGCTGCTGGCCACTTTTGCGCTGGTGCTCGTCATCAAGGATGCGGTGCTTTATTTCTGGGGGCCGGACGAATTGCTCGGCCCGCGCGCGCCGGGCCTGTCGGGCTCGGTCGACATCCTGGGCCGGCAGTTTCCGACCTACGACCTGTTCCTGATCGTGGTCGGTCCGGTGGTGCTCGGCCTCATGTGGCTGCTGCTCACGCGCACGCGCTGGGGCACGCTGGTGCGCGCCGCCACGCAGGACCGCGAGATGGTCAGCGCGCTGGGCGTGAACCAGGCCTGGCTGTTCACGGCGGTGTTTGCACTGGGCGCCACGCTCGCGGCATTGGGCGGTGCGCTGCAGCTGCCGCGCGAGCCGGCCACGCTGGCCATGGACCTCAACACCATTGGCGCGGCCTTCGTGGTGGTGGTGGTGGGCGGCATGGGCTCGATTCCCGGCGCGTACGTGGCGGCGCTGCTGCTGTCCGAGATCAAGGCGGTGTGCATCTGGCTTGGCGTGGTCGAGATCTTCGGCTACAGCGTGTCGTTCTCCAAGCTCACGCTGGTGGTCGATTTCATCGTGATGGCCATCGTGCTGGTGTGGCGCCCCTGGGGCCTGCTCGGCCGCCCGCAGGCGCCCAGCCGCTACGTGGGCATGCAGGAGGAACCGCTGCGGCGCGCGAGCAAGGGCTACCTGTGGCTCGTTGCCGCGCTTGGCGTGGCGCTCATGGCGATGCCGCTGCTCACCGCCGATTCGCCCTACACCACGGTGCTGATGATCGACCTGCTGATCGCGGCGCTGTTCGCGGCCAGCCTGCACTTCATCATGGGGCCGGCCGGCATGCATTCGTTCGGCCATGCGGCCTACTTCGGGCTCGGTGCCTATGGCGCCGCCTTGCTGGTGCGCGCAAGCGGCATGCCGATGGAGCTTGCGCTCGTCGTCGCGCCGCTGGTGGCCGCCATCGGCGCGTTCGTCTACGGCTGGTTCGCGGTGCGGCTCTCGGGCGTGTACCTGGCGATGCTCACGCTGGCCTTCGCGCAGATCACGTGGGCGGTGGTCTACCAGTGGGATTCGTTCACCGGCGGCAGCAACGGGCTCACCGGTGTGTGGCCTTCGGAGTGGCTGTCGGACAAGCGCACCTATTACTGGCTCACGCTGGTGCTGGTGGCCGCGGGCATCCTGATGCTGCGCCGCGTGCTGTTCTCGCCGTTCGGCTATGCGCTGCGCGCGGGGCGCGATTCGGTGCTGCGGGCCGATGCGATCGGCATCGACGTCAAGCGCATGCAGTGGACGGCCTTTGTCATTGCGGGTGCGGCGGCGGGGCTGGCCGGGGCGCTCTATGCTTTTTCGAAGGGCAGCATCTCGCCTGAAAGCCTGAGCGTGGACAAGTCGGTGGACGGGCTGGTGATGGTGCTGCTGGGCGGTATCCAGACGCTGGCGGGGCCGGTGGTGGGGGCTGTCACTTTCAGCTGGCTGCATGACACGGTGGCGCGCAATACCGACTACTGGCGGGCGACGCTGGGGGCGATCATCCTGCTGCTGGTGCTGCTGTTTCCGCAGGGGATTGCTGGGTTTGCGAAGCAGCTCAGTGAACGCTTGCTGCGGGGGCGGCGTCGGCGTTCGGAAGTGGATGTTGCCTTGACGGAGAGGCGGACGTGAAGGGCGGTTGTCTTTCGTTCTTTGGGGGTTCTTTTTTTGGCGGGGGCCGGGTCTCGCCCCGGCGGGCGACCTACTTTTCTTTGCTTCGCCAAAGAAACGTAGGCAAAAGAAAGGCGACCCTACTGTCTGCGTCCCTCCGCTTCGCTGCGGGCAACCTGCGGTGCTCGATTACGGCGGGGGTCCGCAGAACTCGCTCCACTGCGTTCCGCTCAAACAGCTGCGGCCCTGATCCCGCCCCCATCTGCGCTCCTCGGCGCATACAGAAGGGGTGGGAGCGGGCGGCCTTCGCTTCGCTCGGCCCCAAGACCAACAGCCAATACCAACAACCCAATCCAATCCCAACCACCACGGCGCGCAGCGCCGCGGTGGCCTGGTGGCCGAGCGAAGCAAAGGCCCGTTCGGTATCCAATCCCCTCTGTATGCGCCGAGGAGCGGAGTGTTTCGCGGATCAGGGCTCGCCCTTGTTTGAGCGAAGCGAGTTTGGGCGAGACCCCGCGAAACGCGAGCACCGCAGGTTGCCCCGTAGCGAAGCGCAGGGGTCGCAGACAGTGGGGTCGCCTTTCTTTTGCCTACGTTTCTTTGGCGAAGCAAAGAAAAGTAGGTCGCCCGCCGGGGCGAGACCCGGCCTCGGGAAGCAAACGATCAACACAGATCGAAAGATCGGCAGCGATGGAAAGGCCGCCAGCCCTCACCCCAACCCTCTCCCAGAGGGAGAGGGAGTAAGCCAGAAATGACCCTCCTCAAAGTAGACAACCTAGGCAAATCCTTCGGCGGCGTCAAAGCCGTCGACGGCATCAGCTTCGAGCTCGAGGCCGGCGAGCTGCTGGCCCTCATCGGCCCGAACGGCGCCGGCAAGTCGACCACCTTCAACATGGTCAACGGCCAGCTCAAGGCCGACCAGGGTTCGATCGTGTTCGACGGCCATGAGCTCGTGGGCCAGAAGCCGCGCGAGATCTGGCGCAAGGGCGTGGGCCGCACCTTCCAGATCGCCGAAACCTTTGCCTCGCTCACCGTCGCCGAGAACGTGCAGATGGCGATGCTCTCGCATGACGGCAAGCTGTTCTCGATGTGGCGCCGCGCGGCGGACCACAAGCGCGACGAAGCGCTGGCGCTGCTCGACCAGGTCGGCATGAAAGCGCAGGCCGACCGGCCCTGCAGCGAGCTCGCCTATGGCGACGTCAAGCGCGTCGAGCTCGCGATCGCGATGGCCAACGCGCCCAAGCTGCTGCTGATGGACGAGCCCACCGCCGGCATGGCGCCGAAGGAGCGCAACTCGCTGATGGCGCTGACCAAGGAGCTCGTGGTCCAGCGTGGCCTGGCCGTGCTGTTCACCGAGCACAGCATGGACGTGGTGTTCGCCTACGCCGACCGCATGATCGTGCTGGCCCGCGGCCGCCTGATCGCGCAGGGCAAGCCGCTCGAGATCCGCGACCATCCGAAGGTGCAGGAGGTGTACTTCGGCAGCGGCAAGACTTTCGAGAAGATCGCAGAAAAAGCCGCCGAAGTGAACGCGGCCGTGGGAGCAGCAACCGCATGAGCACGCACGAAACACTGTTGAAGGCGAACTCGCTGTGCGCCTGGTACGGCGCCGCACAGATCCTCTACGACGTCGATCTTGAAGTGCAGCGCGGCGAGGTCGTCGCGCTCATGGGCCGCAATGGCGCCGGGAAGTCGACCACGCTCAAGACGCTGATCGGCATGCTCGCCAAGCGCAAGGGCGGCGTCAGCTTCCTCGGCCACGACATCTCGAAGAGCGAACCCCATCACGCGGCGAAGCTCGGCCTGGGTTTCGTGCCCGAGGACCGCCGCGTGTTCACCGATCTCACGGTGATGGAGAACCTCGAAGTCGGCAAGCAGCCGCCGCGCCGCTGGGCTGACGGCAGCGAGGCGCCGCTGTGGACGCCCGAGCGGCTGTTCAAGCTCTTTCCCAACCTGGGCGAAATGCCCGACCGCCCGGGCGGCCGCATGAGCGGCGGCGAGCAGCAGATGCTCACCGTGGCGCGCACGCTCATGGGCAACCCGTACCTGGTGCTGCTCGACGAGCCCTCCGAAGGCGTGGCGCCGGTGATCGTCGAGCAGATGGCCAACATGATCCTCGAACTCAAGGCGCAGGGCGTGAGCATCCTGCTGTCGGAGCAGAACATGCACTTTGCCGAGCTGGTGTCCGACCGCGCCTATGTGCTCGAGAAGGGCCAGATCCGCTACCACGCCACCATGGCAGAGCTCGCGGCCAACGAAGAGGTGCGCCGCGCCTACCTGAGCGTCTAGCCGCACCCACGCGGCCATTTTTCTTTTTTGTCATCAACCACCGGAGCACACGCCATGCACGACTCGCACCGCAGATCCCTTCTGAAGTCCACGGCCGCACTGGGCCTGCTGGGCGCGGCCGGAACGCTGTTCGCGGCGCCGAAGCTCAAGCCGAACGACAAGTCCGCGCTGATCGTGATCGACGTGCAGAACTGCTTCGTCGACGGCGGCACGCTGCCCGTCAAGGGCGGCGCCGAGGTGGTGCCGGTGATCAACAAGCTGGCCGATTCGTTCGAGAACATCGTGGTCACGCAGGACTGGCACACGCAGGGCCATGCGTCGTTCGCGAGCGCGCATCCGGGGCAGAAGCCGTTCAGCAGCATCAAGCTCTCGTACGGCAACCAGGTGCTCTGGCCCGACCACTGCGTGCAGGGCACCGACGACGCGGCGCTGCACAAGGACCTGAAGCTGCCCACCGCGCAGGTCATCGTCCGCAAGGGCTTCCACAAGGGCGTCGACAGCTATTCCGCCTTCGAGGAGGCCGACCGCAAGACCGCCACCGGCCTGGGCGGCTACCTCAAGCAGCGCGGCATCAAGACGGTCTACGTGGCGGGGCTGGCCACCGACTTCTGCGTGGCCTGGACCGCGCTCGATGCGCGCAAGGCCGGCTTCGAGGTCTACGTGATCGAGGACGCCACGCGCGCCATCGACCTCAACGGCTCGCTCGCCGCCGCATGGAAGCAGATGGCGGCCAAGGGCGTCAAGCGCATCCAGTCCGCCGACATCCAGGCGGCCTGAGCAAACCAACCCACGCCGCATTCACACCCGCCCGGCAACAACGACAACAACGAGCTCGACAACGCATGACGATTCCGATTTCAAGGCGCGCCCTGGTGGCGGGCGGCGCAGCCCTGGCACTGGGCCCGGGCCTTCTTCGTTCGGCGCGCGCCGACAACGGCGTGACCGACGGCCTCATCCGCATCGGCCAGTCGGCCGTTTTCAGCGGCCCGGCCAAGGACTTCGGCATCGACTACCGCGCGGGCATCAAGCTGTACTTCGAGCGCGCCAACAAGGCGGGCGGCATCAACGGCCGCAAGCTCGAGCTCGTCAGCTACGACGATGCCTACGATCCCGCCAGGACGGCCGCCAACACCGCGAAGCTGATCGACGACGACAAGGTCTTCGCGCTCGCGGGCTTCGTCGCCACCGGCAACCTCGCGGCCGCGATGCCGCTGGCCGAGAAGGCCGGCGTTCCGATGTTCGCGCCGCTGGTGGGCACCACCTCGTTCCGCACCAAGGTCAACCGCCTGCTGTTCCACGTGCGCGCGGGCTACGACCTCGAGCTGCGCAAGATCATCAGCCATCTCTCGACCCTCAGCCTCGCGTCGATCGCGGTGGTCTACCAGGACAGCGCCTTCGGCAAGTCGAACCTCGCCACCTGCGAGCAACTGGCCGCCGACTACAAGGTGCAGGTCGTGAAGACGCTGCCGCTCGCGATTGCCGCCGAAGACGCGAAGCAGGTGGTCGCCAGCCTGGCCGAGGCCAAGCCCGGCGCGGTGCTGATGATCATGGCTGGGCGCATGGTCGAAGTGTTCATGCGCGACTACCGTGCGAACGGCGGGGCGGCGCCGCTTTATACGCTGTCGGTCGGCATCACCGACGCGGCCGGTTCCGCCAAGCGGCTCGAAGGCAAGCTCGCGGGCCTGGTCACGGCCAGCATCGTGCCGCCGCCGCAGGCCGTGCGCGTGCCCATCGTGGCCGACTACCAGCGCGACCGCGCCGAGTTCGGCGAGAAGATCGACAGCTACACCACGCTCGAAGGCTACATCGCCTCGCGCGTGATGGTCGAAGGCCTGCGCCGCGCGGGCAAGGCGCTCACGCGCGACAGCTTCATTGCCGGGCTCGAAGGCATCGGCAATGCGCGCTTCGGCGAATTTCCGGTCGAGTACAGCGCGAAGAACCACAACGGCTCGACCTTCGTGGACCTGGAGATGTACACCCGTGACGGCCAGTTGCGGCGCTGAGCCGCCGCTGCACCTGCTGGTCAACGGCAGGGCCTGTTCGATCGAGGCCGTGCCGCGCGCGGCCACGCTGCTGCACCTGCTGCGCAACGACCTCGGCCTGAACGGGCCCAAGTACGGCTGCGGGCTGGGGCAGTGCGGCGCCTGCACGGTGCATGTCGACGGCGTGGCGGCGCGTGCCTGCGTGATTCCCGCGCACGGCGTGGCGGGCCGAGCGATCACCACGCTCGAAGGCCTTGGCACGCGCGGCCGCTGGCATCCGGTGCAGGCCGCCTTCGAAGACGCGCAGGCCGCGCAGTGCGGCTACTGCCTGAGCGGCATGGTGATGCAGGCCGCGGCGCTGCTCGCGCGCGATCCGCAGGCGAGCGAGGCGCGCATCCGCAGCGAGCTCTCGGGCAACCTGTGCCGGTGTGGGACGCACATCGAGATTCTGGACGCGGTGCAGCGCGCGGCGGTGCGGATGCGCGCGGAGGCAAACCCATGAGCCGCCCGTCTTGTTCCCTCTCCCTCCGGGAGAGGGCCAGGGTGAGGGCATCGGCCCTTGCACAAGCACAGCTCTTGCCATCGCCGCCGGCCCTCACCCCCGCCCTCTCCCGGAGGGAGAGGGAGCAAATTCCATGACGCGCCGCGCCGATCTGCCGCGCACGCGCGCGGACTTTCTCTCGGCCGACGGCGTGCTGCTGGTCGTGCGCGAGACACCGCCCGCGCCGGCGCCCGCCAACGGCCAGCCCACGGCCGTGGCGGGCAATCCGATCGAAGGCGACGAGATCCTGCTCGCCGTGTGGGACGACGGCAGCGCCTCGGCGCTCAACGGCCATGTCGACCTGGGCACCGGCATCCAGACCGCGCTCGCGCAGATCGTGGCCGAGGAGCTCGAGCTCGGCATGCCCTGCGTGCGCATGATGCTCGGCGACACCGCACGCGCGCCCAACCAGGGCGCGACGATCGCGAGCGCCTCGATCCAGATCCATGCACAGCCGCTGCGCCTGGCCGCCGCGCAGGCGCGCGCCTGGCTGCTGGCGCGCGCGGCCGAGCGGCTCGGCGCGGCCGCCGAGGCGCTGCAGGTGCGCAACGGCGTGGTGCGCGTGGCCGAGGCGCCGGACCGCCGCATCAACTACGCGGACCTGGTCGCGGGACAGCGCACCGTGCTGCGGCTCGACCCCGCCGCGGTGCCCAAGGATCCGGCCGACTACCGCATCGTCGGCACGCGCCAAGCCCGCGTCGACATTCCCGCCAAGCTCGCGGGCGACCTCGTGTTCGTGCACGACATGCGCGTGCCCGGCATGCTGCATGGCCGCGTGGTGCGCCCGCCGTATGCGGGCGCGGACCACGGCGACTTCATCGGCAACACGCTCGAGTCGGTGGACGAGTCGTCGATTGCGCACATTCCCGGCATTCGCGCGGTGGTCGTGATCCGCGACTTCGTCGGCATCGTGGCCGAGCGCGAGGAGCACGCCGAACAGGCGCTGCGCGAATTGCGCGTCCGGTGGAAGCCCTGGCCCGGCATGCCCAACCTGTCCAACCTCGCGCAGGCCCTGCGCGACAACCCGTCGACGCAGCGCCTGCTGGTCGACGAGGGCGACGTCGACGGCGCGATCGCCGCGGCCGCGCAGCCGATGCACCGCACCTATGTGTGGCCCTACCAGATGCACGCGTCCATCGGGCCATCGTGCGCGCTGGCCGAGTGGCTGCCGGAGGACGGCAGCGGCATGCAGTTGCGTTGCTGGGCCGGCTCGCAGAACCCGCACGTGCTGCGTGCCGATCTCGCGAAGCTCATGGGCCTGGACGACGTGCAGGTCGACGTCATCCGCATGGAAGCCGCGGGCTGCTACGGCCGCAACGGCGCCGACGACGCGGCGGCCGATGCGGCGCTGCTCGCGCGCGCCGTGGGCGCACCGGTGCGCGTGCAGCTCACGCGCGAGCAGGAGCATGCCTGGGAGCCCAAGGGCGCCGCGCAGCTCATGGAGGTGGATGGCGGGCTCATGGCCGACGGCCGCATCGCCGCCTACGACTTCGAAACCTCCTATCCATCGAACGGCGCGCCCACGCTTGCGCTGCTGCTCACGCGCACCATCGAGCCGGTGGCGCAGGCCTTCGAGATGGGCGACCGCACGGCGCGTCCGCCCTACAGCGTCGACAACCTGCGCGTGAAGGTCAACGACATGGCGCCGATCGTGCGCGCCTCGTGGCTGCGCGGCGTGTCGGCGCTGCCGAATTCGTTTGCGCACGAGTCGTACATCGACGAGCTGGCCACCGCGGCTGGCGTCGATCCGGTGCAGTTCCGGCTGCGCCACCTGGACGATCCGCGCGCCGTCGAGCTGGTGCAGGCCACCGCGCAGAAGGCGGGCTGGCGCATGCGCACGGGGCCAGAGGAGAACGCCGACGGCGGGCTCGGTGAAGGCGGCGACATCCTCTTCGGCCAGGGCTTTGCCTACGCGCGCTACATCCACAGCAAGTGGCCCGGCTTCGGCGCCGCGTGGGCTGCATGGGTGGCCGACGTCGAGGTCAACCGCAGGACCGGCGAGGTGCACGTGCGCCGCGTGGTGGTGGGGCACGACGCGGGGCTGCTGGTCAACCCCGCGGGCGTCGAGCACCAGGTGCACGGCAATGTGATCCAGACCACGAGCCGCGCGCTCAAGGAAGAGGTGCAGTTCGCGCCGCAGCAGGGCGCAGAAGCAGCGGCGGCCGGTGCGCAGCTGCTGCCCGACGTGCGGCCCTCGGGCGTGGTCGCGAGCCGCGAGTGGGGCAGCTACCCGATCATCAATTTCCGCGACGTGCCGGTGATCGAGGTCATGCACATGCCGCGGCCCGGCGAACCCTCGCTCGGCGCGGGCGAGTCGTCGTCGGTGCCGGGAACGGCGGCGATCGCGAATGCGATCTTCGATGCGACGGGCGTGCGCTTCCGCGAGCCGCCGTTCACGCCGGAGAAGGTGCTGGCGGCGTTGAATCCGGGTTTGCTCCCTCCCCTTCCGGGGGAGGGCGGGGGTGGGGGCGAGCGGCGCTCGAAGGGTGGCGCTGCCGTGCCCCCATCCCAACCTTCCCCCGGGAGGGGAAGGAGCAATGCACCGTGGCCTCGGCGCAAGAGCGTGTGGGCCACCGGCACCGCCCTCTTCATCGGCGGCATCGGCCTCATCGCCGGCCTGCTCGGCTGGCGCTCCGCCATCGCCCCGGTCTCTCTCAGCGCCCCGGTCTACAGCGAGGCCACCATCGAACGCGGCCGCGTGCTCGCCGCGCTCGGCGACTGCGCCGTGTGCCATACCGCACCGGGCGGCGCGCCCAATGCGGGTGGCCGCGCGATGCAGACACCCTTCGGCACGCTCTACACCACCAACCTCACGCCCGATGCCGACACGGGCCTGGGCCGCTGGTCGTTCAGCGCCTTCCAGCGCGCGATGCGCGAGGGCGTCTCGCGCGACGGCCACCATCTGTACCCGGCCTTCCCGTACACCGCCTTCGCCAGGACCAGTGACGACGACCTGCAGGCGCTCTACGCCTACTTCATGTCGATGCCCGCGGTGCGCGCCGAGACGCCGAAGGCCGAACTCAAGTTTCCGTTCAGCATGCGGCCGCTCATGGCCGGATGGAACGCGCTCTTCCACGACCCCGCGCCGCTGCAGCCGGTGGCCACGCAAAGCGCCGAGTGGAACCGCGGCGCCTACCTCGTGAACGGCCTGGGGCATTGCGGCGCCTGCCACACGCCGCGCAACGCGCTCGGTGCGGAGCAGGGCGGCAGCGCGTTTCTCTCGGGTGCGATGGTCGATGGCTGGGAGGCGCCGGCGCTCACGCAGCTGTCGAAGTCCGCCGTGCCGTGGGACGCCGACGCGCTCTACCGCTATCTGCGCAATGGCCACTCGCCGCGCCATGGCATCGCGGGCGGGCCGATGGCCGAGGTGGTGCGCGAACTCGCGCAGGTGCCCGATGCCGACGTGCGCGCGATGGCCACGTATCTCGCCTCGTTCAATCCGGCGCCCGCGGCCGATCCGCAGGCCGTGGCGCAGCAGGTGGTCGACAACGCGGCGCGCACGCAGGGCCGGCTGCTCGGTCCCGCGCAGCGCATGTTCGACAGCGCCTGCGCGTCGTGCCATCACGACGGCGACGGCCCCACGCTGCTCGGCGTGAACACCCCGCTCGCGCTCAACGGCAATCTCACGAGCGCGCGGCCCGACAACCTGCTGCGCACCATCCTCGATGGCGTGCGCGAGCCCGCGAGCCAGGGCATCGGCTTCATGCCGGCCTTCCGCGACGCGCTCGACGACCGTCAGATCGCCGAACTCGCGGGCTACATGCGCGCGCGCTTCGCACCGCAGGAGCCGGCGTGGAAGAACCTGCCGGCCGAAGTCGCCCGCGTGCGCGCCGCGCGCGGCCACGGCGCCGAATAAGCGGCGCTCGGCGCGTCCCGCTTTCCGCTCGCGCAGCGGCAGGGAACGCATTCATTCAGAATGTCCGCTCCAAGAACCCAACCCAAGTGCCGAAGTGCCTCCGGAGACAACATGCCCCTGAATCTTTCCACCGCCGCCAGCCTTCCCCGCGACGCCGAGCGCGCCACGCTCGTCGGGCGCATCTGGCAGCCCGGCGTGGGCCCCGCACTCGTGGCGGTGCACGAGGGCGGGCTGCACGATCTCTCGCGCCTCGCGCCCACGATGAGCGACCTGCTCGAGGCGAAGGAGCCGCCGGCCGATGCGGTGCGGCGCGCACTGCGCAGCGGCCAGGCTCCGCGTGTCGCCGCGCTCGACGAGACCATCGCCAACAGCGACGCCACCGCGCGCGACGAAGCCAAGCCCTGGCTGCTCGCACCCTGCGACCTGCAGGCCATCAAGGCCAGCGGCGTGACCTTCGTCGAAAGCCTGCTCGAGCGCGTGATCGAGGAGCAGGCGCGCGGCGATGCCTCGCGCGCCGAGGCCACGCGCGCGGCGCTCAGCGGCGTGCTCGGCGACAACCTCGCGGGCATCGTGCCGGGCTCGGCCGAGGCCGCGAAGGTCAAGGAGGTGCTGATCTCGCAGGGCGCATGGTCGCAGTACCTCGAGGTCGGCATCGGGCCCGATGCCGAGATCTTCACCAAGGCGCCGGTCCTCTCGGCCGTGGGCATGGGCGCCGACGTGGGCATCCACGCCGCATCGGTGTGGAACAACCCCGAGCCCGAGGTCGTGCTCGCGGTCAACAGCCGCGGCGAAACGCTGGGCGCCGCGCTCGGCAACGACGTCAACCTGCGCGACTTCGAGGGCCGCAGCGCGCTGCTGCTCGGCAAGGCCAAGGACAACAACGCCTCCTGTGCCATCGGCCCGTTCATCCGGCTGTTCGATGCGCACTTCGGCATCGACGACGTGCGCCGCATCACGGTGGCGCTCGAAGTGAAGGGCCCCGAAGGCTTCACGCTCGAAGGCTCGAGCTCGCTCGCCAGGATCAGCCGCGATCCGCTGGACCTCGTCTCGCAGGCCGTCGGCGCGCACCACGACTATCCCGACGGCTTCATGCTGTTCCTGGGCACCATGTTCGCGCCGACACAGGACCGTCATGGTCCTGGGCAAGGATTCACCCATGTCGTCGGCGATCGCGTGAGCATCGCCGCGCCGGAACTCGGCGCCCTCGTGAACCGCGTGGTCCATTCGGACCAGGCGCCACGGTGGACTTTCGGGTTAAGTGCGCTGATGCGGAATTTGGCTGCGCGCGGATTGCTGTAAACGTTCTTTCTACGCTTTAGAAGGAGTTGTACTCCTTTGTGATTCATAGCCGGCACGTAGCAAACTGTTGCTGTTGACCGCGTCTCGCGTTCCCCTCAAGATAACCGGTCTTGAAAATGGTTAACACGGGAGATGGGGTTGCCGCCGAGCGAGATCGAACTACTGCAGTCGCCTGTTGAAGGCCCGCTTCCGTGCGGTGAAGACCTCGAATACGACCCCGATTTCATGGCGTTGCAGCAAGCGGCAACGGGAAAGCGGGAGCAGCAGTTCGGCTCGACCATCATTCCGGCCGAGCCGCCCGACTGGGCCCGCGTCGAGCGCATTGCCAAGCAGCTGTGCCAGCGCACGCTCGACGTGCGCGTGCTGGTTCTGCTGACGCTGGCGTGGACCGAGAGCCGGGGATTGCCGGGCTACGTCGATGGCTTGCGCGTGGTGGACGGCATCCTGCAAAAGTTCTGGAACGACGTGCATCCGCGCGTTCTCGATGGCGATTTCGAAGACCCGCTGCCGCGCATGAATGCGCTGGCTGCATTGGCCGAAGCCGAGGGGCTCGGGCGCAGCGTGCGCGATGCGCGCCTGCTCGAGGATGCCGGCGCGTCGATGAGCCTGCGGCAGGTCGAGGCCCTGCTCGACTCGAGCAAGGCCGACCAGATCGATTACCCGGGCGGCATCGGCCGGCTGCGGGAAGTGGCGCGCCGCGCGCAGGAGAAGGCGGCGCCCGCGGTGGTGGCATTGCATGCGGCGCTGGAGCTGCTGCGACGCATCCGGGAGACCTCGGAGCGGGCCCTGGGACAGAGCTGGGCCCCCGATTTCTCCCGGCTCGAACGCTCGCTTCGCACCGTGGTCCAGCTGCTGCCCGAGCAGGCCCAGCCGGAGCCGGCCGAAGCATCGCAGGCGGCAGCGCAAGGCCATGGGTCGGCGCCGGCCGCTCCTTCGGCGCAGGGCGCTGCGGCCTTGGGCAATGGCGCCTCCGGTGCGCGTGCGGCAAGCATTAAAGATATTGAAATATCGACTCGTGATGATGTGCAGCTCTTGTTGGAAAAGGCGTGCCAGTACATGGAACGCACCGAGCCCAGCCACCCGGCCCCCATGCTCATCCGCAGAGCGCAAAGGCTGCTGGACCTCAACTTTTTCCAGATCATCGAAGAACTCGTTCCCGAGGGCCTGCAGAAGATCGAAAGCCTGGCCGGCCGCTCGCTGAGCGGCGGGTCGGCAGCGGAGTGAACGGCCGGCGCAGGAACCCGGGGGCAGGCCGCCGGGACTCGACCCATACGAATAGGCATTGAGATTCAAGAGGAAGCTTTATGGCAGACAACCGTGTCAGAAACAGTGGTCAGAAGTTCATCGCGCGCAACCGGGCACCCCGCGTGCAGATCGAGTACGACGTCGAGATCTACGGCAGCGAGCGCAAGATCCAGCTGCCCTTCGTGATGGGCGTGATCGCCGATCTCGCGGGCAAGCAGGTCGACCCGATGCCCGACCTTGCCGAGCGCGACTTCATGGCGGTGGACATCGACAACTTCGACGACCGCATGAAGGCCATCAAGCCGCGCGTGGCCTTCCAGGTGCCCAACACCCTCACGGGCGAAGGACAGATGAACGTCGACATCACCTTCGACAGCATGGACGACTTCTCGCCCGCGCGCATCGCCCGCCAGGTCGGCGCGCTGCAGCATCTGCTCGAAGCGCGCACCGAGCTTTCCAACCTGCTGTCCTACATGGACGGCAAGAACGGCGCCGAGCAGCTGATCGCCCAGGCGCTGCAGAACCCGGAGCTGCTCAAGTCGCTCGCATCCGCACCCAATCCCGCCGTTGCCAAGGCGATCGAGGCCGCGAACGAAAAGTCGGGCAACCCCGGCACCCCTTCCGAGTAAGCCGACAGGATCTCCATCATGAGCACTGCACCCAAACAGACAGCGCGCGGACAGGCCGCCACCATCGAAGCGCTCGAGCCCAACGAGTTCTCCGACCTCCTGCAGCGCGAGTTCAAGCCCAAGACCGACCAGGCGCGCGAGGCGGTGCAAAGCGCCGTCAAGACGCTGGCGGTGCAGGCGCTTGAAAGCACCGTCACCATCTCGAACGACGCCTACCGCACCGTGCAGGCGATCATCACCGAGATCGACCGCAAGCTCTCCGAGCAGATCAACCAGATCCTGCACCACGAAGACTTCCAGCAGCTCGAAGGCGCATGGCGCGGCCTGCACTACCTGGTCAACAACACCGAGACCGACGAGCAGCTCAAGATCCGCGTGATGTGCGCCTCCAAGCGCGAAGTGGCGCGCTCGCTCAAGCGCCACAAGGGCATCGGCTGGGACCAGAGCCCGCTGTTCAAGAAGATCTACGAGGCCGAGTACGGCCAGTTCGGCGGCGAGCCCTTCGGCGCGCTGATCGGCGACTTCCACTTCGACCACAGCCCGCCCGATGTCGAGATGCTCGGCGAAATGGCCAAGATCGCCGCGGCCGCGCACTGCCCCTTCATCGCCGGCGCATCGCCCACGGTGATGCAGATGGATTCGTGGCAGGAGCTGTCGAACCCGCGCGACCTCACCAAGATCTTCCAGAACACCGAGCACACGGCCTGGCGGTCGCTGCGCGAGTCGGAAGACGCGCGCTACATCGGCCTGGCCATGCCGCGCTTCCTGGCGCGCCTGCCGTACGGCGCGCGCACCAATCCGGTCGACGAGTTCGAGTTCGAGGAAGAAACCGACTCGGCCCTGCACAACCGCTACACCTGGGCCAATTCGGCCTACGCGATGGGCGTGAACATCAACCGCTCGTTCAAGCAGTTCGGCTGGTGCACGTCGATCCGCGGCGTGGAGTCGGGCGGCGCGGTCGAGAACCTGCCCACCCACACCTTCCCGACCGACGATGGCGGCGTGGACATGAAGTGCCCCACCGAGATCGCCATCAGCGACCGGCGCGAGGCCGAGCTCGCCAAGAACGGCTTCATGCCGCTGGTGCACCGCAAGAACTCCGACTTCGCGGCCTTCATCGGCGCGCAGTCGCTGCAGCAGCCGGCCGAGTACTACGACGCCGATGCCACGGCCAATGCCAACCTGGCGGCGCGCCTGCCCTACCTGTTCGCATGCTGCCGCTTCGCGCACTACCTGAAGTGCATCGTGCGCGACAAGATCGGTTCGTTCCGCGAGCGCGAGGACATGGAGCGCTGGCTCAACGACTGGATCATGAACTACGTGGACGGCAGCCCCGGCACGTCGTCCCAGGATACGAAGGCAATGAAGCCGCTGGCGGCGGCTGAAGTCCAGGTGGAAGCCATCGAGGACAACCCCGGCTACTACGCCGCCAAGTTTTTTCTCCGGCCGCACTATCAGCTCGAAGGGCTGACGGTGTCATTGCGGCTGGTTTCGAAGCTGCCATCCAACAAGAAGGACAGCAGCTAGTTCAACGGTGTCCCGCAATCGGGCATATATATAACTCTGGGGGTTAATCATGGCAGTAGACATGTTCATGCGCGTCGAGGGCGCGAACGGCGAATCCAAGGACTCGAACCACAAGGACTGGACCGATATCAAGTCGTTCGCATGGGGAGCAACGCAGCCTGGCAACATGGTCAGCGGCGGCGGTGGCGGTGTGGGCAAGGCGAGCTTCAACGACCTGCAGGTGCTCGCGCGCATCGACAAGGCGGCGCCGTCGGTGATGAAGAACTGCGCGAGCGGCAAGCACCTGAGCAAGGTGGAAGTGTCGGTGTGCAAGGCCGGGGGCTCGCAGATCGAATACACGCGCGTGACGCTGGAAGAAGTGCTGGTCACCTCGGTGCAGTACTCGGCCGAGCAGGGCGGCGATGCGGTGCTGGTGCAGTTCGCCTTCCAGGCGGCCAAGGTCAAGCAGCAGTACTGGGAGCAGACCGACAAGGGCGGCAAGGGCGCCGAGACCGTGCTGGCCTGGAACATCAAGGAAAACCGGGAAGCCTGATTTCCCTTTTTTCGTGCTTGTTCCCGACCGGTCCGCGCATGCCGCGGGCCGGTCGCCTGCAGATAGTTGTCGACGGCCTTCCGGGGCCGTGCGCGAGTCAATGAGGAAGTTTCATGGGCGATGGGTTTGCAGTGCTGGGCGAGCGCTCCGTGGCCGAACACACCGAATGGGTACAGCGGCAGATTCGCGCGAGTCCACAGAATGCCGGCCTGCGGCTTGCCCTCGGCCACTTTCTTGCGCTGCGGGGCGACTGGCAGCGGGCTGAAGACCAGCTCAAGCTGGCCGCGAAGATCGATCCTTCCTTCGCTCCCGCCAGTGCCACCTGCGCAATGGCGCTGGCCGCCGAGCGGCATCGAACCGAATTCTGGAACGGCGGCCGTGCGCCGGCCGTCGTGGCCGGCGAGGCCGGCTGGGTCGCGGCGCTGATTGCTGCCGCCGCCCTGCCGCCCGAACGCGCCGCCGAAGCGGCCGAGCTGCGCGAAGCCGCGCGGCAGGATGCGCCCGCATTGCAGGGCACGCTGAGCTGCGTCGACCGGTCGGACTCCCGCGCCGTGCAGGCCATCGACGGCGAGCCGGTGCAAAGCACTGAGTTCGCCTGGCTTTGCGACGGCGACGCGCGCATTGGTGCCGTGCTCGAGCTCCTCACGCCTTCGGGCTATGCGTGGCTGCCGCTACCGGCGGTGCGCCGCCTCAAGTTCTCCCGTCCGCAGCACCTGGTCGACCTGCTCTGGGCACCGGCCGAGATCGTGCTGCATGACGGCCGCGGGCTCAACGGCCTGGTCCCGGTGCGCTATCCCGGCGCGCTCGAGGCGCTGGACGACGAAACAACCCTGGGCCGCCGCACCGACTGGCTGCCGCTGGCCGGCGAGGACCAGTACGCCGGCATCGGCCAGCGCACGCTGATCAGCGAAGCCGGCGACCATTCGCTGCTCGACATCCGGCTGGTCGAGTTCGCGCCTGCCGAGAGTGCTGCGCAGTGAGTTCCGTCCTGCCAGCCAGCCGCCCGGCCATGGAGGCCGACGGCGACCAGCAAGAAAGCGTTGCACGCGACCGCCTGCAGCCGGTGCTGCTCGACCGCCTGACCGACAAGCAGCCGCAAAGCCGCCAGGAGCGCGCGGGCGCATTCCTCATGAGTGGCAAGCTGCTGCGCGACTCGGTGCTGCGCGACCTGCAGTGGCTGCTCAACACCACCAACTTCGGCGCGGACCACACCATCAACGCCATGCCGCGCGCGCGGCGCTCGGTGGTGAACTACGGCGTGCGCGGCTGGGCCGGCGGACGCATGTCGGAGGTCGACTTCGCGGACGTCGAGGCCGCCATCCGCGCCGCGATCATCGACTTCGAGCCGCGCATCATGAAGGACAGCATCGACGTGCGCTGCGTCACCGACGCCACCGACCTGGAGCACCACAACCTGCTCGCGCTCGAGATCCGCGGCACCTTGTGGTCGGTGCCTTACCCGATCGAATTCATCCTGCGCTCCGAGCTCGACCTCGAGAGCGGCCACATGGTCCTGCGCCCGACGGGAGGGCTCTGAATGGACGCCAGGCTGCTCGACTACTACAACCGCGAGCTCACCTACATGCACGAGCTCGGCGCCGAGTTCGCGCAGCGCTACCCGAAGATCGCCGGGCGGCTGGGCATGCGCGGCATCGAGGTCAGCGACCCCTACGTGGAGCGCCTGCTCGAGGGCTTCAGCTTTCTCACGGCGCGCATCCAGCTCAAGATGGATGCGGAGTTTCCGCGCTTCTCGCAGCGGCTGCTCGAGGTGGTGTACCCCAACTTCCTCGCGCCGCTGCCGGCCATGGCGGTGGTGCAGATCGACGGCAACCTCAACGAGGGCTCGCTGAAGGCCGGCTACGAGCTGCCGCGCCACACGATCATGCGCGGACGCATGATCAAGGGCGAGCAGACGGCCTGCGAATTCCGCACCGGCCACGAGGTCACGCTGTGGCCCATCAGGATCGCGGATGCAAGCATCGGCCCCGTGCCCGCGGAAATCGCGCATGCGATGCCCGCGGTGGCCCAGCGCGCCAGGAGCGCGATCACCATCAAGCTCGAAGCGGTGGGCGGCACCACCTTTGCCGAGATGCCGATCGAGCGGCTCGAGTTCTTTCTTTCGGGCGCGGAGCTGCATGCGCTGCGCGTGCTCGAGCTTGCGGTGCACCACAGCATCGGCACCGTGTGCCGCAGCGGCCCGGGCAGCAAGGCGCGCATCGTTCCGCTCGGCGACGAAGCCATTCGCCACGAGGGCTTCGATCCCGAGCAGGCGCTGCTGCCTTATGACGCGCGCTCGTTCCAGGGCTACCGGCTGCTGCACGAATACTTCGCCTTTCCCGACCGCTACCTGTTCTTCAGCGTGAAGAACCTGCGCGCGGCGGCCTCGGCCATGGGCGGCACCACGATGGAAATCGTGATCCTGCTCGACCGCGCCGACGCCGACCTGGAGCGGCTGGTCGATGCCAAGCACTTCTCGCTGTTCTGCACGCCCATCATCAACCTGGTGCCGCGCCGCAGCGACCGCATTCCGGTGGGCCCCGGGCAGCACGAGCACCATGCGGTGATCGACCGCACGCGCCCGCGCGACTTCGAGATCTTCACGGTCGAGCGCGTCACCGGCCACATGGCGAGCGGCTCGGAAGAGCGCGAGTTCAGGCCCTTCCTGGGCTCGTTCGCTGCCGACGACGGCGACTTCGGCGCGTACTTCTCTCTGCGCCGCGAGCCGCGCCTGGTGTCCGACCGCGCACGCGCGCAGGGCACGCGCACCAGCTACACCGGCAGCGAGGTGTACGTGTCGCTGGTCGACCAGCACGACGCGCCCTTTCCGCACAGCCTGCGCCACATCACCATCGACGCGCTGTGCACCAACCGCGACCTGCCGCTGCTGCTGCCCACCGGGCTGGAGTCGGACTTCTCGCTGCGCGTGTCGGCGCCGGTGCGCGGCATCCGCATCCTGCGCGGGCCGTCGCGGCCCTATCCGGCGCTGGCGGAGGGTGCGCTCACCTGGCGCCTGATCAGCCACCTGGGCCTCAACTACCTGAGCCTGACCGACGTCGACGCCACGCAGGGCGCGGCCGCATTGCGCGAGATGCTCGACCTCTACGGCAACCTGGCCGACCCCGCGGTGCGCCGCCAGATCCAGGGCGTGCGCTCGATGGCGCTGGCGCCGGTGTTCCGCCGCCTGCCCGAGCCGGGGCCGATCGTCTTCGGGCGCGGGGTGGAAATCGCGCTGAAGATCGACGAAGTGGCCTTCTCGGGCGCGAGCCCTTATCTCTTCGGCGCCGTGCTGGAGCAATTCTTCAGCCGGCACGTGTCGCTCAACGCGTTCACCGAGTTCGCGCTCTCCAGCCTGCAGCGCGGCGAGATCGCGCGCTGGACGCCGCGCATCGGACGCCGCCCCGCCGTATGAGCATGCGCACCACGGCCGAGCTCGCCGACGATTCGCAGCAGGCGCCGCCGGCTGCGGTCGAGCATGCCGCGCCCGAGCATGCCGCGGCACCCGCGCGGCGCGGTGCGCCCGAGGCCGATCCGGTCCTGTGGGCCGGCCTGGTCGACCAGCCTTTCGAGCACGACCTGTTCATGCTGCTGCGCCGGCTCGATGCGCACGGCAGCCATCCGCTGCTGGGCCGCGCGCCGCGCCCGCTCGACGAGCCTTTGCGGCTGGGCCAGGAGCCGTCGATGGCCTTTGCGCCCTCGAACGTCTCGGGCGTCGATGTCGACGGGGACGGCCCGCCGCGCATCTCGATCTACGGCTTCGGCCTGTTCGGCCCCAACGGGCCGCTGCCGCTGCACCTGACCGAGTACGCGCGCGAGCGCAAGCGCCACCACAGCGACAACACGCTCAGCGCCTTCGCCGACCTGTTCCACCACCGGCTCATCCTGCTGTTCTACCGGGCCTGGGCCGATGCCCAGTCGGTCAACAGCCTGGACCGCCCCGACGGCCACCGCTTCGTCGACTACGTGGCCAGCCTCATGAACATGGGGCAGCCGGGCCTGAAGGAACGCGACCGCATCGCCGACCATGCGCGCACCTTCATGGCCGGGCACCTCGTGCGCCAGACGCGCAACCCCGAGGGGCTGATCCAGATCCTGCGGCTGTACTTCGACGTGCCCGTGCGCATCGAGGAGTTCGTGAGCGGCTGGGTGATGCTCGACGAGCGCGAGATCAGCCGCATCGGCACTTCCGGGCGCAACCAGAAGCTGGGCGCCGGCGCCACCGTCGGGCTGGCGGTGCGCGATGCGCAGGGCAAGTTCCGGCTCGAGCTCGGCCCGCTCTCGCAAAGCGAGTTCCGCGACTTCCTGCCGGGCAGCAAGCGCCTGCAGCAGGTGGTCGACTGGGTGCGCCAGTACGTGGGCATCGAGTTCGCGTGGGAGCTGCGCCTCGTGCTCAAGAAGCAGGAAGCCCTCGGCATGCAGCTGGGCAGCGACCAGCGCCTGGGCTGGGGCAGCTGGCTCGGCACGCGCCTCTCGCCTACCGACGCCGGCGACATGCTTTTCCAGCCCGAAGCCCTGTATTCCCGTTCCGCATCGGCTGCTTCCGCGGCGGCCGAAGCCTCTTCCATGGCCTTATGACCGATATCCGCCGCGTCTCCCTTTTCTCGAAACTCAATCCGATGCTCTACAAGGCATTGGAGACCGCCACCGCCTTCGCCAAGCTGCGCGGCAATGCCTACGTGGAGCTGGTGCACTGGCTGCACCAGATCCTGCAGCTGCAGGACAGCGACCTGCTGCGCATCGTCAAGCGCGCCGGCCTCAACCTCGATGCGGTCGAGCAGGACCTGGTGCGTGCGCTCGACCGGCTGCCGCACGGCGCCACCTCGATCAGCGACATCTCGGAGCACGTCGACAACGCCGTCGAGCGCGCCTGGGTCTATGCGAGCCTGCGCTTCGAGGCCACGTCGATCCGCGGTGCCTACCTGCTCGCGGGCATCGTCAAGACGCCGGGGCTGCGCCAGGTGCTCTCGGGCATCTCGCGCGAGTTCGACAAGATCGTGCCCGACGTGCTCGTCGCGCAGCTTCCCGCATGGACCGAAGGCTCGCCCGAGGACGACTTCGACGCCGCGGCCGCGCCGGGGCAAGCCGCCCCGGCGGTGTCCCACCAGGGCGACGGCGCCGCCGCGGGCGGCTCGGCGCTGGCCAAGTACGCGAGCGACCTCACGGCCAAGGCGCGCGCGGGCGAACTCGATCCGGTCTACGGCCGCGACGACGAGATCCGCCAGATCATCGACATCCTGATGCGCCGACGGCAGAACAATCCGCTGCTCACGGGCGAGGCGGGTGTGGGCAAGACGGCAGTGGTCGAGGGCCTGGCCTCGCGCCTTGCGGCAGGCGACGTGCCGCCCTCGCTCAAGGACGTGTCGCTGTGGGTGCTCGACCCCACGCTGCTGCAGGCCGGCGCGGGCGTGAAGGGCGAGTTCGAGCAGCGGCTGCGCCAGGTGATCGACGAGGTCGAGAAGAGCCCCAAGCCCATCGTGCTGTTCGTCGACGAGGTGCACACGCTGGTCGGCGCGGGCGGCACCGCCGGCACCGGCGATGCGGCCAACCTGCTGAAGCCGGCGCTTGCGCGCGGGCGGCTTCGCACCATCGGCGCCACCACCTGGTCCGAGTACAAGAAGTACATCGAGAAGGACCCGGCGCTCACGCGGCGCTTCCAGACCATCCAGGTGCACGAGCCCACCGAGTCCAAGGCCGTGGTCATGCTGCGCGGCATCTCGGCCGAGCTCGAGAAGCACCACGGCGTGCTCATCCTGGACGCCGCGCTCGAAGCGGCCGTGAGCCTGTCGCACCGCTACATCCCCGCGCGCCAGCTGCCCGACAAGGCCGTGAGCCTGCTCGACACGGCCTGCGCGCGCGTGGCCCTGAGCCAGCATGCGCTGCCCGCGGCGATCGAAGACCTGCAGCGCCGCATCGAGGTGCTGGGCATCGAGTCGGGCATTGCCGGGCGCGAGGCGGCGATCGGCGTCGGCGAGCACCAGCGCGTGGAAGACATCGCGGCCCAGGTGGCGGCGGCGCAGGCCGAGCTCGGCCTGCTGGAACAGCGGCGTGCGGAAGAAAGCGTGCTCGTGGAGCGCATCGTGGCGCTGCGCAAGCTGCTCTCGCCCGATGCAGTGCCGGTGCGGGCCGAGGCCAAAGAGGAAGAGGGCGACGAAGCCGAAGCTCCAGTTGAAGCCGAGCCCGCTCCGCCGGAACCCGAAAGAACACCCGAAGAGATCCGCGCCGAACTCGACCAGGCGCAGGACAAGCTCGTGCAGTTGCAGGGCGAATCGCCGCTCATCCTGGCGGCCGTCGACGCGCAGGCCGTTGCCACCGTGGTGGCCGACTGGACCGGCATTCCGATCGGCCGCATGGTGCGCGACGATGCGCAGTCGGTGCTGCGCCTCGGCGAGATCCTCTCGGCCCGCGTGGTGGCCCAGCCCGACGCGCTGGAGACCATCTCGCGGCGCATCCGCACGGCGCGCGCGCGGCTCGACAACCCGAACAAGCCGGTGGGCGTGTTCCTGCTGTGCGGCCCCTCGGGCGTGGGCAAGACCGAGACTGCGCTCGCGCTGTCGGAGGCGCTCTACGGCGGCGAGCAGAACCTCGTCACCATCAACATGAGCGAGTTCCAGGAGTCGCACACCGTCTCCACGCTCAAGGGCGCGCCGCCCGGCTACGTGGGCTACGGCGAAGGCGGCGTGCTCACCGAGGCCGTGCGCCGCCGGCCCTACAGCGTGGTGCTGCTCGACGAGATCGAGAAGGCCCACCCCGACGTGCACGAGATCTTCTTCCAGGTGTTCGACAAGGGCTGGATGGAAGACGGCGAGGGCCGCCACATCGACTTCCGCAACACCGTGATCATCATGACGTCGAACGTCGGCACCGACCTGGTCATGCAGCTGTGCGAAGACCCGACCCTGCGCCCCGACCCCGAGCCGCTCGCAGCCGCGCTGCGCGAACCGCTGCTCAAGGTGTTCGCGCCGGCGCTGCTGGGCCGGCTGGTTGTAGTGCCTTATTACCCGTTGCAAGCCGACGCATTGCATCGCATCATTCGCCTCCAGCTCGACCGCATTGCCACCCGCCTCGATGCGAACCATGGCATTGCGCTGGACTACGACGACAGCGCCGTCGAACTGGTGGCGCGCCGATGCACGGCCATCGAGTCGGGTGGGCGGATGATCGATGCGATCCTCACGCACACCATCCTGCCGCGATTGAGCGAAGAAGTCATCGGCGCCACCGTCAGTGCGCGCAAGCTCGCCGGCGTGCGGCTGTCCGCAGCGGGCGACGACTTCCGGTACGAATTTTCCGAAGCCTAAGAAGACAAGGAGACAAACTCATGGCCAGAGTCGTACGAGCGCACACCCCGCTTGGGGAAGACCAGCTCCAGTTCCGCTCGATGCATGGCACCGAGGGACTGTCGCAGTTGTTCGAATTCGAGGTCGACCTGCTGAGCCCGAGTGCGTCGATCGACATGAAGGCGGTGCTCGGAAAACCCATGGCCCTGGAGATCCAGACGGCCGGCGCGCCCCGTTTCCTGAACGGCCAGGTGGTCCGCTTCTCCATGATCGGACGCGAAGGCGGTACCTCGCGCCACACCGTCTATCGTGCTTCGGTGCGCCCATGGCTCTGGTATCTCACGCGCTCCAGCGACAACAAGATCTTCCAGAACAAGACGGTCGTCGAAGTTCTCGAGGACGTATTCGGCGACTACAACTTCGCCTTCGAGAAGAAGCTCACCGGCACCTATCGCCAGTGGGAGCACTGCGTGCAGTACAACGAGACGGACTTTGCCTTCGTGAGCCGGCTCATGGAACTCGAAGGCATCTACTACTACTTCAAGCACGACAAGAACCAGCATACGCTGGTGCTGACCGACGACGTCACGATGCACGAGCCGATGTCCGGCTACGAAACCATCAATTACTTCGCGGCCGATCGCGACGTGACCGAGGACATGGAGGTCATCGACAACTGGCAAGTGACGGCCGAGATCCGCTCGGGCAGCTATGCGGTGGATGACTACAACTTCACCACGCCGGGCGCCGATCTGAGCGGTGCCCGCTCCATGCCGCAGCCGTACGACCACTCGGGCTATGAGATGTACGAGTGGCTCGGCGAGTACACGAACCCCGGCGAAGGCGAGCACTATGCGCGCGTGCGGCTGGAAGAAGCGCAGTCGATGGCCGAGCGCAGCGTGGGCCATGCCACGGTCCGGGGCATGGCGCCCGGCTACACCTTCTCGATGCAGAACTCGCCGAGGTCGGACGACAACCGCGAGTACCTGATCGTTTCGGTGAACTACATGCTGCGCGAAGGCGGCTACGCCACCGGAGCCGCACCGGGCGAATACAGCTTCAACTTTGTCGTCCAGCCGACGTCCCTGCCCTTCAGGGCACCCCGGATCACGCAGATCCCCAGGACCACCGGTCCGCAGACCGCGGTGGTGGTCGGCCCCGAAGGCGAGGAAATCTGGACCGACCAGTACGGCCGCGTCAAGGTGCAGTTCCGGTGGGACCGCAGCGGGCGCCGCAACGAGAACTGCTCGTGCTTCGTGCGTGTGTCCCATGTCATCGCAGGCGACGGCTTCGGTGCTGTTTTCACGCCGCGCATCGGCCAGGAAGTGGTGATCGATTTCGTCGACGGGCGGGCCGACCGGCCGCTCGTCGTGGGGCGGGTCTACAACCCGCGCCAGATGCCACCCTTCAATCTGCCGGGCGAGCAGACCAAGAGCGGGTTCGTCACGCGTTCTACGCCGGGCGGCTCGCCGGAAACCGCCAACTCGCTCGTCTTCGAAGACAAGATGGGCGCTGAATACGTAGCGCTTCATGCAGAGCGCGACCTGAATGTCTCGGTGGAGAAGAACGAGACCCACGACACCGGTGGCACGCGCACGACCGTCATCGTGGGGCATGAATCGGCCACCTACAAAGCCGGCGAAGAACGTCATATCACCGAGGGCGCGGTGGAGACGATCGACGGCGGAGAGACTCGCACGGTGACCGGCGGAGCGACCGAGACAGTTTCCGGCGGCGAGACGCGGACGATTTCGGACGGCGCGACCGAGACGATCAGCGGCGGCGAAACGCGCACTGTCAGCGGAGGGTTCACGGAAACCATCAGCGGTGGTGCGACCGAGACGATCAGTGGAGGTGTGAACTCGACGATCACCGGCGGCGTGACCCAGACGATCACGGGCGGCGTGAACGAGACCATCAGCGGCGGCCTTACCTTCATGGTGAATGGCGGGGTCACCAGCAACGTCCTGGGCAACCACACGCATGTCGTCACGGGGGGCAGCACGACCACCACGACCGGACCCACGATCAATAACGCGCCGGACATTGTTGACAACTCGGACAGGCGGACGATCAATGCGGGCGACAACACCGTCAACGCAGCCAAGGAAGGCTGGTGGCGCAACACGGACAACCACGGAACGCTCGAACATACGGGCGTCAATGTGGCGGCAGTCGATGTCAATGGCGTGAAGCTGCAATTCTCGGGGGTGAACGGCCAGTTCAACGGCGTCTTCATCAACCTGTCCGTGACCAGCATCATCGATGCGAAGTTCAAATACAAGCTCAATCCCGTTGGCATCTCGACAGTCGGACTCAGTCTCAAGACCGGCTACATCGCAGTGGCATTCAAGAGCCTTTTCATGAAGGCCTGATGCGCGGCATTCCTTCGAAAGAACGCAAGTGAGCTGGTGGAACATCCTGGCGGCAACCCTGTGCCTCGGCCTGTGCGGTATTGCGGGGGTGTTTGGGGTACACATTATCGTTTCCTCATACGCTGCAAACGCCCGCTACATGGCCGAAGAAAAAACCTGGCAAGCA
The DNA here is from genome assembly GCF_056396385.1 of Variovorax sp. 05T418. Taxonomy (NCBI): domain Bacteria; kingdom Pseudomonadati; phylum Pseudomonadota; class Betaproteobacteria; order Burkholderiales; family Comamonadaceae; genus Variovorax; species Variovorax sp. 05T418. Next base: position 128,566 of record NZ_JBFTLJ010000009.1, on the reverse strand, counting down.
CTGCGCGGCCAAGGCGTGCGCGCGCAAGGTGTGGTGGTCGGCATCTCGAGGCAGGCGAATCGATTGACCAAGAACGGCAACTATGGCAACAACGAAGTCGCCGCCACCGATCTGTTGCTCGCATATGAAGACGCGGCGGGAAACCGTCACGAAGTGACGGTTGCGACTTTCATCGAACTCGGACTGCTGGCCAATTTCTCGGTCGGCAAGAAGATCGACGTGATCTATGCGCGAGATGCGCCCGATCGGGTGGCGATCGATCGGGAGCGCACGCCGCTGGAAATACCGTCAAGCGCCTACTGATGAAAACCATCAAGCCCCTGCGCCTGAGCATCCTGACGCGCCCCTACCTGAGGAACGGCGCCCAGTATCTGGCGATGACCGCCATCGCAATGACAAACCTGAAGGGTCAGCAGCAGCAGCTTGTGCCGGAACCCGAGATCTGGAAGACCCTGACCGATGAACTGGGCGGCGACACGGTGTTTGATCTCGGCATGCCCAAGGACAATGCCGAATTCATCGTATCGGGCTTTGCGCACACGGCGCACCAGCCGGACAAGTCTCGCTGTGCAGTGAGCGTGCAAGTCGGGGCGCGCAAGAAAACGCTCCTGGTGTTCGGCGACCGATTCTGGATCGACGGCCGGGCGACCGCGCCCCAGCCATTCGATGCGATCCGCCTTGACTGGCGCAAGGCCTTCGGGGGCCCGGGATTCGCAGAAAACCCCCTGGGCATCGGACATGACGATGACATCGTCGAGGGGTTGAAAGTGCGGCGCGTGCCCAACATCGAACACGCGAACGGACTGCTGTGGCGGCCGGGCCAGGTGCCTGCACCCGCAGGCTTCGGCCCGATCGATGTGGCAAGGCCTTCGCGGATGCGCAAGATGGGGCGCGACTACGACGAGCATTGGAAGCAGAACCTCTATCCCGGTTTCGCGAGGGACATGGACTGGGGCTACTTCAATGCAGCCTCCGAAGACCAGTGGCTGGCGCTGGGCGAACGCGGCCTGGCCGGTGCCAGCTACGAGATCCTGAACATGCATCCGGAGGATCCGGTGCAACGCGGCCGCCTGCCCGACTGGCAGGCGCGAGGGTTCATCGTCCGTGAAGCAAAGAACCGGCAACTGGCGTCGGGCATTTTTGACGAAGTCTCGCTGCGGCTCACGACGGCCTGGTTTTTTCCCCATCGAGAGCAGGTCGCGCTGGTGTACCACGGCAGCATCGGCATCGAGGAAGACGACGCATCCGACATCAGCCACGTCATGGCTGCCATGGAGGAAGGTGGGTCGGAAGGGCCTTTGGCTTCGTACCGCGATGTATTGATTCAGCGCTGCGATCCCGAGAACGGCGCACTCTACGCATTGCGCGACGATCAATTGCTGCCGCCGAACTCGATTGGGCAGTGGCTCGAGAACAGCCAGGAAGAAGACAGGGACGCCGACCCGCTCACCCGCAACATGAAAGTTCGCGCCGAACGTGCCCAAGCCAAGCTGGCCGAAGCATTCAAGGCGAGCGGCGGAGATCCGGCCAAGTTCGCCCTGCCGCCCCCGCCGATCACCACCCCGCCCAAGCTGCATGAGATCCCGGCCTATGTGCAGAAGATGAAAGCCATGGTGCAGGAGCAGCGGGAGAAGCTGGCGAAGGGGCGGGAGGCCATCGGCAAGGCCGCCGATGCCAATGCGGTCCAATCGAGAAAGCTTGGCTTCGATACCTCGACCTTTCTCGCGAAAGCAGAAGCGGCCAAGGGCAAGGGGCCTCCGCGGTTCGACCCCCGGCCTTTCGTAGACGGAATCTCGGGTGTTTCTGCGGCGGTAGGCGCGCCGCCCGCGCCCCCGGAGAGCCTCGCGGAACTCAGGAGGGTGACGGCCGACGCAAAAAGAGGATTGCTCGCGAGCTATCGCAGCATGGCGCAGTACCAGGACGCGGCCGACGCCATGCCGCCCGACGAGTCCGACAGGGCACGGGCCGAAATCGAGCGCGTGCTCGCGGGTTCGCGCGATTTCTCGGACATGGATCTGACCGGTGCCGACCTGTCGAACATGGACCTTCACGGCACCCGATGGCATCGAGCACTCCTCGAGGGCGTGGACTTCAGCAATAGCAGGCTCGACGATGCCGACTTCAGCGAAGCGGTGCTGGCGAGAGCGCGCCTGCATCGCACGTCGATGCGCCGTGCGATTTTCGATCGTGCCAACATGGCATTGGCACGATGCGAGGAGGCGGATTTCTCGGGTGCGCGCTTCATGAAGATGGTGCTCGACAAGATGGTTGCCAAGGGATGCAATTTTTCCGATGCGACCATGGAGGAGCTGAATTTCATGACCGTGCACCTGGAGAGGTGCAGCTTCGAACGTGCCGCCATCTCCTATGCCCATGTGCTGGAGAAGTCCGTGATGCATGGCGTGCGCTTCGACCACGCACGGATTCACAAGATGTCGTGGATCGATTGCGATGTCAACGAACTGAGCTTCGCGCACGCCGAGCTCGATTCATGCGGATGGGTCAACACCGATGGCGCAGGCCGTCTCGATTTCTCGGCCGCACACTTGACGACCACCTGCTTCGTGGGAGAGAGCAGCTTGAGGAAGGTCTGCTTTCGAGGCGCCATGCTGCGCGACTGCAGCCTGCGTGGCATTGCATTGGACGAAGCGGACTTTGCGAATGCGCGGATCGAAAACAGCGACTTCTCCGGGGCATCGATGCATCGCACGAACCTGGAGGGTGCCGACGCCAAGGGCGCGATGTTCGTGCGTTCGGACCTGACCCGGGCGTCGCTGCTGGATGCCGATCTCAGCGGCGCCATCCTGCAGAAGGCGGTGCTCGTGTCCACGGACCTGCGTCGTGCCAACCTGTTCAGGGCGGACCTGTCGCAATGTCTCATCGATGACAGAACGCTTTTCGACGGTGCCTATGTCGAGCAGGTCAAGACAGTTCCCTTGCGCAAGAAAGAGAAGGTGGAATGACCCCGGCCAGTGTGCAGGCGATGATCCATGGCGGAGAAACGATCGCTCGGAAGCAACTTCAAGCGCTCGACTTTCGGGGCATGGACCTCACGGGTGCCATTTTCCTGGAGACCGATCTGAGTGGTGCCGATCTGTCCGGTGCCAAGCTCGATGCGAGCATCTTCAAGCAGTGCAAGCTTGCCGGGGCCCGGCTTGATGCCGCGCATGTGGACCGTTGTGCATTCGAGCATTGCGATGCAACCGGGGTCCGGATGGTCGGCGCCACGCTCGACGGTGCCGCCTTCTACCAATGTGGACTGGCCGGCGCAAAGCTCGATGACGCAAATGCCGGCGTTGCCTCTTTTGCCAACTGCACGCTCGACCGCGCCTCCTTCGTCAATGTGCTGTCGGAAGCCCTGGTGTTCTCCGAGACCTCGCTCGATGCCACCGACTTTTCCACGACGCTCCTGCACAAGACAGTGTTCTACCGGGCAGATCTTCGATCGGCAATTTTCCGTGGCAGCCGGTTTGACAAGGCTGTCTTCTCCGAGGCCAAGCTCTCGGGACAGAGATTCAATGCGCAGAAGTTCCTGCTTTGCCAGTTCATCGACGCAGAACTCGACGGATGCGACTTTGACGAGTCCATGCTTGTGCAATGCAACTTCAAGGGCGCCACGCTCGAAGGTGCGAGCCTGAACCGGGTCCATGCGCCCCAGTGCCTCTTTCTGTCGGCCAAGCTCGATGGCGTCGGTTGCCGCGGCGCCCATTTCAATCAAAGCATCTGGGTCGAGGTGCAGGCGCGCGGAGCCGATTTCTCCGACGCGAAACTGGAGCAGTGCATCTTCCAGCGTGCCAGCTGCAGCCATGCCGTCTTCGCAAGGGCGGACCTTACATACGCCGATTTTTCTCACGCCGATCTGCGTGGTGCCGATCTGCGGGGCGCTCGCTTCCTGCGCACCAAGGTTCACCGCGCGCAACAGGAGGGAACGAGATATGGCGACCGTGGTGGCTTGCTGTTGAACGACCCCGACCTGTTTGCCGCCGAGGAGTTCTCGGCACGCCGCCTCGCGCGTCCGGGCGCATATCCCTCTTGAAACTGGAAACTTCATCATGACCACACGTGTTTCCTCCGTGACGGCCATTCGTGACGATTCACCACGCGAAGCCGCGCATGCGTCCGAGCAGGGCGGAATGGTCAACACCATCGGCATTGTCACGGGTGTCTTGCCCGGGGGAATCTACAGCGTGCAGACCGAACGCCGGCAACTGCTGCGATGCGCACGGGCAGCGAGCTGCCTGCTGCGCCCGGCCGTCGGTGACACCGTGCTGGTGACGGGGCCCGACGCAACCCGCCTTTACCTGACGGCAGTGGCGGAGCAGGCCGACGCAAGCGCGTCGCGCATCGATGTGGCGGGAGACATGACGCTCGCTTCGGAGCGCGGAGCGGTCACCGTCGAGAGTTCGACGCACATCGCGATGCGTGGCGAACAGGGCCTGAGCCTGGATGCACCGCACCTCAGAATCAACGCTGAAGATGCCGATTGCCGGGTGGACCGGCTTCAATATCAGGGACAGGAGGCGGTGACCACCGTGCTTTCGATCCGTGTGATCGGCAGGGTCTACGAAGCCGTGATGGACCGTCTCGTGCATCTGAGCAAGACGGCATTTCGCATGACCGAGGACGTGGAGCATTTGCGTGCGGGACGCATCGACTACGAAGCCGCGGAGACGGCGCGTTTGCATGGCAAGAACACCGTCGTGACGGCGAAAGAAATCGTCAAGGTCGATGCCAAGCAGATTCATATGGGCTGATATTCATGGATCCAAGGAGAAACGCATGTTCGCCAACTGCCAGATGATGGGAATGGATCTCGCATTCCCCGATGTGTGCAAGACGCCGCCGGCCATTCCGATCCCCTATCCGGACTTCGCGTTGGGTCCGACGGCCATACCGAACGCGTACAACATCCTCTACATGTGCACGCCGGCGCACAACATGGCCACCGTCACGCCGCTGACCAACGGCGACAACGCGGGCGTCGCCATGGGTGTGGTGTCGCAAACGGTCATGGGCCAGTCCCGCCATCTGACGGGCGCCTTTACCGTTCTTCTCAAGGGAACTCCTGCCACCCGGATGACGAGCCTGACGCTGCAGAATTCCACCAACATGGTCGGCATGCGCATCGTGCCGAGCCAGTTCAAGGTGCTGATGCTCGCCGCCTGAGGGTGGCGAGCGGAGCTTGTCATGCCGCCGGCCGCGCCGTCCCCGCCAGCGTCACCTGCTGCGGAAACCCCACCCACACCGCCAGCGCCGAATAGTTGTCGCGCGACTCGTCCGCCTTGGCTTCGGCCGCGCGGCGCAGCAGTGCGAGCCATTCCTCGGCACTGTCGGCCAGCTGCAGCGAGCGCTCCATCACCTGCTGCGAAATGAGCTGCCACAGGCCGTCGGTGCACAGCAGGAACGCGTCGCCATCGGCCAGGCGCTGCGGCGTCGACACGGTGGTTTCCGCCGTGGCCCGGGCGCCGAGCGCGCGGTACAGCAGGTTGGTCTTCACCAGGCGCTCGCCGCCGTTGGCACCGTTGCCGAGGGCGGCTTCGCCCGAGCGCTCCGACAGGCTGTGGTCTTCGGTGCGCTGCATCAGCGCGCCGCGGCGGAACCAGTAGAGGCGGCTGTCGCCCACGTGGGCCCAGCAGGCCTGGCCGCTGGTGCGGTCCACGAACAGCGAGACGATGGTCGCGCTCATGCGGCTCTGGTCGGCCAGCTCCCGCTGCTTGGCGAGGATGGCGTCGTTGGCGGCCTTCACGGCCTGCAGGATGTCGTGCTGCGCCACCGAAGGGTTGTCGACGAAGGTGTTGAGCGCAGTATCGACCGCGATGCGCGCGGCCAGCTCGCCGCCCGCGTTGCCGCCCACGCCGTCGCTCACGACGAAGCAGGCGCTGTATTCATCGAGGTGGTAGCCGATCGCATCCTGGTTGCCGCTGCGCTCGCCGACGCAGGAGAACTGCGAGGTCGAGATGGGCACCGCGAACGCGCGGGGGGTGGTCTCAAGCACGGCGCGCCTCCTTCAAGCGTTCCATCTCCTTGTCGTAGGCCTGCTGGAAGGCCCGGCCGAAGACGGCCTGGAAGTCGTCCTCGACGGCCGCGGTGGTTTCTGCATGCAGCTTCTGCAGCTGGCGCCACAGGCGCGCCTCGCGGCCGCCGGGCAGCAGTTTTTCGCCCAGCCCGCCGTCGTGCGGCGTGGCGGTGTTGAGCGCCGCGGGATCGAAGCGCTTGAGCACCGTGAGCAGCGCGGCGCGCATGCCGGCCACCATGCCGAGCTGATGCGACTGCAGGTCGCCGAGCGCGTCGTGCACGGCGGCCTCGGGCGACAGGAAGCCGGGCATGCGCGCGCCGAACATCTGCATCAGCACGGCGCGGCCGTTGGGAAGGATCTTGAAGGGGTTGTTCTCCTCGTCGACGATCATCGTGATCTCGGCACGCACTTCGCGCTTGAGCATGGCGCGCGACGAGAGCAGCTCGATGGTGCCGTCGGTGAACGCGCGCATGAGCCGGCCGAGGCGCCGCATGGCTTCGGCATCCAGCGGCTGCTGGCCGGCCACGTCGGGCACGCCGGCGCCTTCGAGGAAGGCCCTGAAGAGTTCGTCTGAAGAGGCGGGGGCCGATGGCGGCGCCGCGACAGGAACTGGCGTCGCGGCCACGGGCGAGGGCGCGGCAACAGGCTTCGGTTGCTGCGGTGCGGGCGGCGCAACATTCTCCACGCGCGGGGCCGCGACGGGCACCGGTGCCGGCGGTGGCGGCGGGGGTGGTGGCGGTGGCGGTGGTGGTGGTGGTGGTGGTGGTGGTGGTGGTGGTGGTGGTGGTGGTGGCGCCGAAGGTGGCGGCTCAACCTGCGCAGACACCCGCGGCTCGGCCGGCTTCGCAGCCGGCGGATCGAAGGGCACCGGGTTCGGCGGCCTGAACTGCGCCGCCAGTTCCCGCGCATGGTTCGAATGGCTGTAGCCCTGTGGGGCCGCCGCCGGCCTGGCCAGCAGATCGATGGCCGGATGCACATCGCTGAGCGGATCTTCGTGGGTCAGCGCGGTGGGGCGCGGATCGGAGAGCGGCGAGGGTGCGTCGTTGTCGGCGGCAAAGAAGGACAGCGGGTCCATGCCGCGCTTGAGCGCCACGTCGGACATGCTGTCTTCCGCACGCGGATTCAGCTCGGCCAGCGGATCGACCGGGTTCCTGCGTGCCTGCGAGGGCAGCTCGAAGGGCTCGTGCGCCATCGGGTCGGGCATGGGCTCGGAGGCGCTCGCCTCGCGGCGCGGCGCATTCGCGAGGATGGCATCCCAATCGGCGGCGGAGGGAATCTGCGAGGCGCTCGCCTGCGTGCTTGCCTGCGCGCTTGCCGGCGAGGGGGCTGGCGATGGCGATGCTGCAGGCACCGGCGCAGCGGCCAGTACCTGTGCAGGCGGTGGCGCCGGCACGGTCGGCGGCGGCATCGCCACGGTCACGGGCTGCGTCTCGCCGATCGGCAGCGCGCCGGCGCCGAAGAGGTCCGAGAACACATCGGAGACGGGGGCGGCCGGCAGCAGCGAGTCCATCGGCGCGGGCGCCATGGTGCTGGCGGGCAATGCGCTGTGCACAGGCGCGGCCGGCGGCGGTGCAGCCGCCATCAGCGGCGCGGCGGGCTCGACGGGCGCGGTGCGTTGCCCGCTCCCCGCCACCAGCACATAGCTTCCGATGGTCACGCGGTCGCCCTCGGCGATCGGCGCCTCCTGCTCGTGCTGCAGCGTGCGCTCGTTGACGCCGATGGGCAGCACCGCGCTCATGTTGCGCAGCACCGCCGCGCCGCTGTCGTCGAAACGCACCGTGGCCTGCAGGCGCGAGATCTGGCGCTGCTCGTCGGGCAGCACCAGGTGGTTGTCGGGGCTGCGCCCGATGGTTCCGCCGGGCGCCGCGAGCAAGGCCGAAGGGCCTGCAGCCACCGGCTTGCCGGCATGTTCGATCACCGTCCAACGCATGGCATCTCCGTGTTGATGTCGAGCCGTGGCTCCCTTGCGGCGTTCAACGCTTCATTCGCTTGGCGGCCTCGAAGGCGGGGCCCCACACCGGGTGCTTGCGTTCGGCAACGGTGAGGTCGAAGTTGGGGAACGCATCGATGAGCTTGCGGAACTGCGCGCGGCATTCGGGCACCTGGTTGGCCACGCAATAGCTGAAGGCCTCGAGCTTCATGGCCTCGAGCCGCGTGGCCGGCTCTGCGGCGTCGAACACCGAGACGCCGCCGCTCTTGAGCGTGGTGATGGCCTTGGCGTAGTCGCCTTCGTCATAGGCCTGTTGCGCGCGCTCGAGCGTGCTGCGCGCGACTTGCTGGCTCAGGCGTTCGGGTTGCGGCGGCTCGGGCGGCGGCGTGGTCGTGCAACCAGCAACCAGAACCAAGGTGAACGCCAAAGCAGGCAGACATGACTTCAATCTTCTCTCCTACCTTGCAAAAGGCAATGCTTGAGATAGTGTGCCGCTGTCATGCGACAGGCACGCGATGCGACGCGATTCGTGCGCACGACTTCGATAATATAGGCCGCGAACCACTAGGGAAGATCTCAATGCATCGACGAACCCTGCTTCAAGGCGCACTTGCAACCGCACCGTTGCTGGGTGGCCTCAGTGGATGCGCATCGACTGCGAAGTCATTGCCCACGCCCTATGCCGTGACGATCAAGATCGACGATGGCGTCAACCCCGACGGACGCGGCCAGCCGGCACCGATTCTCGTCAAGGTCTTCGAATTGAAATCTTCCGGTAACTTCGAGACGGCAGACTACTTTGCACTACAGGACCGCGACCGCGAAACGCTTGCAGCGGAACTCGTGAACGCCGACCAGGCCATCATGCGCAGCGGTGAAGAGCGTGTGTTCAAGCGCGAGGCAGGGCTCGACTCGCGTGCCATCGGCATCATCGCCGGCTACCGCAAGCTCGAGGCCGCACGCTGGCGCATCGTGCTGCCGCTCAAGGAGCCGAAGCAAACCAATCTCTACAAGGTGTGGCAGTTTTCTCCGAGCGAGCAAAACGTGCGCATCGCGATCCGCAAGAGCGGCATCGAGTTACTACCAAGTCGTTAATTTCGCGGCCTTGTAGTTAGAAAGTGCGAGAAATTCGCACGCTAAATGCGGTGCAAAACGTAAGAAGCGCCGTGTAGCATCAGAGAAAAAAACCGATTCAATCGGGAGGCCGTTAACGGGCACCTCCCGCTTCAGTGTGGGCACTCCCCAGGAGGTTCTTTGGTGACAGTTCGCAATCCGGGTGCCGGCAAGCAGGGCGCCCTTCCGCAGGCGTTGGCGAATCGCGTGGTGTGGTCCGAAGGCATGTACCTGCGGCCGCAGCACTTCCAGCAACTGGAGCGCTATGTCGAGCAGTACGTCACGCGCCGCACCGCAGGCCTGCAAGGTGCCTATTGGGGATGGCTCAGCCTGGACATCGATCGCGATGCCCACGCGCTCGGCCGCGTGTCGCTGCTCGGCGGCGCCGGTGTGCTGCCCGACGGCACGCCCTTCTCGTTCGGCGCCGAAGATGCACCGCTGCCCTACGAGGTGCCGAGCGACCTGACCGATGAACTCATCGTGCTCGCGCTGCCGCTGCGCCGCACCGGCAGCGAAGAGGTCATCTTTGCCGACGACGAGGGCTCGGCCGCGCGCTTCGGCGTGATCGAGCGCGAGGTGGCCGACGGCAATTCGGTGGCGCTCGGCCCGGCGGTGCTGCAGCTTGCGAAGCCGCGCCTGCGGCTTGCGCGCGCGTCGTCGCTCACCGCGGAGTGGCAGGCCATCGGCGCGGTGCGCGTGATCGAACGGCGCACCGACCACAAGCTGGTGATCGACGCCAACTACATTCCGCCGGTGCTCGATGCATCGGCGCACCCCATGCTGCGCAGCATGGTTGCCGAACTGCACGGCCTGCTCACCCAGCGCTCCGAGGCGCTGGCCTCGCGGCTCTCGCAGCCGGGCCGCGGCGGCGTGAGCGAGGTCTCCGACTTTCTTTTGCTCGAACTCGTCAACCGCTATCTCGCCACGACCTGGCATGCGCAGCATGCGGTGCAGGTGCACCCCGAGGAACTGTTCATCGACTGGTTCAAGCTGGCCTGCCATCTCGCCACGCACACCTCGCCCACGCGGCGCCCCGTGGTGTGGCCCAAGTACGACCACGACAATCTCAACGAGACCATCCGGCCGCTGATGGAAGAGCTGCGGCGCTCGCTCTCGGCGGTGCTCGAACAGAGCGCCATCGCCATCGAGCTGGAGGAGCGCAGCCACGGCGTGCGCGTGGGCCGCATGCCCGATCCGGTGCTGGTGCGCAACGCGGGTTTCGTGCTCGCGGTGCATGCCAACCTGCCCGCCGATGCGATCCAGCAGCGCTTTCCGACGCAGGTCAAGATCGGTTCGGTCGAGCGCATCCGCGACCTCGTGCAGCTGCAGCTGCCGGGCGTCACGGTGCGGCCGCTGCCGGTGGCGCCGCGCCAGATTCCATACAACGCGGGCTACCACTATTTCGAACTCGACAAGAGCGGCGACATGTGGCGCCAGCTCGAAAAATCGGGCGGCGTTGCAATGCACCTGGCCGGCGACTTTCCGGGCTTGGCCATGGAGTTCTGGGCAATTCGTCCGTGAGGGACCCTATGAACGGTGTCAACGACATGGCCGTCGGTCCGGGAGGCTTCGTGCCGCCCAACCCGGGCGGCGGCGCCAACAACAACGGCGGCAACGGCGATGCGGCGGGCATGCCGCCGGCATCGCGCGGCGCGGGGCAGCAGCAACCGCAGTCATTCACCGCCTGGCATGACGCACGCCGTCCGCATGCGGGCGACACGGCGCTGGCCGGCAACAACCCGCTGGTTGCGGCGGCCAACCCGCTGCTCGACCTGATTCCGCAGATCCGCGCCACCGGCCACCACGATGCGCCCGCGCAATTGCGCGAACACCTGGTCGACGAGGTCCGGCGCTTCGAGACGCGCGCGCAGCAAAGCGGCATTGCGCCCGAAGTGATCATCGGCGCGCGCTACTGCCTGTGCACCGCGGTCGACGAAGCGGCCGCGCTCACGCCGTGGGGCGGCAGCATCTGGTCGTCGCAGAGCCTGCTCGTGATGTTCCACAACGAGACCTGGGGCGGCGAGAAATTCTTCCAGCTGCTGTCGCGGCTGGTGCAGAACCCGCAGCAGCACCTGCAGCTGATCGAGCTCATCTACTTCTGCCTGGCGATGGGCTTCGAAGGGCGCTTCCGCGTCATCGACAACGGCCGCACGCAGCTCGAAACGCTCAAGCAGCGGCTGCTGCAGATCATTCGCCAGACGCGCGGCGAAATTGCCGTGCCGCTGTCGCCGCACTGGCAGGACGCGAGCGCGCCGGTGCGCCGCACGCGCAACTGGGTGCCGCTGTGGGCCGTGGGCGCGGTGGCGGCGGTGCTGCTGGTGCTGGTGTTCGGCGTGCTCACCTTCAGCCTGGCGGGCCGTTCCGACGGCGCGTTCGCCGCGGTCAATGCGGTGCGCCTGCCGCAGACGCAGCGCGCCGTGGCCGTTGCGCCGGCACCGCAGCCGCGGCTGCAGCGCTTTCTCGAACCCGAGATCCGCGACGGCCTGCTGACGGTGCGCGACGAGGCCGACCGCAGCGTGGTGGTGCTGCGCGGCGACGGCCTGTTCGCATCGGGCTCCGACCGCGTGCTCGACCGCTATGCGCCGGTGCTCGCGCGCGTGGCCGATGCGCTCAACTCGGTGGAAGGCAATGTGCTCGTCAGCGGCTTCAGCGACGACCAGCCGATCCGCAGCGTGCGCTTTCCGTCCAACTGGCAGCTCTCGCAGGCGCGTGCCGATGCGGTCAAGAAGATGATCGCCACGCGCGTCACGCGGCCCGAGCGCCTGCGCGCCGAAGGCCGCGGCGATGCCGACCCGCTGGTGCCCAACGATTCGCCGGCCAACCGTGCGCGCAACCGTCGGGTCGAAGTGACGCTGCTGGTGGCACCCGTGGCCGCAGGCGCCGCTCCTGCACCGCAGGGAGGAACCCGCTGATGCTGCGCGCGATTTTCCGTTTTCTCGTGAGCCGCGACCTGTGGGTCTTTCTCGGGCTGCTCGCCGTTGCGTTCCTGATCTGGATCATCGGCCCCGTCATCGCGGTGGGCCGCTACCGGCCGTTCGAAAGCGAGTTCGTGCGCATCGTGGTGATCGCGCTGATGTTCGCGATCTGGATCGCGCGCGTGCTCTACCGCAAGTGGCGCGAGCGGCGCCTCAATGCGCAGCTGCTCAACCAGCTGCGCACGCCGTCGCCCAAGGAGAAGGCCGCCAAGCCCGAGGATGCGCCCGAGATCAAGGAGCTGCAAAGCGGCTTCACCGACGCCACGTCCATCCTGAAGAACATGCGCTTCGGCGCCGATGCCGGCGGCAAGCCCGCGGGGCGCTTCGCGCTGTTCGACCGCCAGTACCTGTACCAGCTGCCCTGGTACATCTTCATCGGCGCGCCGGGCTCGGGCAAGACCACCGCGCTGGTCAACTCCGACCTCGACTTTCCACTCGCCGACCAGCTCGGCAAGGCCGCGGTGCGCGGCATCGGCGGCACGCGCAACTGCGACTGGTGGTTCACCAACGAGGCGGTGCTGATCGACACCGCCGGGCGCTACACCACGCACGAGAGCAACCGCGAAACCGACGAGGGCGAGTGGAAGGGCTTCCTCGACCTGCTCAAGAAGTTCAGGCCGCGCCAGCCGATCAACGGTGCCATCCTCACCATCAGCATTGCCGACCTGCCGCTGGCCGACGACGCGCAGCGCGCGCGCCACGCGATGGCGCTGCGCAAGCGGCTGCTCGAACTGCGCAACGGCCTGGGCATCAATTTTCCGGTGTACGTGCTGGTCACCAAGACCGACCTCTTGGCCGGCTTCAACGAGTACTTCGGCGCGCTCGGCCGGGCCGAGCGCGCGCAGGTCTGGGGCTTCACCTTTCCGATCGATGCCAACCCCGCAGACCCGGCCAAGGCCGACCTGCGCGAGCGCTTCCACCAGGAATACAAGCTGCTGCACCAGCGCCTGGACGAGCGCCTGCCGGAACTGCTGGCGGCCGAGCCCGACCAGCTGCGCCGCGCGCAGGCCTACCTGCTGCCGCAGCAGTTCGCGAGCTTCGAGGACATCCTGGGCACCTTCCTGGCCGACGTGTTCAACCCCTCGAAGTTCGAAGTCGCGCCGATGCTGCGCGGCGTGTACTTCACCAGCGGCACGCAGGAGGGCACGGCCTTCGACCGCGTGATGGGCGCGATCAAGCGCTACCTGCAGGTCAACGCGCCGCCCGCGCCGCCGCCGGGCCCGGGCAAGAGCTACTTCCTCAAGGAGCTGCTGCAGCAGGTGATCTTCCGCGACGCGGGCGTGGCCGGCACCAACCTGCGCTGGTACCGGCGCAAGCGCGCCATCGACCTCGCGGGCTACGGCCTCATCGGCGTGCTGCTGGTGGTGGTGCTGGGCGCCTGCGTGAACAGCTGGCGCAACAACCGCGACTACGTGGCCGAGGTCGACACCAACGCCAAGGCCTTCAACAAGGCCGCGGCGCGCGGCGAGCTGCCGACGGTGGTCGATTCCAACAGCGACATCGCCAGCTCGCTGCCGGTGCTCGACCGCCTGCGCGACCTGCCCAAGTCGAGCCATTTCGACATCGGCGATCCGCCCATGGGCTACCGCTTCGGCCTCTACCAGGGCGAGAAGCTGCAGGCCGCGACCGACGGCGTCTACCAGCGCGCGCTCGAAGGCGTGCTGCTGCCGCAGGCCGCGCAGCGCGTGGAGCAGGCGCTGCGCGAGGCTTCCAAGACCGACGCCGAATACAGCTACGAGGCGCTCAAGGCCTACCTCATGCTGTACGACGCGGAGCGCTACGACGCCGACTTTCTCCAGGCCTGGCTGCTCACCGACGTGGACCGCAAGATCGGCGCCGGCCTCACGCGCGAGCAGCGCACCAACCTCGAGTCGCACCTGAAGGCGCTGTTCGCCGAACGCGTGGTGACCTCGCCCTTCGCCAAGGACGACCGGCTCGTCACCGAGACGCGCAACCGCCTGGCCGGCGTGCCGCTGGCGCAGCGCGCCTATGCGCGGCTGCGGCGCATCCTGCTGCAGACCAGCCCGCCCAATGCCTTCAGCATCGCGGAGGCGGCGGGGGCCGAGTCGGCATTGGTGATCAAGCGCACGAGCGGCAAGCCGCTCACCGACGGCATCCCGACGCTGTTCACCTACCGCGGCTACTGGGACATCTTCGACAAGCGCATGGCCGAGACCACGCTCGCGCTCGAACAGGAAGACCGCTGGGTGCTGCAGATCCGCGCGCCCGGCATGGCCGACATCACTTCGCGCGAGCTGCTGCTGCGCGAGGTGCGCCGGCTCTACCTCACGGACTACATCCGCGTCTGGGACGACTACCTGCTCGACGTCCGGCTGGCCGACAGCCGCTCGCTGCTGCAGAGCATCCAGATGACGCGCGTGCTCTCGACCAGCGAGTCGCCGATGTCGCGCCTCATCCGCGGCGCGGCGCGCGAGACCGACCTGCTGCGCAACCACGACGAAGCCACACGCAGCCTGCTCGACCAGGCACAGAACCGCGTGGCCAGCACGCGCGAGCGCATCGAGCAGCTCATCGGGCAGCCCGACGGCAGCCAGCGCCGCAACACCGTGCCGGACCGCCCCGAATCGCTGGTGGACAACCACTTCGCGCCGCTTCGCCGCATGGTCACCGCGCCCAAGGCCGGCGGCCAGGCACCGATCGACGCAACCGCCGCGCTCATCAACGAGCTCTACACCTTCCTCACCGCCACCGACACGGCATTGCGCAGCGGCAACATCCCGCCATCGAGCGACGCGGTCACCAAGGTGCAGGCCGAGGCGGGCCGCCTGCCGGTGCCGTTCCAGGGCATGCTGAACGACCTCTCGGCCACCGCGTCGTCCAAGGCGGCGGCGGTGACGCGGCAGAACATCGGGCAGAACGCGGCCGCCACCATCGGCCAGTTCTGCAGCCAGGCCATTGCGGGGCGCTATCCGTTCTCGCGCGGCTCGAACCGCGACGTGGCCGCCGGCGACTTCGCGCAGCTGTTCGCGCCGGGCGGCATGATGGACGACTTCTTCCAGAAGAACCTGGCCTCGCAGGTCGACACCTCCGTCAACCCCTGGGCCTTCAAGAAGGGCGTGGACGGCAGCTCGCCGGGGCGCTCGGCGTATCTCGATTCGTTCCAGAAGGCGCAGGCCATCCGCGACGTGTTCTTCTCGGGCATGGCGGGCGGGCGCACGCCCTCGTTCACCATCGACATCCGGCCCGAGGACATGGACGCCGCCATCAGCCAGTTCACGCTCGACATCGACGGCCAGACGGTGCGCTATGCGCACGGACCGCAGGCGCCCAGCACCGTCAAGTGGCCCGGCCCGCGCAACAGCAACCAGGTGCGGCTGCAGGTGACGACCGCCAGCGGCACGCCGGCCGGCGGCATCGTCACCGAAGGGCCGTGGGCGCTGCACCGGCTGTTCGACAAGGCCTCCATTTCGTCGGGCAGCGCACCCGAATCGTTCAACGCGACCTTCGACCTGCAGGGCAGGAAGGTGGTGCTCGCGGTGACGGCGAACAGCGTCTACAACCCGCTGCGCCTGCACCAGATGAACGGCTTTTCGTGCCCGGGGAAATCCTGACATGAACAGCGGCATTCCTTCGCCGCGGGTGTGGGTGCCCGACGACGAGCAGATCGGCTGGTACGGCAAGCTGCCCGCGGCCGGCGACTTTCTCTACCGCCGCGTGCCGCGCGAGCTGCAGGCCTGGTGGGACCGCTGGATGCAGAACGGCCTGGGCACCTTCAAGCGCTGGCCCGACGCCATGACGCGGCACTACGTGGTGGCGCCGGTCTGGAACTTCGCGATTCCGGCCACGCAGGGCGTGGACGCGGTGCAGTTCGGCTGCCTGGCGCCCAGTTGCGACCGCGTGGGGCGCTACTACCCCGTGTGCGTGACGCTGCAGGTGGCCGCCTCGAGCTACCGGCCCTCCATGCTCGAGGGCTCGGCCGCGTGGTACTGGCAATGCGGCAGCGCGCTGCTGCAGGCGATCCGCCACAGCGTGGCGCCCGACCAGTTCGACCGCCAGGTGCTGGCCGCGGCCCACGGCGGCTTCCAGACCGCGAGCGGCGGCTCGGACGACATCCTTTCGATCCTCGGGCCCGCGGCCGGCAGCGCCGGCGCCACAGGCGCGCAGCAGCGCCTCGGCTGGCCCGAGCTGCCGCTGTGCTTCGATGCCTTCGGAAGCACCAGCTACTGGTGGACCAACCAGGCGGACGGCTCGCCGCTGCGCACCGCCGCCCACGGCGGAGGCCTCAACACGCCGTTGTTCTCGAAGTTGTTTTCACAGGGGCATGTGCCATGGGCATGAACGACCAGACCCCCGCCGCGGGAGGAGATGCATGACGACCAACGCCAGCAATGACAACAGCAACGGCAGCGCCAGCATGCAGGCCGATCCGCAGGAGCGCCCCCATCCGCTGGACGCGGGCCACCGGCTGGACGAATTCGAGCTGCTCGAGGTCATTGGCGAAGGCGGCTTCGGCATCGTCTACCGCGCCTACGACCACTCGCTGCAGCGCGAGGTGGCCATCAAGGAATACATGCCCTCGATGCTCGCGCGCCGCGTGGGCGACGACAGCGTGCACGTGCGTTCCGACCGCCTCACGGCCACCTTCCAGGCGGGCCTGCGCAGCTTCATCAACGAGGCGCGCACGCTCGCGCAGTTCAGCCATCCGGCGCTGGTGCGGGTGCACCGCTTCTGGGAGGCCAACAGCACCGCCTACATGGCGATCCAGCTCTACCGCGGCCGCACGCTGCGCCGGCTGGCCGAGGAAGATCCGAAGAAGATCTCCGAGGCCTGGCTTCTGAGCATGCTCGGCCCGCTGCTCGGCGCGCTCGAGACGCTGCACCGCAGCCAGTGCTTCCACCGCGACATCGCGCCCGACAACATCTTCATCCAGCAGGACGACCTGCCGGTGCTGCTGGACTTTGGCGCGGCGCGCAAGTCGATCGCCGACCTGGTCGACGAAGTGGCGGTGATGGTGAAGTCCGGCTATTCGCCGATCGAGCAGTACGCCGACGACAACACGCTGCTGCAGGGCGCGTGGACGGATCTCTACGCGCTGGGCGCCGTGCTGTACCGCGCGGTCACCGGCCACCCGCCGCCATCGGCCGTGGTGCGCAGCGTGCAGGACGCCTACGTGCCGCTGTCGTCGCTGGGCCGCAGCGACCTGAGCCCGGCCTTCTGCGCGGCCGTCGACCACACGCTGGCCGTGCACAGCAAGGACCGCACGCAGACCGTGGCCGCATTCGCGGCCGAACTGGGGCTTGCCAAGCTGGGCGATACCTACGTGAGCGGACTGGCGGCGCCCATGGCCGTCATCGCGCCACCGCCGCCTTCGAAGGCCGCGCCCGCGGTGGCACCTGTGCCGCAGCAAGCGCCGGCTGCCTCGGCGGCACCCCAGGCATCGGCGCCAGCGGCGGCAGCAGCAGCGCAAGCCACTGCATCGGCCAGTGCCGTGCGGCCTGAAGCCGCTGCCCCCGAGCCGGTCGAGCCCAAGCCCAAGCCTCAGCCCGCGTCCAAGGCCGAGCCTCCGTCATCCTCGCCCAAGCCCGCCGCACCGCGCGAGGCTGCGGCAGCGCCGGCACGTCCTCCATCGGCTCCCGGCAAGCCGCAGCCTCAGCCAGCACCGACCGGCAAGAAATCGTCGCGGCCGCCGTGGGGCCTGGTCGGCGTGCTGCTGATTGCGCTGGTGGCCGTGGGCAGCTGGATCGGCCTTCACTTGACTTCAGGCCGGCAGGAAACATCGACCGCCATGGTGCCGGTGCCCCCGCCGTCGGGGCCGATGTCCGCCACCTCGCCGCCGCCTGCCGCCATGCCGCCGGGCGAAGGCGCCGCCGGCGGCTCATCATCGTCATCGGCGCCCGCGGGCGAGAACGTGGCGGCAGCGCCCGGCACGCCGCCTCCCGCGGCAGCGGCCAGCGCGCCGGCCGGCCCATTGACGCCGCTGACCAATGTGCCAGTGGGCGCGGCGCCGGCACCTGCACCGGCCACACCGGACCCCGCAGCCACGCCGCCGGGCGCAACGCCCACGCCCGTGCCGCCGCCGGAAGCCGCCATGGCCACCGCCGAAGCCGAGGACTGGAACCTGGCCCAGGCCGAGAACACGCGCGAAGGCTACGAGGCCTACCTGCGCCGCTATCGGCGCGGCCCGCATGCGCGCGATGCCCGCAACGCCATCGCCGAGCTGAACCGGCTCGCGCAGGCCGTGCCCGCGACACCGGGCACGGCGCCCACGAATCCGGTACCCACCGTGATCGCGGGCGGCCCGACCCCGCCGCCCGCGCCGCCGGCCGCTCCGCCCGGCATGGGACGCGTGGTGCTCAACATCCGTCCCTGGGGCCAGGTCTTCGTCGACGGCGCCGAGCGCGGCGTGAGCCCGCCGCTCAAGTCGCTCTCGCTGCGCCCGGGCATCTACAACATCGAAGTGCGCAACGGCGACCTCGACGTCTACCGCCAGCGCGTGACGGTGCAGGACAGCAAGTCGGCGCCCGTGGTGAGCCACGAGTTCAAGTAGGCGCTGCTCTGCGCCTTGGCGGGGGCGCTCAGTTCCGCAGCGCCCTGCGGTACTGCACCGCCTCCGCCACATGCACCACCCCCACCGATTCGGCGCCCGCCAGGTCGGCCACGGTGCGCGCCACCTTGAGCGCGCGGTGCGTGCTGCGCGCCGACCAGCCGAGCTTGGCGGCGGCGTTGTAGACGAACTTGCGTGCCGCATCGTCGAGTGCGGCATGCTTGTCGATGGCGCCGGCCTGCAGCGCCTGGTTGGGGCTGCCCTGGCGCTGCAGCGCGAACTCGCGCGCGGCCACCACGCGGGTGCGGATGCTGGCCGTGGATTCGCCGGGCGGCGCATCGATGAGCTGCTGCGCCGACACCGCGGGCACCTCGATGTGCAGGTCGATGCGGTCCAGCAGCGGGCCGCTGAGCTTGGCCTGGTAGCGCGAGATCTGGTCCGGCGTGCAGCGGCAGGCCTTCAGCGTCGAGCCCAGGTAGCCGCAAGGGCAGGGGTTCATGGCCGCGACCAGCTGGAAGCGCGCCGGAAACTCGGCGCGACGGGCGGCGCGCGCGATGGTGATGGTGCCCGTCTCCAGCGGCTCGCGCAGCGCCTCGAGGGCCGAGCGCGCGAACTCCGGGAACTCGTCTAGGAAGAGCACGCCATGGTGCGCCTGCGAGATCTCGCCGGGCCGCGGGGGCGAGCCGCCGCCCACCAGCGCCACGGCGCTCGATGTGTGGTGGGGCGCCGAGGTCGGCCGGTTCATCCAGCGCGCGGCCGAAAAACTGCCGGCCAGGCTGGCCACGGCCGCGCTCTCCAGCGCCTCGTCGACGCTCATGGGCGGCAGCAGGCCGGCAAAGCGCTGCGCCAGCATCGACTTGCCCGAGCCGGGCTCGCCGACCATCAGCAGGCTGTGCCCGCCCGCGGCGGCGATCTCGAGGGCGCGCTTGGCGCCGGCGTGGCCCTTGACGTCGGCCAGGTCGGCATAGAGCGGCGCGGCCGCCGCGGCTGCGGCGTGCACGCGGGCCCAGCCGTCGGCGGCGGGCTGCTGCTGCTGCTGTTCCTCGCCTTGCGGCAGCGCGGCGCCCTCGGGCATGAAGCGCTGCACCACGTCCAGCAGGTGCCTGGCGCCGTACACCTCGCTGCCGGGCACCAGCGCCGCTTCCTGGGCGCTTGCGGCGGGCAGCACCAGCCGTGTCGCGATGCCGCTCGTGTGCAGGGCCAGCGCCATGGCGAGCGCGCCGCGCACCGGCCGCAGTTCGCCTGAAAGGGAGAGCTCGCCGGCAAATTCATGGCCCGCCAGCAGCGCAGGCTGGATCTGCCCGCTGGCCGCGAGGATGCCGAGCGCGATCGGCAGGTCGAAGCGGCCGGAATCCTTGGGCAGGTCGGCCGGCGCCAGGTTGACGACGATCTTCTTGTTGTTCGGAAACTCCAGGCCGGCGTTCTGGATGGCCGAGCGCACCCGCTCGCGCGCCTCCTTGACCTCGGTTTCCGCCAGCCCGACGAGCGTGAAGCTCGGCAGGCCGTTCGCCAGATGCACCTCGACCGTGACACTGGCCGCTTCCAGCCCAAGCAAAGCGCGGCTTTGCACCAAAGACAGGCTCATTCCACTCCCTCTCACCATTGTGGTGCGCCCGTTTTTGGCCGGGCTCATGCACCGCGGTGCCCCATGGGGTACCGCAACTGAACACGCTTGTAACTATTTCGCCTGGGTTGCAGGTGCGGGGGCGGCCGCCGTGCCGCAGGGCAAAACGTGCACTTTGGCACGCTCCCTGCTATGAGACGGTGTCCCCCAACAATCCAACCAACTCCGAGGAGTCTCGATGATGCACCGTAAATTCGCCCAGGCAATGGCCGTGGCCGCCCTTGCTGCCCTGCCGATGCTTGCGAGCGCACAGCTCACGGGGAATGTGGCACTGACCAGCAACTACAAGTTCCGCGGCCAGGACCAGGACATGATCGGGAAGAACGACTACGCCAAGACCAAGGGCTTCAAGCCCGCGATCCAGGGCGGCTTCGACTACGCCTTCGGCGAGACCGGCTTCTACGTGGGCAACTGGAACTCCAGCGTCAACTGGCTCAAGGGCAACAGCATCGAGAGCGACATCTACGGCGGCTACAAGTTCAAGGCCGGCCCCTTCGACATGGACGTGGGCGCGCTGACCTACATCTACCCGGGCAACTCCGCCGGCAACACCACCGAGCTGTACGGCGCCGGCACCTGGGCCGACGAGGCCATCGGCTCGTTCACGCTGAAATACTCGCACACGGTGTCGAAGGACTACTTCGGCTACGCGGGCAACAAGGCCGGCTCGGGCCTGAAGGGCACCAACACCGGCTACCTGAACCTGGCCTACAGCAAGGAGATCGTGCCCAAGCTCACGCTGAAGGCCGCCGTGGGCTACACCCACATGTCCAGCGACATCCGCAGCCTGGGCTACAAGAGCTACGTGGACTACAACGTGGGCGTGTCGTACGACTTCGGCAGCGGCCTCGCACTGGCCGGCTCGATCCAGGGCGCCAACAAGAAGAGCTCGTACCTGGCCGTGTCCAACCCGGGCGTCGACCTCGGCTTCGGCACCTTCGGTCAGACCACCTATTCGCCCAACAAGGCGCGCTTCATCGTTACGCTCAGCAAGACCCTGTAAGCAGGCACAAGAACAAGGTGCGGCCCAAGCTGCCGCACCATCCATTCCATCCAAGAAGGAGAAAGTCATCATGAAGCTGGTCACAGCCATCATCAAACCGTTCAAGCTCGACGAGGTGCGCGAAGCCCTCTCGGCCATCGGCGTGCAGGGCATCACGGTCACGGAGGTCAAGGGCTTCGGCCGCCAGAAGGGCCACACCGAGCTGTACCGCGGCGCGGAGTACGTGGTCGACTTCCTGCCCAAGGTCAAGATCGAGGCGGCGGTGTCCGACGACCTCGTGGACCGCGTGATCGAAGCCGTGGAGGGCGCGGCGCGCACCGGCAAGATCGGCGACGGAAAGATTTTTGTCTACAACCTCGAGCAGGTCGTTCGCATCCGCACCGGTGAAACCGGCCGCGAAGCCCTCTGATCCAGCCCGGAAAACAACAACCATGAAAAAACTGCTTGTTTCTCTCGCGCTCGGCCTGAGCCTGCTCGCTGCAGGCACGGCGAGCTTCGCCCAGGCGCCTGCTGCCACGCCCGAGGCGCCGGCGGCGTCCGCGCCCGCAGCCGCTGCTCCGGCACCTGCGGCCGCTCCGGCTGCCGCCGCACCCGCTGCGGCTGCCGAAGCAGCGCCCGCCGCGGCGCCTGCCGCTCCTTCCTTCAACAAGGGTGACACCAGCTGGATGATGCTGTCCACGCTGCTCGTCATCATGATGACCGTTCCCGGCCTGGCGCTGTTCTACGGCGGCCTGGTGCGCAGCAAGAACATGCTGTCGGTGCTGATGCAGGTGATGGTCACCTTCTCGATGATCGTGGTGCTGTGGCTCATCTATGGCTACAGCCTCGCGTTCACCGAGGGGAACGCCTTCTTCGGCGGATTCGACCGGCTCTTCATGAAGGGGATCTTCGATCCGGCCACCGGCGTGTTCGCGCCCGGCGCCACCTTCAGCAAGGGCGTCTACATCCCCGAGCTGCTGTTCGCCGCCTTCCAGGCCACCTTCGCCGGCATCACCTGCTGCCTGATCGTGGGTGCCTTCGCGGAACGCGCCAAGTTCTCGGCCGTGCTGCTGTTCATGGTCATCTGGTTCACCTTCAGCTATGCGCCGCTCGCGCACATGGTCTGGTTCTGGATGGGCCCGGACGCCTACACCGCCGCCAACGTGGTGGACGCACAGAACGCCAAGGCCGGCCTGATCTGGCAGTGGGGCGCGCTCGACTTCGCGGGCGGCACCGTGGTGCACATCAACGCCGCCGTGGCGGGCCTGGTGGGCGCCTTCGTGATCGGCAAGCGCGTGGGCTACGGCAAGGAAGCCTTCACGCCGCACTCGCTCACGCTCACCATGGTCGGCGCTTCGCTGCTGTGGGTCGGCTGGTTCGGCTTCAACGCCGGTTCGGCCCTGGAAGCCGGCACCAGCGCCGTGCTCGCCTTCATGAACACCTTCACCGCCACGGCCGCTGCCGTGCTCGCATGGTGCATCGGTGAAGCGCTGATGCGCGGCAAGGCCTCGATGCTGGGCGCCGCTTCAGGCGCCGTGGCAGGCCTGGTGGCCATCACCCCGGCCGCCGGCAACGTCGGCCTGATGGGCGCGATCATCATCGGCTTCATCGCCGGCTTCGCCTGCCTCTGGGGCGTCAACGGCCTCAAGAAGCTGCTCGGCGCGGACGACTCGCTCGACGTGTTCGGCGTGCACGGTGTCGGCGGCATCGTCGGCGCGCTGCTCACCGGCGTGTTCAACACCCAGGCCCTGGGCGGCCCCGGCCTCGTGGGCGACTGGGTCACGGCCAGCGTGGTGTCCAACGGCATCGGCGCCCAAGTGTGGATCCAGCTCAAGGGCGTGCTGCTGACCATCGTCTGGTCGGGCGTGGTCTCGTTCATTGCCTACAAGATCGCCGACCTCACCATCGGCCTGCGTGTGTCGGAAGAAGAAGAGCGCGAAGGCCTCGACATCTCCTCGCACGGCGAGACCGCATATAACAGGTAACCCCCCAGTCTTCGCGCACTTCGTGTCGCTTCGCCAACCCCCCTGCTGGGGGCAACACCAGAGGCCCGGCAAAGCCGGTTCCTCGGTGTTTCTGGAAGAAGGCATGCGGTGTACAGGCTGGTTATAAGAACTACACGGAACGATTTTTCAGCGAGGTCTCCTTTGGATGTTCAGCCCGCGAGCGCTTCGGCGTCAGCGGGCTTTTTTTTGCCTGCGTTTTCCCGCTGGAGCGGCGATGTCCGCGCATGCACAATTCCGGGCATGTGGACCTCCATCGACAACAGCCTCTGCGAGCTCGGCGAATCGCCGTTCTGGCATCCGCGGGAACGCGCCTTGTACTGGCTCGACATCCCGGGCCGTGCGGTGCTGCGCACGCGCGGCGACATCGGCACGGACTCGGCCAAGGTGGAGCGCTGGGCCTTGTCCACCGAGCCCGGCTGCATGGCGCCGGCACGCAATGGCGGCCTCGTGATCGCGCTGCGCGACGGCATCTACCGGGCGCGCGAGTGGGGCGGTGAACTCGTCGCGATCGCGCGCGTGGAACACGACGCGCGCACCATGCGCTTCAACGACGGCAAGTGCGACGCGCTCGGCCGCTTCTGGAGCGGTTCGATCAACGAGGCCAAGGACCGCGCCAACGCCGCGCTCTACTGCCTCGATGCGCGGCCCGGCAGCGGCGTGGCGCCGGCCCTCACGCAGATGGCCAACCAGGTGACCACGGCCAACGGGCTCGCGTTCTCGCCCGATGCGCGCACGCTGTACTGGGCCGATACGCCCGCGCACCAGGTGCGCGCCTGGAACTGGGACGCGGCGGCCAATACGCTTTCGCAGCCCCGCGTGTTCCACCAGTTCGACGCCAAGCCCGAAGGCTGGACCCCCGATTCGCCGACGCTGCGCTATGAAGGCCGCCCCGATGGCGCCACGGTCGATGCACAGGGCCACTACTGGGTCGCGATGTTCGAAGGCGCGCAGCTGCTGCGCCTTGCGCCTTCGGGCGAGATCGTGGCCGCCGTTCCTGTGCCGACCCAATGTCCCACGATGCCCTGCTTCGGCGGCGACGACCTGAAGACGCTCTTCGTCACCACCGCCCGCAAGGGCCGTCCCGCCGCCGAGATCGAGCGGCTGCCAGCCTCGGGCACGGTGATCTCGATGCGGGTCGATACGCCTGGGTTGCCTGTGAGCTTCTTCGAGGATTAGGGTGAATCCCATGACTCGATGCGTCGTGCATGACGTGCTTTGTTCGGGGCGCGCTCCCGCCGACGGGGTACCTTTCTCCGCGAATGTCCCCCGGCCTGCGGCCTCCTCCTTGATTTCGCTGCGCAAGGCACCCCATCAGCGGGTGCGTTATGCGCAGCGGTCGTTGATCAGCGATGCACAACGAGCGTGCCCTCGTGCACAGGGCATCGGGTGCTCCCCGCAGCGAAATAAAGGAGGAGCCGAAGGCGGGGGACATTCGCGGAGGGGAGTACCCGGTGGCCTGTGCACGCGCCCTGAACAACAGCGCCGAAACCAACAGCGCCGAAACCAAGAGCACCCCAGAAGAGGGTAAGGACAATGGCCCTGCAGCACATCCCGCCCATCCAGTGCCTGCTGACCTTCGAGGCCGTGGCGCGGCTGCGGCATGCGGGCCGCGCGGCCGACGAGCTGTGCGTCACCGCCAGCGCCGTGAGCCACCGCATCCGCCAGCTCGAGGCGCACGTGGGCTTCAAGCTCTTCGGCCGCGGCGACTTCAGCCTCACGGCCGACGGCGCCGCCTACCTTGCCAACGTGCGCACCGGCCTTGCGGCGCTGCAGGCCACGCCGCTCGGCAACGCGGCGACGCGCGCCACGCGCCTGCGCATCGCCGTCACGCCCACCTTCAGCCGCGTGTTCCTGATGCCGCGGCTCGAGCTGTTCCGCAACATCTACCCCGACATCGAGCTGGTGCTGCAGGTGTCCATTCCGCTGCTCGATGTCACGGCCGAGCAGGCCGATCTCGAAGTGCGCTACGGCAACGGTGCGTATGCCGACTGCGAACACCGCCTGCTGCTCGAGGAAGAGGTGGTGCCCGCCTGCAGCCCGAGCTACCTCAACGAATTCGGCCCGTTCGACGGCTTTTGCACCGCGGCGGAGATTGCCAGCGCGCGGCTGATCCGCAGCCCGCTCGAGCCCTGGGGCACCTGGTTCGCAAGCTGCGGCCTCGACCAGCCCGAACCGCACGTCGGCTCGCAGTTCAACGACCTGGGCCTGGTCTACGACGCGGCCGCGAGCGGCTTCGGCGTGGCGCTGGTGCGCCAGAAGATGGGCGCCGCCTGGTTCGAATCGGGCCGGCTGGTGCCGCTGTCCGACCGGCCCGTGCCCTCGCCGCACCGCCACACCATCTGCTGGCAGCCCGGCATGCTCGATCGCTGGGAATGCGCGGCGTTTGCAGACTGGCTCGCGCAGAGCCTGCGCTGAACCGGCGGCCGGCCGGCCGGCCGGCCGGCCGGCAGAGTTCTATCGGCAAAGTTCTCTCAAGCGCCGCGCAAAAAAGCATCAACCCGGCCGCGCCGCATTTTGCGTAGAGTGCAGGGCACCAAGAGAGACATCCATGAACGCGCCGCTCACCGCCGCCCAGCACGATTCGCTGCTGCAAAAAAAAACCGACCGCCAGTCGCAGATCGTGCGTGCCCTGCAGGCCCACCTGCCGGCGCACGCGCTGATCTGGCACGCCGAGGACACCACGCCCTACGAGTGCGACGGCCTCACCGCCTACCGCCAGCGCCCACTGGTGGTGGCCCTGCCCGAGACCGAGGCGCAGGTGGCTGCGGTGCTCAAGACCTGCCACCAGCTCGGCGTGCCCGTGGTGGCGCGCGGTGCGGGCACCGGGCTTTCGGGCGGCGCCATGCCGCATGCGCTGGGCGTGACGCTGTCGCTCGCCAAGTTCAACCGCATCCTGAAGATCGACCCGGTGAGCCGAACGGCCGTGGTGCAGTGCGGCGTGCGCAACCTCGCCATCAGCGAAGCCGCCGCGCCCTTCAACCTCTACTACGCGCCCGATCCGTCGAGCCAGATCGCCTGCACCATCGGCGGCAACGTGGCCGAGAACTCGGGCGGTGTGCACTGCCTCAAGTACGGTCTCACCTTGCACAACGTGCTGCGCGTGCGTGGCTTCACGGCCGAAGGTGAGCCCATCGAGTTCGGCGGCGAGGCGCTCGACGCGCCGGGCCTGGACCTGCTCGCGCTGGTCATCGGAAGCGAAGGCATGCTGGCCGTGGCCACCGAGGTCACGGTCAAGCTGGTGCCCAAGCCGCAGGTCGCGCGCTGCATCATGGCCAGCTTCGACGACGTTCGCAAGGCGGGCGACGCGGTGGCCGCGGTGATTGCGGCCGGCATCATTCCCGCGGGGCTCGAGATGATGGACAAGCCCATGACCGCCGCCGTCGAGGACTTCGTGCACGCGGGCTACGACCTCGACGCGGCCGCGATCCTGCTGTGCGAATCCGACGGCACCGCAGAGGAAGTGGAAGAAGAAATCGGCCGCATGACGGCCGTGCTGCGCTCCTGCGGCGCCACCGCCATTGCGGTGAGCAGCAGCGAGGAAGAGCGCATGAAGTTCTGGAGCGGCCGCAAGAACGCCTTCCCCGCCTCGGGCCGCATCAGCCCCGACTACATGTGCCTCGACTCCACCATTCCGCGCAAGCGCCTGGCCGACATCCTGCTGGCCATCCAGCAGATGGAGAAGAAGTACAACCTGCGCTGCTGCAACGTGTTCCACGCGGGCGACGGCAACCTGCATCCGCTGGTGCTCTTCGACGCCAACGACCCCGACGAGCTGCACCGCTGCGAACTCTTCGGCGCCGACATCCTCGAGACCAGCGTGGCCATGGGCGGCACCGTGTCGGGCGAGCATGGCGTGGGCGTGGAAAAGCTCAACAGCATGTGCGTGCAGTTCACCGCAGCCGAGAACGAGCAGATGTCCGGCGTCAAGCGCGCCTTCGATCCGGCCGGCCTGCTGAACCCCGGCAAGGTGATCCCCACGCTGCAGCGCTGCGCCGAATACGGCAAGCAGGTGGTGCGCGGCGGCCGGCTGCCGCATCCCGAGCTGCCGCGCTTCTGAGAACCACGACAAGAAAAGCAGCACAGACCATGGAACCCGCCCTCCGCCAGATCGCCGAACGCATTCGCGCCGCGGCCGCCGATGCCACGCCGCTTCGCATCCGCGGCGGCGGCACCAAGGATTTCTACGGCGAGGCGTTGCAAGGCGACGTTCTCGACACCACGGCGCTCGCAGGCATCACGAGCTACGAGCCGAGTGAACTCGTCGTCACCGTGCGCGCCGGCACACCGCTCGCCGAACTCGAAGCCGCATTGGCCGAGAAGGGGCAGTGCCTGCCCTTCGAGCCGCCACACTTCGCCAGCAACAGCACGGTGGGTGGCATGGTCGCCGCCGGCTTGAGCGGCCCCGCGCGCGCCAGCGTGGGCGCGGTGCGCGACTACGTGCTCGGTGCCACGTTGGTCAACGGCCGTGGCGACATCCTGAGCTTCGGCGGGCAGGTGATGAAGAACGTCGCAGGCTACGACGTCTCGCGCGTACTCGCGGGCTCGCTCGGCACGCTGGGCGTGATTGCCGAGGTCAGCCTCAAGGTGCTGCCGGTCGCGCCCGCCGAGGCCACGCTGGCCTTCGAATGCAGCCAGGCGGATGCGCTGCGCCTGCTCAACGAGTGGGGCGGCCGGCCGCTGCCGCTCAATGCGAGCTGCTGGTTCGAACAGGCGGGCGCCGGCGTCCTGCAACTGCGCCTGCGCGGCGCGGTCGCGGCGGTGGAAGCCGCCTGCGCGCATCTCGGCGGCGAGCGCAAGGACAACGCGCAGGCCGCGGCGCACTGGCAGGCGCTGCGCGACCAGCAGCTGCCGTGGTTCGGCACGGGCCCGAACGCACTGTGGCGCCTGTCGGTGCCGCAGACCGCATCGGCGATTGCATGGGATGGCGATGGCGACGCGCCGCTGGTCGAATGGCATGGCGGGCAGCGCTGGTACCAGGCGCCGCCCGCGCAGGCCGCGCGCATCCGCGAAGCCGCGCGCGCGGCCGGCGGGCACGCCACGCTGTTCCGCATGCCCGCGGGTCAGGCCGCGGACAGCGGGGTGCCGCGCTTCGACGCACTGAGCGCGCCCGTGGCCCGCATCCACCAGGCGCTGATGCACGAGTTCGATCCACACCGCATCTTCGATCGCGCACGGCTGTTGGCCGGCGCATAGATAAAAAACCAAGAACACCAGCGATGCAAACCGAACTCGCCCCCGAATTCCGCGGCACCGACGAAGGCCGCGAGGCCGAAGCCATCCTGCGCAAGTGCGTGCACTGCGGCTTCTGCACCGCCACCTGCCCCACCTACCAGCTGCTCGGCGACGAGCTCGACGGCCCGCGCGGACGCATCTACCTGATCAAGCAGGTGCTCGAAGGCAAGGCCCCCACGCGCAGCACGCAGCTGCACCTGGACCGCTGCCTGACCTGCCGCAACTGCGAGAGCACCTGCCCGAGCGGCGTGCAGTACGGCCACCTGGTCGATATCGGCCGCAAGATCGTCGACGAGAAGGTGCCGCGCCCCGCCCTGGAAGCGGCCACGCGCTGGCTGCTGAAGGAAGGGTTGCCGTCGCCGCTGTTCGGCCCGGCGATGAAGCTCGGCCAGTCGGTGCGCGGCCTGCTGCCCGATGCGCTCAAGGCCAAGGTGCCGGCCAGGCAGGAGGCCGGCGCCTGGCCCACCGCCACGCATGCGCGCAAGGTGATGATGCTCGCGGGCTGCGTGCAGCCGTCGATGATGCCCAACATCAACAGCGCCACCGCGCGCGTGCTCGATGCGGCCGGCATCCAGGCCGTGGTCGCGCCCGAGGCCGGCTGCTGCGGCGCCGTCAGGTTCCACCTCAACGACCAGGAAGGCGGCAAGGCCCAGATGCGCGCCAACATCGACGCCTGGTGGCCGATGGTCGAGCGCAACGAGGTCGAAGCCATCGTCATGAACGCCTCGGGCTGCGGCGTCACGGTGCGCGAGTACGGCCACATC
Source organism: Variovorax sp. 05T418 (assembly GCF_056396385.1). Lineage (NCBI taxonomy): Bacteria > Pseudomonadati > Pseudomonadota > Betaproteobacteria > Burkholderiales > Comamonadaceae > Variovorax > Variovorax sp. 05T418. The sequence continues at coordinate 99,419 of NZ_JBFTLJ010000009.1, read as the reverse complement.
CTGCAGCACGACCCGGCCTACGCCGCCAAGGCCGCGCGCATCAGCGAGCTGACGCGCGATTTGAGCGAGCTGCTGCCCGACCTGGTGCCGGCCCTGAAGGCCCGCGTGCATGCGCCGCAGGGCGTGGTCGCCTACCACCCGCCCTGCACGCTGCAGCACGGCCAGAAGCTGCGCGGCGGCGTCGAAACGCATCTGCGCGCACTCGGCTTCGACGTGCGCGTGGCCATGAACGAATCGCACCTGTGCTGCGGCTCGGCCGGCACCTACTCGGTGCTGCAGCCGGAGCTGGCCTACCCGCTGCGCGACCGCAAGCTCGGGCACCTGGCGCAGCTGCAGCCGAGCGTCATCGCCTCGGCCAACATCGGCTGCATCACGCACCTGCAAAGCGGCAGCCAGCAGACGCCCGTGCGGCACTGGGTGGAGCTGCTGGACGCGGCGCTGGCAGCGGCCTGATCGCACACCGAAGAGCGCCCTGGTCCGACTCGCGTTCAGAGCTTTTGCGCCGCATCATGGCGGCACCGTTTTTCCTAGGAGCAAGCCTCATGTCTTCTGTTCAAGCAGCTTCCACCGTTCCGAAGAAGCACTTGCGGCGCGCCCTGCTGGCGCTGGCATGCGCGGCCGGCGCCGTTGGCGCGCAGGCCCAGTCGGCCATGCCGCAATGGAAGGGCGAGGGCGCGGTGCGCTATGTCTGCGGCGGCATCGGCTCGGACGAATCGACCGCCATGCGCGCCGCCATGAAGGACCATCCGCTGGCCCTGCTTTTCGCGCGCTCCGACGGCGCCTACCTGGCGGATGTGCAGGTCGACATCAGGGGCGCCGACGGCGCGCCCTCGCTGGCCTTGCGCGCGAGCGGGCCGGTCTGCCTGGTCGATCTGCCCGCGGGCCGCTACACCATCGACGCTGCCATGGCCGGCAGTGCCAAGAGCCAGGCGGTGACGGTGGGCAGCGGCTCGAAGACTGTCGATTTCAGGTTCTGAGCGGGCCTCGATTCAGCCCGCCGCCAGCGCCGCCTCGATCTCGCGCGCGATTGACGCAGGCGTGTCCAGCGGCGCGTAGCGCTTGCGCACCCGCCCGTCGCGGCCGACCAGGAACTTGGTGAAGTTCCACTTGATGGCCGTGCTGCCCAGGAGGCCCGGCTTTTCCTTGGTGAGCCACTGGTAGAGCGGCGCGGCGTTGCCGCCGTTGACGTCGATCTTTTCCATCATCGGAAAGCTCACGCCGTAGTTGGTGGTGCAGAAGGCGCCGATTTCCTCGTTGGTGCCCGGGTCCTGCGAGCCGAACTGGTTCGACGGAAAGCCCAGCACCACCAGCCCCTGGCTCGCGTACTTCTCGTGCAGCTGCTCGAGCCCGGCGAACTGCGGCGTGAAGCCGCACTGGCTGGCCGTGTTGACGACCAGCAGCACCTTGCCGCGGAAGTCCGAGAGCTTCACCTTCTTGCCGTCGATCCGGTTGGCTTCGAAGTCGTAGATGCTGGTGGTCATGGCGCTGCCTCGGTCAGGTGGGGGATGAAAGCCGATCATCGCCCTGCACCGGCGTTCGCGCAAACGCCGACCACACGGCCGCCAGCACGATCAGCGCGCCGCCCGCCAGGATGCGCGGGTCCATCTGGGCCGCACCCAGCGCCACGGAGGAGACGCTGGCAAAAAGCACCTCCGACAGCATGATCACCGCCGTGGCGCTGGCCGCCAGCCGGGCCGCGCCGTACTGCAGGCAGATGTTGGCCAGCACAAAACCGGTGCCCAGCAAGGCCGCCCATCCGATCCAGCCCGGCTCCGCGGCAAGCGGCGAGCCGAAGGCGCCGAGCAGCGTGCCGGCCGCCGCGGCAATCCCCGCCACCGCCGCGCATCCGCAGAACATGGCCAGCGCGCGCGATTCGCCGGGCGCGTCGCGCAGGTGGCGCAGCACGATGTTGGTCACGGCAAAGCTGAAGCCGGCCGCCAGGCCCAGCCAGTCGGGCAGGCTCGAAGGCACCGGCCACTCGACGCCGGGCGTCTTGAGCACCACGGCCACGCCGGTCAGTGCCAGCGCCACGCGCGCGAGCGCGCCGCCGGTGGGCCGCTCGCCCAGCACGGCCCAGCCCAGCAGCACGCTCCACAGCGGCATCAGGTAGAACAGCAGCACCACCCGCACCACGTCGCCCTGCGTCACCGCCCAGTTGAAGCCCAGGTTGGTGAAGCCCGCCGCCAGGCCCAGCAGCACCAGCATCGGATATGCCGCGAAGCCGCGCCAGGCGTGCCGGCGAAAGAAGCCCATCGCCAGCGAGATCGCCACGTAGATGATGCAGGTGGTCCAGACGGGATGCAGCCCGTGGCTTTCGATGTGCCGAAAGGGGAACCACGAAACGCCCCACACAAAAGCGTTGAAGATCAGTGCGAGAGCTGGCATGAGGGCAGGAGTTTTTTTCGTGGAACACCGTGGATCCGGCTTCGCCGGGCCACCGGTGTTGCCCCCGGTGAGGGGGTGGGCGAAGCGACACGAAGTGCGCGCAGCCTGGGGGAGGTCAATGATGCTTGTCGCTGCGGGCGATGGCGAGCAGGTGCTCGACTTCTTCGGGGTACTTGCGCAGGTTGTGATGATGCCAGCGCTGGATCAGCCACATGCAGCCCGCCACCACGCCGCCGAAGGCGCCGATGGCCGCAAAGGCCGACAGGCCCAGGCCGGTGCAGGCGCTGTAGAAGCCGCCGAGCAGCAGGATGCAGGCCTGCTCGTTGAAGTTCTGCACGGCAATCGAGCGGCCCGCGCCCATGAGGTTGTGGCCGCGGTGCTGCAGCAGCGCGTTCATCGGCACCACCAGGAAGCCGCCCAGCCCGCCCAGCAGGATCAGAAAGGGCACCGCGATCCAGACGTTGCCGATCAGGTTCATGCTGATGACCAGCAGCCCCATGGCAATGCCCATGGGAATCACGCGTGTGGCCATGTCCAGCCGCATGCGCATCGACGCCACGATGGCGCCCACCGCCATGCCGATGGTGACCACGCCGGTGAGCGCCGTGGCCTGCGTGGTGTTGTAGTCGAGCGCGAGCGCGGCCCAGGCCAGCACGATGTACTTGAGGTTGGCGCCCGCGCCCCAGAACAGCGTGGTGGTGGCCAGCGAGATCTGGCCCAGCTTGTCGCGCCACAGGCGTGCGTTGCAGTGCCAGAAGTCGGGCAGCAGCGAGAACATGTTGCGCGCCAGGCCGTGCGCCGGATTGGCGCGCAGCGGCCGCATCTCGACGCCGGTGTGCGGAATGCGCGTGTTGAACCAGGCCGCCAGCATGTAGACGAAGATCAGCACCGAGATGGCCGCCTCGGCCGGCGAATCGACCCCCGTGTCGATCAGCGGCATGTCGAAGGACAGCAGCCGGCTGGAGACCGCATGCCCCACCAGCGAGCCGCCGAGCACGATGCCCAGCAGGATCGAGGCGATGGTGAGTCCTTCGATCCAGCCGTTGGCTTTTACCAACTGCGAAGCGGGCAGGAGCTCGGTCAGGATGCCGTACTTGGCCGGCGAATAGGCCGCGGCGCCCAGCCCCACGATCGAATACGACAGCAGCGGATGCGAGCCGAACAGCATCATCAGGCAGCCGACCACCTTGATCGCGTTGCTGATGAACATCACCCGCCCCTTGGGCAAGGCGTCGGCAAAGGCGCCCACCAGGGGCGCCAGCACCACGTAGAAGACGGCAAAGATCGGCACCAGCGCCGCGCGCTGCCATTCGGCCGCTCCCGTGCTTCGCATGAGCTCGACCGCCACGACAAAGATCGCGTTGTCGGCCAGCGACGAAAAGAACTGGGCCGACATGATCGTGTAGAAACCGCGCTTCATCGATGGGCTGGCTGGCCAGGAATGTGCTGGCTGTAGTGAAAAAGTGTCGCGACTTTTGGGCGAATGGGCGGTTATAGCATGGGGGTACGACGGCGAAATCAGCGTTCACATCCTGGACAGCCTGGTCCGGGAAGATGCTAAAACCCCATCCGTCCACCATTCGACGCCCATCATGCCGCGCCCCATTCTCGCCACTGTCCACACCGCCGCGCTTCGCCACAACCTCGACCGGGCACGGCGTGCCGCGGTCGATGCCCGCGTCTGGGCCGTGGTCAAGGCCAATGCCTATGGCCACGGCATCGAGCGGGTCTATGAGGGCCTGCGCGGCGCCGACGGCTTTGCGCTGCTCGACCTGGCCGAGGCCGAGCGCGTGCGCGCCCTCGGCTGGCGCGGCCCGGTGCTGCTGCTCGAAGGCGTGTTCGACGCGCGCGACCTGGAGCTGTGCTCGCGGCTCGACCTGTGGCACACGGTGCATTGCGACGAGCAGATCGACATGCTCGCGGCCCACAAGACGCTCAAGCCGCAGCGCGTGTTCCTCAAGATGAATTCCGGCATGAACCGCCTGGGCTTCGCCCCCGAGCGCTTCGGCTCGGCCTGGACCCGGCTGAACGCGCTGCCCCAGGTCGACGAGATCTCGCTGATGACGCATTTCAGCGACGCCGATGGCGCACGCGGCATCGCGCACCAGCTCGAAGTGTTCGAGCGCGCCACCCACGACCTGCCGGGCGAACGCTCCATTGCCAACAGCGCCGCCACCCTGCGCCACGCCCGCCAGACCCGCGGCGACTGGGTGCGCCCCGGCATCGTGCTGTACGGCAGCGCGCCCGACTTCCCCGAGCACGACGCGGCGCACTGGCAGCTGCAGCCCACCATGACGCTCTCGACCAAACTGATCGGGATCCAGACACTGAAGGCGGGCGACACCATCGGCTACGGCTCCAACTTCACGGCCGAGGGGCCGCTCACCATCGGCGTGGCCGCGGTCGGCTATGCCGACGGCTATCCGCGCCACTGCAACACCGGCACGCCGGTGCTGGTGAACGGCGTTCGCACCCGCATGGTGGGCCGCGTGAGCATGGACATGATCACGGTCGACCTCACGCCCGTGCCCGAGGCCAAGTTCGGCACCGAGGTCACGCTCTGGGGCCGCTCGGCCGTGAGCGGCGCGGTGCTCCCCATCGACGAGGTCGCGCAGGCCGCCGGCACCGTCGGCTACGAGCTCATGTGCGCGGTGGCGCCGCGCGTGCCCTTCGCGCCGGCCGACGGCGAATGAAGGTTCTCTCCAACTGGCGCTCGGTGCGCCTGTGGGAGACGCAGCTCGAGCGCGAGCTGCACCGCAACTACAGCCTGCGCACGCACGGCATCCTGATCGGCAGCTTCACGCTGCTGCTGATGTGGGGCGTGTCGGCGCTGCAGATGCATGTGCTGGACGTGCAGTCGCTGGCACTGCGCTACCTGCTCACGCTGGGCGTGGGGTATCTGGGCTACCTGGGGGTGCTGCGCTGGTGGGCCCGGCGGCTGGTCGAGAACCGGGCGGGCTTCAACATCGATGCCGGTGATGTCGTCGATGCGGGCGATCTGGCGTTCGATGCGGCCGGCAGCCCGGCCGGCGGCACCGGAGGCAGCGCGCTGTCCGATGCGGCCAGTGGCGCGCTCGAGGTGGCGGGCGCCGCGGACGAGGGCGCCGTCATCGTGGTGCCGGTGGTCGCCGTCTTCCTGATCTGCGTGGCCATCGTGCTGGGCGCCGGCTCGCTGGTGCTGCTCTACTTCAGCTGGGACGCGCTGCTGGCCGTTGCCGTCGAGGTGGCGTTCTCTTACGTCTCGGCGCGCGCCGCGGTGCGGGTGGCGCGCGAAGGCTGGCTGATGGCGGCCGTGCGGCTGACGTGGAAGCCGCTGTTGGGAGCCGTCGTCTGCGCCGTGGCCCTGGGCGCCGTGCTCGACCACTTCATGCCGCAGGTCAATTCGCTGCCCGAGGCGGTGCGGGTCCTGCTGAAGAAGCACTGAGCTATTTCCGCCGGCCGCGCTGCGTGGCGAGCGCGTCCAGCAGATGGTCGATCAGCACCCGGCACTTGGGCACGGTGAAGCGGCTGGGCGGATAGAGGATATAGGCGTGCCCGTGGTAGTTGCCCTGGAACTCCCAGTCGGCCAGCACCCGCATCACGCTTCCGTCTTTCAGCGCCTGCTGCGCCATGAAGGCCGGCACGCACGCCACGCCCAGCCCCGCCAGTGCGGCTTCGAGCCGCACCTCGCTGTGGTTGGAGACGTAGCGGCCCCGCACCACCACCTCGGCTTCGTCTTCATCGCCCTTCCTGAAGCACCAATGGTTGTCCCGCTCGTGCTCGCCGAGCGAGAGGCAGCTGTGCGCGAGGAGATCGCGAGGGTGCGCGATGGCGGCGCCTTGCGCCAGGTAGCGCGGCGAGGCACACAGGATGTGCGCGACCGGCATCAACTGCCGCGCCACCAGCCCTTCGGGCGGTTTCGTCGTCAGCCGCACCACCAGGTCCACGCCTTCGCGGATCGGATCGATGTCGCGGTCTTCCACGATGAGCTGCACGTCGACCTCGGGATGGCGCTGCAGGAAGTCGAGGATATGCGGATGCAGCACGCGCCGCGCGAAGGCCTTCGGCGCGCTGATGCGCACCAGCCCGCTCGGCTTCTTCGAGAACCGTTGCGCGACGTCCATCGCGCCTTGGGCCGCAAGCACCAATTCGCGGCACCGTGCGAGGGCCTCGACGCCGGGCTCGGTCAGCCGCAGCTGGCGCGTCGTGCGCTGGATCAGCTGCGCGCCGATCTCCTTTTCCAGGCGCTTCACCTGCCGGCTCGCGGCCGAAGGCGTCATGCCCAGCAGATCGGCGGCCGCAGAGAAGCTGCCCAGCTCGGCGACCCGAAGAAAGGTCACCATCTCCGGTAGTACTTTGAGAAATGAATTCGTTCCCACGGCGCAAGGGTCCTGTTCCGGCCGACGGCTGTTCGGCCCGTGTGATGCCCGGAACAATTCTTTGCTTTGTTGTTCAGGACGGTGGGCTGACAGCATGGATTCAAAGCAGGTGCTCGGCACCGCCTCCGGTGCATGGGGCGAGAGGAGGTGGGCCGGCGTCGGCGCCGCCGAGGTCATGCTGCTGGCTGTGGCGGCGGTGTGGGGCGGCAGCTACGCCGTGGCCAAGCAGGCCACGCAGCAGCTGCCCGTGCTGGAGTTCATTGCGCTGCGCTTCGGGCTGACATTCGTCGTGCTGCTGCCGGCGCTCAGGCCGCTGTTCGATGCGCAATGGCGGCAAGGCCTCGCGGTGGGCGGCCTGCTCGGCGCCAACCTGCTGGCGATCTTCGTCTGCGAGACCTTCGGTGTGTCGCTCACTGCGGCGAGCAACGCCGCATTCCTGATCAGCCTGTGCGTGGCGCTCACGCCCTTTGTCGAATGGTGGCTGCTCGGGCGGCGGCCGGAGCCGCGCATGTTCTGGGCGGCGGGCCTGTCGGCGGTGGGCGCCGCGATGCTGTCGGCCACTTCGCCCGCCAGCATCTCGGTGGGATGGGGCGATGGCCTGATGGTGATTGCGGCCTTCCTGCGCGCCGTGATGGTGTGCATGACGCGGCGGTTCGCTGGCCGCCATTCGATGCCGGCGCTGACGCTGACCGCCGTGCAGTCGGGCATGATGGCGCTCGGCGCGATGGCGCTGTCGCTCGTCGCGTCGAAGGGCGCATGGCACATGCCGCCCGCCACGGCCTCCTTCTGGTGGGGCATGGCGTACCTCGTGCTCCTGTGTACGGTTTTCGCGTTCTTCGCGCAGAACCATGCGGCTTCGCATTCGAGTCCGAGCCGGGTGTCGCTGCTGATGGGAAGCGAGCCGGTGTTCGGGGCCTTGATCGCGGTGTACGGGTTCGGGGAGACGGTCGGGGCCTGGGGCTGGGCCGGTGGATTGCTGATCGTGATGGCGGCTTGGTGGGTGACGATGCCGCAGTCCACCGCGCCGCGTGCGCATTCCGTGAATTTGTAGCGCGAAGCGGTCGAACGGCCCTCTCCGGCCAAGGACAATCCGGGCTGGAGGAAGAACTGTTCACATGAACTTGAAGAAACGACCACCCGCCGCTTTCGCCTGCGGCATTGCGCTGGCCATCGGCGGTTTTTCGGCGCATGCCGTCGAGCCGGAGGCATCGACAACCCCGTTCGCGACAAGCGCTGCCGACGCCCCAGCCACCCCGCCGCCGTCAGCGGTCGCTCTGGGTGCACAGGAGGCTGCGGCGCCGCAAACTCGGCTGCGTTTCACTCGCGGCGTCTACAAGCCCGGCATCGAACGGCTTCGCGTGGTCCGGCGCGAAGACACGGGCAATCGCATCGCGGGGCAGGTCGCGCTGAACGTGGTAACGACCTTGATCGCGGGCGGGCTCTCCATCGGCGCACAGGGTTTTTCGAAGGACGACCTGGGCGGCGTGACGTTGGAAGAGCTGAAGGATGACCCCTTGGCCGTCAACCCGGCCATCACCGAGCTGAACGATGCCTTGAGCAAGGTCGCGACCGACATCTATCGCAAGCGCGCCGAAGCGGCGTATGCAACAGCCCTGACGGATGGCTCGACGCCCGAGGAAATCGAAGAAGCGCGAAAGGTCCAGAAAGAAGCCGACACGCCCCTGAACTCGGGGCCTTGGCATCTGGTCTACGAAAACCTGACGGGCTCGGACGAATTGTTCCGCCTGAAATTCGGCGCCGAGCTCGGCCGCGCGGGCTTCATGCGCCCACCGTTCGCGTGCCTCTATCAGTCGGAGCCCGTGGCGTGGACGCAATGGAAGGCGGACAACTGGCAGCGGCTGCGCGAGGAGCGCGCGAAGGCCGTGACCAGCTGCACCGAGACGCTGGCAGCCACGCCCGAGAAGCGGTGGTGAGCCCGGGGCTCGGGCTCAGTACAACCCGAGCTTGCGCATCTTCAGCCGCGCCAGCCCCAGCAGCGCATCGGTGAACGGCGTGGCCACTGCCGTCAGCTCGCCGAGCTCCCGCACCACGGTCACCAGCGCATCGAGCTCCACGGAGCGTCCGGCTTCCACGTCCTGCAGCATCGAGGTCTTGAACGCGCCGAGCTTCATCGTCACCGCATGCCGGTCTTCGGGGCTCTGGGTGATCTCGATGCCGATGCGGTGTCCGATCTCCTTGGCTTCGAGCATCACGGCCGAGATGAAGCCGCGCACGTAGTCGTCGCCCATGATCAGGTCGGTGGTGACGCCCGTGAGCGCGCTGATCGGGTTCACGGTCATGTTGCCCCAGAGCTTGAACCACACATCCTTCTGGATCTGCGGCGACAGCGTGGCGTCCAGGCCCGCGCGCTGCAGCAGCGCGACCAGCTTCTGCGCGCGCGGCGTGGCTTCGCCCGAAGGCTCGCCCACGATCAGCCCGTTGCCGAAGTGGTGCCGCACCACGCCCGGCGCATCGAGCGAGCAGCTCGCGTGCACAACGCAGCCGATCACGTTGCGCGAGGGAATGGCCCTTGCAATCGCGCCGTCCGGATCCACGGCCGCCAGGCGATGGCCGGTGATGGCGCCGCCGAAGCCGCCTTCGAGAAACCACCACGGCACGCCGTTCATGGCCACCAGCACCAGGGTGTCGGGACCGATCAGCGGCCCGATGCGTTCGGCCACGCCGGCCAGCGCGGGCGCCTTCACGGCGATGACCACCAGGTCCTGCGTGCCGAGCGCATCGGGGTCGGCCACCGCGTTGACCGGCACGCGCGTGCGCACGTCGCCGCGCATCAGCGAAAGGCCATCCTGCCGCAGCGCTTCGAGCGTGGCGCCGCGCGCCACCACGTTGAGCCGCTCGCCGGCCTGCGCCAGGCTGGCGCCGATCCATCCGCCGATCGCGCCGGCGCCGTAGATGCAGATCTTCATGTCAGTTCTTGTAGCTGGCGTCGATGCGGTCGACCTGGCGCACCAGTGCATCGAACACGTCCTGCCCGGCGCCGTGCTCGGGGCTGAATTGCAGCGCATCGCGCGTGCAGCGCTGCGCGATCTCCTCGCTCACCGGAATGGCCGCCCCCATCGAGAAGGTGGCCATCTGGATCTCGCAGGCGCGCTGCAGCGTCCACAGGATGGCGAAGGTCTGCGGCAGCGTCTGCCCCCAGGCCAGCAGGCCGTGGTTGCGCAGGATCACGGCGTTGCGGTCGCCGATGCTCCTGAGCAGGCGCGGGCCCTCGTCGGCATGGATGGTGATGCCCTCGAAGTCGTGGTAGGCCACCATGCCGTGCAACTGCGCGGTATAGAAATTGGTCTGCTGCAGGCCGCCCTGCAGGCAGGCCACGGCCACGCCGGCCGTGGTGTGCGTGTGCATCACGCAGTGCGCGCCGGGCAGGCCGTCGTGGATGGCGGCGTGCACCGTGAAGCCGGCCGGGTTCACCGGCCACGTCGAGCCGTCGAGCACCTTGCCCTGCAGGTCGATCTTCACCAGGTTGCTGGCCGTCACTTCGCTGTAGTGCAGGCCGAAGGGGTTGATGAGGAACTGCTTCTCCCCGCCCGTCACGCTGTCGGGCAGCCGCACCGTGATGTGGTTGTAGATCATCTCGGTCCAGCCCAGCATTGCGAACACGCGGTAGCAGGCCGCGAGCTGCTCGCGCGCGGCGCGTTCGTCCGGATGGATCGAGGGATGGACCGGAGCCGATGGCGGCACGCGGGTGGCGAGTGTTGTGTTCATTGCAGTTCCTTCATGCAGGTTTACCCCTCCGCGGTGAAGCCGACTTCCTTGACGATCGGCGCCCACTTGGCGGTGTCTTTCTTGAGCAGCTCGGTCAGCTCGCCGGGCGTGGAAGACATGGCCTCCAGGCCGAAGGTGCCGAGCCCGTCGATCACGTCCTTTTGCGCCAGCGCGTTCTTCATTGCAGTGTTCAGCTTCGCGACCAGTTCCGGCGAAGCCTTGGCCGGCAGGAAGAAGGCGAACCATTCGCTGTGCGCCATGTCCTTGATGCCCTGCTCGCCGAAGGTCGGCACGTCGGGCGCGAAGCGGCTGCGCTTGGCGCCCGAGACGCCCAGGATGCGCACCTTGCCCGAGGCCAGGTGCTGCGTGATGTCGCCGATCGGCCCCGAGACGGCCGAGATGTTGCTGCCCAGCAGGTCCAGCATGGCCGGCTGCGTGCCGCGGTAGGCGGCATGCTTGAGCTCGACGCCGCCCTTCTTGCCCAAGAGCGCGCCGATGAAGTGCGGCGTGGAGCCCGCGGCCGGCGAGCCGAAGTTGGCGCCGGCCGGGTTGGCCTTGGCCCAGGCCAGGAACTCGGGCACCGTCTTCACGCTGGCGGGCACCGCGGGGCCGACCGCAAAGCCGAAGTCGAAGATGCAGGCGATGCTCACGGGCGTGAGGTCCACCATCGGGTCGTACGGCAGCTTCTTGTAGATGTGCGGGTAGATCGTGAGGATGGAGGTGGGCGTCTGCAGGATGGTGGCGCCGTCGGCGGGCCGGCCCTTCACGTAGCTCACGGCGATCTGGCCGCCCGCGCCGGTGCGGTTTTCGACCACGGCGGCCTTGGCGTACTCGGGGCTGAGCTTCTGCGCGAGGCGCCGGCAGGTGGTGTCCGAGGTGCCTCCGGCCGCAAAGCCGGTGACGATGGTGGCGGTTTCGAGCGAGGCCTGCGCGAAGGCGCGCTGGCCCAGGCTGGCAAGCAGCGCCGAGGCGCCGGTGGTCTGCAGCAGCTGGCGGCGGGTGAAGGTCATGGTCTGTCTCCGGGGTGTTGTTGGTTGCGTTTCACGACTCGTCGCGCAGCCAGGTGACTGCGCCCGAATGGGTCACGGCGCCCTGGTGGGCGGGGCGCACGGTGAGCGCGTATTTTTCCAGCAAGCCGCGGTGCGCCACCCCCGCGTTTACCTGACGTCTGGACAGCCGCAGCGCGATTTCTTCCGCTGCCAGTTCCACCGAAATGGTGCGCGCCCCGGGCCGCGCGTCGATGGCCACCATGTCGCCGTCCTGCAGCGCCGCAATCGGCCCGCCGTCGGCCGCTTCGGGCCCCGCATAGCCGATGCACAGGCCGCGCGTGGCGCCCGAGAAGCGCCCGTCGGTCAGCAGCGCCACCTTGTCGCCCATGCCCTGGCCGTAGAGCAGGGCGGTGATGCCCAGCATCTCGCGCATGCCGGGGCTGCCCTTGGGGCCCTCGTTGCGGATCACGATCACGTCGCCGGCTTCGTAGCGGCGGTTCTGCACGGCGGCCTGCGCTTGTTCCTCCGAATCGAAGACGCGCGCCGGGCCGCGGTGCACCAGCGTCTGGAGGCCCGCGGTCTTGAGCAGCGCGCCGTCAGGGCAGAGGTTGCCCTTGAGCACGGCCAGCCCGCCGTCGCGCGTGATCGGGTTGCCGGGCGCGTGCACCACGCGGCCGTCGGGCGCCGCGGCATCGGCCAGTTCCTCGGCCAGCGTGCGGCCGGTGAAGCTGAGCGCATCGCCGTGCACGAAGCCCTGCTCCATCAGCGTGCGAAGAATGACGCCCGCGCCGCCGATGTAGAACACGTCGCGCGCCAGGTACTGCCCGCCCGGGCGCAGGTCGGCGATGAGCGGCGTGCGCGCAAAGACCTCGGCCACGTCGTCCAGGTGGAACCTGATGCCGGCCTCGTGCGCGATGGCCGGCAGGTGCAGCGCGGCGTTGGTCGAGCCGCCGGTGGCCGAGACCACGGCGCAGGCGTTCTCGAGCGCCTTGCGCGTGACGATGTCGCGCGGCAGGGGGCTGTCGCCCATCACCGCCTTCATGAGGTTCTTTGCGGCGCGGCGCATCAGCGGCGCGCGTTCGCTGAACACCGCCGGCACCATGCTGGAGCCGATGGGCGCCAGGCCTAGCGCCTCCGACACCATGCCCATGGTGTTGGCCGTGAACTGGCCCGCGCAGGCGCCCGCGGTGGGCAGGCAGGCGCGGCTCATGGCGTCGAGCTCGTCGTGCGTGGCGGTGCCGGCCAGCACCTTGCCGATGGTCTCGTAGGTGTCGACCACGTTGAGGTCGCGGCCATCGGGCCCCGGCATCTGCCCCGGCAGTGCCGAGCCGCCGTGCACGAACACGCTCGGCACGTTGCAGCGCACCATGCCCATCATCAGGCCCGGCAGGTTCTTGTCGCAGGCGCCGATGGCGAAGATGCCGTCCCACTGGTGGCCGCGCGTCGAGGCCTCCACGCTGTCGGCGATCAGCTCGCGCGAGATCAGCGAGAAGCGCATGCCCGAATGCGCCATGGTGAGTCCGTCGCTGACCGACACCACGGGGCATTCGTGCGGCGTGCCGCCGCCCGCGTAGATGCCGGTCTTGGCGTGCTGCGCCTGCTCGCGCAGGTTGAGGTTGCACGGGCTCATCTCGCCGCCGGTGTGGAACACGCCGATGTGCGGGCGCGCGATGTCCTCGTCGTCCTGGCCGAGCGCATGCAGGAAGCTGCGCGTGGTGGCGCGGATCGTGCCTTCGCGGATGGTGGCGGAGCGAAAGCGCTTGCTGTTCGGATCGGTGGGAGTGGTCATCGGGCTGGCATCGGCTGGCTGGCTGTCTGGATTGCAGAAGGATCAGAACATGCCGTTGCTGTTCGCGGCGGTCTCGGGCACGGGCTGCACCACATCCCAGTGCTCGACGATCTTTCCGTTCTCCAGCTTGAAGATGTCGACGATGGCGCTGCCGCGCGTGCCCGGCTCGCGCACCGCGTTGACGTGCAGGATCACAAAGTCGCCATCGACAAAACTGCGCTTTATGTCGCTGTGCGACTTCGGAAACTTCTCGCGCAGGAACGCGATGAACTTGCGGAAGCCCTCGGGCCCGTCGGCCGCCGTGGGGTTGTGCTGCACGTAGCGGTTGCCCACGTACTGCAGGGCCGCGTCGGCGTCCTTCTGGTTCAGGCCTTTTTCGTAGAAGGCCAGGACCGCCTGGCGGTTGGCCTCCTGCTGGGCGGTGGCGGCTTGCGGCTTGCCGGTGCCCATGGGGGCGCAGGCGGCGAGGAACAGCGTGGCGGCCGCCGAAAGGGCCGCAAGGGTGGCGCGTTGCATGACAGGTGCTCCGGTGCGAAAGAGATGGAATGAATCGTTCAGTAGCCGCTGGGCGTCACCGCGCTCGCGGCGCTCTTGTAGCGGGACGACAGCTGCCTTGCCGCCGCCGTGAGCAGGATGGTGTCCACGCCCACCGCCACGAACTGCGCGCCGGCGGCCAGCCACTTGCGCGCCTGCTCCTCGGTGGTCGAGAGAATGCCCGGCGCCTTGCCGGCCTTGCGGATGCGCGCAATGGCGTCGGCGATCATGGCCTGCACTTCGGGATGGTTGGGCTGGCCGACGAAGCCCATCGAGGCCGACAGGTCGGCCGGACCGATGAACACGCCGTCCACGCCCGGCGTGGCCGCGATGGCGTCGAGGTTCTTCATCGCCTCCACCGTTTCGGCCTGCACCAAGAGGCAGGTTTGGGCGTTGGCCTCGTGCAGGTAGCGCGGATAGGCCTGCCAGCGCGAAGCGCGCGCCAGGGCGCTGCCCATGCCGCGGATGCCTTCGGGCGGATAGCGCATGCCCTGCACCATGCGCGCTGCCTGCTCGGCGGTGTCGACCATCGGCACCAGGATGGTCTGCGCGCCGATGTCCAGGAACTGCTTGAGCAGCGTGACGTCGCCCACCGGCACCCGCACCACGGGGTGCGAGCGCTCCGACTCGGGCTGTGCCGACCAGGCGCTCGAGATGCCCTGCAGCTGCGCGAGCACCGAGCGCACGTCGTTGGGCGCGTGCTCGCCGTCGACCAGCAGCCAGTCGAAGCCGGTGCCTGCCAGGATCTCGGCCGCGTAGCCGTCGGCCATGCCGACCCAGAGGCCGATCTTCTGTTCGCCGGCCTGCATGGCCTGCTTGAAGGTGTTCAAAGGTGTTTGCATGGTGGGTCTTTTAGATGAGACGAAAGGCAATGCTGCCCAGAGGGCCGTAGTCGGCATGGAAGGTGTCGCCGGGCAGGGCGGTGGTCGGCCGCGTGAACGAGCCGCCCAGCACCACTTCGCCGGCCTCGAGGCATTCGTCCCACGGCGCGAGCTTGTTCGCGAGCCAGGCCACGCCCGTGGCCGGGTGGTTGAGCACGGCCGCGGCCACGCCCGATTCTTCGATCACGCCGTTCTTGTAGAGCAGCGCGCTCACCCAGCGCAGGTCGACCGCATCGGGCTTGACCGGCCGTCCGCCCATCACGATGCCGGCGTTGGCCGCGTTGTCGGCAATGGTGTCGAACACCTTGCGCGGCGCCTTGGTGTGGCGGTCGAACTGCTCGATGCGCGCGTCGATGATCTCGATGGCCGGCACCACGTAGTCGGTGGCGGCCAGCACGTCGAAGATGCTCACGTTCGGCCCCTGCAGCTTCCTGCCGAGCACGAAGGCCAGCTCCACCTCGATGCGCGGCGCGATGAAGCGCTTGAACGGAATGTCGCCGCCCTGCTCGAAGAACATGTCGTCGAGCAGGGTGCCGTAGTCGGGCTCGTCGATCTGGCTGGACTGCTGCATGGCGCGCGAGGTCAGGCCGATCTTGTGGCCCCGCGGCACCCGGCCTTCTGCGATCTTCTGCTTCACCCATGCGCGCGAGATGGCGTAGCCGTCCTCGATGGTCATTTCGGGAAAGCGCTTGGAGAAATGCTCGACCTGCACGCGCGACTTTTCGCTTTCGTGCAGTTCGGCGGCCAGCCTGGCGATGGTGTCGGCAGTGAGCATGGTTCTACTTGTTGAAGAGTGGATGCAGGTTGCTGTGCTTGCCGTCGTACACCTGGCCGGGGCTTTCGTCGATCTGCAGTGTGATGCCGATGTGGCGCTTGTCGAAGATGGGCGCGAAGTGCTTCTTCACGCCTTCGAGCAGCGCGTCGCCGGCCTTCTTCCTGTCTTCCTCGCTCCGGCCCGTCGCGATGCGCACGTTGATGTAGACGAAGGCGTAGTCGTCCGCATCGTCGGCCACGGCGTAGTGCACGGCCGGGTAGGCCAGCACCCGTGTGCCGCCGGTGGGAAAGAGCTTGCGGCCCGCGCCATCCTTCTGCGCGACCAGGACGGCGGCGAGCGAGCGGCACAGGCCGCCCATGTCGGCTTCGGCTTCGAGATTGGCGGTGTACTGGATGACGACGTGGGGCATGCGGTGCTTTCTCAGGTGGTGGTTTCCGCAGGCAGTGGCGTCACGGGGAAGATGGCATTGATCTGCCCCGTGCCCGAGCTCCCGAAATAGGGCGTGACCACTTCCACCGGCGCGGCGTAGCGGTCCCAACCCAGGAGGCCCAGCAGCATCGCGGTGTCGTGCATGTCGCCTTCGCCCCAGCACTTGTCGGCGTACATCGGCAGCATGCCGACGAAGGTCTTCCAGTCGCCGGCCTCCCAGAGCTCGACCACGCGGCGGTCCACCTGCTCGAGGAAGGGATCGTAGACCTTGTGCATGAATTCGGGGGCGCGGCCGTTGTCCGCGAAGTGGTGCGAGAGCGAACCGCTCGCGAACACCGCCACCGTGCCCTCGTAGCGCTCCTCGATCGCGCGCCGCACCGCCAGGCCGAAGCGGCCCGACTCCGTGAGGTCGTGCCAGTCGCACCAGCCGCTGATGCTGATCACCTTGTAGTGCTGGTCGGCGTTCATGTAGCGCATGGGCACCAGCGTGCCGTACTCGAGTTCGAGCGTGGTGTCGCTGTGCGCGCGGCTCTTCACGCCCATTTCGTTCGCCACGTCGGCAATCAGGTGGCCCAGAGCCGGGTTGCCCGGATAGGCGTACGGCATGTTCTTGATGAAGTGCGGCAGCTCGTTGCTGGTGTAGGTGCCGCCGAACTTCGGGCCGCAGTTGATGTGGTATTCGCTGTTGACCTGCCAGTGCACGTCGAACACCACGATGGTGTCCACGCCCAGCGCGCGGCAGCGCCGGTCGATTTCCTTGTGGCCGTTGATCGCCGCGTCGCGGCAGCCGAAGTTCGGTCCCGGGAATTCCGAGAGGTACATCGACGGCACGTGCGTGATCTTGGCGGCGAGTGCGAGGGTGCCCATGGTCAAGCTCCCCAATGCGGAATGTGATGCGAACCCATCGACACCGCCACGTTCTTCGGCTCGCAGAACACCTCGTAGCTCCAGGTGCCGCCTTCGCGCCCCGTGCCCGAGGCCTTGGTGCCGCCGAAGGGCTGGCGCAGGTCTCTTACGTTCTGGCTGTTGACGAAGCACATGCCGGCCTCCACCGCCGCGGCCACGCGGTGGGCGCGGCCGATGTTCTCGGTCCAGACGTAGCTCGACAGGCCGTACGCGATGTCGTTGGCAAGTGCTATCGCGTGCGACTCGTCCCTGAACGGGATCAGGCAGGCGACCGGGCCGAAGATCTCGTCCTGTGCGATCCTCATGCGGTTGTCGACGTCGGCGAACACGGTGGGCATCACGTAGTTGCCGCGCTGAACGCGCTCGGGCAGGTTGGCCGGTGCATCGAGGCCGCCGCACAAGAGCGTCGCGCCTTCCTTCGGACCCAGTTCGATGTAGCTGCGCACCTTGGCCAGGTGCGCCTGCGAGATCATCGGGCCCACGATGGTCTTCTCGTCGAGCGGATCGCCCACGGTGATGCGCCTGGCGCGCTCGGCGAATCTGGCGGCAAAGTCGGCGTAGATCGACTGCTGCACCAGGATGCGCGAGCCGGCGGTGCAGCGCTCGCCGTTGTTGCTGAAGATCATGAACACGGCCGCGTCGAGCGCGCGGTCGAGGTCGGCGTCCTCGAAGATCACGAACGGGCTCTTGCCGCCGAGTTCCATGCTGAATTTCTTGAGGCCCGCGCTCTTCACGATGCGGTTGCCCGTGGCGGTGGAGCCGGTGAACGAAATCGCGCGCACGTCGGGGTGCGCCACCAGCGGCTCGCCGGCCTCCTTGCCGTAGCCGTGCACCAGGTTCAGCACGCCGGGCGGAATGCCCGCTTCGAGCGCGAGCTCGCCCAGCCGCGCGGCCGTGAGCGGCGAGAGCTCGCTCATCTTCAGCACCGCGGTGTTGCCGAAAGCCAGGCAGGGCGCGACCTTCCAGGTGGCGGTCATGAAGGGCACGTTCCACGGGCTGATCAGCGCGCACACGCCCACCGGGTGGAACAGCGTGTAGTTCAGGTGCGTGGGCGTGGGGTAGGTGTGGCCGTCGACGCGCGTGCACATCTCGGCGAAGTAGTAGAAGTTGTCGGCCGCGCGCGGGATCAGCTGCTTGCCGGTCTGCGCGATGACCTGGCCGCAGTCGTTGGTCTCGGTCTGCGCGATCTCGGGCACGTGCTGCGCGATCAGGTCGCCGAGCTTGCGGACGAGCTTGGCGCGCTCGGGCGCGGGCAGGCCGGCCCACTTGGGGAACGCCTCCTTCGCCGCAGCCACGGCCGCGTTCACTTCGGCTTCGCCGCCCGAGGCGACTTCGGCCAGCACCTCCTGCGTGGCGGGGTTGACGGTTTCGAAGTATTCGCTGCCGGCAACAGCCTTGCCGGCGATCAGGTGATCGACTCTCATGCTTTTCCTTGGATGGTGTTGACCAGCGTGCCGATGCGCTCGATCTCCGTCACGACCACGTCGCCCGGCTTGCAATCGACCACGCCGTCGGGCGTGCCCGTGAGGATCAGGTCGCCGGGCGAGAGCGTCATGAAGCGGCTGAAATACTCGATGAGGAAGGGCGCGTCGAAGATCATGTCGCGCGTGCTGCCCTGCTGCGTGACGGTGCCGTTCACCGTGGTCTTCAATGCGAGCGCCATGGGGTCGGGCACGTCGGCCGCATCGACGAACCACGGGCCGAGCGGCGTGCAGGTGTCGCGGTTCTTCACGCGCAGGTTGGGGCGGTACCAGTTTTCGAGGTAGTCGCGGATCGCGTAGTCGTTGGCCACGGTGTAGCCGCCGATGAAGTCGTAGGCGTCGGCCCGCTTTACGCGCTTTGCGGTCTTGCCGACCACGATGGCGAGCTCGCATTCGTAGTGCATGAACTGCACGCCGGCCGGGCGGTGCGTGTGCTGGCGGTGGCCGATCAGCGTGCTCTGGTCCTTGACGAACACCAGCGGTTCCTCGGGCGCCTTGAACTCGAGTTCCTTCGCGTGGTCGGCGTAGTTGAGGCCGAGCGCGAGGATGGTGCGCGGCCGCGGCGTGGGCGCGAGCGGCGGCAGCCACGTGAGCTGTTCCTGCGGCACGATGCGGCCGTCGTCCAGCCGCACGGCGGCATCGGCCTGGCCGTTGAATTCGTGCGCGGTGCCGGTGTGCTCGCGGCCTTCGAAGATGACGCGTGCGTGCTTCATGCGGCGGCCTCCTGCACCAGCGTGTTGCAGAGGCTCTCGAACCCCGGCGCGGAAATCTCGATGCGGTCGCCCGCACGCGCCAGCGGCCGGCCGGCGTCGCAGCCGAGCATCAGCACGTCGCCATGCGCGAGCGTCATGAATTCGCCCACGTCGGCCAGCAGCTGCTGCGCGGGCCGCACGAGCTGCGAGAAGTCGATCGACTGCTTCAGCGCGCCGTTGATGCGCACCTCGGCGCGAAAGCCCGCGGGATCGGCCACGTCCTGCGCATCGCGCAGCGCCGGTCCGACGCCCAGGAAACCGTCGACGCACTTGAACTTCACGGGCGGGCGGAAGAAGCTCGCATGCGGAATCGAGAGGTCGTTCATCAGCACGAAGCCTTCCACGTCGCCCTCGGCGCCGATCACCATGCCGATGCTCGCGCCGATCTCCACCTCGGGCACCGATGCAGGCACCGCGATGGCGCTGCCGTGCGGGCTCCAGGTGTTGGCGGTCTTCACGTAGAGCACGGGCGCCTTCGGCGGTGCCTTGTAGGGCGGCTCGGTCATCTGCGGCGCGAGCGCCTGCATTTCCGCGCGGAAGTTCAGCAGCGTGCCGTACACGGTGCCGGCGGGCAGGAAAGGGGAGGAGGGGCTCATTCGGGTTGCTCCAGCGCGATCAGTTCGTCCAGCAGTCCGTACAGCTGCGTCAGCTTGGTCTTGCCCAGCGACTGCTCCAGCCATTGGTAGTGCGACTCGATGCTCGAGGACAGCTTCTTCACCAGCTTCATCCCGTGCGCCGTGGCCTCGACCACGGTGCGGCGCTGGTCCTCGGGATCGCGGCTGCGGGTGATGAGGTCGTCGCGCTCCATGCGCGCGAGCACGCCGGTGAGGCTGGGGCCGAGGATGAAGGCCTCGCGCGCCACGCGGCCGGTTTCCACCGCGCCGTGCTCGCCGAGCACCCGCAGCACGCGCCACTGCTGGTCGGACAGCGCATGCTCGCGCAGGCTGGGCCGCGTGTGGGCCATGACGGCTTCGCGCGCCTGCAGCAGCAGGCGCGGGAGGTTGCGGTGGGTGAAGGTGCTGGCCACGGGACGCGTCTTGCAGATTATTTAATATATTAAATGATCCGCGATAGAGAAGCCAGCCGGCAATCGGGAAAACCCGTGTGGGGGAGGATGGGTGCGCGGCGCAGCCGTCAGGACAGGAAGGACTTGTCGCCGTCGTACTCGCTGGCGACCAGTGCCAGCGTGTCCGCCATGGCCTGGCTCAGCGCCTCGGCATGCACTTCGGCAACATGGATATCTCTTGGAGTGGTGTTCTTCTGATGTCCGCGGATTTCGCAGGACAAGTACAGACGACCTTGGGCAGGAATCAGGTAGCTCCAGACATCCAGCGTGATGTCGCCGAAATGCAGGAACTCGTACAAGCTCGAGAGATCCTGCATGTCGGAATGTTCGTCCGAGTCTTCCGTGAAGATGAGATGGATGTCCTTGGGACCGAGTTCGCCGAAGACATCCGGTCTTTGTTCGAGTCTGGTCTTCTTCCTGAAGCTCACCAAGGTTCTGTCCAGCCGGAACATGAAGTTCGGAACATAGACGTGGTTGTCTTTCTCGGTCACGTGCAAGTTCAGCGCGTAGATATCCACGCGGCGCATCGAGGCGTTCTCCGGCTCTTTGGGCCCGACCTCGAATTGGAGGATTTCTCTGCTGCCGAAAAGTTGATTGAGCATCAGGCAATGATTCCCCATGAAGGTGGTTCTTGAAATCTGGACGCTATCCGCGGCACAGGGGCACCGTATTGGCGAACTTGCGTTGATAGGGTTTCAAGTCGAGACCTTTCTCGGTGCCATTGAGCCTGACGCCATTTTCCGATCCCGCCCAGTGATAGCTCCTGTGGCCGGAATCCTGAAACTGATGGATGTTGCCTTCACTGTCTCGGGCATATCGCACGGTGCGATCGTAGGGGTTGGACTGGCTGCTTTTGAACAACTCCACATGGTTCTCAGGAAGCACGCTTTTGTCCGGGTCATAGCGAGCGCTTCCTCGTCCCGGAGAGTTCCGGTTGTTGTCATGCGTACCCGGATTTTCGTAGTGGTCGAACTTGCCGTCGTTACCCCTGACGCGTGCGAGGATCTGATGTCCATGGGGGCCGCGATCGCCGACCTCCCAGTACGGAATCTTGCTGCCGGACACGAGTCCCAACGGGTCGATGCCAAGGATCGGGTTCTCGGCATAGCGCGTCAGGTTCTCGCCCGCGCGCAGCCGCAGCGGGTCCTGCGAGATGAATTGGCCGCTGTTCGGATCGAAGTAGCGGTACCTGTTGTAGTGCAGCCGTGTTTCCGGGTCGAAGTACTGCCCCTGGAACCGCAGCGGGTTCGAGATCTCTTCTCGATGCAGTGCCGTGATTGCACCCCAGGCGTCGAAGCTTGCCGACCAGACCACGCGTCCGTCCTCGTTCGTGATGCGCGTCGGGCAACCGTTGGGGTCGACGTGGTAGTGCAGCGTGCGGGTCACGCCGCCGTCGTGCGCGATGAGCGCCAGTGGCACGAAGGTGGAGGGGTAATACACGTACTCCCGTGCGTGCTGGTACCGCCGATCCTGCTTGCCAGGGGGCTGGCGGGCGCCCGCCAGGCGCAGCATGGGGCTTGACGGCGAGGCCAGGGGTGGCCGTGGCGCATCGTTGTCCTCGACCATCTCGCCAAGCAACGCATTGCCATCCCAGAAGAACCAGGTGGTCTGCGTCAGGCCGCGCTTGAAGACCCGTCGGCCCGCCGGATCGTAGCCATAGCGTGTCGCGGCCGCGCCGCTGCGGCTTTCGGCCAATCGATGGTTCGCATCCCACAGCAGGTCCAGTCCGCCGTCGGCCGATTCGGCGCTGCCCATCCGCACCAGATCCCCGGCGCGGTCGAAGACGTAGTGGACGCCCTCGAGACTGCCCTCGCGCGTCCAGAGCACAGCCTCGGGGTCGGCTTCGCCACCGGCCACCTGCTTCAGCGGCGCCAGCCGGATGCGCGTCTGCAGGCGGTCGCCGGCCGGATCGTGCAGGAAGCGCCGGATGCGGCCCTGGGGCGCCATGTGTTCCAGGAGTTGCCCGAGCACGTCGTAGCGGTACTGGTCGACGCCCTGCTGACTGTCGCTTCGGCTCACGAGTTGGCCTGCGCGGTCATAGTCGTAGCGGGTGTCGAAGACCGGTGCCACATCCTTGAGCAGGCGCTGGGCCGTCAACTGGTCGCGCGTGTCGTAGTCGAACCGACGTTCCAGTCCTGGGCCCAGTTGCTCGTGGGTGGTGCGGCCGAGCGCGTCGCGGGTCATCACGATGGGAGGCCGGTCGTCGATGGTGAGGCTCTCCAGCCTGTTGCCCGGATCGAAGGCACAGGCCGTGCGATGGCCCGCGCTGGTCTCGCGCAGGACGCGGTTCCCGGCCTCGTCGTACCGGTAGGTCACCCGGAAACCGCCTTGCCGCTCTTCCAGCAAAAGACCTGCGGGATCGAAGCGGCGCTTGACGTGCATGGCCTCGTTGCGCATCTCCACCAGTTGCCCGCACAGGTCGTAGGCAAAGTGTTCCTGCACCTGTCGATCCGGCCGCAACGGGTCGGCGAAGGTCTTTCGCGTGATGCGGCCCATCGGATCGTTGGCGAATGCGATGCGCTGGCCCAGCGGGTCGATGGTGGCCGTCAGGCGCCCCGCCGTGTCGTATTGATAGTGGCGCGACTGGCCCCAGTAGTCCACCTCCTCGACGATGCGGCCCAGCGCATCGCGCCGCAGCATGTAGCGCTCGCCGCGCTGGTTGGTCAACCCGACCAGCCACTCCTCGGTGTCGTAGTGGTATTGCACCGTCTGGCCATCGGGTTGGATGCGCCGGCTGATGCGGCCGGTGCCTACATACTGCAGCCGTGTCTGGGCGCCGCCTTCGTCGATATGGACGACCAACTGGTCCTCTGCGTCGTAGCTGCAGTTGATCTGCCCGCCGCCCGGGTGCTCGATACGCAACAACCGTCCCTTGGCATCGTGGTGATAGCGGTACACGCGGCCCAGCACGTCGGTCTGCTCGGTCAACCGGCCCAGCACGTCGTGGTCGAAGCGGCTTTCATGGCCCAGCGGATCGGTCAGCGCGCGCAACTGGCCGTGCCGGTCATGCCGCAACTGGGTGAGCGCACCCCGTGCATCGACATGCTGTGCCAGCTGCCCGTGAGCATCGTGCGCGAAACGCGTGATGGCGCCCCGCGGGTCGCGTTGGCTGGCCAGAAGACCGCGAGCGTCATAGGTCTGGGTCCAGCGATGGCCGAGTGGATCGATGACGGCGAGCACCCGGTCCTCGTCGTCGAACTCATTGCCGATGGTGCTCCCGTCCGGCCGCCGCACCCCCAGCAGGTTGCCCCGCGCGTCATACGTGAACCCGGTGCGCAGCCCCCCGGGCGCCGTCACCGCCACGGTCCGCCCCACATCGTCGTACTCAAAGGTCGTCACGCCATCCAGCGGATCGATCTCCGCCAGCGGCAACCCTGCCTCATCAAACTTGACCACCGTCAGATGCCCCAGCGAGTTCGTGACCTCGGTCTGCCGCAGCGCCGCGCTGTAGGCGAAGCGGTAGTCGTGCAGCCCGCCGTCGCCCCAGGCGTGCACCACGCGCCATTGTTCGTCGTAGGCGTAGTGAAACGACAGGCCCGTGCGATCCGTGTGGCGCGCCATGCGGTGCTGCAGGTACGCGAACTCGCGCGCCGCACCCAGCGCATCGATCGCCGCCAGCAGGTCGCCGTCGGCATGGCGGTAGCGCACCAGCGGATGCTCCTGCCCGGTGGCCGGGTCGCGCAGCGCCATGGACTCGATGTACCCGCCGCGCGACTGCACCTCGATGCTGCGGCCCGGCAGGCCGTCCACGCCGCTTTCGGCGATGCGCACCAGGTCGCGGCCCCGCCGCACGAAGCGCCAGTGGTTGCCGCAGGCATCCTCGATGCGCGCGATGGGCAGGGGCGCGGCCTGCAGTTCCCCCTCGGGCGACAGCGCATCTTCGAAGTGGTAGCGCAGGCCGCTCTTGAAGCGCACCACGAGCGCCGTGCCCTGGCGCATCAGCCGCGCACCGTCCACCACGTCGAGCACCTGCTGTCCTTCGGCCTGCGGCAGCGCAGGGAACAGCGCGAACTCTTCCGGCCCCTGCAGGCTGAGCAGACCGTCGGCTTCCGCCATCAGGCGCACATCCGCCGGGGTCTGCCAGCCGTGGCCGCAATGGCCGGGCAGGGCGTGGTCGCGCGATGCATAGACGCGCGTCCAGCTCAGCGGCAGCCGGCCCGGAATGCTGAAGTCCTCGTGCGTCACCGAGACGCTGCCATCGCGGATGTCCACCGGCTCGGCACGCAGCACCTGGCACTTGAGGAAGCCCGGCGGCATGTTCTTGAACACGCGCCGCGCGATGCGGGTGTAGGCCCGGCCCAGCGCCTTGAACAGCCCGCGCTGGACCATCGCGCCCCACGAGATGGTCGGCGGCCCGCCCACGAACACCTGCGGCGGGATGGCGACGTTGAAGGTGGTCGGCAGCATCAGGCTCAGCCGCAGGGGCTTGACCGCCTTCTTCTTTCGGAACGGCGGCACCAGGCCCACGATGTTGCAGGCCAGCACCGGCACGCCGATGCGCGAGAAGGGTTCGCCATCGGCCAGCACGATGCGGCTGCCCATGAAAAGCTCGTCCTCGAACTGGGGGCCGCCGGGCGCCTTGATCACCGGCATGGGGGCGCCGACGAGGACGTGGAAGTCCACGCCGCCGGTGCCGGCATTGGCCCGGCGCACCCCCGCCACCTCGACGGTGGCACCGAGCGGAAAGGGAATGCTCTCGGGCATCTCGCCGCCGCCGGCCGGCGCGCCCGGCGGCGCCGGCACCTCGGGCGCCGCGGTGCCCTGGCCGATGGTGCCCAGGCCCGCCTGCATGGCACCGTCCACGGCCGCCATGCCCTTCACGATCGGGTTGTCGGGCGAGACCTGGATGGTCGGCAGGTAGTCGAACGGGTCCATCACGATGCCGATGTGCAGCGTGGGCCACACGCCGGGCGGCGCCAGGTAGGTGTGGGCATCGATGCCCAGCTGGGGGTCGAAGTGCTTGGCCGCGAAGAACAAGGTGCTTTTCTCTCTGGCGTGCGGTGGGGTGAGGCGGTGCGGCTCAGGCCGCTTCGACGAAGGGCTGCGGATCGGGCAGGCGGGCGAACGCCGGCGGCTCGCGCCATTCGTCGACGCCCTGGTCCAGCGGATGGCTCACATGCGGCAGCCCGCTCCAGGCCGGGTCGAGCCACTGGCGACCCAGCGCAATGACGGTGCGGAACACGTCCTCGCTGCCTTGGACCCATTTCTCGCGCTCGCGCAGCAGGGTCTGGAACGCCTGCTCGTAGTGCTGCGCGAGCCGCGCCTCGATGGCGTCGATCGCGGGCCGCGGCGGCCGTTCGCCCAGCCGATGGCCGGCCAGGTCGGCGTCGGCCAGGGCCGCGCGCGCGTCGCGCTCGTAACGGGTGGCGCAGTGCGCGATGCGCTCGCAGCGCCTGGGGTCCTGCATCACGAGCATGTCGTGCAGCAGCTGCGGCACGGTGCTCCGGGGGCGGTCGGTGTCGGCCATGGTGCGCGCCTCGCGGATGCCGGCCAGCGCCGAGGCCCACGCCCGGTCGCGCTCGCCGGCGCTGCGCCAGGCCTGGGCCGCGGCGCGCTGGCCTTCGACGGCGAACATGGGGTGGGGCACGCGGCGGGCCGCTTCGGCGGCCTCTTCGAATGCATGGGCGGCCTGCTTCATGTCGCCCGCCGCGGCCCAGGCCCCGCCTTCGGCCATCCAGCCCTGCATGAACAGCGTGGCACCCATGGGGTTGCCGGCCTGCGCCGCCTCGGCCGCCGAATCGCGGGCCCGGCGGTAGCGCGTGATCGACGCGCCGAAGTCGCGCGCCTGCAGCCAGGCGCCGCCCACCATCATGTCGAGCACGGCACGCTGGTCGGCCCAGCCGTTGCGCGTGGCCAGCCGCAAGGCGCGTTCGCCCGCGGCCTCCACCCCGGCCGCGTCGCCCAGGCGCAGCAGCGACAGCATGTCGGCATAGAGCTGGCGGAAGAGGGCCGCGCCGCTGCCCCCGCCGCCGCTCTGGGCGGCGATCTCGCGCGCGGCCTCGAGGATGTCCAGCGGCGCATCGACCACCCGCATCGCGCCCGCGTGCCGCTCCACCAGCGGCTGCCAGGCGCGCGAGTCGCTGTCGTCCACCAGCACCAGCCGCAGCAGGCCGGCTTCCTGCGGCGGCATGGGCGTCTGCATCGCCGCATCGAACCAGCGCTCGAAGCAGTCGGCGTCGCTCACGCTGGCGGGCTGCAGCACGACCGACATGCGCTGGCAGCGCAGGTGCCGCGCCAGCGAACAGCCGGCCTCCACGAAGCCGGCGGCGCTGTCCCAGCCGGGCTGGCTTTCCTCGTCCCAGTGGGCTGCGACACCCTGCTTCACGAGCTGCGGCCGGTTGTGCCTGTAGGTGTCGATCAACTGCTGCCGCAGTTCGCGGCTGTAGCGAAAGCCGGTCTCGAAAGCCGTGTCCAGCCGCAGGAAGAGATCGGGCGTGCTGTATTCGCTGTCGACCATCTGGAGCGTGAAGAAGGCCTCCAGCATGCGCTGCGAGTCGGGCGGCGCGCGCAGCACGATGGCGCGCAGGGCCGGGTCATCGGTGCGCTCCCACCACAGGTCGTGCAGCTGGGCCATGCGCTTCTCGACGGGGTTGCGTGTCGACATGGCGGCCTCAGCAGTTCAGGAAGATCTTGGTGCCGTTGACCGTGACGCCGGCGTCGTCCAGCATCAGGTTCGCGCTGCCGGCGCGCAGCACGATGCGCCCCGGCGTGACCTCCACCGTCGTGCCCTCGACATTGAGCACCACGCTGGTCGGGCTCGCATGCGTCATGGCGCCGGACGAGTAGGTGTCCAGCGTGCCGCCCTCGGCGCTCACGCCGACATTGGTCGAGGCCACGGCGGAAAAGTCCCCGCCCTGCGCGAACAGGCCCACGTTGAGGGCGGCCGTTCCATAGATGTTGGCGGCCGAGC
The DNA here is from genome assembly GCF_056396385.1 of Variovorax sp. 05T418. Classification (NCBI taxonomy): domain Bacteria; kingdom Pseudomonadati; phylum Pseudomonadota; class Betaproteobacteria; order Burkholderiales; family Comamonadaceae; genus Variovorax; species Variovorax sp. 05T418. The sequence continues at coordinate 72,438 of NZ_JBFTLJ010000009.1, read as the reverse complement.
TGGTCAGGGAGAAGTCGCCCTGCGAGGTGGCCGAGGCCGGGCCGGCCGGCACGTTCAGCGTCATCGCGTCGTTGTAGGTGCCGGTGTGCGACCTGGCGGAAACCTGGTAGGCCTGCCCGATGGTGGTGGTCTGGCCGAGGGCGACGTTCCAGGTGTCGCTGTCCTGGACCGTGACGGTGCGGGCCTGCGTCACCGCGAGCGAATCCGTGCCCGTGACCGACGTGCTCTGATTGCCGGTGACGCTGGCGGTGCGGTTGGCCTTGGCGGTGTGGGTCTGGTCGCCCGTGACCGTGAGGGCCTCGGTGCCGGTGACCGAGTGGCTGCGGTTGGACTTGACGGTGACCGTCTCGTTGCCATCCACCGTCTCGGCGCGCTGGCCGTGGACCGTGATCGTCTCGTTGCGGTCCACCGTTTCCGTGCGGTCGTTCTTGATGTGATTGGTCTCGTCGTGGTCGACGGTCTTGGTGCGGTCGCGGCCCACCGTGTGCACCTCGTCGTTCTCGACCTCGATCAGCTGGTCCTTCTCCGCATGCAGCCAGAGCTGCTCTTCGCCCTTCTTGTCCTCGAAGCGAAGGGCGTTCGCGTTCTCGCTGGTGCCGCCTTCGGAGCTGCGCGACAGCAGGCCGCTCTGCGTGGCGTTTGCCGGCAGCTCCCACGGGGGCATGTTGTCCGCGTTGTAGACGCGGCCGGTGATGATCGGCCGGTCCGGGTCGCCGTATTCGAAGTCGACCACCACCTCCTGCCCGATGCGCGGGATCTGCATGCCCCCGAAGTTGGTGCCGGCCCACGGCGAGGACACGCGCACCCAGCAGGAACTGCTTTCGTCCCTGGTGCAGTAGCGGTTCCAGTGAAAGCTGAGCTTCACGCGCCCGTACTGGTCGGTCCAGATCTCGCGGCCCGCGGGGCCGGTGACCACCGCGGTCTGCGGCCCGGCGGTGCGCGGCTTGGCCGCGTCCGGTGTCGGGCGGAAGATGTTGCTTGCCGGGATGACCTCGAACTCGACGTTGCACTGGAACTCTTCCTGCCCCGTGGCGTCGCCCGCTTCCTGCAGCAACAGGCGTGCCGCGGTGACGAGGTAGTCGGCGTTCGCGCCGTCCTGCGGATGGCCGGCCAGCGTGAAGCGATGGCCGGCCGCCACGCCGCGCAGGTTGCCCGCGCCGCTGGCCACCTGCCCCGGCGCACCGGCTTCTTCCATGCGCGCACGCGCGAGCTGCTCGCCCTCGGATTCCACTGCGTAGTTGCCGGGCCACGCGAACACCTCGCGCGTGCTGTGCTGCGTGCGCCGCGGCATCGCGCGGGCCTGCGTGAGGTCCGCCTTCGGCCGCGTGAAGTCGAAGTCGCCGGTGACCCACTTTCCGCTTTGCAGGCCTTCGGACAGCCGGAAGCGGTGGCAATGCTCCTCGTTGGACGATGCCTGCAGGGCACTGAAGGGAACCTGCTCGTAGCCGCCGGCCGGAAAGGGCCGGTGCGACTGCATGTCGTCGACGATCACCATCGTGTGGCCGGCCTCGCCGTGCTCGAAGTAGTAGTACAGGCCCCACTCGTGCAGCAGGCGGCTCGCGAAGTCGTAGTCCGTCTCGCCATACTGCACCACGAACTCGCGCGCGGGATAGCTGCCCGTGGCCCGGATGGAGAGCGCAAAGCCGTACGCGCCGAGCACCTCGCCCACCGTGTCGAGCACGCTGTTTTTCTGGAAGATCCTGTAGTCGCGCGTTCGCTGCGCCAGGCTCAGCCAGGGCTCGATGACCACTTCGTAGAGCGCCCGCCTGTTCTCCAGGCGCAGGAAGCGGGCGCGCGTCACCAGGCCGGAAATGTGGCGCTCCTGCCCCGCGCCGCCGGGGCGCCCGTCGAGCAGGATGTGCACGCTGAACTCCTCGCCGATCAGGGGCTTGAGCTTGACGTTCGCCGCCGAGCGCGCATCGATGTCCGGCGACTCCGGCGTGGTCAGCGTGATGGTGTAGCTGTAGGGGCGGCTGAGGGCTTCTTCCCCCTCCACCCGCATCGGTTCAAGTGCGTCCATGCCTGCGAGCGTGGGCATGGCGCTGGAAGTTGCGGCGAGCTTGCGGCCGCGGTTGAAGGCGGACATGGCGTTGAGACTCCCTAGGTTGGGCCCATATTTCCTTGACCAAAACACATTTCGCTTCTTGCGTCTCCCTACACTTCGGCATGGCCAAGGAAAAAACTCTCTTCGTCTGCAGCGAATGCGGCGGCACCAGCCCCAAGTGGCTCGGCAAATGCCCGAGCTGCGGCGCCTGGAACACACTCATCGAACAGGTGGCGGGCGGCAGCGGCCCGGCCAACAACCGCTTCGGCACGCAGTACGCCGCGCTGGCGGGCGTGTCGGAGCTCGCAACCCTTTCCGAAATCGAAGCGACCGACGTCGCGCGCACGCCCACCGGGCTCGACGAGCTCGACCGCGTGCTGGGCGGCGGCATCGTCTCGGGCGGCGTCACGCTGATCGGCGGCGACCCGGGCATCGGCAAGTCGACCTTGCTGCTGCAGGCGGTCGATGCGCTGCAGCGCGCGGGGCAGAACGCGCTCTACGTCACGGGCGAGGAAAGCGGCGCGCAGGTGGCGCTGCGTTCCAGGCGGCTTGGCCTGGACCACTCGCAGGTGCAGGTGCTGGCCGAGATCCAGCTCGAGAAGATCATCGCCACGCTCGACGCCACGCGCCCGGCCATCGCGGTGATCGACTCGATCCAGACCGTGTACTCCGACCAGCTCACCTCTGCGCCGGGCTCGGTGGCCCAGGTGCGCGAATGCGCGGCCCACCTCACGCGCTTTGCCAAGACCAGCGGCACGGCCGTGGTGCTGGTGGGCCACGTCACCAAGGAGGGCGCGCTTGCCGGACCGCGCGTGCTCGAGCACATGGTCGACACGGTGCTCTACTTCGAGGGCGACACGCATTCGAGCTTTCGCCTCGTGCGCGCCATCAAGAACCGCTTTGGCGCCGTCAACGAGATCGGCGTGTTCGCCATGACCGAGCGCGGCCTGAAGGGCGTCGCCAACCCGAGCGCGATCTTCCTGAGCCAGCATGCCGAGCCGGTGCCCGGCAGCGTGGTGCTGGTCACGCTCGAGGGCACGCGGCCGATGCTGGTGGAGATCCAGGCGCTGGTCGACAACGGCGGGCCGAGCCCGCGCCGCCTCTCGGTGGGCCTGGACCGCGACCGGCTCGCGATGCTGCTGGCCGTGCTGCACCGCCACGCGGGCGTGGCCTGCATGGACCAGGACGTGTTCGTGAACGCGGTGGGCGGCGTGCGCATCAGCGAGCCGGCGGCCGACCTGGCCGTGATGCTCGCCATCACCTCGAGCCTGCGCGGCAAGCCGCTGCCCAGGGGATTCATCGCATTCGGCGAGGTCGGCCTTGCGGGCGAAGTGCGCCCCGCGCCGCGCGGCCAGGAGCGCCTGCGCGAAGCGGCCAAGCTGGGCTTCAGCGTGGCCGTGGTGCCCAAGGCGAATGCGCCGCGCAAGGGCACGAAGGAGATCGAAGGTCTGACGATCCATGCCGTAGAACGTATCGAGGAGGCGATGGACGTGGTCCGCCGCCTGGATTAAGACCGGTTGCCAGGGAAAAAATGCCCGGCGCGCCAGGGGCGCGCCGGGCGATCCTCCCTGTTCCCACGATGTGTGCCATGTTGTGCTGGCAACCTCGGTTGCCTCTCCCTGAAGCCGGTTGCGTCGGCCCGTGCGGTGAAATGTGCCTGCTGGAACCGCGACTCGATGCGCTTTTCGGGGCGAGTACCGCCTTGCGCGCCTGGCAGTAGCAACGGCCGCTACCGCACAAGGCGACAATGCGCCCCATGAATTTCCAGAAAATACTGGTGCCCGTGGGCGGCATCGTCCTGCTCGGGCTCGCATGGCGCAGCTACGGCTGGGCCGGCGTGGCGCTGACCGGCGGCGCCATCGTGATGTTCCTGCTGCTGCACTTCAACCGCGCGATGCAGGTGCTCAAGCGCGCGGCCGACCGGCCGGTGGGCTATGTGGCGAGCGCGGTGATGCTCAACGCCAAGCTCAAGCCGGGCGTGACGCTGATGCACGTGATCGCGATGACGCGTGCCCTGGGCGAACTGCGCTCGCCCAAGGACGAGCAGCCCGAGCTCTACCGCTGGACCGACACCGGCGGCTCGTATGTCGACGCCGTGTTCAACGGCGGCAAGCTGCAGAGCTGGACGCTGACGCGGCCCGAAGCCGCGCCCGACGACGCGCCGTCTTCCGAAGAAGACAAGGCGGGCTAGGAAGCAGCCAGGAAGAAGCGCCGCGCGTCAGAACGGTGCGTCTTCTTCCTCAGCTTCGGCATCGGCCGGCGTGGTGGTCGTGGGTGCTGCCGCCGCAGCCTTCGGCGCTGCTGCTGCGTCCGCGGGGGCGCCGCTGAAGGCCGCCTCGCCGCCCAGCGCGTCGAGCAGCGCCGGCACCAGCTGGCCGAGCTCGCCGGTGGCAATGGCCACGTCGGCGTCGAAGTTGTCTTCCTTCTTGCCGCCGGCCGCGCCGTCGCCCGTGCCTTCGAGGAACACGATCTTGCGGATCAGCATGCCGTGCGTCAGCTCGAAGGACACGCGGTCGTCCCAGGTGAGCGCCAGGCGCGTCGGCCGCTTGCCGTCGGTGATGTGCTTTTGCACTTCCTCGATGTCGAGCGGGTGCTTGGCGTAGCGCACCACGGCCTTGGAATCGTCCGAGGCCTTGAGCTCGCATTCGCGGTCGATGGTGAAGCCGGCCGGCGGCTCCTGCGTCAGCAGCCAGTTGGCCATGGCGGCGGCCGGCTCCACCTGCGTGTTGATGAGGGCCACCGCAAAGCCGTCGAGCGACTTCACGAGGCTGGTGACCACTTCGTCGGCGCGCGAGGCGTTGCCGCTGTTGATCACCAGCCGGTGCTCGGCCTTGTCGATCCACACGGCCACGCGGGCGCTGCGCGTGAAGGCCATCGGCAGCAGCTCCAGGGTGATGTCCTCCTTGAGCTCCTTCTTTTCCTTCTTGCCGGGCTTGCGGCCGGTGGCGGCCTCGATCTGCGCGCAGCGCTCGTCGAGCTTACGGCGCACCACGGAGCCGGGCACCGCCTTGCTCTCGATCATGTATTCGACCAGCCACTGGCCGTCGATGGATTCGACCAGCGGGCCGTTGGCTTCGCCGCGGGGCTCCACCCAGCCGGCGGATTTTTCCTGCGAGGGGCCGCAGGGCTCGAAGCGCGCCTTGGCGAGCGCTTCTTCGGCCTCGGCCAGTGTTTGGGACCAGGCAGGTTCGATGCGATAGACGATGACGTTCTTGAATACGGACACGGAAACCCTTTTTTCCACTGGTTTGGACAACCGGCCATTGTCGGGCACGGCGTTGCGGGCTCGGCCGTAAAATCGAAAGCTTTTGCGACTTCCCCCGTCGCTCCCCACACAGCTCCCAAAGGAATCAGGAAATGAGCTCGATCCCCCCCTCGCTGGACGACCGTGACGGCAAGATCTGGATGGACGGCGAACTCGTGGACTGGCGCGACGCCAAGATCCACGTGCTGAGCCACACGCTGCACTACGGCTGCGGCGCCTTCGAGGGCGTGCGCGCCTACAAGACGGCCGACGGCAGCACCGCCATCTTCCGCCTGGCCGAGCACACCGAGCGCCTGTTCAACAGCGCCAAGATCCTGCGCATGAAGATCCCCTTCACGCAGGAGCAGCTCAACGAAGCCCAGAAGCAGGTCGTGCGCGAGAACAAGCTCGAAAGCTGCTACCTGCGCCCGCTGATCTGGATCGGCTCCGAAAAGCTCGGCGTGAGCCCCAAGGGCAACCGGATCCACGCCATGGTCGCGGCCTGGTCCTGGGGCGCCTACCTGGGCGAAGAGGGCATGAAGCGCGGCATCCGCGTGAAGACCTCCAGCTTCACCCGCCACCACGTCAACATCACGATGACGCAGGCCAAGACGGTGAGCAACTACACCAACTCGATCCTCGCCAACATGGAAGCGCTGGACGACGGCTACGACGAAGCGCTGCTGCTCGATGCGAGCGGCTTCGTGTCGGAAGGCGCGGGCGAGAACATCTTCGTGGTCAAGGGCGGCGTGGTCTACACGCCCGACCTCTCGGCCGGCGCGCTCAACGGCATCACGCGCAACACCATCCTGCACGTGTGCAAGGACCTGGGGCTCGAACTGGTGCAAAAGCGCATCACGCGCGACGAGGTCTACATTGCCGACGAGGCCTTCTTCACCGGCACCGCCGCTGAAGTGACGCCCATCCGCGAGCTCGACCGCATCGAGATCGGCAACCGCGGCGACGGCGGCTCGCGCGGCCCCATCACCGAAAAGATCCAGGCTGCCTTCTTCGACATCGTGAACGGCAAGAACCCCAAATACGCCCACTGGCTCACGAAAGTCTGAGAAAAACCATGCCTACCAACGCAGTCGTCGAACTCCTGGCCAGGGAGCTCAACCATCAGGGCGGCGTGTTCTGCCCCAGCCCCAAGGCCGACATGAAGCTCTGGGACACCCACCCCAAGGTCTACCTGGACGTGGCGCGCACCGGTGAAGCCAAGTGCCCGTACTGCGGCACCGTCTACCGCCTGAAGGCGGGCGAGACGGTGTCGTCGCGGCATTGACCGTTCGCGGCCTGCTCGGGCGCTTCGGCGCCGCCTACCTGCTCCTGCTGCTCATCCTGGGCCTGGCGCTGAACATGTTCGGCGTCCAGGCCAACGCGGGCGTCAATACCGCCGCGCTGCTGGGCGCCGTGATGTGGGTGTGCCTGGCCTTCGGCAAGAAGAACGGCCGCTACCTCGCGCGCAGTGAAAAGACCCGTGCCGTGCTCGGCATGATCGCGATCGACCTGGCGATCCAGGCCGCGGTCTCGGTGGCGGCGGCCATGGTTGCCGGCGCCTCGGTCCTGCAGCCGGGGCCGATGCTGCTGGTGCTGCTCTTCGTGGGCGTGCTGCACGCCGCGGTGATCTATTTCTTCGTTGGCATGGCCGGCCGGCAGTTCGCGGCCGCCGAAACCAGGCGCAGCAGCAGATAGCTATCGGGATTGCGGCGGGACTTCGAGCGCTGCCGCGATGCGGCGCGTCGGCCACAGGCCCTGCCAGGGCTGCGTCTCCCGCGGTTCCTGCGCGAGCCGCAGGTAGACCATCGCGATCCACAGCAGCGCCAGGCCGATCTGCGCGTCGCGCACGGCCGAGTTCACGCTCGACGCAATCAGCGCGATCAGCGTGGCCGCCAGCGCATAGCGGCCCGCGATGTCGGGCCGCTTCCACGCCTGCCAGACGGCGCCCGCCATGATGGCCAGCAGGCTCAGCAAGGCCGGCAGCCCGCCCTGCGCGCCGACCCAGAGGAAGTCGTTGTGCGGCATGTTCGAGTCGGCGAAGAGGGCCGGCCCGCGCTTGTGCCACTGGTCGGTCCAGCCGCCGATGCCCCAGCCCGTGAGCGGCCGGTCGGCGATCATGAGGCCGGTGTCGCGGTACATGTAGTAGCGGATGACCCAGCTGCCCTTGAAGATTTCGCCGGCCTGCGCCTTCTCGATTTCCTCCACGCCGGTCTCGACCTTGTGCTGCAGCTGCGGCAGCTGGTAGAGCGCGGCCGCCAGCACCACGGCGCCCAGCACCAGCGCGCTCACCAGCATCTTCAGGTGGCTGCGCCACTGGTGGATGCAGACCACCGGGATCACCAGCAGCAGAGCGAGCACCGAGGTGCGCGAGGTCAGCGGCAGCGCCACCACCAGCCCCAGGCCCAGCATCAGCACGAAAGCCGGAATGGCGCGCAGCGGCCGGTGCGCGGCGATCTGCGCAATGCCCCACACGGCGGCCGTGGACGCCACCACGCTGAACAGCAGCGCATTGCTGATCGACTTGTTGCCCACTTCCATGACCACCGCGCGCAGCGGCGACCAGATCGGAAAGCCGATGGCGTAGTAGGCCACGACCAGCAGGATGTTCAGCGCCGCGATCAGCAGGAAGCCGCGCAGCGCCCAGACCGCTTCCTCGCGCGTGAGCGCCATCGCCATCAGGATGGTGAGGCCGATGCGCAGGCCGTGGAACAGGTTCGAGCCGGTCTCGGGGTAGTGCGGCCCGATGGCCAGCACGATGAAGGTCCAGGCCAGGTACGCCACCAGCGGCCACCACAGCGGGTTGGCGCGCAGCCGCGCGAAGCGCTCGCGCAGCCCGCCGGCCAGGAGCATGGTGGCGAGCAGCAGCAGGGCCGAAAGGTAGGTGAGGCCGACGGGCATGAACACCACCAGCCCCCAGAACATGGCCGCGGGCCTGACGATGTGCGATCTCTGCATAGGGGCGGCATTTTAGGTGGAAGGCTTGGTACTCCCCCAGGCTTCGCGCACTTCGTGTCGCTTCTCCTTCCCCCTCGCCGGGGGCGACGCCAGCGGCCCGGCGAAGCCGGTTCCGCGGCGTCCCGCGGACGAGACCGGGGGCTCAGTTCGCGGGCGCGCCCGCCGGCAGGCGGATCACGAAGCTCGCGCCGCCGCCCGGGCCGTCTTCGCAGCGCACGCTGCCGCCGTGCCGCTCGGCGATCGACTTCACCAGTGCGAGCCCCAGGCCCACGCCGCCGTTGCGCTCGCTGGCGCCGGGCAGCCGGTAGAAGGGCTCGAAGATGCGTTCGCGCAGGGCCGGCGGCACGCCCGGGCCGCGGTCGGTGACGCGCACGGTGGCAAAGCCGTTGGCGCTGCCGAGCTCCACCCTGATCTCGCCGGCGCCGTAGCGGCGCGCGTTCTCGAGCAGGTTGCGGATCGCGCGGCGCAGCAGGCGCGAGACGCCGGGCACGGTGAGCCTGGCGTTGTCGGTGCCTTCGACCAGGTCGAGCTCGGCATTCACCTGCGAGCACTCCTCGGCCGCGAGCCCCGTGAGGTCGACGGCCTCGATGGTGCCCAGGTCGGCCTCGCTCGCGTCGAGCCGGCTGGCCAGCAGGATCTCGTCGATGAGCTGGTCGAGCTCGCCGATGTTGCGCGAGATTTCCTCGCGCGCCTTGGGGCTCGGGCGTTCGCCCATCAGCTCCAGGCCCATGCGGATGCGGGTGAGCGGCGAGCGCAGCTCGTGCGATGCATTGGCCAGGAGCGACTTGTGCGAACGCACCAGCTGTTCGATGCGTTCGGCCGACGCGTTGAAACGTTTGGAGAGATCAGCCACTTCGTCCTGCCCTTCTTCGGTCACTCGCACCGAGAGATCGCCTTCGCCCCAGCGCTGCACGCCGCGCTGCAGTGCCTCCAGCCGCTGGGTGAGCCGCCGCACGATCGGGTATACGCCCAGCGCCACCGCAATGCCCACGAGCGCGATCATCCAGCCCAGGCCGAACGGCGTGCGCCAGGGCGCGAATCCGCCGCCGGGCGGTCGGTCGCGCGGCGCCACGCGCAGCGTGAGTGCCTTGCCGTCGCTGAGCGTCACGTCGAACTCCAGGCCCTGGCCCGGCACGCGCAGCGCCTTGCCGGTGCCGATCGGCGTGTCCTGCGCATCGAGCACCACCACGTTGCGCGGCACCGGCGCCAGCCGTTCGCGCTCGGCCTGGGCCGCCTCGCGCACGATCCAGTTGGCCATCAGCGTGAGGATGACGACGCCGCCCACCACCGCGAGCCAGATGCGCACGTAGAGGTGGCGGGAGTAGAGGCTGCGCAGCATCGGCCGGTCAGTCCTGCTGCTTGGCGAACACGTAGCCCACGCCGCGCACCGTGAGGATGCGCTTGGGGTTCTTGGCGTCCACCTCGATGGCGGCGCGGATGCGGCCCATGTGCACGTCGATCGAGCGGTCGAAGGCCTCGAGCTCGCGGCCGCGCACGGCCTCCATGATCTGGTCGCGCGTGAGCACGCGGCCGGCGCGCTCGGCCATGGCCACCAGCAGGTCGAACTGGTAGGAGGTGAGGTCGGCCAGCGCGCCGCCCACCGACACGGTGCGCGCATTGCGGTCGATCTCGAGCGTGCCGAAGCGCATCACGGTGCTGGCTTCGGTGTCGGCATTGTTCTCGCTGCGCCGGCGCAGCACCGCGCGGATGCGCGCGAGCAGCTCGCGCGGCTCGAAGGGCTTGGGCAGGTAGTCGTCGGCGCCGATCTCCAGGCCGATGATGCGGTCCATCGGATCGCCCTTGGCGGTGAGCATCAGCACCGACACCTTCGAAGCCGGAGGCGGCAGCGAGCGGATGCGGCGGCAGATCTCCAGGCCGTCGGTGTCGGGCAGCATCAGGTCGAGGATCACCAGGTCGGGCGCGTGCTGCTGCAGCTGCTCGAGGCCGCTCGCGCCGTCGCCGGCATGCGTGAAGAGGAATCCCGACTGCGTCAGGTATTCGCCCACCATCTGTGCCAGGCGGGCGTCGTCTTCGATCATCAGGAGCTGGGGGGTACTCATGCGCTTCATGGTCGTGCACGGGGGGCAACGGGGCTTGAACGCTCCGTAAAGTTGGGTAAACGCCGCGTCCGGCTGTCATCCGGAAGTGCTGCGAAAAGCATAGCGCCGGCTTGCGCGCCGGCGGGCAAGCCGGCGATGTTTTCCTCGAGCAGCGAGGGCAGGGCGCAATCGCCCAGGTCCGCATTGTCCGCCCGTGCGCGCGCGAGGATCTCGCCGGCCAGCCGGCGCAGTTGCGCGGCCGAGGCCCGGATGCGCGCCCTGAACGCGGCGTCGCCCAGCCGCGGGTCCTTCAGGCTGCGGTTGAGTTCGGCGAACCAGGGCATGGCGGCCTGGTCGAGCATCACCGGGGCGTTGCGCCTGGCGCTGGCCGCCGACCAGCTGCGCAGCAGCTGCTGCACCGCGAGGTTCAGGCGCTGGCAATGCTGCAGCTCGTCCTTCAGGCTGCCGAGCAGCATCAGGTCGGTGAGCCGCTGCTGGAAGAAGATCTGCGAGAGCACGCCCCAGTAGTAGGCGTAGTCCCAGATCACCTTCACCGGCAGCACCTCGGGGTCGCCGAACAGCGGGTACTGGTCCTGGTAGAGCGCCAGCGTGCTTTCGTAGAACGAGTGGTAGATCTGGTCGTAGAGCTGCGCGCGCGCTTCCACCGGGCGGCCCGCGCGGTCGTGCGCCACCAGGTCGGCGATGTAGGTGTTGCTGATCGCGATGAAGTCGCTGCCCGGCGAATAGAAGGGGTCGAGGAACAGCCCGGCCTCGCCCGTAAGGGCCCAGCGCCGGCCCGAGAACACCTGCCTGCAGCCGTGCGAGAAATGCTTGAGGAACGCGAAGTCCTGCAGCAGGTGCCGCTTGCCGTCGAGCGCGTCGTACAGCCGCGGCTGGTAGGTGGCGAACCACCGCATGGCCTTGTCGAAGGTGTCGATGGTGTCCAGCGGGTGCAGCTTCGGGTCGGCCACGATGCCCACCGAATGCGAGCCCGAGGCCAGCGGAATCAGCCAGGCCCAGTAGCCCGCGCCCACCAGGTGGTTGGTCGAGAGCCAGCGCGCCTGCGGATCGCAGCGCCCGCGCCAGGCGGCGTCGTCGCTCCACTCGTCGATGGCAATGCGCTCGCCGATGCGGAACCACACGGCGTTGACGTCGTGCGCGTTGGCCTCGGCCAGGCCGAGCTTGCGCTTGAGCAGGCCGGCGCGCCCGCAGGCATCGACCAGCCAGCGTGCCTCGGCGCTGTGGGTTTCGCTGCCGCGCGTCCATTCGAGGCGGTGTGGCGCCTCGGCGTCCGGGGCCAGCTCGACGCGGCGCACCAGCGCGGCATCGTCGAAGCGCACGCCGCGCCGCACGGCCTCCTGGGCCAGGTAGTTCTCGAAGATGCCGCGGTCGATCTGGTAGCTGGGCACCGCCAGGTAGCGGCTGGCGCCGATCTCGGTGACCTGGTCGATGTCGCGCCGGCCCTCGCTGAAGAAGAAGCGGAAGCCGAACTTGCGCAGCTGCGCGCCGTCCATGTGGGGCTTGAGGCCGAGCACCGTGTCGAAGTAGTGCGCGCCGATCTCGACCGACGACTCGCCCACCTTGTGCGCCGCATGCGGCACCGGGTGCCTGCGGCGCTCCAGCACCAGCACGTCGATGTCCTGGAAGCGCTGCTTCAGCTGCAGCGCGAGGGTGAGGCCCGCGAGCCCGCCGCCCATGATCACTGCGTCACATCGTTGCGCAGTGCCGGTCATGGAGCTTCAGTCCCGGATCGGCCGCAGTTGCAGCCGCAGCGACAGGGTGGAGGAAAGCGGCAGCCCGATGGGCGGCGGCGGACCGTCGCCATCCAGCCGCGCCAGCGCTTCGAACAGGCCGAGCGCATGGGCCATCGGGTTGATGTGCGCCAGGGTCTTGGCGGCGTCCGAAAGCGGCGCCGGCGGGTTGTCGCCACCGCCGCTGCCGTCCACCGACCAGTCGAGCGCGGCCACGCTGCGCGCCGTGCGCCCGGGCGCGATCACCAGCGCCACGGCCAAGAGGCCCTGGCTGTCGGTCACCGAGGTCAGCGGGCCCACCGTGGGCGTGTCGTAGCCCACCAGCAGCACCGGCGACTGGTCGGCCGCGCATTGCACGGCCGCTTCGAGCAGGCCGGCGGCAAAGCTGTTCTCGTAGGCCGAGACCGAGTTGCTGGCCGCCATGCAGCCGGTGCCGATGGTCCAGTAGCCCACGGCCGCGTTGTGCACCGAGTTGTGGAAGCGCGTGGGCGACAGCACCGTGGGGTCGGTGGCCAGCGTGCTGCACATGTAGTCGTTGATCGACAGGTCGCCATGCGCCGAGACGAACACGCAGGGCACGTCGGCCGCATTGCGGCCCGAGCCCGCCATCGACGCGGCGGCCACTTCGAGCGCCAGCGCCACGGTGTCGGGCGCGCGCCGGCGCTCGGCCGGCGCCAGCACCTGCGGCGACGGCCGCTTGGCCGGCGGATCGGCCAGCCCGCCTTCGCCGCGGAAGGCGGCGCGCGCGGCGTCCCAGCCCGGCAGGGTGGGCGTCCAGAAGGCCGGGCCTTCGATGTAGAGAGTCGGGGGCGTGGGGACGCTCATGCTGGTTGTCATTGGATGGCCCCTTCGCGGAACACCGTGGAACCGGCTTTGCCGGGCCACTGGTGTTGCCCCCGGTAGGGGGAGGGAGAAGCGACACGAAGTGCGCGGAGCCTGGGGGCGAGCCTCATGCCTTTGCCTTGCCGAAGACCAGCGAGCAGTTGTTGCCGCCGAAGCCGAAGGAGTTGGTCAGCGCGTAGCGCACCTCGCCATGCGCGGGCGCGAGCCGGATCTGCGGGCCGAAGCCGGCGTCGAGCTGGCTCGTGTTGACCGTGCCCGGCATCAGGCCGCGCTCGATCGCGAGCAGGCTGATCACCGATTCGACGATGCCCGCCGCGCCCAGCGTGTGGCCCATGAAGCCCTTGGTCGAGCTGGCATGGGTGGTGGCAGGGAAGCGCCGCGCCACCAGCGCGCCTTCGACCTCGTCGTTCTTCTGGCTCGCGGTGCCGTGCATGTTGATGTAGTCGATGGCTTCGGGCGCGAGGCCCGCGCGCGCCAGCGCCTCGTCGAGTGCGCGTTCGGCGCCCAGGCCCTCGGGGTGCGGCGTCGACATGTGGTGCGCATCGCTGGCTTCGCCGTAGCCCAGGAGCCGCAGCGGCGCGGCGGCGTCGTCCTGCACGCGCTCCACCAGCGCGAAGCCGGCCGCTTCGCCCAGGCTGATGCCCTTGCGGCTCGCATCGAACGGCCGGCACGGCTCGCTCGACACCAGTTCGAGCGAGTTGAAGCCGAACAGCACGCTGCCGCACAGCGTGTCGACCCCGCCGACCACGGCGGCGTCGGCCAGGCCCAGGCGGATCAGCCGCTCGGCCGAGGCAAACACCTTGGCGCTCGAGGAGCAGGCAGTGGAAATCGTCTCGCTCGGCCCGTTGAGCCCGAGCACCTGCTGCACGAACATCGCCAGCGAATGCGGCGTGTGCACGGCCGGACGCCGCTGGTCCATGGGAAAGCGGCCGTCGGCGTCGAGCTGGGTGTAGGCCAGCTCGGTCTCGCCGATGCTGGAGGTCGAGGTGCCGAGGATCAGCGCGATGCGCGAAGGGCCGTACCTGGCCCGCGCGGCCGCCACGGCCTCGGGAAAGCCATCCGCATGCAGGCCCAGCCAGGCCAGCCGGTTGTTGCGGCAGTCCCACGAGGCCAGCGCCTCGGGCAGGCGGATGTCCTCGAGCCCGTCGACCCGGCCGATCCAGGTGGGCAGCGGCGCGTCGCCGAAATCGTTGGCGCGCAGGCCGCTGCGCGAATGCTCGAGCGCCTCGGCGAGCGGCTCCTTGCCGACGCCGACGGCCGAAGTGGCCGTGAAGGCGCTGATCTGAAGGGGAGAAATGCGGGGCGGCACGTTGCTTGTGGGTTTGGCGGACGGAAGGTGAATGATCGCTCTGGGAGCGAGGCGGCAGGTAACCGGAAAGTGACAGCCTACCAGTTGCGCGGGGCCCCGCGCGTCAGCTGTTTTCCCATGCGGACCCCGCCCTATTGACGCCCGGCCGGCGCCTTGGTGGTGGTGATGCGGGCGGCCAGCGCCACCAGCAGCAGCACCGGCAGGCCCAGCAGCGCGGTGCCGGTGAAGAACTGGGCGTAGCCGTGCGCATCGACAAAAGCGCCCGAATAGCCGGCAATGAACTTGGGCAGCAGCAGCATCAGCGAGCTGAACAGCGCGTACTGGGTGGCCGAATAGCTGATGTTCGTGAGGCTCGACAGGTAGGCGATGAAGGCCGCCGAGGCAATGCCCCCGGCCAGGTTGTCGGCCGACACCACCGCGATCAGCGCCGTCAGGTCGTGCCCGCGCGACGCCAGCCAGGCAAAGAGCAGGTTGCTCGCCGCGCTCAGCACCGCGCCCAGCATCAGCACGCGCATCACGCCCAGCCGCATCGACAGCACGCCGCCCACGAAGGCGCCGGCCAGCGTCATGACCACGCCGTAGATCTTGCTGACCGTGGCCACCTCGTCCTTGGTGAAGCCCATGTCCACGTAGAAGGGGTTGGCCATGATGCCCATCACCACGTCGCTGATGCGGTAGATGGCAATCAGCGAGAGGATCAGCGCGGCCTGCCACTTGTAGCGGCGGATGAAGTCGGCAAAGGGCTCGATCAGCACGCTTTGCAGCCATTCGGCCGCGTTCTTCGGCTTGGGCAGCACGCGGCGCACCGGCTCGGGCGAGAGCAGCACGGTCAGCACGCCCACCGCCATCGAGGCCGCCATCACCAGGTAGGCCGTCTTCCACGCGCCGTTCTGGTAGGCCGCCGCGCCCGTGGCGGCCGCTGCTGCCGGCGCCACCTCGGCCCAGGCCGCCACCCACAGCACGCCGGCGCCGGCCCAGATCATCGCCAGGCGGTAGCCTGTTTGATAGGCGGCGGCGAGCGCGGCCTGCTTGCGCGTTTCGGCCGACTCGATGCGGAAGGCGTCCAGCGCGATGTCCTGCGTGGCCGAGCCGAAGGCCACCAGCAGCGCGCACCAGATCAGCGGCGCGAGGCCCTGGCGCGGATCGTTGAGCGCCATGCCGACCAGCCCCGCGACCACCATCCCCTGCGCCAGCAGCAGCCAGCCGCGCCGGCGCCCGAGCAGCGTGGTCAGCGGCGGCAGCGGCAGCCGGTCGACCAGCGGCGCCCAGACCCACTTGAAGCCATAGGCCAGGCCCACCCAGCTCAGGTAGCCGATGGTGGTGCGGTCGATGCCCGCCTCGCGCAGCCGAAAGCTCAGCGTGCCCAGCACCAGCAGCAGCGGCAGGCCGGCGGAAAAGCCCAGCGCCAGCATGCGCAGCGTGGCGGGCTCGAGGTAGACCTTCAGCGCATCGCGCCAGGGCAGGGAGGGGGCGGTGGAGGTTTCGGCGGGCTGGGCAGACATGAACTCCGGATTGTCCATGAGCGCGCGCCGCCTGCCGAGCCGTCTTTTTGTCGGCAATTGTTCCTATGATCCGCGCATGTGCACACGATGCGAGCTTCTTGTTGTTTCTTCCGCGGCTTCCTCGGCGCTGCGCGCCTCGGCATGGCAGCCGCGGCGGGCCTTCCTGCTGGCGGCCGGCGCCGCGCTGGCCGGACCGGCCCTGGCGCAGGTGAACGTGGGCAATGCCTCGGTGGCGCGCAACCTGGTGCCGGCCGACCGGATCGAGGCCGCCGGCGTGCAGCAGTACGGCCAGCTGCTGGAGCAGGCGCGCGCCAAGCGTGCGCTCGCGGGCGACGGCAATGCGCAGCTGCAGCGGCTGCGCACCATCGCGAACCGGCTGATTCCTTTTGCGACGCCGTGGAACGCGCGCGCGCGTGAATGGAAGTGGGAGGTCAACCTGATCGGCAGCAAGCAGATCAACGCCTTCTGCATGCCCGGCGGCAAGATCGCCTTCTTCACCGGCATCCTCGAACAGCTCAAGCTCAGCGACGACGAGGTCGCCATGGTGATGGGCCATGAGATGGCCCACGCGCTGCGCGAGCATGCGCGTGCCCGCATGGCCAAGAGCGCGGGCACCGGCGCGGCGCTTTCCATCGGCGCGCAGCTGCTGGGCCTGGGCCAGATGGGCGATCTGGCGGCGCGCGCCGGCACGCAGCTGCTGACCCTCAAGTTCAGCCGCAGCGACGAGACCGAGGCCGATCTCGTCGGGCTCGAGCTTGCAGCGCGCGCGGGCTACGACCCGCAGGCCTCGGTGTCGCTCTGGAAGAAGATGGCCGCGGCGTCGAAGAACCAGGGCGGCCTCAGCTTTCTGTCGACCCACCCGAGCGGGCCGGACCGGATCCAGAAGCTCGAGGCCAACCTGCCGAAGGTCGAGGGGCTTTACCGGGAAGCCAAGCGTAGCTGAGGTCTTACTCCCTCTCCCTCCGGGAGAGGGCGGGGGTGAGGGCGGCGGCCTTCATATGTGAGCCGCGCTTCATCGGCGGCACGGAGCCCTCACCCCAACCCTCTCCCGGAGGGAGAGGGAGCAAAACCCTGAACAGGATCTTTTGAAGGACGGCCTTCGGTCGCCTGGCACATTGCTTGCATCTCGACTTGTACACAAGTTTGGATGCCTGATGATGGTGCATGAAGAAAACGGATCGGCTGCCGCAGCGTGGATTGCCCGCTTTCCCCGGCCCGTGCCCGGCGCGGACGCGGGGCCTCTCGCCGGCCTGCGCTTCGCCGTCAAGGACAACATCGACGTGGCCGGCGTGCCCACCACGGCCGCCTGCCCGGCCTTCGACCGCCGGCCGGCTGAGCACTCGGCCGTGGTGCAGAAGCTGCTCGATGCCGGTGCATCGCTGCTCGGAAAGACCAACCTCGACCAGTTCGCCTGCGGCCTGAACGGCACGCGCTCGCCGTATGGCGAAGTGCCCAATGCCTTCGACGCGCGCTATGTCTCGGGCGGCTCCAGTTCGGGCTCGGCCTACGTGGTGGCCGCCGGCGAGGCCGATTTCGCGCTCGGCACCGACACCGCCGGCTCGGGCCGCGTGCCCGCCGGGCTCAACAACATCGTCGGGCTCAAGCCCTCGCGCGGCCTGCTGAGCGCCTTCGGCGTGGTGCCCGCCGCCCAGAGCGCGGACTGCGTGTCGATCTTCGCGCGCAGCGTCGGCCTGGCCGTCGACGTGCTTCTTGCAGCCGCCGGGCCTGACGCGCGCGATCCTTACTCGCGGGCACTTGCGCTGCGCAGCCATCCGTTTCCGCCGGCCTTCCGTTTCGGCGTGCCCGACACGCTCCGCTTCTTCGGCGATGCCGCGGCCGAAGAAGCCTTCCGCGATGCGCAGCTGCGGCTCGCCGCCCTCGGCGGCACGGCCGTGGAAATTCCCTACGCGCCGCTGGCCGAGGCCGCCGCGCTGCTCTACGAGAGCGCGCTCGTGGCCGAGCGCTATGCCGCGGTGCGCGGGTTCTTCGATGCGCACGGCTCCCAGGTGATCGAGCCGGTGCGCGGCATCCTCGAAAGCGGCCGCGGCTACAGCGCCGCCGATGTGTTCGAGGCGCAGACCCGGCTGCGTGCCATCGCGCAGCAGGTCGAGCCGATGTGGCGCGGCATCGACCTGCTGCTGGTGCCGACCGCGCCCACGCACTACACGCGCGAGCAGATGCGCGCCGATCCCGTGGTGCTCAACCGCAACCTCGGCGCGTACACCAACTTCGTCAACCTGCTGGACTACGCCGCCATCTCGGTGCCGAGCGCGCTGCGCGCCGACGGCCTGCCCTTCGGCATCACGCTGATCGGCCCGTGCGGCAGCGATCTTGCGCTGGCCGAGCTGGGGCAGCGCTATCACCACGCCAACGGCCTGCCGCAGGGCGCCACGGGCTTGCCGCTGCCCGAGCCGCGCCCCATTCCGGGCCTGGGCGCTTCGCCGGTGCAGGCCATGCCCATCGCCGTCGTCGGCGCGCACCTCTCGGGCATGCCGCTCAATGGCCAGCTCACCGAACGCGGCGCCACGCTGCTGCGTGCCACCACCACCTCGCCGCACTACCGCCTGCACGCCTTGCCGGGCACCGTGCCGCCCAAGCCGGGGCTGCAGCGCAGCACGGCCGGCGGAGCCGCCATTGCGCTCGAAGTGTGGTCCGTTCCCGTGGCCGAGATCGGCAGCTTCCTCGCGCTGATCCCGCCCCCGCTGGGCCTGGGCAGCGTGGAGCTCGCCGACGGCAGCTGGGTGCACGGCTTCATCTGCGAAGGCCATGCGCTCGCAGGCGCCGAAGACGTGAGCCACCACGGCGGCTGGCGTGCCTACATCGCGAGCCGCGCCGCGGCCTCTTCCCAAGCCATTCCAATCTGACCGATCGAGGAGTCTTCATGTGCATTCCTGAGAAATCGCCCGCCGGCGCCGCGTCGCGCCGCCAGTTGCTGCAGGCCGGCGCCGCGGGGCTGGCCGTGCTGGCTGCGCCCGCCATCGTGCGTGCGCAGGCCGCGCCCAAGATCCGCATCGGCTTCTGGCCCGTGGCCGCGGGCCTGCCTTTCTTTGCCGCGGTCGACCGCGGCTACTTCAAGGAAGCCGGCCTCGACGTGGAGCCGCTCAAGTTCGCGGGCGCGCAGCAGGTCATGGAAGGCATGCTCGCGGGCCGCTGCGACGGCAGCTCCAACGGCACGGGCTCGGCCAATCTTGCCATCGGCGAGATCGCGCAACCGGGGCTGTTCAAGATCTTCTGCACCAACCCGAGCAACGCCAGGTTCGTGCTCGACGAATTCATCGTCGCCAAGGACAGCCCGATCAAGGCCATGGCCGAGCTGGCCGGCAAGAAGATCGCGTCCGGCCCCGGCATCCAGAACGTGACGCTGTGCAAGACCATGCTCGAGCGCGCGGGCGCCAAGGGCGCCACGGTGAGCGAGCTGCCCATCGGCCAGCATGTGGCGGCGCTCGTGGCGGGCCAGGTCGACGCCTGCTACACGCTCGAGCCCACCGGCACCGTGGGCCGCATGAACGGCACCACGCGCGTCATCGAGGCCGGCGTGGTCGCCAAATACATCCTCGGCGATCCGATGGCGCCCTGGCACGGCGGCGCGGCCAGCCTCACCAGCGAATTCATCAAGAAGAACCCCGACGCGGCAAGGAAGTACATCGCCGCCTATGCGCGCGGCGTGGAGCTGGTGCGCAGCAAGCCCGACGAGGCGCGCCAGCACATGAAGGGCTACACCGCCATCGAAGGCAGCCTCACGGCCGAAGTGCCGCTCGCCTCGTACATGCTCTACAACGAGTTCAAGCCGAGCGACGTCGCGTACTTCCAGAAGTTCTACGACCTGTTCACCGAGAAAGGCATCTTCGAGAAGAAGGTGCTGGTGGACGGCCTGCTCTACAAGGCTTGACCATGGCCGACGCAAGCACGACCACGGCCACGCCGTGGACACCGCCGGCCGACGGCACCGCCGCCTCGGCACCGAAGCCGCCGCTGCGCGACCGGCTGCTGCCCTTCATCGGCCCCGTGGCGCTGTTCATCGTGTGGGACCTGGCGGTGCGCCTGGGCTTCATCAAGCCGATCCTCCTGCCCACGCCCGCCGACACCGTGGCGGCGCTCATCACGGGGCTCGCGGGCGGGCCGCTGCTCACCGACTTCGCGATGACCGTGTGGCGCACGCTGCAGGCCTTCGCGATTGCGGCGGTGGTCGGCGTGCCGCTGGGCGTGCTGCTCGGCAGCAACGAAAAGGCCTACCGCAGCGTCGAGTTCCTGATCGACTTCTTCCGCTCCACGCCTTCGTCCGCGCTGATCCCGCTGTTCCTCCTGATCTTCGGCGTGTCGGACGTCAACAAGGTGGCGATCGCGGCTTTCGGCGCGCTGCTGATCGTGGTGTTCAACAGCGCCTATGGCGTGATCAACGCGCGCAAGCAGCGCGTGATGGCGGCGCGCGTCATGGGCGCCTCGCGCTGGCAGGTCTTCAAGGACGTGCTGGTGTGGGAAAGCCTGCAGCCCAGCTTCGTGGGCCTGCGCTCGGCGGTGTCGATGGCACTGGTGATCGTCATCGTGGCCGAGATGTTCATCGGCTCCGACACGGGCCTCGGCCACCGCATCATCGATGCGCAGCAGGTGCTCAACGTGAAGAGCATGTATGCGGCCATTCTGGCGGCGGGCGCGCTGGGCTATGCGCTCAACATCCTCTTCCTGATTGCCGAGCGCCGCATCGTGCACTGGAGCGGAAGATGAAAGCCACGCCCGACATCGTCGTCAACGGCCCGGTGTATGCCGACGTGCCCAGGCCCGTCTTCAAGCCCGGCCCGGCCGGCACGCACATCACCATCCGCGGCCTGACCAAGTACTTTGCGGGCTGGCCGCTGTACGAGAACTTCGACCTCGACATTCCCAAGCACCGGATCGTCTCGGTGTTCGGGCCCAACGGCTGCGGCAAGTCCACGCTCATCAACATGATCGCGGGCCTGATCCCGATCGATGCGGGCGAGATCCTGTTCGACGGCAAGCAGCGCAAGGACACCAAGATCGGCTACGTGTTCCAGAACTACCGCGAGGCGATGTTCCCGTGGATGCGCACCATCGACAACATCGCCTACCCGCTGAAGCTCGAAGGCCGCAGCAAGGCCGAGGTCGACCGCCGCATGGAAGAGCTGGTGGCGTCCTTCGACGTGAAGTTCGACTTGAAGCGCTTTCCGTACGAGCTCTCGGGCGGGCAGCAGCAGACCGCATCGATCATGCGCGCGCTCGCACCCAAGCCCGAGGTGCTGTTTCTGGACGAGCCCTTTTCGGCGCTCGACTTCGAGATGACGCTCTTCATCCGCGAGAAGCTGCAGGAGGTGTTCATGCAGACCGGCACCACCATGCTCCTGGTGTCGCACGACCTCGAAGAGGCCGTGTACCTGGCCGACGAGGTGCTGCTGCTGACCAAGCGGCCCACCCGGGTGGCCGAGATCCTGCGCTATGGCGATGCGCGGCCGCGCACGGTCGAGACCCTGAGCACCGAGAGCTTCGTGGCAACCAAGAAGCTCAGCCTCGACATCTTCCAGCGCGAGGTCCGCCGGTGACGCCCGAGATCAACATTCCCGAGGTGCTCGCCGAAGTGACGGACGTGTTCGCGCGCTACGAGGAAGCGCTCATGGCCAACCAGCCCGCAGTGCTCGACGAGCTGTTCTGGAACAGCCCGCACACGCTGCGCTACGGCTTCTCGGAGAACCACTACGGCCATGCCGGCATCAGCGCCTTTCGCGCATCGCTGCCGGTGCAGAGCCCGCCGCGCGAACTGCTGCGCACCGTCATCACCACCTACGGCCGCGACTTCGCCACGGCCAACTGCGAGTTCCGGCGCGAAGGCGCCACCGCTGTCGGCCGGCAGAGCCAGACCTGGCTGCGCACGGCCGACGGCTGGCGCGTGGTCGCCGCCCACGTGAGCCTCCTGGGCTGAGCGCGGGGCACATTTTTTGCACTCCCTTCAACCTCTGGAAAGAACGCCATGACAAGCCAAATCAATCGCCGCGATTCCCTCAAGTCCCTGGCTGCGCTCGGCGCCGCCGGCACCCTCGGAGGCTGGAGTGCGCTCGCCGGCGCGCAGGCCAAGCCGCTGACCGTCGGCGTGATCTACGTCGGCGCGCGCGACGACTACGGCTACAACCAGGCGCACGCCATGGCGGCCGCCGAAATCAAGAAGCTGCCCGGCATCAAGGTGGTGGAAGAAGAGAACGTGCCCGAGACCGCGGCCGTGCAGAAGACCATGGCCGGCATGATCTCGCAGGACGGCGCCAAGCTGCTGTTTCCCACCTCGTTCGGCTACTTCGATCCGCACATCCTGGCCGTGGCGCCCAAGAATCCCGACGTGCGCTTCTCGCATTGCGGCGGCCTCTGGACCGAAGGCAAGCACCCGAAGAACGCGGGCAGCTTCTTCGGCTACATCGACGAGTGCCAGTTCCTGAACGGCGTGATCGCCGCGCACATGACCAAGAGCAACAAGATCGCCTTCGTTGCCGCCAAGCCGATTCCGCAGGTGCTGCGCAACATCAACGCCTTCACGCTGGGTGCGCGCTCGGTCAAGCCGAACATCACCTGCAGCGTGATCTTCACCGGCGACTGGTCGATGGCCGTGAAGGAAGCCGAGGCCACCAACAGCCTGGCCGACCAGGGCTGCGACGTCTTCACCATGCACGTCGACGGCCCCAAGGTGGTGGTGGAGACGGCGGCCAAGCGCGGCAAGATGGTCTGCGGCTACCACGCGAGCCAGGCCAAGCTCGCGCCCAACGCGTACCTCACCGGCGCCGAATGGAACTGGCTCACGGCCTACAAGACCGCCATCGAGGCCGCGCAGGCCGGCAAGCCGCATCCCAACTTCCTGCGCGGCGGCCTGAAGGAAGGCTACGTGAAGATGTCCGCCTACGGCCCGATGGTGCCCGACGCCGCAAAGAAGCAGGCCGACGAGATCAAGGCGAAGATGGTCGCGGGCAGCTTCGACATCTTCAAGGACGGCATCAAGGACAACAAGGGCGTGGTCGTGGTGCCGGCCGGCAAGGTGCTCAAGCAGACCGACCTGGAGCTCGAGAAGATGAACTACCTGGTCGAAGGCGTGATCGGCCAGGCCTGATCGCAGCCGCACCGGCCCGCACGCCATGCGCCACGCGCTCAAGGAATTCGCCCTGCCGGTGTTCGCCATTGCGGCGGCGCTGCTGCTGTTCGGCGTGCTCGCGGCCTTTGCGGGCGTCGATCCGCTGGAGGTCTGGGCGACGCTCTTCAAGGGCGCGTTCGGCGACTGGTTCTCCTGGCAGAACACATTGCAGCGCGCCGCGCCGCTGATGCTCACCGCGCTGTGCGTGGCATTGCCGGCGCGCGCGGGCCTCATCGTCATCGGCGGCGAAGGTGCGCTGGTGCTGGGCGGGCTGGCGTGCGCGGCGCTCGCGCATGCGGTGCCGCTGCCCGGCAATGTCCTGGGCACGGCGATCGTCTGCATCGCGGGTGCGCTTGCCGGTGCGCTGTGGATCGTGCTCGCAGGCTGGCTGCGCCAGTACCGCGGCATCAACGAAACCATCAGCAGCCTGCTGCTGGCCTACATCGCCATCGGCATCTTCAAGCACCTGGTCGAAGGGCCGCTGCGCGATCCGGCGAGCCTCAACAAGCCATCGACCCATGCGCTGGCCGACGGGCTGCTGATCGGAGGCATCGGCGGCTCGGACGTGCACTGGGGCCTGGTGATCGGCGTGGTCGCCTGCCTGGCGCTCGGATGGTGGCTGCGCGCCACCGCCTCGGGCTTTTCGGTGCGCGTGGTGGGCGGCAATCCGCGCACCGCGCAGCTCGTGGGCCTGCCGGCCACGCGGCTCATCCTGGGGGCCTGCGCGCTCGGCGGCGCCTCTGCGGGGCTCGCGGGCGCGGTCGAGGTGGCGGCGGTGCACACCAATGCCAATGCCTCGCTGATCGCGGGCTACGGCTATGCCGGCATCCTGGTGTCGTTCATCGCGCGGCACAGCCCGGTGGCCATCGTGCCGGTGGCGATCCTGTTCGGCGGCTTCGGCGCGGCCGGCAGCCTGCTGCAGCGGCGACTCGGGCTGCCCGATGCCTCGGTGCTGGTGCTGCAGGGCATGGCCTTCGTGCTGATCCTGGCGAGCGAGGGCTTGCGCATGGTCGACTGGAACGCCCTGCGCGCGCGCGTGCCGCGCGGCGCGGGGGTGGTGCGATGAGCGCGGACCAGTGGATCGCGCTCGCGGCCGGCATCGTCGGCGGTGCGCTGCGCGTGGGCGCGCCGTTTCTTTTCGTGAGCCTGGGCGAATGCCTCACCGAGAAGTCGGGCCGCATCAACCTCGGGCTCGAAGGCGTGCTGGTGCTCTCGGCGATGGCGGCCTTCGGCGGCGCGTACCTCACCGATTCGGCCTGGCTGGGCGTGCTGATCGGCGCGGTGGCGGGTGCGGCGCTCGCGCTGCTGCATGGCCTCTTGTGCTCGCTCGACCGCGTGAACGACGTGGCGACCGGCATCGCGCTGATGCTGCTCGGCACGGGGCTCGCGTTCTACCTGGGCAAGCCGCTGATCCAGCCGCAGGCGCCGCAGATTCCCGCCATACCGCTGGGCTTCTGGAGCGACAACACGGTGGTGCGCTCGGCGCTGCAGCTCAATGCGCTGGTGCCCGTTGGCGTGGCGCTCGCGGTGCTGCTCTGGTGGGGCTTTGCGCGCACGCGAGCCGGCCTCCTGGTGCGCATGGCCGGCGACTCGGCGCAGGCGGCGCGCGCGCTCGGCTACTCGGTCTCGGGCCTGCGCATTGCGGCGACCACGGCCGGCGGCTTCATCGCCGGGCTCGGCGGCGCGTCGCTCACGCTGTTCTATCCGGGCAGCTGGAACGAAGGCATCTCGAGCGGCCAGGGTCTGATCGCGGTGGCGCTCGTGATCTTCGCGCGCTGGAGCCCGCTGCGCTGCGTGGGCGCGGCGCTGCTCTTCGGCGGTGCGGGTGCCATCGGGCCGGCGCTGCAATCCATCGGCATCGGCTGGGGCTACCACCTGTTCAACACCGTGCCCTATGTGCTCACGCTGGTGATCCTGGTGTTCACCTGCAGGCCCGGCACGGCCGCCGCCGGTGCGCCGGGCGAACTTTCATCGACAAGGAGCTGAATCCCATGGCGAACACCGCATCTCCCCGCCACGTGGCCGCCGAGCCCTATGGCTGGCCCTACAACGGCGCGCTGCGGCCCGGCAACACCGCGCTCATCGTGATCGACATGCAGACCGACTTCTGCGGCACCGGCGGCTACGTCGACGTGATGGGCTACGACCTCTCGCTGGTGCAGGCGCCGATCCAGCCGATCGCGCGCACGCTCGCGGCGCTGCGGCCGCTGGGCTTCCACATCATCCACACGCGCGAAGGCCATCGGCCCGACCTGGCGGACCTGCCGGCCAACAAGCGCTGGCGTTCGCGCCAGATCGGCGCCAACGGCGTGGGCATTGGCGACGACGGGCCGTGCGGGCGCATCCTGGTGCGCGGCGAGCCGGGCTGGGAGATCATTCCCGAACTCGCGCCGCTGCCCGGCGAGGTGGTGATCGACAAGCCCGGCAAGGGCTCGTTCTATGCCACCGACCTGGAGCTGATCCTGCGCACGCGCGGCATCGAGAACCTGATCCTCGCGGGCATCACCACCGACGTGTGCGTGCACACCACGATGCGCGACGCGAACGACCGCGGCTTCGAATGCCTGCTGCTGTCCGACTGCACCGCCGCCACCGACCATGGCAACCACCTGGCGGCGCTGAAGATGATCACGATGCAGGGCGGCGTGTTCGGCGCGCATGCCACCTCGCAGGCGCTCTTGGCCGCGCTGGACTGACCCGGGCATGGCCGACCCCACGCCCCACGCCATCGGCGCACTGCCTGCGGGCCACGGTGCGCTCGCGCTCGACACCTACGAGCTGACCAAGCGCTTCGGCGCCTTCACCGCGATGGACCGCGTGACGATGCGCGTGGAGCCCGGCACGGTGCATGCGCTGCTCGGCGAGAACGGTGCGGGCAAGAGCACGCTGGTGAAATGCGTGGCCGGTTTCCAGCGTGCGGAAGAGGGCAGCATCCTGATCGACGGGCGCGAGCAGGACATTGCCAACCCGATCGTGGCGCGCGCGCTCGGCATCGGCATGGTCTACCAGCACTTCACGCTGGCGCCGGGCATGACGGTGGCCGAGAACCTGCTGCTCGCGGGCGGCAAGACGCCGGCGCTGATCGACTGGAAGGCCAAGCGCGCGGAGCTCAGGGATTTTCTTGCGGCCACGCCCTTCAGCCTCGACCTCGATGCGCGGCCCTCGGAGCTTGCGGCGGGCGAGAAGCAGAAGCTCGAACTGCTCAAGCAGCTGTACCTGAAGCCGCGACTGCTGATCCTCGACGAGCCGACCTCGGTGCTCACGCCGCAGGAGGCCGACGAGGTGCTGGGCCATGTGCGCGAGTTCGCGAAGAGCGGCCTGTGCACGGTGCTCATCATCACGCACAAGTTCCGCGAGGTGATGGCGTACGCCGACAGCGTGACGGTGCTGCGCCGCGGCAAGGCGGTGCACCACTGCCGCGTGGCGGACACGAACCCGGCGCAGCTGGCGCAGGCGATGATGGGCGGCGAGGGCGCTTCGGCGCCTGTACCGGCTTCATCGCCCGTCGCGAGAAAACCGGTGCCCGATGCGGCACCCGTCGCCTTGCGCGTCGAGGGCCTCGAGGCGCAGGGCGACCGCGGCACGCTTGCGCTGCATGGGCTCAGCCTCGCGGTGCGCGCGGGCGAGATCCTCGGCGTGGCGGGCGTCTCGGGCAACGGCCAGCGCGAACTGGTCGAGGCGCTGGTCGGCCAGCGCGCGCGGCTGGCCGGCAAGGTGAGCGTGGCGGGCCAGCCCTACAGAGCGCGCCGCGCGGAGAACCGCAGCCTCAAGGTCCGCAGCCTGCCCGAGGAGCCGCTGCGCAATGCCTGCGTGGGCGACCTCAGCGTGGCCGAGAACATGGCGCTGCGCGATTTCGACCGGCCGCCGCTGTCGCGCGGGGGCGTGCTGAACTTCCCGTTCTGGCGCCACCGGGCGCGCGAGTGGATTGCCGAATACGGCGTGAAGACGCAGGGCGAGGGCGCGCCGATCCGCAGCCTGTCGGGCGGCAACGTGCAGCGCGCGGTGCTGGCGCGCGAACTGGCCGGCGACATCAATGTGCTGATCGCGGCCAACCCGGTGTTCGGTCTCGACTTTGCCGCCGTGGCCGAGATCCACGAGCGCATCGTGCAGGTGCGCGAGAAGGGCGGCGCGGTGCTGCTGATCAGCGAGGACCTCGACGAGCTGCTGGAGCTGGCCGACCGCATCGTCGTGATGAGCGAAGGGCGGATCGTGTTCGAGACTTCGGCTGCGGGGGCGGAGAGGCATGTGATCGGGGCGCACATGGGTGGGGGGCACCATGAGCCTTCGAAGGCTGTGGCATGAGTGCCCCGCTTGCTGTTGGCGGGCCGCCCGGTGCGCGGTGCGGCGCGGTCGGCCCCACTGTGCCGGCCGCTTCGCGGCTCCCCTGCGGTGCTCGCGTTTCGCGGGGTCTCGCAGAACTCGCTTCGCTCAAACAGCTGCGAGCCCTGATCCGCGAAACGCTGCGCTCCTCGGCGGCACAGAGGGGCCGCCCACCCCGCACCACACACCGGGCTCGGCGGTGGAGTGTTTGCCACCGATGCGCCATCGCCGCGCCCCGGCATGAACAACAACGAGAGCAAGCATGCGCATAGAAACTGCCAACCCCTTTCCCTACGACTTCGAGCTGAAGAACACCGCGCTGGTCCTCATCGACATGCAGCGCGACTTCATCGAGCCCGGCGGCTTCGGCGAAACGCTGGGCAACGATGTGTCTTTGCTCGAAGCGATCGTTCCGGCCACAAAAGCGGCGCTGCAGGCATGGCGGGAGGCCGGCGGCCTCGTGGTGCACACGCGCGAGGCGCACAAGGCGGATCTTTCCGACTGCCCGCCCGCCAAGCGCAACCGCGGCAACCCGAGCCTGCGCATCGGCGACCAAGGGCCGATGGGCCGCATCCTCGTCGCCGGCGAACCGGGCAACCAGATCATCGATGCGCTGGCACCCGTCGACGGCGAAATCGTCGTCGACAAGCCCGGCAAGGGCGCGTTCCATGCCACCGGCCTGCATGAGCTGCTGCAAGCGCGCGGCATCACGCACCTGCTGTTCGGCGGCGTCACCACCGAGGTCTGCGTGCAGACCAGCATGCGCGAGGCCAACGACCGCGGCTACGACAGCCTGCTGCTCGAAGACTGCACCGAAAGCTACTTTCCGGCCTTCAAGGCGGCCACGCTCGACATGATGCGCGCGCAGGGCGCGATCGTGGGCTGGACCGCGCCGAGCAGCGCGCTGCTGGCGGTGCTCGGCCAAGGGCAATGACTGCGACTACCATTCCCCACGTGCCTACCGCCCGACCCCGCTCCGCTTCGCCCGCCCCCGCTTCCGACGCCACCGTTTTCCGCACGCGGGCCGACGAGGTCTACGCGCAGCTCAAGCGCGACGTGGCCGATTTCATCCTCGTGCCCGGCGACCGCTTCACCGAGAACGAGATCAGCGACCGGCTCGGCGTCTCGCGCACGCCGGTGCGGCAGGCGCTGTTCCGCCTGCAGCAGGAAGGCTTCGTCGAGGTGCTGTTCCGCAGCGGCTGGCGCGTGCTGCCCTTCGACTTCGACCAGTTCGAGCAGCTCTACGACCTGCGCATGGTGCTCGAGACCACCGCGGTGCACCGCCTCTGCGAAGCCGACCGCCGCGTCGACCGCAGCCTGCTCGACGCGCTGGCCGAGATCTGGCTCGTGCCCGCGGCCCAGCGCAGCAGCGACACCGCGCAGGTGGCGCAGTGGGACGAGGCCTTCCACTGCGCGCTGGTGGCCGCGGCGGGCAACGCCGAGATGGCGCGCGTGCACCGCGACGTGACGGACCGCATCCGCATCATCCGCCGGCTCGACTTCACCCAGCAGCCGCGCATCGACGCCACGTATGAAGAGCACGCCAAGATCTTGAAGGCCGTGCGCGCCAACCGCGGCGAGCAGGCCGCGATGCTGCTGCGCGCGCACATCGAGACCAGCCAGGCCGAGGTGCGCAAGATCACGCTGCACCAGGTGCACCTCGCGCGGCACGCGGGCAAGGCGGCGCCGCGCTGAAGCGGCCGGCGGGGCTACAGCGTGAAGTCGTAGTCCACCGTGATCGGCGCGTGGTCGCTGAACTTGATGGTCTTGTAGATCTGCTCGCTGCGCGCGAGCGCGCCCAGGGCCGGCGTGGCCAGGTGGTAGTCCAGCCGCCATCCCACGTTGTTCGCGTAGGCTTGGCCGCGGTTGCTCCACCAGGTGTAGGCCTCGCCCGTGGTGTCGGGCTTGAGCAGGCGGTAGACGTCGACCAGCCCCGCGCCGTCGGCGCCGGCGTCGAGCAACCGGGTCATCCAGGCGCGCTCCTCGGGCAGGAAGCCGCTGTTCTTCTGGTTGCCGCGCCAGTTCTTGAGGTCGATTTCCTTGTGGGCGATGTTGATGTCGCCGCAAAGGATGAATTCGCGCTCCTTCTTGAGCGCCGTGAGGTGCGGAAAGAAGCCCTTCAGGAAGCGGAACTTGGCTTCCTGCCGCTCCTCGCCCGAACTGCCGCTCGGGAAGTAGCAGCTGATGATCGAGAGCTTGCGCCGGGGCGTGTCGAAGCGCAGTTCGAGATACCGGCCCTCGGCGTCGAATTCGGCATCGCCCCAGCCCACCACCACGGCGCTCGGCGCGTGGCGGGTGTAGATCGCGGTGCCGGCGTAGCCTTTTTTCTCGGCGAAATGGAAATGGCCCTTGAGGCCGGCCATTTCCTCGAAACGGCCTTCGATGTCGCTCGCTTGCACCCGGATCTCCTGCATGCAAATACAATCCGGCGCAAGTTCGGCCACCCAGTCCGCCACCCCTTTCGTGGCGGCCGAACGCAGGCCATTGAGATTGAGGCTGGTCAGTTTGAACACAAGGAATTTCCGATGGCTGTAGATGGTGTGCAAGGCAGCGCGGTGGCGCAGGATTTCGTCCAGTTCGCCCTCGACGCAGGGGTGCTGCGCTTTGGCGAGTTCAAGACCAAGGCCGGGCGAATGAGCCCTTATTTCTTCAATTCGGGGCTCTTCGACGACGGCGCCAAGATCGCGCGGCTCGCCGGATTCTATGCAGACCGGCTGATCGAGAGCGGCGTCGAGTTCGACATGGTCTTCGGCCCCGCCTACAAGGGCATTCCGCTGGGCGCCACGGTGGCGGCCGAACTGGCCCGGCGCGGCCGCAACCATCCTTTTGCCTACAACCGCAAGGAAGCCAAGGCGCACGGCGAGGGCGGCAACCTGGTGGGCGCGCCGCTCAAGGGCCGCGTGCTGATCGTCGACGACGTGATGTCGGCCGGCACCGCGGTGCGCGAATCCATTGCCGCCATCGAAGCCGCGGGCGCCACGCCGCACGCCGTGGCCATTGCGCTCGACCGGCAGGAAAAAGCCACCGAGAACGGCGTCGACGTGGACCACAGCGCCGTGCAGTACGTGCGCAACCAGCTGGGCCTGCAGGTGGTGGCGATTGCCACGCTCGACGACCTGCTGAACTACCTCTCGGGCAGCGCCGCCGCCGACCTGGGCGTGCATCGCGAGCGGGTGCTCGCCTACCGCGCGCGCTACGGCGCCAACTGAGATCGACGCCGTGCCCATTCACAAGCCCGGCCTGGCGGCCCGACCGTTCGCAGCCCCCTGGGTGCTGCTGTTGCCGATGGCACTCTGGGCTGGCGCGGTCCCGGCGCAGCCCGCACCGGCGCCGGCGGCCGGCATTTATTCATGCACCGATGCGCGCGGCCGCACGCTCACGGCCGACCGCCCGATTGCCGAATGCGTCGACCGCGAACAGCGCGAACTGAGCCCGAGCGGCACCACGCGCCGCCGCATCGAACCCACGTACACCGCCCGTGAACTGGCCGAGCGCGAAGACCGCGCCCGCGAGGCCGCCCTGCAGGCCGCGCGCCTGACCGACGAGCGCCGCCGCGAGCGCGCACTGCTGGTGCGCTATCCCAACGCCGAAGTGCATGACCGCGAGCGCGCCGAGGCGCTGGTGCAGATCGACGCGGTGATCCAGGCCGCGAAGAAGCGCCTGGCCGAACTCGCCGAAGACCGCCGGAAGATCGACGAGGAGCTCGAGTTCTACAAGCACGACGTGAGCAAGGCGCCCGGCGCCGTGCGCCGCAAGCTCGAGGACAACGCGCAGAGCGTTGCGGTGCAGAACCGCTTCATCGGCGAGCAGGAAGACGAGAAGAAGCGCGTCAATGCGCGCTTCGACGAGGAGCGCACGCGCTTGAAGCAGCTCTGGTCCCCCCAGAACGGCGGTATCAAGCGCTGAGGCTCAGCCCAATTTTGCTTTCAGCAGCTCGGTCACCTGCGCCGGGTTCGCCTTGCCGCCGCTGGCCTTCATCACCTGGCCCACGAGGCCGTTGAGCGCCTTTTCCTTGCCGCCGCGGTATTCCTCGACGTTCTTTGCGTTCTTGGCGATCACCTCGTCCAGGATCTTGTCGAGCGCGCCGGTGTCGCTCATGGGCTTCAGGTCCTTGGCCTCGATGATGGCGTCGACATCGCTGCCTTCGCCGGTCCAGAGCGTGTCGAACACCTGGCGCGCGGCGTTGTTGGGCAGCGTGCCGTCGGCAATGCGCCCGACCAGCTGCGCCAGCTGCTGCGCCGTGACGGGCGCGGCCTCGATGCCGATCTCCTGCGCGTTCAGGCGGCGCGCCATCTCGCCGGTGATCCAGTTGCTCGCGAGCTTGGGCGTCGCGCCGGCCTTCACCGCGTCGTCGAAGTAGCGCGCGAGCGCCGGGCTCTGCGTGAGCTGCGCCGCGTCGTATTCGGACATGCCGTGGTCGCGCACATAGCGCTCGGCCATGGCGCGCGGCAGCTCGGGCATGGTGGCGCGCACGCGCTCGATCCACTCGGCCTCGATGGCCAGCGGCGGCAGGTCGGGATCGGGAAAGTAGCGGTAGTCGGCCGCGTCTTCCTTGGTGCGCATGGTGCGCGTCTCGCCGGTGTCGGGGTCGAACAGCACGGTGGCCTGCTCGATCTTGCGGCCGTCTTCCAGCTCGTTGATCTGCGAGTTGATCTCGTAGTCGATCGCCTGCTGCATGAACTTGAAGCTGTTCAGGTTCTTGATCTCGCGCCGCGTGCCGAGCTTCTCGCCGGGCTTGCGCACCGAGACGTTGGCGTCGCAGCGGAAGCTCCCTTCCTGCATGTTGCCGTCGCAGATGCCGATCCAGGTGACGATCTTGTGCAGCTCGCGCGCATAGGCCACGGCCTCGGCGGTGGAGCGCATGTCGGGCTCGGTCACGATCTCCAGCAGCGGCGTGCCGGCGCGGTTCAGGTCGATGCCGCTCTGGCCGATGAAGTTCTCGTGCAGCGACTTGCCCGCGTCTTCCTCGAGGTGGGCGCGCACCAGGCGCACGGTCTTCTTTTCTTCGCCAAGGAAGAACGAAACCGCGCCGCCCTGCACCACCGGGATCTCGTACTGGCTGATCTGGTAGCCCTTGGGCAGGTCGGGGTAGAAATAGTTCTTGCGCGCGAACACGCTGCGCGGCGCAATGTGCGAGCCGAGCGCCAGGCCCAGCTTGATGGCGCGTTCGACCGCGCCCTTGTTCATCACGGGCAGCGTGCCGGGCAGCGCGAGGTCGACCGCGCAGGCCTGCGTGTTGGGCTCGGCGCCAAAGGCGGTGGAGGCGCGGCTGAAGATCTTGCTCGCGGTCGAGAGTTGCGCGTGCGTCTCGAAGCCGATGATGACTTCATAGCCGCGCACCAGCGGGCCGGTCGGGCGGCCTTCTTGCTGTGCTTCGAAAGTGTTCACGGGTTCGCTCATTTCAAAAGCCCTCCGGCGTGCGCATGTGCCAGTCGGTGGCTTGCTGGAAGCGGTGGGCTGCGTTCAGCAGCTTCGCTTCGCCGAAGTAGTTGCCGATCAGCTGCAGGCCGACGGGCATGCCGGCATCGAAGCCCGCGGGCACGCTCATGCCGGGCAGGCCGGCCAGCGAGGCCGGCAGCGTGAAGATGTCGGCCAAGTAGTCGGCCACCGGATCGCCGCCGTGCTCGCCGATCTTCCAGGCGGTGGTCGGCGCGGCCGGGCCGGCGATCAGGTCGCACTGCCCGAAGGCCTGCTGGAAGTCGTCGGCGATCATGCGGCGCACCTTCTGCGCCTGCAGGTAGTAGGCGTCGTAGTAGCCGTGCGAAAGCACGTAGGTGCCGATCATGATGCGGCGCTTGACCTCGTCGCCGAAGCCTTCGGCGCGCGTGCGCTCGTACATCTCGGCCAGGTCCTTGTACTGCTTGGCGCGGTGGCCGAACTTGACGCCGTCGAAGCGGCTCAGGTTGCTCGAGGCTTCGGCCGCGGCCAGGATGTAGTAGACGGGAATCGACAGCTCGGTGAGCGGCAGCGACACCTCGACCCGCTTCGCACCGAGCTTTTCGTACTGCACAAGGGCCGCATCGATGGCCGCGCGCACGCCGGGTGCCACGCCCTTGCCGAAGAACTCCTTCGGCACGCCGATGCGCAGGCCTTCGAGCGAATCGCCGAGCGAACGGCCGAAGTCTTCGGCGGGCTTGTCGAGCGAGGTCGAGTCGCGGTCCAGGTCGGGGCCGCAGAAGGCCGACAGCAGCAGCGCGCAGTCTTCGGCCGAGCGGGCCATCGGGCCGGCCTGGTCCAGGCTCGATGCGAAGGCCACCATGCCGTAGCGCGAGGCGCGGCCGTAGGTCGGCTTGATGCCGGTGATGCCGCAGAACGAGGCCGGCTGGCGGATCGAGCCGCCGGTGTCGGTGCCGGTGGCCGCAGGCGCCAGGCGCGCCGCCACGGCCGCCGCGCTGGCGCCCGAGGAGCCGCCCGGAATGCGCTCGCGGTTCCACGGGTTCTGCACCGGCACGGCCTTGTCGTGGCCCACGGCGGGCACGGCGACGTTCTCGTTGGCCGAGCCCATCGCGAATTCGTCGCAGCTGAGCTTGCCCAGCGTGACCGCGCCGGCCTCGGCCAGGCGGCGCACCACGGTGGCGTCGAAGGGCGAGCGGTAGCCCGCGAGCATCTTGGAGCCGGCGGTGGTGGCGAAATCGGTGGTGACGAAGATGTCCTTGTGCGCAATTGGCACGCCGGCCAGCGCCGGTGCGTTGCCCTTGGCAATGAGCGCGTCGGCCGCGCGGGCCTGGGCCAGCGTCACTTCCTCGTTCACGTCGACGAAGGTGCCGAGCGATTCGTGGGCCTTCATGCGGCCCAGGAAGACCTGCGAGGCCTCGACGGCCGAAACCTTGCGCTCGGCCAATGCCTTGGCCAGGTCAGCCACGCCCATCTGGTGCAATTCGCCGCTCATTCGATCACCTTCGGCACGAGGAACAGGCCGGCTTCGACGGCCGGGGCGCTCTTCTGGTTGGCTTCGCGGTTGTCGGGTTCGCTTGCCACGTCGTCGCGCAGGCGCAGCGTGATGTCCTCGACGGCGGCCACCGGATGGGCCAGCGGCTCGACTCCGGCGGTATCGACCGAACGCATGCGTTCGACCAGGTCAAAGAAGCCGTTGATCTGGCTGAGCATGCGCTCGCTTTCGTCGGAAGCAAGCTGCAGCCGCGCCAGGGAGGCGATGCGTGCAATATCTGAGGCGGAAAGTGACATGGGTCGGACCGGTCGAAAAAACCGGAAGTAATCGCACGCCGGAGAGGGTGCTAACACGGGATTCAGAGGGGATTCGGGTATTATCCCGCCTTTGCCGCAACCCCCGCGAACGCGCCGGCTTTTGCGCCAAAAACGATCAATTCACCCCGTCATACGACCCAAAAACAGAGCGACGACCTGCCGACGCGCAGGCGTGCTCCAGAGGATTCCGCACATGTTTGGAGCTTTCCGTCGGTACTTTTCCACCGACCTGGCGATTGACCTCGGCACCGCCAACACCCTGATCTTCGCCCGCAACAAGGGCATCGTGCTGGACGAGCCCTCGGTCGTCGCCATCCGCCACGAAGGCGGTCCCCACGGCAAGAAGGTGATCCAGGCCGTCGGCCGCGAGGCCAAGGCCATGCTGGGCAAGGTGCCCGGCAACATCGAGGCGATCCGCCCGATGAAGGATGGCGTGATTGCCGACTTCGTGATCACCGAGCAGATGATCAAGCAGTTCATCAAGATGGTGCACCCGCGCACGCTGCTCACGCCGAGCCCGCGCATCATCATCTGCGTGCCCTGCGGCTCCACCCAGGTCGAGCGCCGCGCCATCAAGGACGCGGCCGAGGCGGCAGGCGCCACGTCGGTCTACCTGATCGAGGAGCCCATGGCCGCGGCCATCGGCGCCGGCCTGCCAGTCAGCGAGGCTTCGGGCTCGATGGTGGTGGACATCGGCGGCGGCACCACCGAAGTGGGCGTCATCAGCCTGGGCGGCATGGTCTACAAGGGCTCGGTGCGCGTGGGCGGCGACCGCTTCGACGAAGCCATCATCAACTACATCCGCCGCAACTACGGCATGCTGATCGGCGAGCCGACGGCCGAGGTCATCAAGAAGAACATCGGCTCGGCCTTCCCGGGCTCCGAGGTCAAGGAGATGGAAGTCAAGGGCCGCAACCTCTCCGAAGGCGTGCCGCGCAGCTTCACCATCAGCAGCAACGAAGTGCTGGAAGCCTTGACCGATCCGCTCAACAACATCGTCTCGGCCGTGAAGAACGCGCTGGAGCAGACGCCCCCCGAGTTGGGCGCCGACATCGCCGAGCGCGGCATGATGCTGACCGGCGGCGGCGCGCTCTTGCGCGACCTGGACCGCCTGCTGGCCGAGGAAACCGGCCTGCCGGTGCTGGTGGCCGAAGACCCGCTGACCTGCGTGGTGCGCGGCTGCGGCATTGCGCTGGAACGCATGGACCGCCTGGGCAGCATCTTCACGAGCGAGTAAAAGGCGTAAGCCATCATCGGCCGGCCTCTGCTTGCGCAGGCCGGCTTTTTTGCCATCTGACGTTGCACACAGCCAGGTCCGAACCATGCCCTTGGGCACGCTCGATCGCACAGCCCCACCCCTGTTCAACCAGGGGCAGTCGGCGCTCAGCAAGCTGATCTTCTTCGGCGCGCTCTCGCTGTTCCTGATGGTGGCCGATGCGCGCTTCCACCTCGTGCAGCCGCTGCGCGCGGCCGTCGGCGCGGTGCTCTATCCGGTGCAGTGGCTGGCGCTCAAGCCGGTGCAGATGGTGATGGGCGGCAGCCGCTATTTCGAAGACCTGCAGACGGCCCAGCGCAACGAGGACGAGGCGCGCAAGGCGCTCATGCTGCAGGCCGAGCGCGCGAGCCAGGCCGACACGCTCGCGCAGGACAACGCGCGGCTGCGCGCGCTGCTCGAACTGCGCCAGACCACCCAGGCGCCGGGCCGCGCGGCCGAGGTGCTGTACGACGCGGCCGACCCCTACACGCGCAAGATCGTCATCGACCAGGGCCTCACGCAGGGCGTGGCGCCCGGCTCGCCCGTGATCGACGCGCACGGCGTGCTGGGACAGGTGACGCAGGTGCAGCCCTTCACGAGCGAGGTCACGCTGGTGATCGACCGCGATCTTTCCATTCCCGTGCAGAACACCCGCACCGGCGTGCGCAGCGTGGCCTTCGGCGACGCGTCGGCGCATGGCGGCGGGCTGGAGCTGCGCTTCATGGCCGCCAATGCCGACCTGCAGGAGGGCGACCTGCTGTCCACCAGCGGCGTCGACGGCGTCTATCCGCCCGGCCTGCCGGTGGCGAAGATCGAGCGCATCGAGCGCCGCGCCGACTCGGCCTTTGCGCGCATCTACTGCGTGCCGCTGGCCCGCGTGACGGCCGCGCGCTACGTGCTGGTGCTCGCGCCCACCGGGGCTCCCTCGGCGCCGCCGGCCCCGGCGCCCGCCGCCGCGGTGCGCAAGAAGCCCGAGGCCAAGCCGGCCGCCAAGGCGGACAAGGCCACCGACAAGGCCGACAAGAAAGCCGCGGAGCGCGCCCGATGATCAAGCGTCCCGGACAACAGCAGCTCCTGCTGCCCGTGAGCCCGCTGTTCATGTGGGCCAGCCTGGTGGTGGCGCTGCTCATCAACATGATCCCGATCGGCCGCGCCGCATGGATGCCCGACCTGCTCGCGCTGGCCATCGTGTTCTGGGGCGTGCACCAGCCGATGCGCGTGGGCATCGGCGCGGCCTTCGTCTTCGGGCTGTGCATGGACGTGCACCAGTCGTCCATGCTGGGCCAGCATGCGCTGTCCTACACCACGCTGGGCTTCTTCGCGATCACCATCCACCGGCGCCTGCTGTGGTACCCGGTGGCCTCGCAGGCGCTGCAGGTGCTGCCGCTCTTTGCGCTGTCGCAGCTCATCGAGGTGATCACGCGGCTGGTCGGCGGCGGCGTGTTCCCGGGCTGGAGCGTGCTGGTCTCGCCGGCCATCGAGGCCGCGCTGTGGCCGCTGGCCACCGCCTTGCTGCTCGCGCCGCAGCTTCGCACGCCCGACCCCGACGAGAACCGGCCGCTGTGAGTTCGCCCGCATTTGCCATGGCCACGGCCCGCGCCTAAGCTCGCACTTTCCCCGCCATGACCGAAATCCGCAACGTCGCTGCCGACCTCGCGCGCTTCAAGCGCCGCGTGGTCGTGATCGGCCTGGCGGTGCTGTTTGCCTTCAGCCTGCTGTGCGCGCGGCTGGTGTACCTGCAGGTGGTGCGCCACGAAGACCTGGCGGAGCAGGCCGAGAGCAACCGCACGGCCATCGTGCCCGTGGTGCCCAACCGCGGCCTGATCCTCGACCGCAACGGCATCGTGCTGGCCTCCAACTATTCGGCCTACACGCTGGAGATCACGCCTTCGAAGGTGGGCGACGTCGAGGAGACCATCGAAAGCCTGACCCAGGTGCTCGAGATCTCGCCGCGCGACCGCCGCCGCTTCAAGCGCCTGCGGGAAGACTCGCGCAGCTTCGATTCCATTCCGATCCGCACCCGCCTGAGCGACGAGGAAGTCGCGCGCTTCGCCGCGCAGCGCTACCGCTTCCCGGGCGTGGAGATCAAGGCCCGGCTGTTCCGCAACTACCCGCATGCCGAGCTGGCTTCGCACGTGCTCGGCTACATCGGCCGCATCAACCAGCGCGAGAAGACCGCGATGGAAGACTGGGACGAGGAAGACCAGGCCAACTACAAGGGCACCGACTACATCGGCAAGCTCGGCATCGAGCAGAGCTACGAGAAGACGCTGCACGGCCAGACCGGCGTCGAGCAGATGGAAACCTCGGCCGGCGGCCGCGCGGTGCGCCGGCTCGCCAGCCACCCGGCCACGCCCGGCAACACCGTGATGCTGTCGCTGGACATCAAGCTGCAGAAGCTGGTGGAAGACATGTTCGGCGACCGCCGCGGTGCACTGGTGGCCATCGACCCCAAGTCCGGCGAGGTGCTGGCCTTCGTGAGCAAGCCCACCTTCGACCCCAACCTGTTCGTCGAAGGCATCGACACCGAGAGCTGGCAGGCGCTGACCGAATCGCTCGACAAGCCGCTTTTGAACCGCGCGCTGCGCGGCACCTACCCGCCCGGCTCCACCTACAAGCCCTTCATGGCGCTGGCGGCGCTGCAGACCGGCAAGCGCGGCCCCAACGTGGTGGTGAACGACCCCGGCTACTTCAACTTCGGCGGCCACCGCTTCGGCAGCCCCGAGGGCAACATCGGCGGCGTCGACATGCGCCGCTCGATCCAGCTGTCGAGCAACATCTACTACTACTCGCTGGCCAATGAAATGGGCGTGGACCTGATCCACGACTTCATGAAGCCGCTGGGCTTCGGCCAGATCACCGGCATCGACCTGGGCGGCGAGGTGCGCGGCGTGCTGCCGAGCACAGAGTGGAAGCGCAACGCCTACAAGCGGCCCGAGCAGAAGAAGTGGTATGCGGGCGAGACCATCTCGCTGGGCATCGGGCAGGGCTACAACGCCTTCACGATGCTGCAGCTCGCGCAGGCCACCTCCATCGTGGCCGACGGTGGCCGCAAGCACAAGCCGCACCTCGTGCTGGCCACGCGCAACACCGTGAGCGGGCAGGTGGTGCCGCTGCCCCAGCCGCCGGCCGAGAACCTGGGCTACACCGCGGCCAACGTCGCGGTGGTCCGCGAGGGCCTGACCAGCGTGGTCACCAGCGGCACCGCGCGCGGCGTGTTCGCCGGCGCGGGCTACCAGGCGGCCGGCAAGACCGGTACCGCGCAGGCCGTGACGCAGGCGCAGAACACCAAGTACAACGCGCGCGCGCTCGAGGAGCACCAGCGCGACCACGCGCTGTTCATGGCCTTTGCGCCGGTCAACGATCCGAAGATCGCGCTCGCGGTGATCGTCGAGAACGCCGGCTGGGGCGCAGGCGCGGCGGCGCCCATTGCGCGCCGCGTGTTCGACTACTGGCTGATGGACCAGTATCCGAGCGAGGCCGACATGGCCGCCATCAAGGTCGGCAAGGCCACCGCGCCAATCGGCAAGCCGCGCGTGGCCAGCGAAGTGGCGTGGCCGGCAGCGTCGGCCGCTGCGACCGCGCCCTGAATCTTGCTCCCTCTCCCTCCGGGAGAGGGTTGGGGTGAGGGCCGGCAGCCTTGGAGCCCGTGCAATGTTGTGAGGCCGGTAGCCCTCACCCTAGCCCTCTCCCGGAGGGAGAGGGGACAACACGCAGACCTCAGGCCACCACCGTTCCGCTGACTTCACCCAGGCCGATGCGCACCGCGCCTGCGCGCTCGCAGTAGCCGCGGATCACCAGCGTGTCTCCGTCCTCGAGGAAGGTGCGCTTCTCGCCGTTGGGCAGCGTGATCGGCTGCTTGCCGCCCTGCGTGAGCTCGATCAGCGAGCCGGCCTCGTCGGGCTGGGGGCCCGACAGCGTGCCCGAGCCCAGCAGGTCGCCCGGCTGCAGGTTGCAGCCGTTCACCGTGTGGTGCGCGACCAGCTGCGCGGCGGTCCAGTAGGCGGCCTCGGTGGTGTTGCCGCGCGTGAGGCGCGCGGGCGCCAGGCCTTCGGCGCGCATCTTCGCGGTCTGCAGCAGCACTTCGAGCGTGATGTCGAGCGCGCCGCTTTCACGGTTCGAGGGCGCATCGAGGTACGCGAGCGGCTGCGGATCTCCCGCGGGCCGCTCGAAGCGGGCGCGGAACGGCGCCAGCGCCTCCATCGTCACGATCCACGGCGACAGCGTGCTCGCGAAATTCTTCGAAAGGAAGGGGCCGAGCGGCTGGTACTCCCAGGCCTGGATGTCGCGCGCCGACCAGTCGTTGAGCAGCGCCACGCCGAACAGGTGGTCCTCGGCCTCGGCGATGGCAATCGGCTTGCCGAGCGCATTGCCGCGGCCGACGAAGAAGCCCAGCTCCAGTTCGTAGTCGAGCCGCTTCGAGGGACCGAAGCCGGGTTCGGCCGCGTCGGGCGCCTTGGTCTGGCCCTGCGGCCGCTTGAAGACCTGCCCGCTCACGCCGATCGACGAGGCGCGGCCGTGGTAGCCGATCGGCACCCACTTGTAGTTGGGCATCAGCGGCTGGTCGGGACGGAACAGCTTGCCGATAGTGGTGGCGTGGTGGATGCCGGTGTAGAAGTCGGTGTAGTCGCCGATGCGGCAGGGCACGGCCATTTCGGCCTTGGCTTGCGGCAGCAGTGCCTTGGCCCAGGCCGCCTGCTGGCTGCTGCCTTCGGCCAGGCCCGCGGAGATGGCCGCGCGCAGCGCCTGGCGCTCCTTCACGCCCGCGTTCATCAGCGCATTCATGTCGTCGCTGTCGACGAGGCCGGCCGCCTTCAGGTCCAGCACCTGGTCGCCGATGGCCACGCCGATGCGGAAAGCCTCGCTGCTGCCGGCCGTGCGGAAGCGCCCGAAGGGCAGGTTCTGGATCGGGAAGTCGCAGCCGGCTTGGTTGGCGGAGGCGACCCAGCTGCGCAGCTTCGGGTCGTGGGTGGCGTTCAGTGCGGTGGTGCTCATGGCGTGTCTTTCGTTGAAATTCGGTTCAGTCGGCGGTCATGCCGGCTTTCCTGGCGACGTCGCCCAGGCGCTGGTATTCGGTTTGCGTGAGCGTGGCCAGCTCCTGCGCGGTCGAGCCGCGCGGCGAGAAGCCGGCCTGCTGCAGCTTGGCCTTCACCTCGGGCATCGCGAGCGCCTCGACGAAGGCTTCGTTCAGCGCCTTCACGATGGGCGCCGGCAGGTTCGCCGGGCCGTACACGCCGAACCACGGGTCCAGCGCATAGCCCTTGAGCCCGGCCTCGGCCATCGTCGGCACATCGGGCAGCGAGGGCGAGCGCGCCGGCCCCGCCACCGCCAGTGCGCGCAGCTTGCCGGCCTGGATGTGCGGCAGCGACGCCGGCAGGTTGTCGAACATCAGGCCGATGTTGTTGCCCAGCATGTCGGTGATGGCCGGGCCGCTGCCCTTGTAGGCCACGTGCACGAGCTCGGTGCCGGTCATCTGCGCGAACATCACGCCCGCCAGATTCATCGAGGTGCCGGCGCCGGCCGTGGCGTAGGGCAGGCCGGGGTTCTTCTTCGCGGCCGCGACCAGGTCGGACACCGACCTGATCGGCGAGCTGGCGGGCACTTCGAGCACGATGGTCGAGGTGCCGAGCAGGCTGATGGCCGTGAAGTCGCGGCGCGGATCGAAGGCCATCGACTTGTAGATGTGCGGGTTGAGCGCATTGGTCGAAATGGCGCCGAAGCCGATGGTGTAGCCATCGGGCGCGGCCTTGGCCACGGCGTCCATGCCGATGTTGCCGCCCGCGCCGCCGCGGTTGTCGATCAGCACCGGCTGGCCCAGCTTCTGCGAGATCTGCTGGCCCACGGTGCGCGCCACAAGATCGGTGGTGCCGCCGGGCGTGTAGGGCACGATGAAGCGGATGGGTTTCGACGGAAACTCCGCCGCATGCGCCGCGAGCAGGGGCGCGGCGAGCAGCGCGATGGCGGCCGCGCGGCGCGTGATTCCAAATGCGTTCTTCATGGCTTGAACTGGTCCTTCAGGCCCGCCCAGCAGTCGGCGTAATCGGTATCGAGCGCGGGGCTCTTGAGCGCGAAGTCCGTCGGAATGAACCGGTAGCGGCTCTCGAACATGAAGGCCAGCGTGTTGTCCAGCTTGTGCGGCTTCAGGTCGGCGTGCGTGGCCTTGTCGAAGGCTTCCTCGTCGGGGCCGTGCGGCACCATGCAGTTGTGCAGGCTCGCGCCGCCGGGCTTGAAGCCGCCCGGCTTGGCGTCGTATTCGCCGAGCACAAGGCCCATGAACTCGCTCATGAGGTTGCGGTGGAACCACGGCGGACGAAAGGTGTTCTCCATCACCATCCAGCGCGGCGGAAAGATCACGAAGTCGCAGTTCGCGGTGCCGGGCGTGTCGCTCGGCGAAGTCAGCACGGTGAAGATCGACGGGTCGGGATGGTCGAAGCTGATGGAGCCGATCACCATGAAATTGGCCGTGTCGTACTTCACCGGCGCCAGGTTGCCGTGCCAGGCGACCACGTTGAAGGGCGACTGCCTGGCCGGTGCCTTCCAGAAGCGGCCGCCGAATTTCTTCACCAGCTCGTAGGCGCCGCCGTCATCCTCGAAGGCCGCCACGGGCGCCTGGAAGTCGCGCGCGTTGGCCAGGCCGTTGGAGCCGATCGGGCCGAGCTCGGGCAGCCGGAAGTGCGCACCGTAGTTCTCGCAGACATAGCCGCGCGAGAGCCCGTCGGGCAAGGCCACCTTGAAGGCCATGCCGCGCGGCAGCAGCGCGATCTCGCCGGGCTTCACGTCGAGCACGCCGAGCTCGGTGGTGATCACGAGGCGGCCCTGCTGCGGCACCACCAGCATCTCGCCGTCGGCGTTGACGAAGGCGCGCTGGTCCATCGAGCGGCCCGCCAGGTACATCAGCGAGCCGATGCCCACCTGCGATTCGGCATCGCCGTTGGCCGCGATGGTGTGCATGCCGTCGATGAAGTCCGCTGCGGCCGCGCCGCCCTCGAGCGGCAGCGGATGCCAGCGCAGCGGCTCGGGCGGCAGCGCGATCTCGCGGTCGGCGCCGGTGGTCCAGTGCGCCTGCGCATACGGCTGGTAGCGGCCCGACACCACCGAAGGCTGGCGGCGATACAGCCAGCTGCGGCGGTTCTCATGGCGCGGCGCGGTGAAGGCGGTGCCCGAGAGCAGCTCGGTGTAGAGGTCGAAGGGCGCGCGCTGCGGGTTGTTGCGGCCCTGCGGCAGGGCGCCCGCAACGGCTTCCGAGGCGTACTCGTTGCCGAAGCCGCTCTGGTAGCGCCGCTCGGTATGGGCGGTTGGGTTGGTCATGGTGTTCTCTTTCGAAAATCAGGGCGAGAGCCGGCCCGTGTTCAGCTGCCGCGCGCGGCCTCGAAGGCCTCGCGCAGCACGGCCAGCGATCCGATGTGGTTGGCCAGCACGAGCACGAGCCGCGCATTGAAGGCGTGGCTCTCCTCGGTGGAAAGCCCCTGGTGCGCCTCGATCAGCGCCTCGTAGAAATCGTCGGGCGCTTCGAGGTTCGGTGCGGTGATCAGCTGTTTATGTTGCTGTTGCATGGTGGTCCTCATGCCTTGGCCAGTGCGCGGCCGATGGCTGCGCGGATGTTTTCTGCCGTGGGTTG
The DNA here is from genome assembly GCF_056396385.1 of Variovorax sp. 05T418. Taxonomy (NCBI): domain Bacteria; kingdom Pseudomonadati; phylum Pseudomonadota; class Betaproteobacteria; order Burkholderiales; family Comamonadaceae; genus Variovorax; species Variovorax sp. 05T418. The sequence continues at coordinate 29,235 of NZ_JBFTLJ010000009.1, read as the reverse complement.
CCGCCAGCGCGCGCACACATGCTGGTCGGGCCGCAGCAGGTAGACGGTGCCGGGCTGCGCGTCGTAGCGCTGCACGGCGAGCTCGCCTGCGGGCGTCGCGCCTTCCACGCGCACCACGTGCAGCGGAAGGTCGCAGGCCTTCAGCGCCTGCAGGCTGCGCTCGGCCGCTTCGCCGGTGCCGAACAGCAGCGCCGTGAACTGCGCCACATGGCATTCGCGCAGCAGCCAGCCGCTGCTGCCGTCGGCGCGCACGATGGGCGCATCGGCCGCCGCGGCGCCGGGCACCATCGCCCCCGCAAACACATCGGCATCGGGCGTGTTGAGCGGCGAATCGCGCAGCACCGCGGGCAACGAGAGCCGCCCGCTGTTGACCAGCGTGCGCGCGAAGGCGTGGCGCTTGGTGAGCTCCAGCACCGCGTCGCGGAACAGCCGGCTCACTTCGCTCTTGGGCGTGATGAAGTCGGTGGCGCGCGTGGAGTGGCGGATGTTCTCGTCGGCCGCGTATTCGCGCTCGCTCGCATAGCTGTCGAGCAGCGCGTCGGGCGCCTCGCCCTCGAGCACGGCCGCGAGCTTCCAGGCGAGGTTGTCGGCGTCCTGCACGCCCGAGTTGGCGCCGCGCGCGCCGAAGGGCGACACGCCATGCGCCGAGTCGCCCGCGAACAGCACGCGGCCGTGGCGGAAGCGCTCCATGCGCTGGCAGGCGAAGGTGTAGACGCTGGCCCAGCCGATCTGGAACTGCACGCCATCGAAGCCGATGCTGTCGAGCAGCGCGCGCACCCGCGGCGTGATGTTCTCGGGCTTGCGCTCTTCCACCGGATCGGCGTCCCAGCCGAGCTGGAAGTCGACGCGCCACATGCCGTCGGCCTGCTTGTGCAGCAGCACGCTCTGGCCGGGGTGGAACGGCGGGTCGAACCAGAAGCGCCGCTCCGTCGGAAGCTGGGCATCCATCGTGATGTCGGCGATCAAAAAGCGGTCGCGGAAAGTGCGGCCCTTGGCTTCGAGGCCCATCAGCTGCCGCAGGTTGGAGCGCGAGCCGTCGCAGGCGCCGACGTAATCGGCAGCCAGCTGGTAGTTGCCTTCGGGTGTTTCGACAGTCAGCAGCGCGCCGTCATCGCGCGGCTCGATGCCCGTGACCTTGTGGTTCCAGCGCAGGTCGATCAGCGGCAGGGTGGCGGCGCGCTCGACGAGGTAGCCCTCGACGTAGTACTGCTGCAGGTTGATGAAGGCCGGGCGCTCGTGGCCGGGTTCGGGCAGCAGGTCGAAGCGGTAGACCTGCTCGCCGTGGAAGAACACCTTGCCCACGTGCCACGACACGCCCTTGTCGACCATGCGGTCGCCGCAGCCGAGGCGGTCGAACACCTCGAGCGTGCGCTTGGCGAAGCAGATCGCGCGCGAGCCGCTGGACAGCGTGTTGTCGTTGTCGAGCAGCACCACCGGCACCTGGCGCAGCGCCAGGTCGATGGCCAGCGTGAGGCCGACCGGGCCGGCACCGACGATCACCACCGGGTGGCGGGCGGGCGTGGACGCATCCTGGTCGGCATGGCGCCTGTAGTCGAAGCGCAGGCTTTGATAGTCGATCACGTGTTGTCTCCGTGTCTTTGTATTGCTTTGCTCCTTCCCCTCCCGGGGGAAGGCTGGGATGGGGGCTGACTGCGCTCGTTGCGGGCGCCGCGTGCCCCCACCCCAGCCCTCCCCCGGGAGGGGAGGGAGCAAAACCGGTCAGCCCTCGAGCGCCTTCCACATCTCGATGTCGCGCTCGGCCGTCCACACGCGCGGGTCGGCATGGCCCGAGGCCTCGTCGTACGCGCGGCTCACGTCGAAGGGCATGCAGTGGTCGAAGATCACCCACTGGCTGTACTTGGGCTTGAGCTTGGCGTAGGTGTCCTTGTAGACCGTGTTCAGGTCGCGGCCGGCCTTCACGCCTTCCTGCACGCTCGCGTACACGTCGGAGATGAAGTTGCGCGTGCCGGCCAGGCCCTCGGCCACTTCGGCCGGCGTGGTGAGCGCGGCGCCGCGGCCGGGCACCAGCGCGGCCGGCTTGAGCGCGGCGATGTTGTCCAGCGTCTGCGGCCAGTCCTGGAAGTAGGCGTCGCCCGCATACGGCGTGGCGCCGAACTCGACCAGGTCACCCGACAGCAGCGTGCGCTCCCCGGGCAGCCAGACGACGGTGTCGCCCTTGGTGTGGCCGCGGCCCAGCTGGATCAGCTGCACCTCGAGCTTGCCGAGCCACAGCGTCATCTTGCCGGTGAAGGTCATGGTGGGCCAGGTCAGGCCCGGCGGCACCGTCTCGACGTTCTGGAACAGGCGCGGAAAGCGGCCGATCTCGCTGGCCTTGTCGGCCTCGCCGCGCTCCACGATCAGGTCGCGCGTGTCCTGGCTGGCCAGGATGTGCTCGGCACCGTAGCCGGCCGCGCCCAGCACGCGCACCGCGTGGTAGTGCGTGAGCACCACGTACTTGATCGGCTTGTCGGTCACTTCGCGGATGCGGCGCACCACGTCGGCCGCCATGGCGGGCGTGGCCTGGGTGTCGGCCACCAGCACGCAATCGTCGCCGATCACGATGCCGGTGTTGGGATCGCCCTCGGCCGTGTAGGCCCAGGCGTGCGCCGAGATCTGGCTGAAGGTGATCTTCTTCTCTTCCATGTCGGCCTGGCTGGCGAACTTCTTGGCTTGGCTCATCGTGTGTCTCCGTCGGGTGGATCGAAATTTGAGTTCGTCTAAAGCAAATGAATTTGCGGTTAACGAATTCCTGGAGTGTAAGCCCGAGATCAGTTCATGTCTAATCCCTTCTTCATGAACGAACAACCAGACGCCAAGGCGGGCCATGGCAGCCAATGACAACGACCGCGCCGCCCAGCGCGGCATCCAGAGCATCGAAGTGGGTGGCCAGCTGCTGCGCGCGCTGGTGCACCACGGCCGGCCGATGGCGCTGAAAGACCTGGCGCGCGAAGCCGACATGACGGCCGCCAAGGCCCATCCCTACATGGTGAGCTTCGGGCGGCTCGGCCTGATCGAGCAGGACCGCGCCAGCGGCCACTATCTGCTCGGCCCGCTGGCCTTGCAACTGGGGCTCATCAGCCTGCAGCAGGCCGACCCGGTGCACATTGCGACGCCGCTGATCGCCGAGGTGGCGCAGCGCATCGGCCACACAGTGGCGCTCGCGGTCTGGGGCGCGCGCGGCGCCACCATCGTGCGCACGGCCGAATCGCCGTCGCCGGTGCACGTGAACATGCGGCACGGCACGGTGTTCTCGCTCACCAACACGGCCTCGGGCCGGGTCTTTGCCGCCTACCTGCAGGCCGATGCGGTGCGGCAGCTGCTTGACGCCGAGCGCCAGCGCCAGAAGCAGCGCAAGGCCGGCGAAGAGCCGCCCGCGGCCGGCATGCCGCCGCAGCCGCCGCTGCCTTCGTGGAGCGAATTCGAACGCCAGCTGCAGGAAGTGCGCACGCACGGCATCAGCCGCTCCGAAGGCGAGGTGATCGAGGGCGTGAGCGCCATGGCGGCGCCGGTGTTCGACCACACGGGCGCCATCGTGCTGTCGGTCACGGCCATCGGCCCGGCCGCCATCTTCGACACCGCCTGGGACGGCGAAATCGCACGCGCGCTCAAGGCCTGCGCGGGCACGGTGTCCGCGCGGCTGGGCGCAACGTCTGCCGGAAGAAAGGCTTCCGCACCGCTGGATCCATGAGCAGCCTGGGCACCGCTTCCTCTTCCACATCGCCCGTCGAATCCGCCATTGCCCTGTTGGGCGCCGCCCGGCGCATCGCCGTGCTGTCGGGCGCGGGGCTGTCCAAGGCCTCGGGCATTCCGACCTACCGCGACGCCGACGGCCTCTGGATGAACCAGAACGCGCTGCAGTTCTCCCACGCCGAAGACCTGCAGCGCGACCCCAGGGGCTTCACCCGCTTCTGGGCCCGGCGGCTCGGCACGGTGGAGGCCGCGCAGCCGAACCCCGGCCATGCGGCGCTCGCACTGCTGCAGCGGCTGCGCCCCGCCACGCGGCTCATCACGCAGAACGTCGACGGCCTGCTTTCGATGGCGGGCGGGCTGGACGTGCTCGAACTGCACGGCTCGCTGCGCCGCTGGCGCTGCGACCACTGCGGCAACCGCCGCGGACCCTGGCCCTTTCACCGCTGCATGCGCTGCGCCTCGCGCGCCCGGCCCGACGTCGTGATGTTCGGCGAGATGCTGAACCCAGGCGTGCTGCACGACGCGCAGGTGGCGGCGCAGGAATCGGACGTGTTCATGGTGGTCGGCAGCACGGCGGTGGTCTACCCGGCGGCCGAGTTGCCGCAGCTGGCGATGTCGCGCGGCGCGCGGCTGATCACGCTCAACATGGAGCCGCTGCCGCATCTGGACGCGGCGGCGGCGGTGGTCCTGCGCGGCGCGGCGGAGGTTCTTCTGCCGCGGCTCCTGGCGGGGATCGGCGGCTGAGGGCTCGCGCTCAGCCCTTCTTGCCCCCGAGCAGCACCAGCGCCCCGCCCACCACGATGGCGGCCACGCTGGCCCAGGCCGGGAAGTTGACCTGCTGCTTTTCCTTCACCGAGAACTCCAGCGGCCCCAGCTTGGCCTGGTGCGTTTCCTTCGTGAAGCTGAAGCCGCCGAGCCCGAGGCCCGCGATGCCCGCGACGATGAGCAGGATGCCGATGATGCGTGTGGCGTTCATGGTGGGTCTCCTCCGTTGGTGGAAAAAAGCGCTTCGAGCCGAGCTTACTGCCGCGGCAGCTGGTCCACCCACTGCACGACCTCGGCCACCGCCGCATCGGTGGCCGCGGCCAGCGCCTTGACGCCGCCGGGTGCATCGGCGCTCGGCGCGGGGCGGCGCACGGTGAAGCTGCGCTGGCCCAGCACGCGGTCGCCGCCGGTGGTGCCGCGGATCAGCGTGGCGCGCAGGCGCACCAGGCCGGCGCTGCTGCTGGCCGATTCGAAGTAGTGGCTGAACTCGTCGAGCGAGATGCGCAGCGTGTCGGGCACCTTGCCCTCGGCGCGCGCAATGGTCGCGCTTTCTTCCGGGCCGAGCACGGTGCGCCGCTCGGCGAGCGCGTCGCGCAGCCGCTGGCGCAGCAGCTGCGCCGGCGCCAGGCTCCAGCGCGACTGGCCGTAGGGGCGCAGCTCGTTGGCATCGGCGTAGCCGAGCCGGTAGAGGATCTGCGTGCTGTCGAGCCGCGTGTTGCTCTCGATCTCGGCCAGCGCGAGCGTGGGCAGCGCGGCCGCGGGCGGGTTGGCCGCGGGTGCCGACGCGGCCGGCCCGGGTCCGAAGTCGTACAGCGCGGCGCGCGCGGGCTTGTCGGGCAGGGCGCTGCAGCCCGCGAGCAGCAGCAGCGCGAGGCCGGCGCAGGCGGCCAGGCGCGGAGGGAGGCGAAGGATGGCGTTCTTCTTCATCATGGTCATCATCACGTTCAGGGACGTGCCAGCGAATGGGTGGAGGGCGGCGCCGAAAAACCGGGCTCGCCGGGCCCGGCAGCGGTGCCGCCGTTGCCGAACAGCAGCGACTGCGGGTTGTCGTTGATGCTGTCGGCCGCGCGGCCGAGCCGGCGCACCGCGCGCGATGTGTCGTCGGCCACGCGGTTCACGCGCGGCAGCGTGGCGGCGTTGAACGAATCGACCGACTGCGCCAGCGCCTTGGTGCCTTCGCTCAGCCGCTCGATCGGGCCATCGGGCGCGTTGAGCCGGCCCACGGTGGTGTTGAAGTTGTTGGCCACGCGCGAGACGTCGCCGGCCGCGGTCTTCACCGACGAGAGCGTGTTCGGCAGCGCCGCGAGCGCCGGGTTCAGCCCGGTCTTCACCGTGTTGTCGAGCTGCTTGAGCAGCGTGTTGGCGCTGGCCGAGGCCGCCGCGATGTTCTCCAGCGCATCGGCCGCGCGCTTCTGGTTGTCGTCGCTCAGCAGCTGGTTGGCGCGCTTGGTCGCCTCGTCGACCTGGTTGACGATGGCTTCGCCGCGGTCCTGCAGCTGCGCCAGCATCGAGGGCTTGAGCGGAATGCGCGGCGGATCCTCGTTGTTGGGCGCGAGCGCCACGTTCGATTCGCCCTTGTCGTCCAGCGCGATGAAGGCCAGGCCGGTCACGCCCTGGTAGCTCAGCGTGGCAAAGCTCGAGGTGGTGAGCGGCACGCGCTGGTCGACCGTGATGCGCACGCGCACGTTGCCCTTGGTCTTGGGGTCGAAGTCGATCGAGGTCACCTTGCCGACCGCGATGCCGCGGTAGCGCACCATGGCCTGCGGCTGCAGCCCGCTGACCGGGTCGCGCGTGGAGAGTTCATAGGTGTTGCGCACGGTGCTGTCGCGCGTGAACCAGACCACCAGCCCCACGAGCACGGCGATGAGGCCGAGCACGAAGGCGCCGGCGGCGATGGCATGGGCTTTGTTTTCCATGGTGTGGCTACCTTTCAGCGGGCCGCGCCGGCGGGGGCCGGCGCGGCGTTGGCGGGTTTGTCATGCAGGGCCTCCAGCGCGCGCTGGCCGCGCCCGCCCAGGAAATATTCGTGGATGAACGGATGCGGATAGGCGATCACCTCGCGCGCCGAGCCGCTGACGATGACCTTGTGGTCGGCCAGCACCGCGATGCGGGTGCTCAGGTCGAACAGGGTGTCCAGGTCGTGCGTGACCATCACCACCGTCAGGCCCAGCTCGCGGTGCAGGCCGCGCAGCAGGTCGCAGAAACTGTCGGAGGCCTCGGGGTCCAGGCCCGCGGTGGGTTCGTCCAGGAGCAGCAGCGGCGGGTCCATGATGAGCGCGCGCGCCAGCGCCACGCGCTTGATCATGCCGCCCGAGAGGTCGGCCGGGCTCATGTTGGCATGCCGCGGCTCCAGGCCCACCATCTGCAGCTTGACCAGCGCCGCGTTGCGGATCAGCTCGTCGGGCAGCAGCTTGAGTTCGCGCAGCGGAAAGGCGATGTTCTCGAGCACGCTGAAGGCCGAGAACAGCGCGCCGTGCTGGAACAGCATGCCCACGTTGGCCGCGCCCTTGGCGCTGAGTTCGCCCGGCGCCTGGCCCAGCACCTCGACCGTGCCCTTGGTCGGCTTCTCGAGCCCGAGGATCTGGCGCAGCAGCACCGTCTTGCCGGTGCCCGAGCCGCCCACCAGCGACAGCACCTCGCCGCGCTCGATGCGCAGCTCGAGGTCGCGGTGCACCACGACCTCGCCGTCGGCGCTCTTGAACACCGTCCAGAGCTTGCGGATATCGACGACGACCGAAGAGTCGTTCATGCCCGGAACCCCACGCCCTTGAACAGCACCGCGAACAGCGCGTCGACCAGGATCACCGCGGTGATCGAGGTCACCACCGACGAGGTGGTGCCGCGGCCCAGGCTCTCGGTGTTGGGCTTGACCTTCATGCCGAAGTAGCAGCCGATCAGCGCAATCAAGATGCCGAACACCGCCGACTTCGCGAGCGCGAGCCAGAGGTTCGAGATCGGCACCGCGCGCGGCAGTGCCGAGAGAAAGTAGGCCGGCGAAATATCGAGCGCGGCGTCGGCTGCGAGCATGCCGCCCAGGAGCGCCGCCATCGAGGTCCAGAGGCTGATCAGCGGCATCGCGATGGCCAGCGCCATCACGCGCGGCATCACCAGCCGGAAGCCGTGCGGAATGCCCATCACGCGCATGGCGTCGAGTTCCTCGGTCACGCGCATCACGCCGATCTGCGCCGTGATGGCCGAGCCCGAGCGGCCCGCGATCAGCACCGCCGCCAGCACCGGCCCGAGCTCGCGGATCAGCGACAGCCCGAGGATGTTGACCACGAAGGCCTCGGCGCCGTACTGGCGCAGCTGCTGCGAGATCAGGTAGGCCAGCACCACGCCGATCAACAGGCCCACCAGCGCCGTGATGTGCAGCGCGGTGGCGCCGAACTGGTAAAGATGCCCCGAGAAATCGCGCCACGGCCCGCGGTGCGGCGCCCGCAGCAGCGTGCAGGCGTCGAGCGCGAGCTGGCCGATCAGCCCCACGAAGTCGCGCACGACCTCCAGCCCGCGCGCGCCGGTGTGCGAGAAATGCCGCAGCCGCTCGGCCAGCGTGGGCGGCGGCTCCTCGGGCGTGCCCACGGTGAACTGCGCCACCTGGTCGAGCACCGCCTTGTGCTGCGGCGACAGCTCCAGCGTGGCCGGCCAGCGGTGGCGCCAGTGGTCCCACAGCAGCTGCGCGCCGATGTGGTCGAGCTGCTCGATCGGGCGCAGGTCCCAGGCGCGGCCGTCGGCGGGGGGCGCGCCGGCCAGGTCCTTGGCCAGCGCCTGCCATGCGCTGCGCGACGACATGGCCAGCGTGGTCCACCGGCCGCTGGCGACGGTCCAGCTGCGGCCGTCCTGCTCGCGCTCGTCGATGCGGGGCAACACGCTGTCGGCGGCGGGTGCGTCGGCAGGCGGGGTTGCTAGGGACATGATGCGGCGGTAGGGGGCGAAGTAAGAAGAAAGAGGCGGTGCGGAAGGGCGCATCGTAACCGGATGAGTCGACATTCCCGGTGCGCCGCGGCGCCGCTTCGCGTAGGGCGGAACGCCGTTTCGCCGGTCATTCGTAACCCTTTTCCGCTCAGTTCCAGGCCCGCGCGAGCGCGTTCCATGCGCTCGCGATCACCGGCTCGTTGCGCCGCGCCGCCAGCGAGACGAAGCGCAGCGCGCAGTCCAGCTGCACGCGGTCGGCCATCACGAGGCCGTGCGACTGGCTTTCTCGGATAGCGATCGAGTCGCGCAGCAGGCTCAGGCCCACGCCCGATTTCAGCAGGTCGAGCATCGAGGCCTCCTGGTCCACCAGCGCCACGCGGCGCGGCGACAGCCCGAGCGGGCCGAACACTTTTTCCAGCAGCCGGTGGTGCGCCGACTCGGGCGGCGTGGCCAGCCAGGGCAGCGCGGCCAGCGCCTTCCAGTCGCGGCCCAGCACCTGCGGGCCCCAGCCCGCGGGCGCGACCACGCGGTAGGTGAAGCGCGTGAGCGTGCGCGCCGCGAGCGGCGCCGGCGTGGCGGCATCGCCCCCGTCCGCATCGAGGTGGAAGCCCACGTCGAGCTCGCCGCGCAGCACCTGGGCCAGCACCGTGCCGCTCATGCCGTGGCGCAGCTCGGTCTCGATCTGCGGGGCCGATTCCACCAGCTCGCGCAGGAACACGCCGAGCCGGGTGAACTCCGGGTCGAGGATGGTGCCGATGCGCAGCGCCCCGCGCACCGTGCCCTGCAGGTTGCGCGCGGCCTGCTGCAGGTCGCCCACGGCCGCGAGCACGCGCTCGGCCTGCGGCAGCAGCGCGGCGCCGTCGGCCGTGAGCGCCAGCCCGTGCGGCGTGCGCGTGAAGAGCTGCAGCCCGGTTTCCTCCGCCAGGCGCTTGAGCTGCAGGCTCACCGCCGGCTGCGTCAGGTGCAGCCGCTCGGCCGCGCGCGACACATTGCCCTCGCGCGCCGCCAGCACGAAGGCACGCAGAATCTGGAGGTCCAAGGCGGCGGCAGTCATATAAGAACGATTTATATGCCAACCGCGCCGAAATCATTGGCTTTTTGCGCATGGCTTGGGAGAAACTGCGGCCGAAGCCCCTCACCGGGCCCATGAGCAAAAGAAATACCGTCGACCCCCGGAGACAAGCCAGCGCCATGAGCGACAACACATTCGACTACATCGTCATCGGCGGCGGCACGGCCGGCGCATTGATGTGCAACCGCCTCACCCGCAAATCGCAGCAGCGCACGCTGCTGATCGAGGCCGGCCGCAAGGACGACTACCACTGGATCCACATTCCGGTGGGCTACCTCTACTGCATCGGCAACCCGCGCACCGACTGGCTCTACAGCACCGAGCCCGACGCGGGGCTCAACGGCCGCGTGCTGCGTTATCCGCGCGGCAAGACGCTGGGCGGCTGCTCCAGCATCAACGGCATGATCTACATGCGCGGCCAGTCGCGCGACTACGACCAGTGGGCGCAGCTCACGGGCGACGACGCCTGGCGCTGGCAGAACGTGCTGCCCGATTTCAGGAAGCACGAGGACTACTACCTCGGCGCCGACGAGCTGCACGGCGCCGGCGGCGAATGGCGGGTGGAGAAGCAGCGCCTGCGCTGGGACATCCTCGACGCCTTTGCCGAGGCCGCGGTGCAGGCCGGCGTGCCGCACAGCACCGACTTCAACCGCGGCAGCAACGAAGGGGTCGGCTACTTCCAGGTCAACCAGAAGAACGGCTGGCGCTGGAACACCGCCAAGGCGTTCCTGCGGCCGGTCTGCTATGGCCGGCCCAACTTCGAGATGTGGGTCAACGCGCATGTGACCAAGCTGATCGTCGAGACCCAGCCCGACGGCAGCCGGCGCTGCACCGGCGTGCAGGTGTGGGACGGCCGCGAGATGGTCATCGCCCATGCCACGCGCGAGGTGGTGCTGTGCGCGGGCAGCATCGGCTCGCCGCAGATCCTGCAGCTCTCGGGCATCGGCCCGGCCGAGCTGCTGCGCCAGCACGGCATCGAGGTGGCGGTCGACGCGCCCGGCGTCGGGGCCAACCTGCAGGACCACCTGCAGATCCGCGCGGTCTACAAGATCAACGGCGCGCCCACGCTGAACGTGCTGGCCTCGTCGATGGTCGGCAAGGCGAAGATCGGCCTCGAATACCTGATGAAGCGCAGCGGGCCGATGAGCATGGCGCCGTCGCAGCTGGGCGCATTCACGCGCAGTTCGCCCGAGCATGAGTGGCCGAACCTTGAATACCACGTGCAGCCGCTGTCGCTCGATGCCTTCGGCGATCCGCTGCACAGCTTTCCGGCCTTTACCGCGAGCGTGTGCAATCTCAACCCCACGAGCCGCGGCAGCGTGCGCATCAAGAGCCCGCGCTTCCAGGATGCGCCCGCGATCGCGCCCAACTACCTGAGCACCGACGAGGACCGCAAGGTGGCGGCCGATTCGCTGCGCGTGACGCGCCGCATCGCCTCGCAGCCGGCGCTTGCCAAGTACAAGCCGGAGGAATGGAAGCCCGGCGTTCAATACCAGAGCGACGAAGACCTCGCGCGCCTGGCCGGCGACATCGCGACCACCATCTTCCATCCGGTCGGCACCACCAAGATGGGGGCCGATGGCGACCCGATGGCGGTGCTCGACTCGAAGCTGCGCGTGCGCGGCGTGCAGGGGCTGCGCGTGGTCGATGCGGGCGCGATGCCGACCATCACGAGCGGCAATACAAACAGTCCGACCTTGATGATGGCCGAGAAGGCCGCGGGGTGGATTCTGGAAGCGAACGGCTGAGGCGTTCTCTTGTTCTTGGCGCTGTTGTTCTTGTTCGGGGCGTGTGCACAGATCACCGGGTACTCCCCTCCGCGAATGTCCCCCGGCCTTCGGCCTCCTCCTTTATTTCGCTGCGGGGAGCACCCGATGCTCTGTGCACATGGACACGCTTTGGGTGCACAGCTGATCAACCAGTGCTCTGATCACGCTCCCGCTGATGGGGTGCCTTGCGCAGCGAAATAAAGGAGGAGCGCGAAGCGCGGGGGACATTCGCGGAGCAAGGTACCCCGTCGGCGGGAGCGCACCCCGAACAGCCCCCAGTCAAATCACTTTTCGATCGTCTTGTTCCAACGAGCATTCCAAGCAGGACGGTTCGCATTGATGCTGTCCCAGTCGATGGTGACCGCCGTCTTCATCCACTTGTTGATGTCGGCCACCTGCGCCACCCCGTCGCCCACGGCCGGGGCCTTGGGGTTGGTGGGGATCTGCGCGCCGTACTGAAGCACGTTGGCCTGGGCCAGCGGGCTCAGCAGGAACTCGGCGAGCTTCTGCGACAGTTCGGGTTCGCTGTTGTTCGCGATCACGCACTGGCCCACCATCAGCACCACCGCGCCTTCCTTCGGCGGCGCGTACTCCACCGGAATGCCCTTGGTCTTGAGCGCGGCCACCGCCGTGGGCGTGAGCGGGAAGATCGCGGCCTCGCCGGTCTGCACCATCTCCGACAGCTTGGCCGAACTCGGGATGTACTCCAGCACGTTCGGTCCGATGGTGGTGGGCCAGGCCTTGAAGCCGGGCTCCACGTTCTTGTCGTTGCCGCCCTGGATGCGGTTGAACATCAAAAAGCCGTGCAGCCCGAAGGACGATGACGACATCGACTGGAACACCACCTTGCCCTTGTACTTGGGATCGGCCAGGTCCATCCACGAGGTGGGCGGCGCCCAGCCCTTTTCCTTGAACATCTTCGCGTTGTAGGCCAGGCCCGTCATGCCCAGGCTCACGCCGCTGGCCATGTCGTCCTTGAAGCGCGCGGCCGGGTAGATCTCGGCCAGCGACGGATTGGGCCGCTGCTTCTGGCACAGGCCCATGCCGATGGCGCGCACCATGATGCCGTCGTCCAGGAACATCACGTGCATCTGCGGGCGGTCCTTGTTGGCCTGCGCCTTCGCGAGGATGTCGGACGAGGTGCCCGGCACCACCACCACCTTGGCGCCTTAGAGCTTCTCGAAGGCCGGGAACACGTACTGCGTGTACGCCTTCTCCATGGTGCCGCCGTTCATGCCGATGTAGAGCGTCTTGGTCTGCGCGCCGGCCGCGCCGCCGGCCGCGAGCGCGGCCACCGCCGCCGCACCGAGCATGGTCCGGCGAAGAGAGAAGATAGAAAAAATCTTCTGGAAACGGGACATGGTGTTTTCCTTTCAGGGTGGGGTGGGGGTGAAGCGTTCGATCGAGAAGCTCTCGAGGGGCGTGCTGCTGCGGCCGTCGCGCACGAGTTCGGCCAGCACTTCGCCGGCAGCGGGGCCGATCTGGAAGCCCGCGCCCGAAAAGCCGAAGCCATGGAACAGGCCGGGCGTGGTGCGGCTCGGGCCGAGCACCGGCTGGCGGTCGGGCAGGTAGCCTTCGGTGCCGCTCCAGGTGCGGATGAAATGCGCATGGCGCAGCGCGGGCAGCAGCTCGACGGCCTGTGCGGAGAGCGAGGCGATGGCGTCGCGGTCGGAGCGCGCGCGGTCGGCATCGAGCGCCACGCCCTTGCCGCCGCCGCCCAGCACGAGGTTGCCGCGCGCCACCTGGCGGCAGTAGATGCCGCCGCCCTCCACGCCAAGGCTCCAGTCCATGAAGAAGGGCAGCGGCTCCGTCACCGCCATGGCGGGATGGCCCGATTGCAGCGGCACCTCTTCGCCGAACTCGGTGGCGATCGATCCGGCCCAGGCGCCCGCGCAGTTGAGCAGCGCCGGCGCATGCACTTCGAGCGCATTGCCCGAGCGCAGCATGAAGGCCTGGCCGTCGTGCGCCACCTCGTCGACCTTGTGGCGCTCGAAGACCTTCGCGCCCGCACGCTGCGCCGCGAGCGCGAAGGCCGGCGACACCAGCCGCGGATTGGCCTGCCCGTCTTCCGCGCACAGCGAGCCGCCGACGGCGCGCGTGCCGAGCCAGGGGCAGCGCTCGCGCAGGCGGGCATCGGAGATCAGCTCGAGCCCCAGGTCGAAGTCGCTGCTTTGCGCACGGTAGCGTTCCAGCGATGCCATGTCGGCCTCGCTGCGCGCGATCTTGAAGTGGCCCGAGCGCAGGTACTCGCCGTCGGTGCCGATGGTTTCGCGCAGGCGGCCCCAGATGCGGTGCGCGCGCTGCGCGAGCGGCAGCTGGTCGATCGGACGGCCCTGGCGGCGCACGCCGCCGTAGTTCACGCCGCTCGAACGCGAGCCGCACAGGTCGCGCTCCAGCAGCACCACGTCGATGCCCATCTGCCGCAAGGCCAGCGCGGCCGACGCGCCGACGATGCCGCCGCCGACGATCGCGACGTCGGTGCGCAATGTCCTGCGGCCGCTCATTCGCCGGCTCCTACGGTGGATGGCGCGGCGGCCAGGTGGATCGGAATCGGCTTGATCGGCGCCTGCCCGCGCAGCCGGCCCACCTGCTGCAGCGGCAGCCCCGTGGCCTGCGCGAGGATCTCCGCCGCGGCCGCGCCGCACATGCGGCCCTGGCAGCGGCCCATGCCGACGCGCGACAGTGCCTTCAGGCGATTCATCTCGTCGGCGCCGGCGGCAGCGACGGTCTGGCGCAAGGTGCCGGCCGTGATGTTCTCGCAGCGGCAGACCACGAGCTCGTCGGGCGCATGCGCGGCCCAGTCCCGCGGCACGGGGAAGGCACGTTCGAGCCCCTCGCGGAATCCGGCGAGCTTGCCGAGCTTGCGTTCGAGCTCGGCGGCGCGCGCCGCATCGACTGCCACGCCGTTGTCGGCCAGCAGCGCGAGCGCCGCGCGTTCGCCGGTCCATTCGGCCGCATCGGCACCCATGATGCCGGCGCCGTCGCCCGCAAGGTACACGCCGCGCACGCTGGAGCGGCCGGCCGCATCGCGCACCGGCAGATGGGCGCGGTGCAGCGGCGCGTAGTCGAAGCGGCAGCCGAGCAAGTCGGCCAGCTGCGTTTCGGAGCGCAGCGCATAGCCGAAGCCGACGGCATCGCAGGCCAGCGTGCGTTCTTCGCGGCCGTCGTGCCACGCGACGCCGGCCACCCGGCTCTCCTGTGCATCGCCGAGCACGCGCAAAGGCCACACGCCGCTGTGCAGCGCCACGCCGTGCGCGCGCAGCCAGGCCACGTAGTACACGCCCTTGGCGAACACGGCGGGCTGCCGCAGCATCGCGGGCGTGGCGGCCAGCTGGTCGGCGAGCCGCGCCGTGTCGAGCACCGCCGCCACCTTTGCGCCGGCCTTCGCGTATTGATACGCGACCAGGTAGAGCAGCGGCCCGGTGCCCATGAACACCACGCGCTCGCCGATGGCGCAGCCCTGGAACTTGAGCGCCACCTGCGCGCCGCCCAGCGTGTAGACGCCGGGCAGCGTCCAGCCGGGCACGGGCAGCACGCGGTCGGTGGCGCCGGTGGCAACGATCAGCTGGCCGTACGAAAGGCTCGACGTGCTGCGCGTCGGGCCGTGCAGCACGTCGAGCCGGCCGCCTTGCGCATTCCACACCAGGCTGTCGGGGCGGTAGTCGATGCGCTCGCGCAATGAATCGAAGGCGGCATGCAGCGCATCGGCGCGGCCGGCCTCGAAGCCATAGAGCGCCTGCGCGCTGCGCTGGGCCAGGCTCGCGGGCGGCCGCCGGTAGATCTGGCCGCCGGCGCGCGAAGCCTCGTCGATCACCACGGGCCGCAGGCCATGCGCCACCAGCGCCTGTGCGGCGCGCACGCCGGCCGGCCCCGCGCCGACGATCACCGGCTGCAATGCGGCAGAAGAAGAAGCCGTCATGCGCCGCTCCTTCCCGTGACCAGCGCCATGCCCGGCGCAATGAAGGTGGAGCAGGCGCGCAGGCGCTCGCCCTGCTCGGTGGCGATCCAGCAGTCCTGGCAGGCGCCCATCATGCAGAAGCCCGCGCGCGGGGCGCCGCTGAATTCGTTGCGCCGCAGCTGGGCGGCCTGCGTGAGCACGGCCGTCAGCACCGTGTCGCCCACCAGGGCGGAGGCGGGCTGGCCGTCGAGCGTGAAGGGCACCGCGGCGCGGCCGGTCTCGGCCAGGCGATGCAGCAGCGGTTGAAGCTTTGGCAGGCTCATCTATCGGCGCCCCACCAGCACGCGGTCCAGTCCATAGACGCGGTCGAGCACCACCATCGCGATGGCCGTCACCGCCACCATCAGCGCCGACACGGCCGCCATCAGCGGATCGATCGACTCTGTGGCATACATGTACATGCGCACCGGCAGCGTCACCGTGCTGGGCGAGGTGACGAAGATCGACATCGTCACTTCGTCGAAGCTGTTGATGAAGGACAGCAGCCAGCCGCCCGTCACGCCCGGCAGGATCATCGGCAGCGTGATGCGCCGGAACACCGTGGCCTGGCTCGCGCCCAGCGAGAGCGCGGCCTGCTCGGCGCTGCGGTCGAAGCCCACCAGCGCGGCCACCACGAGCCGCAGCGTGTAGGGCGTGACGATCAGCGCATGCGCCATCACCAGCCAGCCGAAGCTGCCCGTGCCGCCCACCAGCGCAAAGAGGCGCAGCAGGGCCACGCCCAGCACCAGGTGCGGAATGATCAGCGGCGAGAGGAACAGGCCGTTGAGGAAGTCGCGCCCCGGAAAGGCGTAGCGCGTGATCGCCATGCCGGCCGGCACCGCGAGCAGCGTGGCGATGGTGGCCGAGGCCAGCGCGAGCCACAGGCTGTTCCAGAACGACTGCATGAAGTCGGGATGCGCGAACACCGCCTCGAACCAGCGCAGCGAGAAGTGCGTGGTCGGAATCGTCAGCGTGTTCTCGGGCGTGAACGCGACGATGCACACCACCACGAGCGGCGCCAGCATGAAGGTGATGACGAGCGCGTTGAACGCGAGGGCGAGGGGGCCGTTCTTGCTCATCCGATCACCCCAATGCCTTTTTGTAGCGGCCTTCGACGAGGCGGTTGTAGCTCAGCATCACGATGAGGTTGGCCACCAGCAAGGTGAGCGCCACCGCCGCACCGAGCGGCCAGTTGAGTTCGCTCAGGTACTCGTCGTAGACCACCGTCGCCACCATCTTCAATCGGCGCCCGCCCAGGAGCCCCGGAATCGCGAACGAACTCGCGGCCAGGCCGAACACGATCAGGCTGCCCGAGAGAATGCCCGGCATCACCTGCGGCAGCACGATGCGGCGCAGCGTGGTGAAGGGCGAGGCCCTGAGCGAGAGCGCCGCGTTCTCCACGCCCGCGTCGAGCTTCTGCAGCGAGGTCCAGACCGGAATCACCATGAAGGGCAGCATCACGTGGACCAGCGCGACGATCACCGCGGTCTCGGTGTAGAGCATCTTCACCGGCCCGATGCCCACCAGCCGCAGCAGCCCGTTCACCGCGCCTTCGGGCCCGAGCAGCATGCTCCAGCCGAAGGCGCGCACCACCACCGACACCAAAAGCGGCGCCAGCACCACCAGCAGCAGCACCGAGCGCCACGGGTTGCGCATGCGGCTCAGCACGTAGGCCTCGGGCGCGCCGACCAGCACGCAGATCAAGGTGACGAGGCCCGAGATCCAGAAGGTGCGCCAGAAGATGCCGTGGTAGTACGAGTCGGTGAACACCTGCGCGTAGTGCGCGAGCGTGAACTCGCCGGCCTTCGGGCCCGTGGCCGGGTCGTAGACGTTGAACGACAGCACCGCGGTGAGCGCGAGCGGCACCACCAGCAGGGCCGCGAACAGCAGCAGCGCGGGCCCCGACAGCCACCAGGGCGTGGCCTTGCCCTTCATGCGGCCACCGCCTCGCCGGCCGGCAGCAGGCGCGTGCAATGCGCGGGCCAATCGATGCCGGCGGCATGGCCTTCGTCGAGCGCGTCGCGGCCGTCGTTGGGGCTCAGCACCATCAGGTCGCCGGCGGGCGTGCCCAGGCGGTAGAGCCACTGGCTGCCAAGGAAGAAGCGCTCCAACACCTGGCCGTCGAGGCGGCCGCGGCCGGCCTCCACCAGCTGCAGCTTTTCGGGGCGCACGCTCATCAGCACCGCATCGCCCGGCTTGTAGCCGCTGTCGTCGACCTCGACCGCGAGCGCGCCCACCGCCACTTGGCAGCTGCGCGCGCCGCTGGCCGTGACGCGCCCGTCCAGCAGGTTGGCCTTGCCAACGAAGGTGGAGATGAAGCGCGTGCTCGGATGCTCGTAGACGCGGTGCGGATGGTCGATCTGCGTGGCGCAGCCGCCTTCCATCACCACCACGCGGTCGCTGATCGACATGGCTTCGCTCTGGTCGTGCGTGACCATCACCGTGGTGGTGCCGACCTTGCGCTGGATCTGGCGCAGCTCGAACTGCATTTCCTCGCGCAGCTTGGCGTCGAGGTTGGAAAGCGGCTCGTCCAGCAGCAGCACCGGCGGCTCGATCACGAGCGCGCGGGCCAGTGCCACCCGCTGGCGCTGGCCGCCCGAGAGCTCGCGCGGGTAGCGCGCGGCGTGTGCTTCCAGGTGCACCAGCGCCAGCGCCTGCTTCACCCGCTCCGCGCGCTCGGCCTTGGGCATCTTGCGCATCTCCAGGCCGAAGCTCACGTTGTCGGCCACCGTCATGTGCGGGAACAGCGCGTAGGTCTGGAACACGATGCCCAGGCCGCGCGTGTTGGCCTTGGCATGCGTGATGTCCTTGCCCGCGAGCTCGATGCGCCCGCTCGACACCGCCTCGAAGCCCGCAATCATCTGCAGCGTCGTGGTCTTGCCGCAGCCCGAGGGGCCGAGCAGCGAGACGAACTCGCCCTTCTCCACCGTGAGGTTCATGGCCGACACGGCGCGCGTGGCGCCGTAGAACTTGGTCAGGTCGGTGAGCCGTAGGAACGACATGAAGGGCCTTTCTGCGGAATCGAGAAATGGCGTGCAGCAGCTTGGTGCATGCCATGGCAAGGAGAGAACTTTCAATTCACTCTATTGCAACGATCGCGCCAGAATGCCTCGGGTATTCCATTAATCAGAATCTTTATTAAATTTATTCCATTCAATGGAATATCATGTGGTGAATCGATCCCAGGAATTCCACAGGAGCAAGGTATGGAAACCCCCTCGGCCGCCAGCGGCGGCGTGCCGCGCGTCTTTTCGGTGATCCGCGCACTCGGCGCGGTGCAGGCCGAGGGCGGGCGCGTGACCCAGATTGCACGGTCCGTGGGCCTCACGCAGGCCACCACGCACCGCCTTTTGCAGTCGCTCATGGCCGAAGGCATGGTCGAGCAGGACGAGCGCAGCAAGCTCTACCGGCTGAGCATCGACTTCTTCGCGCTCGCGGCCAGCGCCGGCAATCCCGGCGACCTGCGCTCGATCTGCCGCCCGGTGCTGCTGCGCCTGTGCGCGAGCCTGGGCGACAGCATCTTTTTGCTGGCGCGCAGCGGCTTCGACGCGATCTGCCTCGACCGCAGCGAAGGGCCGTTTCCCATCCGCTCGTTCACGGGCGACATCGGCGGGCGCATTGCGCTGGGCGTGGGGCAGGGCGCGCTCGCGATCCTCGCCTTTCTGCCCGAGGCGGAGCGCGAAGAGGTGATCCGCTTCAATCTCTCGCGTGTGCGCGAGTACGGCGTGTACGACGAGGTCTACCTGCGCACCGAGATCGAGCGCGTGCGCCAGGCCGGCTATGCGGGGCGCAACACCGGCCTGCTCGAAGGCATGGCCGGCGTGGCCGTGCCCATCCTCGACCGCGAGGGCCGCGCGGTGGCCGCGCTCAGTGTGGGCACCATCGCCGACCGCCTCAATGCCGACCGCATGCCCACGGTGGTCGAGCTGCTCAAGCGCGAGGCGGCGGCCATCGGGCCGAAGATCAATCCTTTCGACGCCACCTTGCGGCGGCCAGCGCAGAGCCTCGCGGGCTCGCCGGCCGGGCAGCGCATCAGCCTGCCCGAGCCGCCGGGGCCTGCGGCTTGAAGGCGTTGCTTGTGCGCCGAATGCACGAACGCTTCGGAAGTTCATTCCTGAAACGCACCAAGTCCTTCCGTTTTTTCGCTATGCAAGCAAGCCCTGTTCGCAGATATTGAGCTGTTGCCGCGTCGCCTTCCCTTCGTCTTGTCCTCTCTTCTCCACGCCGGAGCCTCCATGCCAGAAGCCCAAGCCCCTCTTTCCGTCGCCACCGAGATCGCGCAGCTGCTGCAGCGCCTCGGCGTTCCGGGTGCCGCCCATACCGGCGGCGAACTCACGGTGCGCTCGCCGGTCACCGGCGAGGTGGTCGCGCAGGTGCGGCAGACCACCGCCGCCGAAGCGGCCGCGGCCATCGGCCAGGCGCACGAGGCCTTCAAAGCCTGGCGCAGCGTGCCGGCGCCGCGCCGCGGCGAACTGGTGCGCCTGCTGGGCGAGGAGCTGCGCGCCGCCAAGGCCGACCTCGGCCGCCTCGTCACGCTCGAGGCCGGCAAGATCCCGTCCGAAGGCGCGGGCGAGGTGCAGGAAATGATCGACATCTGCGACTTCGCGGTCGGCCTCTCGCGCCAGCTCTACGGCCTCACGCTCGCCACCGAGCGCGCCGAGCACCGCATGATGGAAACCTGGCATCCGCTGGGCGTGTGCGGCGTGATCTCGGCCTTCAACTTTCCGGTGGCCGTGTGGTCGTGGAATGCGGCACTGGCGCTGGTGTGCGGCGATTCGGTGGTGTGGAAGCCGTCCGAAAAAACACCGCTCACGGCGCTGGCCGTGCATGCCATCGCGCAGCGCGCCCTTGCACGCTTCGGCGATGCGCCCGAAGGCCTGCTCGGCCTGCTGCTGGGCCAGCGCGACATCGGCGAAGTGCTGGTCGACGACCACCGCGTGCCGATCCTCTCGGCCACGGGCTCCACCGCGATGGGCCGGCAGGTGGGGCCGAAGCTGGCCGCACGCTTCGCGCGCGCCATCCTTGAACTCGGCGGCAACAACGCGGCCATCGTCACGCCCTCGGCCGACCTCGACCTCACGCTGCGCGCCATCGCGTTCTCGGCCATGGGCACGGCCGGCCAGCGTTGCACCACGCTGCGCCGCCTGTTCGTGCACGACAGCGTGTACGACGCACTGGTGCCCAAGCTCGCCAAGGTGTACGGCAACGTGCAGGTGGGCGATCCGCGCGAGGCCGGCACGCTGGTCGGCCCGCTGATCGACCGCGCGGCCTTCGACGGCATGCAGAAGGCGCTGGGCGAAAGTCGCGAGATCGGCGCCACGGTGCATGGCGGCCAGCGCGTGGAGGGCATTGGCACGATAGACGCCTTCTACGTGCGCCCGGCGCTGGTCGAGCTCAAGTCGCACGACGGCCCGGTGCTGCGCGAAACCTTCGCGCCCATTCTCTACGTGGTGCGCTACAGCGCGCTGGACGACGCCATCGAATGGCACAACGCGGTGGGCGCGGGCCTGTCGTCCTCGATCTTCACGCTCAACGTGCGCGAGGCCGAGCGCTTCCTCTCGAGCGCGGGCTCGGACTGCGGCATTGCCAACGTCAACATCGGCCCGAGCGGCGCCGAGATCGGCGGCGCCTTCGGCGGCGAGAAGGAAACCGGCGGCGGCCGCGAAGCCGGCTCCGACAGCTGGAAGGCGTACATGCGCCGCGCCACCAATACCATCAACTACTCGACCGCACTGCCGCTTGCCCAAGGCGTGACCTTCGAGATCAACGACTGACCGACCCCGGCCTTCCTGTCCTTGCCGCGCGGCGTTCCGCTGCAGCGGCCGGACGGAGGCCGTGCCCAAGAAAAACAACCAGGAGACAGAGACCATGAAGATGCAATTGAAGACCCTCGCCACCGCTGCCGCGCTGCTCGCGCTCGCCTTCGGCGCCGCCGCGCAGCAGGCCCCGGCCGGCGGCACGCTCGACAAGATCAGGAGCAGCGGAAAGGCGGTGCTCGGCGTGCGCGAAGCCTCGCCGCCCATGGCCTACATGCTGGGCGCGAACGAGAAATACGTGGGCTACCACGTCGAGCTGTGCGAGCGCGTGCTGAAGGACATCGCGCCGCAGGCCAAGCTCGAATACATGGCCGTCACCGCGCAGAACACCATCCCGCTGGTGCAGAACGGCACGCTCGACATCGGCTGCGGCCCGACCACCAACAACACCGCGCGCCAGCAGCAGGTGGCGTTCGCGCTCACCACCTACGTGAGCGAGGTGCGCATGGCCACGCGCGTCGATTCGGGCATCAGCTCGCTCGACCAGTTGGCCGGCCGCACCGTGTCGGCCTCCACCGGCACCACCGCCGTGCAGCTGCTGCGCAAGCGCGAGCGCGCGCAGAACACCACCATCACCACCATGCTCGGCAAGGACCACCTCGAAAGCTTTTTGCTGATGGAGTCGGGCCGCGCCGATGCCTTCGTGCTCGACGACAACCTGCTCGCCGGCATCATCGCGAACGCGAAGAATCCGTCGGCCTACCGCATCGTCGGCGATGCGCTGGGCTCCGAGCCCATCGCGCTGCTGTTCCGCAAGGACGATGCCACCTTCAAGGCCGCGGTGGACGACGCGCTGCGCCGCCTCATGAAGAGCGGCGAGCTCGAGAAGATCTACACCAAGTGGTTCGTCGCGCCGATTCCGCCGAAGAACACCAGCCTGAACCTGCCGATGAGCGCGGCGCTGAAACAGCTCATTGCCGAGCCCAACGACAAGCCGCTGGAGGCCTACGCGAAGTGACATCCACCGATTCGGCGCCTTGCGCATTCGAGCCCGCGCAGCGCGTGCGGGCCATCGGCGTGTCGGAGATCCTGCGCATCACCGACCATGCCAATGCGCTCAAGCGTGCCGGCCGGCCGGTGATCGTGCTGGGCGCGGGCGAGCCGGACTTCGACACGCCCGAGCCGATCCGCGCCGCCGCGGCCCGCGCGATGGAGCGCGGCGACACGCGCTACACCGTGCTCGACGGCAGCCCGGCCATGAAGGCCGCGGTGCAGCTCAAGTTCAGGCGCGACAACGCGCTGGACTTCGCGCTCGATGAAATCAGCGTCGGCGCGGGCGCCAAGCAGGTGATCTTCAATGCGCTGATGGCGAGCCTGAACCCGGGCGACGAGGTGATCCTGCCCGCGCCGTACTGGACCTCCTACGCCGACATCGTGCAGATCTGCGGCGGCGTGCCGGTGAGCGTGCCCTGCGGCGAGGCCAATGGCTTCAGGCTGGATGCCGCGCAGCTCGAGGCGGCCATCACGCCGCGCACGCGCTGGCTCTTCCTGAACTCGCCGTCCAACCCCTGTGGCGCGGCTTACAGCGCGGCGCAGCTCGCGCCGCTGTGCGAGGTGCTGCTGCGGCATCCCAAGGTGTGGGTGCTGGCCGACGACATCTACGAGCACATCCTCTACGACGGCCACGCGTTCGCCACGCCCACGGCCGTGGAGCCGCGGCTGCGCGACCGCACGCTCACCGTGAACGGCGTGTCCAAGGCCTATGCAATGACCGGCTGGCGCGTGGGCTACGGCGCCGGGCCGCGCGCGCTGATCGCGGCCATGGCGGTGGTGCAGAGCCAGTCGACCTCGTGTCCGTCGTCGGTGAGCCAGGCCGCCGCGATCGAGGCGCTCACGGGGCCGCAGCAGGTGGTGGCCGAGCGGCGCAACGACTTCCAGGCGCGGCGCGACTTCGTCGTGGCCGCCTTGAACCGTGCGCCGGGCCTGCATTGCCGCGTGCCCGAAGGCGCCTTCTATACCTTTGCCAGCTGCGCGGGCCTGCTCGGCCGGCGCACCCGCAGCGGCGCGCTGCTGCAGACCGACAGCGACTTCTGCAACTACCTGCTGCAGGATTTCGAAGTGGCGGTGGTGCCGGGCAGCGTGTTCGGGCTCGCGCCGTACTTCCGCATTTCGTACGCCACGTCGATGGCGCAGCTCGAGGAGGCGTGTGCACGCATTGCCGCGGCATGCGAGGCTCTCGAATGACCTCGCGTTTCTCCCTCCCCTTCCGGGGGAGGGCAGGGGTGGGGGCAGGCGGCGTATCGATCGCGGCGGCCCGGCCAGCGCCGCTTGCCCCCATCCCAACCTTCCCCCGGGAGGGGAAGGAGTAGATACCAAGACCTTCATTGCATTGGAAACAGCATGACTTCTCCCCGCACCGGCGGCCAGATCCTGGTCGACCAGCTCATCACCCACGGCGTCAAACAGCTCTTCTGCGTGCCCGGCGAAAGCTTTCTGGCGGTGCTCGATGCGCTGCACGATGCCGCCATCGACGTGACCGTGTGCCGCCAGGAAGGCGGCGCCACGATGATGGCC
Source organism: Variovorax sp. 05T418 (assembly GCF_056396385.1). NCBI lineage: Bacteria > Pseudomonadati > Pseudomonadota > Betaproteobacteria > Burkholderiales > Comamonadaceae > Variovorax > Variovorax sp. 05T418. Next base: position 5,760 of record NZ_JBFTLJ010000009.1, on the reverse strand, counting down.
GAGGCGCAGGGCAAGCTCACGGGCCGGCCCGGCGTCTGCTTTGTCACGCGCGGTCCGGGCGCCACCAACGCGGCGGCCGGCGTGCACATCGCGCACCAGGATTCGACGCCGCTCCTGCTGTTCGTCGGCCAGGTCGCGCGCGAGGCGCTGGGCCGCGAAGCCTTCCAGGAGCTGGACTACGGCGCGGTGTTCGGCACCATGGCCAAGTGGGTGGTGCAGATCGACGACCCCGCCCGCGTGCCCGAGCTGGTCTCGCGCGCCTTCCACGTCGCCACCTCGGGCCGGCCCGGTCCGGTGGTGATCGCGCTGCCCGAGGACATGCTGACCGAAGCCGCCACCATGGCCGATGCGCAGCCCTATGCGGTGGTCGAAACGCATCCGGGCGCGGCGCAGATCGCCGAGCTGCAGCAGCGCCTGTCGCAGGCCGAGCGGCCGGTCGTCATCCTGGGCGGCAGCCGCTGGTCCGAGGCCGCCACGCAGCAGTTCGCGGCTTTTGCCGAGGCGTTCTCGCTGCCGGTGTACTGCTCATTCCGCCGCCAGATGCTGCTGTCGGCCGAGCACCCCTGCTACGCGGGCGACCTGGGCCTGGGCGCGAATCCGCGCATGCTCGAGCGCATCCGCAACGCCGATCTCGTGCTGCTGGTGGGCGGGCGTTTGTCGGAAGTGCCATCGCAGGGCTACGAGCTGCTCGCCATTCCGCAGCCGAAGCAGGCGCTGGTGCACGTGCATGCCGATGCCGACGAGCTCGGCAAGCTCTATCGTCCCGCGCAAGGTATCCACGCCACGCCGCAGGCTTTTGCCGAGGCGGTGTCCGCGCTGCGCCCGGCCGCGCCGCCCGCCTGGCAGGCCGGGACGAAGGCCGCGCGCGAGGACTTCCTGCGCTGGAGCGATCCGGCGCCCATCCGCATTCCGGGCCCGCTGCAGATGGGCGAGGTCATGCAGCACCTGCGCGAGGTGCTGCCTGCCGACACCATCTTCTGCAATGGCGCGGGCAATTTCGCGACCTGGGTGCACCGCTTCTGGCCGTTCCGCGCATTCGCGAGCCAGCTGGCACCCACCAGCGGATCGATGGGCTACGGCCTGCCGGCCGGCGTGGGTGCCAAGCGCCTCTGGCCGCAGCGCGAGGTGGTGGTGTTCGCGGGCGACGGCGATTTCATGATGCACGGACAGGAGTTCGCCACCGCGGTGCAGTACGGGCTGCCGATCATCGTGGTGCTGCTCGACAACGCCATGTACGGCACCATCCGCATGCACCAGGAAAAGCACTACCCGGGCCGCGTGAGCGCCACGCAGCTGAAGAACCCCGACTTCCGCGGCTATGCCGAGGTGTTCGGCGGCCACGGCGAGCGCGTGGCCAGCACTGGGGAGTTCGGCCCCGCGCTGGCGCGGGCGCGGGCCAGCGGCAAGCCCGCGATCCTGCATTGCCTGCTCGATCCCGAAGCCATCACGCCGGCCAGCACGCTGCAGTCGATCCGCAAGGCCGCGCTCGCGGCGGGCTGAAGGATCTCAGCCCAGCCCGTCCGCATAGCGCGGCAGCGGGTTGGGCAGATGGCCGTCGGGCGCACGCGCCGCCAGCCGCGCGGCGCGCGCCAGCGGCTCCATCGCCTGCTCCAGCCGGGTGGCGAGCAGGTACAGGTCTTCGTCCTTGGTCTCGACCGCATGCGCGCGCGTCATGCGCACGATCTCCGTGGCGTACTCGGCATTGGTGGCCATCCATTCGGTGTCGGTCACGCGCCCGTGCTTTCGCCTGAGCGCCACGTGCAGGCGCGCGGCCAGCGCAATGCGTTCGCTTTCGGACATGGACATGACGGCCTCCATGAATGGATCAAGCGCTTGCGTGCACAAGTCATGCCATGCCGTTAACGGTCCGAAACACTTTGGTTTGCGAACCGGCCCCCGGAGGTAAGGCAAAGCGGGTAATTCCCAATGCACTGGGGCGGTGCACCGCCTAAAGTCTGCCCACTCGCGAACGGGCCCAGCTCGTACTGCCGAGGGTCCGAGGAGACAAATTCGGTCTACAACAAAAATTCTTCAAGGCTTCCGATCGAGAAGCCGTGCTGAACTTCAAAAGGCGCCGCTGGTCGGCGTCTTTTTTTTGCCTGCCGCAGCCCTCCCGCCGGGGCATTTTCTGCCGGCCGAAGAGCGCTCTTGCGCCCGTCCTGCTTCTGGTTGAAGCTCCCTTTTTGATAGCGATCCGGGTGCGACAATCGCCGCCATGGAAATGCTGGTGGTCACGGGCGCCTCGCTGCTCGCGGGTTTTGTCGATTCGATCGTGGGCGGCGGGGGACTGATCCTCGTGCCGGCGCTCTTTGCCGTCTTTCCGGGCGCGCCGCCGGCCACCTTGCTGGGCACCAACAAGAGCGCGTCCATTTGGGGCACGGCGGCCGCGGCCGCCCAGTTCAGCCAGCGCGTGCAGATGCGCTGGGGCGCCCTGTGGCCGGCCGCGCTGCTCGGTTTCATGGGTTCGATGCTGGGCGCCTGGGGCGTCACGGTGTTCCCGGGTGACTTCCTGCGCCGCGCGCTGCCCGTCGTGCTGCTGGGCGTGCTGCTCTACACGCTCGCGCGCAAGGACCTGGGCCGCAACCATGTGCCGCGCTTCAGCGGCCGGGCCGAAACGCTGGCGGCCTGCGCCATCGGGCTGTCGATCGGGTTCTACGACGGCTTCTTCGGCCCCGGCGCGGGCAGCTTCCTGGTCTTTTTGTTCGTGCGCTGGATGGGCTACGACTTCCTGAACGCCTCGGCCTCGGCCAAGATCATCAACACGCTCACCAATGCCGCGGCCCTGCTGCTGCTCGCGCTCAAGGGGCATGTCTGGTGGCACTATGGGCTGGTGATGGCGGTGGCCAACGTGGCCGGCAGCCTGCTGGGCACGCGTGTTGCGCTGAAGCACGGGGCCGGTTTCGTGCGGGGGGTGTTCATCGTCGTGGTGAGCGCGCTGATCCTGAAGACCGCCTATGACGCATTCCTGAAATAGCCCAACCCGAAAGTCCTCCTGCATGCCGCCGCCAGAGCCTGTCGAACCTCCCGCACCCATCGGCTTCTGGCAGGCCTTCGCCTACTGGCTCAAGCTCGGCTTCATCAGCTTCGGCGGGCCGGCCGGGCAGATCGCGCTGATGCACCAGGAACTGGTCGAGCGCCGGCGCTGGATCTCGGAGAAGCGCTTCCTGCATGCGCTGAACTACTGCATGCTGCTGCCCGGCCCCGAGGCCCAGCAGCTGGCCACCTACATCGGCTGGCTCATGCACCGCACCTGGGGCGGCATTGCGGCGGGCGTGCTCTTCGTGCTGCCCTCGCTCTTCATCCTGGTTGGCCTGTCGTGGGCCTACATGGCCTACGGCCAGGTGCCGGCCGTGGCGGGCCTGCTCTACGGCGTGAAGCCCGCGGTGACGGCGATCGTGCTGTTCGCCGCCTGGCGCATCGGCTCGCGGGTGCTCAAGAACGCATGGCTCTGGGCGATTGCCGTGGCGGCCTTCGTGGCGATTTTCGCGCTGCGCCTGCCGTTCCCGCTGATCGTGCTGGCCGCCGGGGCCATCGGCTACTTCGGCAGCCGGTTTGCGCCGGCGTACTTTGCGGCGGGCGGCGGCCACGGCAGCGCCGCGTCATCGGCCGGGCCGGCGCTGATCGACGACCACACGCCGACGCCGCAGCACGCGCTTTTCGGCTGGGGCCGTTTCGCGCGCGTGCTGGCGGTGTTCTTCCTGCTGTGGCTCGGCGCCCTTGGTGCACTCACGGCGCTGTACGGCTGGCACGGCGCGCTCACGCAGATGGCCTGGTTCTTCACCAAGGCGGCGCTTCTGACCTTCGGCGGCGCCTACGCGGTGCTGCCCTATGTGTTCCAGGGCGCGGTCGACCATTACCAATGGCTCAGCGCCACGCAGATGATCGACGGACTGGCGCTCGGCGAAACCACGCCGGGTCCGCTGATCATGGTGGTGTCGTTCGTGGGCTTCGTGGGCGGCTGGGGGCAGGCCCTGTTCGGTCCAGAGGCGCCGTTCGCGGCGGGCGCTGCGGCGGCGGCGGTGGTGACCTTCTTCACCTTCCTGCCGTCGTTCCTGTTCATCCTGCTGGGCGGCCCGTTCATCGAATCGACCCACGGCAACCTGAAGTTCACCGCGCCGCTGACCGCCATCACCGCGGCCGTGGTCGGCGTGATCGTCAACCTGGCGGTCTTCTTCGCCTACCACGTGCTCTGGCCCGCAGGCCTGTCCGGACCCTTCGAGATCGCTTCCGCCGTGATCGGCGTCCTCGCGGCCCTCGCGCTCTTCCGCTTCAAGGCCGGTGTGATCCCGGTGGTGCTTGCTTCCGCACTGACCGGGATGGCCTGGCAACTACTGCACTAGGCTCGCCCCGGGGTCATTCCTCGACGAAGGCTTCTTCGCGCTTGGCCTTGATCGACGGCAGCAGCACGATGCCCAGCAGCAGCGCCGCGGCCACCAGCAGGCCGGCCGACAGCGGCCGCGTGACGAACACGCTCCAGGCACCGCGCGACAGCAGCAGCGCGCGCCGCAGGTTCTCTTCCATCATCGGCCCGAGGATGAAGCCCAGCAACAGCGGGGCCGGCTCGGTGCGCAGCTTCAGGAACAGGTAGCCGATGAAGCCGAAGATCGCGACCATCCACACGTCGAAGGTGTTGTTGTTGGTCGAGTACACGCCAATCGCGCAGAACAGCACGATCGCCGGGAACAGGAACTTGTAGGGCACCGTCAGCAGCTTGATCCACATGCCGATCAGCGGCAGGTTCAGCACGATCAGCATCGCGTTGCCGATCCACATCGAGGCGATCAGGCCCCAGAACAGCTCGGGGTTGCTGGTCATCACCTGCGGGCCGGGCTGGATGTTGTGGATGGTCATCGCGCCCACCATCAGCGCCATCACCGCGTTGGGCGGAATGCCCAGCGTGAGCAGCGGAATGAAGGAGGTCTGCGCGCCGGCGTTGTTGGCCGACTCGGGCGAGGCCACGCCGCGGATGTTGCCCTTGCCGAAGGCGATCTCGCCGGGTCGCATCTTGATCTTCTTCTCGAGCGCATAGGCCGCAAAGGCCGCCAGCAGCGCGCCGCCGCCCGGCAGGATGCCGAGCGCCGAACCCAGTGCCGTGCCGCGCAGCACCGCGGGCGTCATGCGCTTGAAGTCTTCCTTGGTGGGCCACAGGCCCTTGACCTTGTGCGTGAACACCTCGCGCTCGTCGTCGGGCTGCGAGAGGTTGCCGATGATTTCGCCGTAACCGAACACGCCCATGGCAATCACCACGAAGCCGATGCCGTCGGTGAGCTCAGGAATGTCGAAGCTGAAGCGCGCCACGCCCGAATTCACGTCGGTGCCCACGATGCCGAGCAAGAGGCCCAGCACGATCATCGCCACCGCCTTGAGCAGCGAGCCCGAGGCCAGAACCACCGCGCCGATCAAGCCCAGCGTCATCAGCGAGAAGTACTCGGCCGGGCCGAACTTGAAGGCCAGCTCGGTCAGCGGCGGCGCGAAGGCCGCGAGGATCAGCGTGCCGACGCAGCCCGCGAAGAACGAGCCCAGGCCCGCCGCGGCCAGCGCGGGGCCTGCGCGGCCCTGCCTTGCCATCTGGTAGCCGTCGATGCAGGTGACCACCGAGGACGACTCCCCGGGCAGGTTCACCAGGATGGCGGTGGTCGAGCCGCCGTACTGCGCGCCGTAGTAGATGCCGGCCAGCATGATCAGCGCCGACACGGGCGGCAGCGCGTAGGTGGCGGGCAGCAGCATCGCGATGGTCGCGACCGGGCCGATGCCCGGCAG
>NZ_JBFTLJ010000008.1:0-291580 GCF_056396385.1 Variovorax sp. 05T418 | reverse complement strand
CGCTGACCACCGGCGACACCCCGGTGCTGACGGTGGACGTCTGGGAGCACGCCTACTACATCGACTACCGCAACCTGCGCCCCAAGTTCGTCGAGACCTTCCTGGCCAAGCTGGTGAACTGGGACTTCGCGGCCAAGAACTTCGGCTGAGGAGCCGGGTCCGGCCCGGCGGGCATCCTCATCACCCGTTGATGAGGTTGAGGATGTTGCCGTCCGGGTCCTTGAACCATGCGACCTTCATGTCGCCCATGACATGGATGTCGCCTTCGAGCTTTGCGCCGGGCATGTCGTAGTGCTCGAAGCGCACGCCCTTGGCCTTGAGCGCGGCCACGAGCCGCTCGATCTCGCCATCGACCGGCCAGGTCACGGCCGTGGCCTGGTTGGTGCCCGCAAAGGCCGAGCGGTACACGTTGATGCGCGAGTTGCCGCTGCGGTAGACGATCACCTCGTCGCCCTCGGCATCGACCTGCGCCAGCCCCAGCGTGCCTTCATAGAAACGGCGCGCCACGGCAAGGTCCTTCACCGCGAGATTGGCCACCGCGTTGATGTTTCCGAGCATGAGAGTCTCCTGTGAAGCCCATCGCGCAGTGGACGCGCGGCGGGCGAGCCAAAAATACTCAACCATTTGGTGGAGTATTTGGCGTTGGCGGGCTGCTGTCAATCCATCGGAAAATACCCCGCCAGCCGATATGGGCCCCATCGCGAATGAAGAATCCGCAAGGCCCCGCTTCCGGCACACTGCACCCCCGGTGCAGTGACCGCCATCCACGGCTGCTGCAACCCCGAATCGCTCAGACAAAGAGACAAGCAAACCCATGATCCGCAGACACTTCGGCACGCTGGCCATCGCGCTGGCACTTCCCCTGGCCTTCACCGCCCCTGCGCAGGCACAGTCCTACCCCGCCAAGCCCATTCGCATGGTCGTGCCCTTCCCGCCCGGCGGCGGCACCGACATCCTGGCGCGGCTGGTCGCGCAGAAGCTCACCGAGGCCAACCACTGGACCGTGGTGCCCGACAACCGCGGCGGCGCCGGCGGCACCATCGGCATTGCGGAGGCCGCGCGCGCCGCGCCCACGGGCTACGACATCGTGATGGGCCAGAAGGACAACATGGTCGTCGCGCCCTGGCTCTACAAGAACCTGAGCTACAACCCGGTGAAGGACCTCACGGCCGTGGCGCACGTGGCCTACACGCCGGTGGTGATCGTCACGCAGGCCAACTCGAAGTTCAAGACGCTCGACGACGTGGTGAAAGCCGCGCGCGCGGCGCCCGACACCGTCACCTACGGCTCGCCCGGCAACGGCACCACCATCCACCTGGCCGGCGAGATCTTCAACAGCGCCGCCCAGATCAAGATGCGCCACGTGCCCTACAAGGGCTCCAACGCGGCGATGATGGACGTGCTCGCGGGCAACGTCGACCTGATGGTGTCGTCGGTGCCCTCGGCGCTGGCGCAGATCAAGGCGGGCAAGCTGCGCCCGCTGGCCGTGACCTCGGCCAAGCGCAGCACCTCGCTGCCCGAGACGCCCACCGTGGCCGAGCTCGGCTACAAGGGCTTCGACGTGTCGACCTGGTACGGCCTCTTCGTGCCCGCCAAGACGCCGAAGGACGTGATCGCCACGCTGAATACCGAAGTCAACAAGCTGCTGGCCACGCCCGAAATGAAGGCCGCCATCATCGCGCAGGGCGCCGAGCCGCAGAGCATGACGCCCGAACAGTTCCAGTCGCTGCTGAAGACCGACTACGAGAAGTGGAAGGGCATCGTGCAAGCCTCGGGCGCGACCATCGAATAAGCGCGGCCGCCGCACAATGGCGTCTCCACCACAGGCCGCAGCGACGGCACGGAGACACCGATGGCAGCACAGCGCAAGAGTTCGAAGAACAACACCCTCCTGCTGAAGGCCACCACCCTGGCAGCGGTGGCCGCCCTGGTGCAGGGCTGCGCGCAGACGCCGGCCGGCACCACCGCAGGGCTGCCCGCCACCCCGTCGGAGGCCAGCGTGGCGGCCCATGTGGCCACGGCCACGCGCGCGGCCGGCACCGACCTCAAGGCCCTGCTGACCCTGTGCCAGCCTGCCCCTGCCGCCCGGCCGCCGCAGGACGCGCTCGACAAGAGCCTCACCGGCTTCATCAACCGGCCCGCGCCGCCGCCGGGCCAGGCCTTCGACAACCTGTACTTCGTGGGTGCCGACTGGGTCAGCGCCTGGGCGATCAAGACCTCGCAGGGCATCATCCTGATCGATGCGCTCAACACCCAGGCCGAGGCCGCGGCGCTGATCGAAGGCGGCATGCGCAGGCTGGGGCTCGACCCGGCGCAGATCAAGTACGTGATCGTGACGCATGGCCACGGCGACCACTACGGCGGCGCCAGCTACCTCGCGCAGAAGTACCGCGCACGCGTGGTGATGAGCGAGGCCGACTGGACCATGACCGAGACCAGGCTTGAATTCGCGACGCCGATCTGGGGCGCGCCGCCCAAGCGCGACATCTCGGCAAAGGACGGCGACCGCATCACGCTCGGCGACACCAGCGTCACGCTGTACCTCACGCCGGGCCACACCATGGGCACGATCTCGCCGGTGTTCGACGTGAGCGCGGGCGGGCGCAAGCACCGCGCAATGCTCTGGGGCGGCACCGGCTTCAATTTCGGCAAGGACGTGCCGCGGCTGGACGCCTACATCGGCGCCACGCAGCGCATGGGCGCGATCGCGCAGAGCCAGCGCGTCGACGTGCTGCTGTCGAACCATTCGAACATCGACGGCTCGCAGGCCAAGCTCGCCGCGCTGCGGCAGCAGCCTGCGCCGACGGCGAATCCGTTCGTGCTCGGCACACCGACGGTGGAGCGCGCGCTGGCGGTGATGGGTGAATGCGCGCAGGCGCAGCGCGACAGGTTCTTGCTGTAGTGACGCCGCTGTGCCCCCACCCCAACCCTCCCCCGGAAGGGGAGGGAGAAATACAGGAGAGATCAGTCCGGCGTGAACTTCTTGTTGAAGATGTCGACGTCCGATGCCAGCTCGAAGGTCGCCACCTGGCCCATCTTGCCGTCGCTGAGGCGGCAGGCGGAGAACAGGCTGTAGCGGCCCTTGAAGTAGAACTCGTCCATCACGATCAGCGCGTACGGATACGGCACGAAGACCTGGTGCTCGAAGATGACGCGGTGCACGTTCCTCGGCGACGGAAAGAGCTTGTAGTCGCCGGTATCGATCGACTTTGCTGTGGCCATGGTGTGCTCTCCTTGCCGGCGCTCAGGCCGGGTCGCGCACGTCGGCCACGGGGTTGCGGCCGAAGTCTTCGCGCGCCAGGTACCCAAGCACCTTGGCCGCGGCGGCGGCCGGGCTGTCGAGGCGGCCTTCCTCCTTCATGCTCACGAAGCGCGTGCGGTCCGGAAACTTCTCGTCCGATGCGCCGCGCAGCTGCACCTGCATGTCGGTGTCGATGATGCCGGGCGCAAGCGAGACGATGCGCGCGCCGTTCGGTGCTGCGGCAGCCTCCTCGAGCGCCACGGCGCGCGAGAAGTGGTCCATGCCGGCCTTGGCCGCGCAGTACGGCGCCTGGCTGCCCATGGCATTGCGCCCGAGGCCTGACGAGATGTTGAGCACCTTGCGCGCACCGCGCCATTCGCGCGTGGCGCCCAGGAAGGCAGCCGTCAGCAGCATCGGCGCTTCGAGGCCGATGCGCAGTGCCTGCGACAGCTCGGTGCCGACCGCGCTCGCGAGCGGTGCGGGGTTGCCGACGGTGCCGGCGTTGTTGATCAGGGTCACGCTGTCGAAGCGCTGGCCGTCGAGCGTTTCGAGCCAGGCCGAGAGGCGCGCCGATGCGGCCACCGGATCGGACAGGTCCTGCTCCCACTGGATGAGTTCTGCGCCGGCCTGTTGCGCGACCTGCGCAAGCTGCGGCTCCTGCCTGCGCGAAATGCCGAGCACCGTGTGGCCCGCCTGCAGCAGCTGCTCGGCCATGGCGCGGCCCAGGCCGCGCGAGGCGCCGGTGATGAGGGTGAGGTGGGAAGAAGCGGTCATCGGGAAAAGAGTCTTTCTGGAACGAAGGCGCGAGGTTAAGCGGTATAGGGAGGCCCCGGGCTCAGCCGGTGCGGAACTGGTTGCGCAGGAAGTTGCGGTGCCGCGCGATGTGCTGCAGCTGCGCCGGCGCGATGGTGCCGCCAAGGTCGACCTCGTCGGCCCCGTTGAGCACCGCGTTGGCATGGGTCATTGCACGCGCCACGACCTCTTCCTCGCTCAGGCCGAGCTGCGCGGCCAGGTCGAGCGCCACGCGGCGCATGGCGCGCTGCGAGAGCATCCACATTGCGCCGAAGCGGTCCCAGGCGAGCGCGGCCTCGTCGGCCTTCTCGCGCTCGGCAAGGATCTCGGCGAGCGGCTTGGCCAGCACCGCATCGAGCGCGTCGATCTTCTCGGTGAGCGCCTCGTTGCGCGCGATGGCTCCCTCGAGCGTCGGGCCGGTGTCTGCGGCCTTGGCCTTTGCTGGCGCCTCGGGCGGCGGAATGAAGGCGGCCTGCGCATCCGCGGGCACGATCTGGAGCTGGTCTTCGAGGGTCATGGGGTTTCCGTTTCGGGTGAGCGGCTGTTGCTGCTGTTCTTCTTGTTCGACATCGCGCTCGCGCGCAGGCCCGGCAGGTCGAGCACGCGCAGCCCACCGTACTCCACCCGGATCAACCCCTCTGCCGACAGGCCGTTGAGCGCCTCGTTCACGCGCTGGCGCGACAGGCCGACCAGATAGGCCAGCTCCTGCTGCGTGATGCGCAGCACCTCGCCCACGCCCGGGTAGAGCACCGGGTTGAACAGCGAGACGAGGTTGCGCGCCACGCGCGCGTCGGGGTTGTTGAGCCGGTCGATCTCCAGCGCCGCAATGAACTGGCCGAGCCGCTCGTTGAGCTGGTTCATCACGAAGCGGTTGAAGCCGATCGAATGATCGAGCAGCCAGTGGAAGCTCTCGATCGGCAGCCCCGCCACCACGCTGCGCCGCAGCGCCTGGATGTTGTAGCGGTAGGGCTCGCGCTTCATCACCGTGCCTTCGCCGAACCAGCCGCCCGGCGGCACGCCGGTGTAGGTGACGGAGCCGCCGTCGGCGTTGTCGTTGCTCATCTTGAGCAGGCCCTCGACCACGCCGAACCAGTAGGTGGGCGAGCGGCCGACGCGGCAGACCAGGTCGCCGACCTCGGCCTCGCCCACCACCAGCGCGGCTTCGGCGCGGCGGCGCTCGGCCGGTGTGAGCGTGGGCAGCCACGGGATGCCGCCGAGTTCGGCACTGCTAGGGGGACGAACTCGGTCCTTGATGGAACCGCCCAGCACGTTGCGTTGATTGGGATTGCCGTGAGGCATCGGGAAACTCCGGGGAGTAGTGTCCCTAGGATTGTCGTTGGAACGACAACACGGCGTCAAAGTGGGGCCTACGATCCGCCCACTGTGCAAACCACCGCCCCCACCTTTCCCCGTCTGCTGCTTGCGCATGCGCAAGCCCAGCCCCAGGCGCCCGCCATCCGCGAGAAGGATCTCGGCATCTGGCAAACCTGGAGCTGGAGCGCCGTGGCGCAGGAAGTGCGCGAAATGGCCTGCGGCCTCGCGAGCCTGGGCTTCAAGCCCTTCGACAACCTGTCCATCGTGGGCGCCAACCGCCCGCACCTGTACATGGCGGTGCTCGCGGCGCAGAGCCTGCGCGGCGTGCCGGTGCCGCTCTACCAGGACGCGGTGGCCAGCGAGATGGTCTTCATGCTGCAGGACGCGGCCATCGACTTCGTGATCGTCGAGGACCAGGAGCAGGTCGACAAGCTGCTCGAATGCCGCGAGCTGCAGAAGGACCAGCAGCACGGCATCCGCCACATCATCTACGACGACCCCAAGGGCCTGCGCCACTACGACCAGCCCGGGCTCATGAGCTACGAGCAGCTGCGCGAGCTGGGCCGTGAATTCGACAAGACCCATGTCGGCTACTACGACCGCGCGGTGGCGAGCGGCGAGGCCACCGACGTCGGCGTGATCCTCTACACATCGGGCACCACCGGCCGCCCCAAGGGCGTGTGCCAGACGCATGCGAGCTTCATCGCGGCAGGCCGCGGCGGCGTGGAGACCGACAGGCTCGGCCCCGGCGACAACATCATGAGCTACCTGCCAATGGCCTGGGTCGGCGACCACCTGTTCTCGGTCGCGCAGTGGCTGGTGGGCGGCTTCACGCTCAACTGCCCCGAGTCGTCCGAAACGGTGATGAACGACATGCGCGAGATCGGGCCGAGCTACTACTTCGGCCCGCCGCGCACCTTCGAGGGCCTGCTCACGGCCGTGTCGATCCGCATGGAAGACGCGGCCGCACCCAAGCGCTGGCTGTACGGCAAGTTCATGGCGCTCGCGCAGCGCGTGGGCGCGGACATCCTCAACGGCGCGCCGGTGGGCACGGGCGACCGGCTGATGTACGGCCTTGGCAACCTGCTGGTCTACGGGCCGCTGCGCAACGTGCTGGGCATGAGCCGCATCCGCGTGGCCTACACGGCCGGCGCGGCCATCGGGCCGGACCTGTTCCGCTTCTACCGCTCGATCGGCGTCAACCTCAAGCAGTTCTACGGCCAGACCGAGACCTGCGCCTATGTGTGCCTGCAGCAGGACGGCAAGGTCAAGCTGCAGACCGTGGGCACGGCCGCGCCGGGCATCGAACTCAAGATCGCCGAAGACGGCGAAGTGCTGGTGCGCGGCGTCTCGGTGCTCAAGGAATACTACAAGCGCCCCGACGCCACGGCCGAGGTGCTCGACGCCAACGGCTACTTCCACACCGGCGACGCGGGCGTGCTCGACAGCGAGGGGCACCTGCGCATCATCGACCGCGCGAAAGACGTGGGCAAGCTCGCGAGCGGCGCGATCTTTGCGCCCAACTACATCGAGAACAAGCTCAAGTTCTTCCCGCAGATCAAGGAAGCCGTGTGCTTCGGCAACGCACGCGACGAGGTCTGCGCGGCCATCAACATCGACTTCGAGGCGGTGGGCAACTGGGCCGAGCGGCGCGGCCTGGCCTACGGCGGCTACGTCGACCTGGCCGGCAAGCCCGAGGTGCTGGCGCTCATCGCCGAATGCATTGCCAAGGTGAATGCCGACCTGGCGAGCGAAGACGGCATGGGCGAGACGCAGATCGCGCGCTTCCTGGTGCTGCACAAGGAGCTCGACCCCGACGACGACGAGCTCACGCGCACGCGCAAGGTGCGCCGCGGCTTCATCGCCGAGAAGTACGCGGTGCTGGTCAGTGCGCTCTACGGCGGCAAGACCGAGCAGTACATCGAGACCCAGGTCAAGTTCGAGGATGGACGCACGGGCGTGGTGAGCGCCACGCTGAAGATCGTCGAGGCCCGGACCTTCCCCATCGTGAAGGCCGCGGCATGAGCAGCAACAACAGAAAAGTCGGCGACGTCATCCTCGACGTGCAGAACATCAGCTTGAGCTTCGGCGGCGTGAAGGCGCTCACGGACATCAGCTTCAACGTGCGCGAGCACGAGGTGCGGGCCATCATCGGCCCCAATGGCGCGGGCAAGAGCTCGATGCTCAACTGCATCAACGGCGTCTACTGGCCGCAGCAGGGCTCCATCACTTTCCGCGGCCAGACCTTCAAGCACATGAACTCGCGCCAGGTGGCCGAGATGGGCGTGGCGCGCACCTTCCAGAACCTGGCGCTCTTCAAGGGCATGAGCGTGCTCGACAACATCATGACGGGGCGCAACCTCAAGATGAAGAGCGGCCTGCTCGCGCAGGCGCTGCGCTGGGGACCGGCCGAGCGCGAGGAGCTGCAGCACCGCGAGTTCGTCGAGCACATCATCGACTTCCTGGAGATCCAGGCGCACCGCAAGACGCCGGTCGGCCGCCTGCCCTACGGCCTGCAAAAGCGCGTCGACCTGGGCCGCGCGCTCGCGATGGAGCCGCAGGTGCTCTTGCTCGACGAGCCGATGGCCGGCATGAACGTGGAGGAGAAGCAGGACATGAGCCGCTTCATCCTCGACGTGAACGACGAGTTCGGCGCGACCATCGTCCTCATCGAGCACGACATGGGCGTGGTGATGGACATCTCCGACCGCGTGGTGGTGCTGGACTACGGCAAGAAGATCGGCGACGGCACGCCCCACGAGGTGCGCAACAACGAAGACGTGATCCGGGCATACCTGGGCGTGGAGCACTGACGCCATGCCACACCCGACCCTGATGCATTGCTCCTTCCCCTCCCGGGGGAAGGCTGGGATGGGGGCACGACAGCCCTCGCAATACAGCCGCGCCTCATCGAGCGCCGCGAGCCCCCACCCCAACCCTCCCCCGGAAGGGGAGGGAGAAAAACAAGAGAGACATTGACCATGGGCTTTTTCCTCGAAACCCTGTTCGGCGGCCTGATGGTCGGCATGCTCTATTCGCTGATCGCGATCGGCTTCGTGCTGATCTACAAGGCCTCGGGCGTCTTCAACTTTGCGCAGGGCGCGATGGTGCTGTTCGCGGCGCTGGCAATGGCGCGCTTTGCCGAATGGTTCCCGCAGTGGTTCGGCTTCGAAAGCCAGGTGCTCGCGAACATCCTGGCCTTCATCGCGGCCATGGGAGTGATGGTGATCGTGGCCTGGCTGATCGAGCGGCTCGCGCTCAGCAAGCTGGTGAACCAGGAAGGCATCACGCTGCTGATGGCCACGCTGGGCATTGCCTACTTCCTCGATGGCGTGGGCCAGACGATCTTCGGCAACGACATCTACAAGATCGACGTGGGCATGCCCAAGGAACCGCTGATGGTGCTGCAGGGCACCTTCCAGGGCGGCCTGCTGCTGAGCCAGGAAGACCTGGTGGCCGCGCTGGTGGCCGCGGGCCTGGTGGTGGTGCTGGCCGTGTTCTTCCAGAAGACCGCCACGGGCCGCGCCCTTCGCGCCGTGGCCGACGACCACCAGGCCGCGCAGTCGATCGGCATTCCGCTCAAGCGCATCTGGGTGATCGTGTGGTCGGTGGCGGGCTTCTCGGCGCTGGTGGCCGGGGTCATCTGGGGCTCGAAGCTGGGCGTGCAGTTCTCGCTCTCGCTAGTGGCGCTGAAGGCGCTGCCGGTGGTGATCCTGGGCGGACTCACCTCGATACCGGGCGCGATCATCGGCGGGCTGCTGATCGGCGTGGGCGAGAAGCTTTCTGAAATTTATCTCGGCCCCATGCTCGGTGGCGGCATCGAGATCTGGTTCGCCTACGTTCTTGCCTTGGTGTTCTTGCTGGTTCGCCCGCAAGGCCTGTTCGGCGAAAAAATTATTGATCGCGTATGAAATACGAGATCAACAATTTTTCGGTGAAGGCTAACTTGCGAAGCAAGTTGAGCGAAGCGGGCCGCAACCAAAAGATCATCGATCGGGTTTGAGATGTTTTACAGAGAAAACGGCCAGTTCAAGTCGAGCTACCGCGCCGACCAGCAGATCTTCCCGATCGCGCAGGACCGCATCGCCATCCTGGTGCTGCTGCTCGCGGCCTTCGTCGCGGTGCCGCTGGGCGTATCGGACTACTGGATGCGCGCCATTCTCACGCCCTTTCTGATCCTGTCGCTCGCGGCGCTGGGCCTCAACATCCTGGTCGGCTACTGCGGGCAGATCTCGCTCGGCACCGGCGCCTTCATGGCGGTGGGCGCGTATGCGGCCTACAACTTCCAGGTGCGCATCGACGGCATGCCGCTGATCGCCTCGCTGCTGCTGGGCGGCCTGTGCGCCACGGTGATCGGCGTGCTGTTCGGCATTCCGAGCCTGCGCATCAAAGGGCTCTACCTGGCGGTGGCCACGCTGGCGGCGCAGTTCTTTACCGACTGGGCGTTCCTGCGCATCCAGTGGTTCACCAACAATTCGTCGTCGGGTTCGGTGAGCGTGGCGGGGCTCAACGTGTTCGGCGTGCCGATCGAATCGCCGGTGCAGAAGTATCTGTTCTGCCTGATCTTCGTGGTGGTGTTCGCGCTGCTCGCGAAGAACCTGGTGCGCAGCGCCATCGGCCGCGAATGGATGGCGATGCGCGACATGGACGTGGCGGCCGCGGTGATCGGCATCCGCCCGGTGTACGCCAAGCTCACGGCCTTTGCAGTGAGCAGCTTCATCGTGGGCGTGGCGGGCGCGCTGTGGGGCTTCATCCACCTGGGCGCGTGGGAGCCGGCAGCGTTCAGCATCGACCGCTCGTTCCAGCTGCTGTTCATGGTGATCATCGGCGGGCTCGGCTCGATCATGGGCAGCTTCTTCGGCGCCGCGTTCATCGTGCTGCTGCCGCTCTTCTTGAACCAGTTGCCGGGATGGCTGGGCTTCTCGATCTCCACCGCGCTGGCCTCGCACCTGGAGACCATGATCTTCGGCGCGCTGATCGTTTTCTTCCTGATCGTCGAGCCGCACGGGCTGGCGCGGCTGTGGTCCACCGCCAAGGAAAAGTTGCGGCTCTGGCCCTTCCCCCACTGATTTTTCCGTTCGTAGAAACCGGCACCGAGGTGCCCACATAAGGAGACAGGCATGAAACTGAAATCGCTCGCTCTGACCGCCGCCCTGGTGGCCAGCACCCTCGGCGCGCTGCTTGCGCCATCGCTCGCCCAGGCGCAGGCCAAGGAACAGTTCTTTCCGCTGCTGGTGTACCGCACCGGCCCCTATGCGCCCAACGGCACGCCCTGGGCCAACGGCAAGCAGGACTACATCAAGTACATCAACGCCACCGGCGGCATCAACGGCGTGAAGATCACGTACGAAGAGTGCGAGACCGGCTACGCCACCGACAAGGGCGTGGAGTGCTACGAGCGCCTGAAGGGCCGCCCCGGCGTGACGCTGTTCGACCCGCAGGCCACCGGCATCACCTTTGCGCTGACCGACAAGGTGCCCACCGACAAGATCCCGCTCATCACGCTGGGCTACGGGCTGTCGGCGTCGCAGGACGGCAGCGTGTTCAAGTGGAACTTCCCGCTGATGGGCAGCTACTGGACCGCGGCCGACATCCTGATCCAGCACATCGGCAAGAAGGAAGGCGGCATGGACAAGCTCAAGGGCAAGAAGATCGCCCTCGTGTACCACGACTCGCCGTTCGGCAAGGAGCCGATCCCGCTGCTGCAGGAGCGCGCCAAGCAGAACGGCTTCGAGCTGTCGCTGATTCCGGTCACCGCGCCCGGCGTGGAGCAGAAGTCCGCCTGGCTGCAGGTGCGCCAGTCGCGGCCCGACTACGTACTGCTGTGGGGCTGGGGCGTGATGAACTCCACCGCGCTGAAGGAAGCCGTGGCCACCGGCTATCCGCGCGAGAAGATGTATGGCGTGTGGTGGGCCGGCGCCGAGCCCGACGTGAAGGACGTGGGCGCCAACGCCAAGGGCTACAACGCGCTGGCGCTCAACACCTCGGGCACCGAGCCGAAGGTGATCCAGGAAATCCTCAAGCAGGTGCACGACAAGGGCCAGGGCACGGGGCCGAAGGACGAAGTGGGCTCGGTGCTCTACACCCGCGGCGTGATCATCCAGATGCTGGGCGTCGAAGCCGTGAAGCGCGCGCAGGAGCGCTTCGGCAAGGGCAAGGTCATGACCGGCGAGCAGGTGCGCTGGGGCATGGAGAACCTCGCGCTCGACCAGAAGAAGCTCGATTCGCTGGGCTTCTCGGGCGTGCTGCGCCCGCTCGGCACCTCGTGCCAGGACCACATGGGCTCGACCTGGGCGCGCGTGCACACCTGGGACGGCGCCAAGTGGGGCGGCATGTCCGACTGGTACCAGGCCGACGAGCAGATCATCAAGCCGATGGTGAAGGTGGCGGCCGAGAAGTACGCGGGCGAAAAGAAGCTCACGCGCCGCGACGCAGCCGACTGCAGCATGTGACGGCTTGAGGAACCGTGGCGGCTCGCGAGAGCCGCCATTCGAAAGAACAGCCTCTTGTTGTTCTTTCGAATGCTTCGGACCACACCATGAGCGAACCCAACATCATCCTCAATGTCAACGGCATCGAGGTCATCTACAACCACGTGATCCTCGTTCTCAAGGGCGTGTCCCTCACGGTGCCCGAAGGCGGCATCGTGGCGCTGCTCGGCGGCAACGGCGCGGGCAAGACGACCACCTTGCGCGCGGTAAGCAACCTGCTCGCGGGCGAGCGCGGCGCGGTCACCAAGGGCACCATCGAGCTGCGCGGCGAACGCATCGAGGCGCTGTCCCCCGCCGAGCTGGTGAAGCGCGGGCTGATCCAGGTGATGGAGGGCCGCCACTGCTTCGCGCACCTGACGATCGAGGAAAACCTGATGACCGGCGCCTACACGCGCAGCGACGGCAAGGCCGCGGTGCAGCAGACGCTGGAGAAGGTGTATGCGTATTTCCCGCGGCTGAAGACCCGGCGCACTTCGCAGGCGGCCTACACCTCGGGCGGCGAGCAGCAGATGTGCGCCATCGGCCGCGCGCTGATGGCCAACCCGAACATGGTGCTGCTCGACGAGCCCTCGATGGGCCTGGCGCCGCAGATCGTGGAAGAGGTGTTCGAGATCGTGAAGGACCTCAACACCAAGGAACGCGTGACCTTCCTGCTGGCCGAGCAGAACACCAACATGGCGCTGCGCTATGCCGACTACGGCTACATCCTGGAGAACGGCCGCATCGTGATGGACGGGCCGGCCAAGAGCCTGCGCGAGAACGAGGACGTGAAGGAGTTCTACCTTGGCGTGGGCGGTGCGGACCGCAAGAGCTTTCGCGACGTCAAAAGCTACAAGCGCCGGAAAAGGTGGCTGGCTTGAAACGTCGGAGTGTCTTTGTTCAGGGCGCGCTCCCGCCGACGGGGTACCTTGCTCCGCGAATGTCCCCCGCCCTTCGGGCTCCTCCTTTATTTCGCTGCGCAAGGCACCCCATCGACGTGAGCGTTTTCAGAGCACTGGTTGATCAGCCGCAAACCAGCGGCGTGCCCTGTGCACAGGGCATCGGGTGCTCCCCGCAGCGAAATCAAGGAGGAGGCCGCAGGCCGGGGGACATTCGCGGAGGGGAGTACCCGGTGGCCTGGGCACGCGCCACGAACGCTTCCGCATTTGGATTTCCCGCCTCGCAATTCCAGAAATGAAGGTACGGACATGACCGACCATTACGACAAGCTAGAAATCCGCGACCCCGCCGAACGCGAGCGCGACCTGCTCGCCGCATTGCCGAAGCACATCGCGCAGGCCCAGACCGCCGCGCCCGCGTTCGCCAAGATCCTCGATGGCGTGAAGCCCGCCGACATCACCACGCGCGAGGCGCTCGCCAGGCTGCCCGTCACGCGCAAGGCCGAACTGCTCGAATTGCAGAAGCAGCGCCGCGCCGACGATCCCTTCGGCGGCTTTTCCGCCATCGGCCGCGGTGCCCGCATGCCGCGCGTGTTCGCGAGCCCCGGCACCATCTACGAGCCCGAGGGCGAGGCGCGCGACTACTGGCGCACGGCGCGCGCGCTGCATGCCGCGGGCTTTCGCGGCGGCGAGCTCATCCACAACAGCTTCAGCTACCACATGACGCCCGCCGGCTCCATCATGGAAAGCGGCGCGCGCGCCCTGGGCTGCACCGTGTTCGCGGGCGGCACCGGCCAGACCGAGCAGCAGCTCGAAGCCATGGCCGACCTGAAGCCCGAAGGCTATGCGGGCACGCCGAGCTTCCTCAAGATCCTGCTGGAAAAGGCCGAGGAAAAAGGCCTGAAGCTGCCCTCGCTCACCAAGGCGCTGGTGTCGGGCGAAGCCTTTCCGCCGAGCCTGCACGACTGGATCGCCGCGCATGGCGTGCAGGGCACCCAGTGCTACGCCACCGCCGACCTGGGCCTGGTCGCCTACGAGACCAGCGCGCGCGAAGGCCTGGTGCTCGATGAAGGCGTGCTGGTCGAGATCGTGCGGCCCGGCACCGGCGACCCGGTGCCCGACGGCGAGGTCGGCGAGATCGTCGTGACCACCTTCAACCCCGACTATCCGCTGGTGCGCTTTGGCACCGGCGATCTTTCCGCCGTGCTCGCGGGCACCTGCCCCACCGGCCGCACCAACAAGCGCATCAAGGGTTGGCTCGGCCGCGCCGACCAGACCACCAAGGTGCGCGGCATGTTCGTGCACCCCTCGCAGGTGGCGGAGATCGCGCGCCGCTTTCCGGAAGTGCAGCGCGCGCGCCTCGTGGTCTCGGGCGAGATGGGCGACGACCAGATGACCTTCAGGCTCGAATGCGCAGCCGGTGCGCCGGCCGGGCTCGATGCGCGCATTGCCGATGCGGTGCGCGAGGTGACCAAGCTGCGCGGCACCATCGAGCTGGTGGCGCCGGGCACGCTGCCGAACGACGGCAAGGTGATCGAGGACGCGCGCAGCTACAAGTAGCGGCGGTCCCCGGGCAGGCGCCGCGCGCGCTTCACCGCCCGATGCTCAATGGATCGCAGCCTCGTGCGCGAGCTCGAACATCGTCGTCATCTCGCGGATGAACGCGGGCAGGTCGCCGGGCCTGCGGCTCGTCACCAGGCCGCTGTCGACCACCACCTCCTTGTCGACCCACTTTGCGCCGGCGTTGTGCAGGTCGGCGCGCAGTGAAGGCCACGAGGTCATCCTGCGCCCCTTCACGCCGCCGGCATCGATGAGCGTCCAGGGCCCGTGGCAGATGGCCGCGATGGGCTTGCCCGACTCGACGAAGGCACGCACGAAGGCCACGGCCTTCTGGTTGATGCGCAGCGCGTCGGGGTTGGCGACGCCGCCGGGCAGCAGCAGCGCGTCGAAGTCCTCGGCATCGGCGTTCTTGAGCGGCACGTCGACCTCGAAGGTGTCGGCGGGCTCGAGCTGCTTCCAGGCACGCACGCTGCCGTCGAGCGGCGAAACGATCTGCGTCTGTGCGCCGGCCAGCTCAAGCGCCTTGCGCGGCTCGGCCATCTCGGCCTGCTCGAAGCCGTCCGCCACGAGGATGGCAACCTTCATTCCGTCCAGTGAAGAAGAAGAGATGGTGGTGGGCATGGGTGAGTCACTCCTTGAAGGTGGTTCTTTTGATGGCAATGACACTTCACCCTAGGGCCCGCGCCCGCAGCGCGCATCGGCGCGCGCCGGGTCCGCCTGTCGGACGGTTCGACGGGCGGCAACCTTCTTTTACGGTGTGCTGCTGCTATTTGCGGCAGCTGGCCGGCAGCGCCTTGTCCTGGAGGCCGTCGCCGGCCACGCAGTTCCACGCGATGCCGTCCTCGGTGGCCGAGGGCTCCATGCGCAGCGTGCCCTTGGCCTTTGGAAGCACCGCCTCGACCACCATGGTGTCGGGGTCGAGCGTCAGCTCCGAGCCGCCGGGCAGGGTTTCGGGTGCGCCGGCCGCGGCCAGGGAATCGGGAATCTCTTCCTTCTGCTTGTAGTAGCTGCCGAGCGCTTCGCGCACCGGTGCGGCTTCGGACCAGGCCTGCGAAACGGCCGCGCGCGACTCGTATTGCTGATAGGCCGGCAGCGCCACCGCGGCCAGCACGCCGATGATCGCCACCACCACCAGAAGCGCCAGCGCGCCGCCGCCGGCTCGGCCGGCGTACGGCACGAAGACCGCGAGCAGGTAGGCCACCGGATTGCGGCTCGGCAGCTTCGCGCCCGGATCGATGGCGCGCGCCACGCGCTTGGTGAGCCAGGGGTAGCCGGCGATCAGCTCATGGAACGAGGCCCAGAAGCCGCTGTTGCCCACCGCCTGGTCGGCATAGCGCTGCAGGTCGACGTGGCGCCACTGCTGCGCGCCGGCGGCCAGCGCCACGAGCGCGCGGGGCGCGGAGTCGGTCTGCGTGCAGCAGGCGGCGCCGTGCAGGTCGCAGGTGTATTCCTGGGCCCGCGAATAGGCGGCGCCGAGCAGCGGCAGCCACAGCACCGGGACGCGCCAGATGTGGCCCGTGAGGTGGCCGCGCCGGATATGGCCGAGCTCGTGGCCGATGTAGAAGTTGATGCCGTCGGGCTGGGCTTCCATGGCGTCGACCACGTCGGACAGCAGCACCACGAAGTTGCGGCCGAAGAAGCGCGTGGCAAAGGCATTGAAGATGCCGTCGCCGTGCAGCAGGTAGGCCTCGGGCGGGTTCTGGATGCCCAGATGGCCGCAGCAGGCCAGGAACCGCGCATGCAGTTCCGGCAGCTGGGTGGGCGAGAGCTTCACGGCCGTGCCCTTGATCCAGGCGATGACGGCCGACTGCGCGAACACGTAGGCGATGAAGCCGAGCAGCACATAGACGAGCGCGATGCCCAGGGTGCCCAGGACCAGCAGCGCCCAGACCAGCAGGCCGAGCCCGAGCGTGATGTTGCCGAGCCAGCGCTCGCGCGGATAGACCCATGGATCCATTGGAATTTCCTCCTCGATGCGGCCCGAAGGCCTGCGGTGTTGTGGTTTTTCTTCGCGCCCCTCCAGGCGCGGCTTGCGAGCCGCATCATGCCCCAGGAAGGGGCGCATCTCGGCCCACCCCTAAGGGCTATTCGCTATTCGTCAGGTCATGGTCAGCCTTTATGATCGCGGCCATTTTTGAATTTCACCAACCGAGAGACACTCATGAAGAAACTGCTTGCACTCACGGCATTCGCCGCTGCTGCCGCCGGCGCCCATGCCCAGGATTTCCCCGCAGGCAAGACCGTCACGCTGGTGGTGCCTTTCTCCGCCGGCGGCCCGACCGACCGCGTGGCCCGCGACCTGGCCGAAGCCCTGCAAAAGACCCTGGGCACGACGATCGTGGTGGACAACACCGCGGGCGCCGGCAGCTCCATCGGTACCGCCAAGGTGGCCCGCGCGGCACCGGACGGCTACACGCTGCTGCTCAACCACATCGGCATGTCGACGATGCCTGCGCTCTACCGCAAGCTGCCGTTCAACGTGGAGAACGACTTCGAATACCTGGGCATGGTCAATGAAGTGCCGATGACGCTCATCGGCAAGCCGACGCTGCCGGCCAACAACTACAAGGAGCTGACGGCCTGGATCGCGGCCAACAAGGGCAAGATCAACCTCGGCAATGCCGGCCTGGGCGCCGCCTCGCACCTGTGCGGCCTCTTGTTCCAGAGCGCGCTCAAGGTCGAGATGACGCCGGTTCCCTACAAGGGCACCGCACCGGCCATCGCCGACCTGCTGGGCGGCCAGATCGACCTCCTGTGCGACCAGACCACCAACACCACCTCGCAGATCGAGGCCAAGAAGGTCAAGGCCTACGCCGTGACCACCAGCAAGCGCCTGACCACGCCGGCCCTGAAAGACCTGCCGACGCTCGCCGAATCGGGCCTGAAGGACTTCGAGGTCTCGATCTGGCACGGCGTGTACGCGCCCAAGGGCACGCCGGCACCGGTGCTGAAGAAGCTCAACGAAGCCATCAAGGCCGCCATGAAGGACCCGGGCTTCATCAAGCGCGAGGAAGCGCTGGGCGCCGTGATCACCACCGACAAGCGCACCGAGCCGGCCGAGCACAAGAAGTTCGTCTCGGCGGAAATTGCCAAGTGGGGCCCGATCATCAAGGCCGCCGGCGTGTACGCCGACTGATTTCCCCCGCGCTCAAAAAAAGAGCCGCCGGCCCTCGGGACCGGCGGCTTTTTTCATGGCGTGACAGCGGAAAAAATCAGGGCAGCGTGACCGTCCACACCTCGAAGTTCTTGCGCACGTCGACCTGGCGCGCCGTGCGGGCCGTGAAGCCGAAGGTGCTGATCGAGGAACCCTGGGCGTACTGCCAGCTGCTGTTGCCCGCCGGCACGCAGTGCGTGTCGCTCGCGCCCACCGGCTGGCAATAGACCATGGCCTTGCGCGCGGTGCTGCGCACGGTGACGGTTTCGCTGAAGCGCGCGCCGCCAGCGCCCGGCGCCCGGCCGAAGACGCTGAACGAGGTGGGCGCGAGCGCACCGGCCGGAACCGTCCAGCCGTCGAGGCCGCCGTCGGCGCTGAAGTCGACGTTGTTGGGCTCCGAAGGCGTGGGTGCCGCAAAGACGATGCCGCGCGGGCTGCCCAGGCTTTCCGCGAGCACTTCCGCACGCAGCGCGGGCGTGAGTTCCACCATGGGCGTCTGCACGGCTTCCGCGATGGTGGGCACGCGGGAGAAGGTGCGCACGTACTGCACCACGTTCGGCGTCGCGCCGTCGGCGTGGAAGAACTCGAGCTTCCACACCGACTGGTCGGCGATCTTGCCAAGCTCCTCGTCGGTGTACGCCGGCGTGGCAAAGAGGTTGGCGTTGTCGAAATCGCTCGGGCTGCCGGGCTGGGCCGGGTCCAGGTAGCGTGCGGACATGCGCCACACCCCCGAATTCAGGGCCGAACCGGCCGTGCCGTCCGGCGTGAGCACCAGCGAGTTGAGGCCGGCCTTGGGCACCAGCACCAGTTCCTTGCCGGGCAGCGATGCGGTGGTTGCCACCACCTTCGACAGCACCGGGTTGCCATTGCCGTCGCGCACGTTGTCGACCGAAACCGCGTAGCCGACCGAATGGAACACCAGGTTCTGGTGCTTCAGGTAGTCCTTCTTGTCGAGCTGGGGACGCACGAAGGCGCGGTAGGTGTTGCCGTTGCCGGTGAGCTTCAGCGCACCGTCCACGATCTTCGCGTTGAAGACGTCGTTGTCGGTGTTGCCCAGGACGTCGGTCCAGCGGTAGGTGAGAGCGATGTCGCCGTTCTTGTGGAAGTATTCGAAGTTGCCGCGGTCGTGCTTCAGGTTGGTGGGGCCGAAGCGGAACAGGCTTTCGAACGAGCGGCGCGCACCGCTGCTCACGCGGCCGATGGGCGCGCCGGCCGCCACGAAGCTGGCCGGATCGTCGTTCACGAACAGCGTGCGGCAGGCCGGTGCCACCACGTTGGCGGCGCTGCCGTAGGCATTGCCGTCGGCCTCGATGGGGCTGTCGACGCGCTGTGCGAGCGGCAGCGCATAGCAGGCGTTGATGCGATCGAGCAGCGCCTGCACCATGGCCGGCGTGGGCGGCTGCACCAGCGTTGCGGCATCGATGGCGGGCAGCGCCGCAATGGTGGCGTCGCCGCTGCGAAAGACGATGGACACCGGCGGGCTGTCGTCGCCGGCGGGCAGCGCCTTCACCGTGATCTCGATGTTGGATGCCGTGCCGTCGGGGCGCACCGACACGTTGAGCGCGTCGAGCACGCGGTCCTGGCCGGTGCCGTTGGCCTGGAACTCGCCGCTCATCGGGTCGATGCTCGCGTCGAGTGCGCTCAGCAGCGGCTGCAGCGCAGCCAAGAGCTTGGACACCTGGTCGCCGATCGATCCGGCCGTGACGGCGCCGGCGTCGGCCTGGATCGCGGCGGCCAGCTTGGCCGGATCGCCGTTGGGCGCGAGCTGCGCCACCACGATGGTGGTCAGCGGCGTCACGTTGGCGGTGCCGGTGGCGGTGCTGGCGGTGGTGCTGTAGAGGGTGAGGTCGTCGCGCACGGCCTGGATCACCAGCGGCGCCTTGGTGCCGGCGGGCAGCGAGCAGCTGTAGCTGCCTTCGGCCGTGGTGGTCACTTCGCAGACCTTGGCGCCGGTCTGGTCGAACACCGTGAGCACCGCGCCGGCCAGGGCTGCGCCGGTGGCGACGGTGCCGCTCAAGGTGGTGCCGGCCGCCGCGGGCGGGTCGCCGCCATTCGAGGCCGGCGGGATGAAGCCGAACCCGCCGCCGCCGCCACCTCCACCTCCTCCGCCGCACGCGCCGAGCAGCGCCAGGGTGACAACGGACAGCGCATGGGGAATCTTGCGGGTGAGAGAGGGCATCGGTGGGCTCTTCGAAGGGGTTTGAAAGCCCCGGACCATCCGAGGCCTGCAAACAATAGCTTTCACTTTTCCAAAAAAAATGATGCAAATGCATCATTCTTGAAATCCGCCGGCGGGCCGCAGGATGGAATCACCTGAACATGGGATGCGCGCTGCGCGGGCGCGATGGAAAACTTCGGCGATGACCCGGCCTGCCGCCCTGCACGACTTCAGCGAGCTGCTGCTGCGGCTCTACCGGCTCTCGCACGAGCTGCCGATCGATGCCTTCCAGGATGCCGCGCTCGATCTCATCAAGCCGGTGCTGGCTTTCGACTCGTCGATGTGGGGCACCGCCACCCGCACCGACAGCGGCATCGACATCCACACCATCCACCTGCACAACCAGCCGGCGGAAATGCTGGCGGCCTATGAAGAGGTGAAGCACCTCGACACCGCCGCTGTGGAAGTGGGCAAGCGGCCGAAGTCGACGCTCTCGTTCAATGCCAATGCCTGGTTCCACCGCAAGGACCAGGCGCAGCTGCGCGCATATGGCGAGCGCTTCGAGCAGTCCAACTTCTTCATCAGCTCGGACGTGCATCCGCAGACGAATTTCGTGCACTGGCTCAGCCTGTTCCGCTCGGACCCCGATGCGCACGGCACCGAGGACGAACGGCAGCTGCTCGCGAGCCTGGCGCCGCACGTGATGCAGGCGCTGGCGCTCAACCGCATCGTGCATCTCGACCGGCTCGAGGCCGGCGGCCAGGCGCCCGGCGGCTCCGCCATCGGCGACCTGCGCGGCGTGCTCTATCACGCCGACGGCCCCTTCGAGGCGACGATGAAGGCCGAGTGGCCGTCCTGGCACGGGCGGACCCTGCCCGATGCGCTGCTCGCGCACTTCCTCGGCCGCCATGCGCGCTACAGCGGCCGGGCGGTGGTGGTCACGCACCACGTGGAGCAGGGCCTGCTGTTCCTCAAGAGCCGCATGCGCTGCCTGGCCGACAGCCTGACGCCGCGAGAACACACCATTGCCGAGCTGCTGGCCCGCGGCGACACGCACAAGGACATTGCGGCCATGCTGAACCGCTCGCCCGCCACCGTGCGCAACCACATCCAGTCGATCTATGACAAGCTGCAGGTGGGCAACGTGGCGGGCCTGATCCAGGAGCTGCGGCTCGCGGGCTGACCGGCCCGCGCCGCTTGCAGCCCCGCGGCCTCACTTCGGCCGGATCGCGTCGGCCGTGCCCTGGATGAAGGCCTTGATGCTCTCGATGTCGTCGCCCGAGAGCTTGCCCGTGAAGTCGGGCATGCCGCGCGCCATGGCCGGGCCCTTGAGGATGAACTTGTCGAGGTTCTCGATGTAGGCCGCATCCATGTAGCCGAGGTTCGGGATGTTGCCGCCGCGGTCCACTCCCGGCACGCCGTGGCAGAACACGCAGTTGCTCACATAGAGCATGGTGCCGGCCTGGACCTTGGCGGGGTCGTACTTCACGCCCTGCACCAGCTTGTCCATGCGGTACTGCACGAACTCGGGCATCTTCGCGCTGCCGCCCACGGCAAAGGTGTAGACCGTGCCCGGGCCCTGCCGCTCGGTGGCGCGCTGCGCGAGGCCGTACACGCCGCCCCAGCCCACCGCGACCGACACGTACTGCTTGCCATCGACCATGTAGGTGGTGGGCGCGGCCACCACGCCGGTGCCGGTGGCCGTTTCCCAGAGCTTCTCGCCGGTCTTCGCGTTGTAGGCCACCAGGCGGCCGTCGGCCGTGCCCTGGAACACCAGGTTGCCGGCGGTGGTGAGCGTGCCGCCGTTCCAGGGCGAGACGTAGTCCACGCCCCAGGCTTCCTTCTGCGCCACCGGGTCCCAGGCGACGAGGCGGCCGAAGGGCTTGCTCTTGGGCGGCTCGGCGTTGGCGAACATGGCGGTGTTCCAGCCGAGCGCGGCGTGCGGCCGGCCCGGTGCGTTCTGGTCGAACTTCCAGTCCTTGTCGTCCATCAGGTTGATCGGGATGTTCTGCGCCGGCAGGTAGGCCAGGCCGGTCTGCGGGTTGAACGACATCGGGTGCCAGTTGTGCGCACCGAAGGGGCCGGGAATGCTGTCGCCGGGCTTGTCGTTCTGGCGCGCGGCCGCGATCTCGATGGGGCGGCCGTTCTTGTCGTAGCCCGTGGCCCAGTTCACGTCGACGAAATTCTTCGCCGAGATGAACTTGCCGCTGGTGCGGTCGATGACAAAGAAGAAGCCGTTCTTCGGCGCATGCAGCAGCACCTTGCGCGCCTTGCCGCCGAGCGTGACCTTGGCCAGGATCATCGACTGGGTGGAGGTGTAGTCCCAGTTGTCGCCCGGCGTCTCCTGGTAGTGCCACACGTACTTGCCGGTGTCGGGGTTCAGGGCCACCACCGAGCCCAGGTAGAGGTTGTCGCCGCCCTTCGGGCTGCGCTTCTTGTGCGCCCAGGGCGAGCCGTTGCCGGTGCCCACGTACATCAGGTTGAGCTCGGGGTCGAAGGCGAAGCTGTCCCATGCGGTGCCGCCGCCGCCGGCCTCCCAGTACTTGCCCGAAGGGTCCCAGGTCTTGGCGGCGCGCGCCATCGATTCGTCCTCGAAGGGCTTGGCCGGGTCGCCCGGCACCACGAACCAGCGCCACTTCTGCGCGCCGGTCTTCGCGTCGTAGGCCGTGACGTAGCCGCGCACGCCGTACTCGGCGCCGCCGTTGCCGATGATGACCTTGCCCTTGAAGACGCGCGGCGCGCCGGTGATGGTGTAGCTGCCCTTCTGCCCCTCGATGGTGTTCTTCTCCCAGACCTTCTGCCCGGTGGCCGCGTCGAGCGCGATCAGGCGGCCGTCGAAGGCGCCGACGTAGACCTTGCCCTCGTGCAGCGCGACGCCGCGGTTCACCACGTCGCAGCAGCCCCTGAAGCCCTTGGACTTGTCGACCTGCGGATCGAAGCTCCAGAGCTTCTGCCCGGTGCGCGTGTCGATGGCATGCACCACGCTCCACGACGCGGTGACGTACATGACGCCGTCCACCACCAGCGGCGTGGCCTCGACGCCGCGCGTGGACTCGAGGTTGTAGGACCAGGCCAGCCCCAGCTGCTTCACGTTGCCGGCGTTCACCTGGTCGAGCTTGCTGAAGCGCGACTCGGCGTAGTCCAGGCCGTAGCTCGGCCAGTCGGGCGTCTTCTTCTGGGCCGCATTGGCGCGAACGAAGTCGCCGTTCACCTGCTTGGCGGCCGAGGCCTGGGCCGCGGCGGGCGAGCTGCCCAGGCACAGCAATGCACCGGCGAGCGCAAGCCAACCGGAGTGGATCTTTTTCATCGTGGGTCTCCTTTGTGCCGCAAGGATCGGTTGTGCCGCGCTCGCGTTCACCTTCGGGATTTCCCCAGGCCGGCGCTGTTCCATTGCGGAACACATTCGACAGGGGCAGCGATCTCCCCTTCCTTCCTGATCCCCCCATTTCGAGGAGCGGCGAACAGCATGGCTTTCGAACGGCTGGGCACGGCAACCGCGCCGCGCCAACTTTTTTCCAGCACGCCCGCGCAGCGCGTGGCGCTCGCGCGGCAGCAGTTCTTCGAGGAAGGCGTGCGGCCTTCGGGCCTGGTCGGCGAGGCGGTGATCCAGTCGTGGCTGCGCTGCACCCGCAACCACAGCGACCGGCAGCGCATCGTGCCTTTCGATGCGGTCACGCCGAGCCGCCTGCACGCCACGCTGGCGCGCAACCGCGAGCTGCTCGAGGTGGCGCGGCAGGAACTCGCGAGCATGGAAAGCGCGCTCGCGGGCACCGACTGCCGCGTGATCCTGACCGACGGCGAAGGCGTGGTGGTGCACGTCACGCACCAGCCGGCCGCCGCGCACCAGCCGGTGCTGCGCAAGACCGCGCGCGTGGGCGTGAACATTTCCGAGCGCATCGTCGGCACCACCGCGCCGGGCATCGTGGCGACCACCGGGCTGGCCTGCACGGTCGACGGCGCGGAGCACTACTTCGACGTGCTGTCGCAGATGCAGTGCGCCGCGGCGCCGATCCGCGACGTGGCGGGCCGGCTCGCGGGCGTGCTCGACATCACGATGGAGGCGCGGCGCTTCGGCTTCGATGCAGCCTCGATGGTGGGGCTCTACGCCACGACCATCGAGAACCGCCTGCTGCAGGCGCAGTCGCGCGACCACCTGATCCTGCGCTTCCAGGCCAGCCCCACCCTGCTGGGCACGCCGATGGAAGCGCTGGCCGGCGTGGCGCCCGACGGCACCATCGCCTGGCTCAACGGTGCCGGCGCGCGGCTGATCGGCCGCCTGCCCGAAGAGGCCTGCGAGCGGGATGTCGAATCGATGCTGGGCCACGACCTTGCGAGCCTGCTGCGGCTCGAAAGGCGCGAAGCCGCGCAGCCGCTGCGCCTGGCGAGCGGCCTGGGCGTGTGGGTGCAGGCGCGCCTGAAGGCTGCGGATGGCGTGGACTTCAGGCATGCGGTGGCGATGCCCGGCGACGCCGGCGCGGTGTTGTCCGCCGAGCCCGCGGCGGCGGCCCAGCCGTTGGCGGCGCACGAGCACACGCCAGCCATCGCCTCCCACCACGTGCCGGTGGAAGCGCTGCAGGGCGAAACCCTGCGCGAGCACAGCCGCAAGCTGATCGAGGACACGCTGGCGGCGCAGGGCGGCAACGTCTCGCAGGCGGCGCGGCAGCTGGGCGTGTCGCGCGGCACGCTGTACCGGCGGCTGCGCGGCTGGCGCGAAGAGGACAAGGTCGCGCCGCGCGCGCCGGACTAGAGGCTCAGCGCCTGGGCAGCGCGTAGGCGATCACGTGGTCGCCGGTGCGCGTGCCCAGCGAGCCGTGGCCGCCCGCGGCCACCACCACGTACTGGCGCCCGTCGCTGCCGCGGTAGCTCATCGGCGTGGCCTGTCCGCCCGCGGGCAGGCGGCTGCGCCAGAGCTCCTTGCCGCTGGCCACGTCGTAGGCGCGCAGGTAGTAGTCGAGCGTGCCCGAGAGAAAGGCCACGCCGCCGGCCGTCATCATCGGCCCGCCGAGGCTGGGCACGCCCATCGCAAAGGGCAGCGGCAGCGGCGAGCTGTCGCGCACGGTGCCGTTCTTGTGCTTCCACACCACGCGGCCGGTGCGCAGGTCGGCCCCCGCCACATGGCCCCAGGGCGGCGCCTGGCACGGCAGGCCGAACACCGAGGTGAAGGCGCTCAGCTGCACCGCGAACGGCGCGCCGAAGTTCTCGTTGAGCGCGGGCAGGCTGTCGTTGGGCCGGTCCTTGCCCTGCACGTAGAGCGAGGTGTCGTCGGCGCGCGGAATGAGCCTGGACACGAAGGCCAGCGAGGCCGGCGTGGTGAACGCCATCTGCCGCACCGGGTCGACCGCCACGCCGCCCCAGTTGAAGACGCCGAAGTTGCCGGGGTAGATCAGCGAGCCCTCGGTCGACGGCGGCGTGTAGCGGCCTTCGTAGCGCAGCCGGTGAAAGGCGATGCGGCAGGCCAGCTGGTCGAACACGGTGCCGCCCCACATGTCCGCCGGCGTGAGCGCGGGCGGATCGAAGGACAGCTCCGACACCGGCTGCGTGAGCGAGGTGTGGTCGCCCGCGGCCGGCCCCTGCGGCGCGGGCCGTTCATGCACCTTGGTCAGGGGCTTGCCGTCACGCCGGTCGAGCACGAACAGCTCGCCCTGCTTGGTCGGCTGCACGAGCGCGGGCACCGTCTCGCTGCCGATGCGCAGGTCGACGAGGCTGGGCTGCGAGGGTACGTCGTAGTCCCAGAGGTCGTGGTGCACGGTCTGGAAGCTCCAGCGCACGCGGCCAGTGGCCAGGTCCAGCGCCACCACCGAGGACGAATAGCGCTCGGCCCCTTCGGTGCGCTTGCCGCCCCACTGGTCGGGCGGCTGGTTGCCGGTGGGCACGTAGACCAGCCCGAGCGCCTCGTCCACGCTGGAGATCGACCAGCTGTTGGGCGAGTTGGCCGTGTAGCTGTGGTCGGCCGCAATGGGTGCGGTGTCGTCCGGGTTGCCCGAGTCCCAGTTCCACACCAGCGCGCCGGTGTCGATGTCGAAGGCCCGGATCACGCCCGAGGTCTCCTTGGTCGAGACGTTGTCCAGCACCGTGCCGCCCACGATGACGAGGGAGCGCGTCACCACCACGGGGGAGGTCGAGTAATACGAGCCGGGCTTCACGTTGGGCATGTTCTTCCAGAGGTCGATCTGGCCCGTGCCGCCGCCGAAACGCATGCAGGGCTTGCCGCTCCCGGGGTCGAGCGCGATGACGCGGCCGTCGGCCGTGGGCATGAAGAGCTTGGCGTCGCAGTCGCCGCCGGCGGCGGGTGGCGATGAAGCAGCCGCCGCGGCGGGCGCGGGCCGCACCGCGCTGCCCGGGTCGTAGGACAGGCCGCGGCAGGTCAGGTGCTGCAAGGCCAGCGGGCGCCGGATCTCTGGCGTGTAGCGCCAGAGCTGCTGGCCGGTGGTCGCGTTCAGCGCCACCACCGACTGGTGCGGCGTGCAAAGAAAAAGCCGCTCGCCGATCTTCAGCGGCGTGACCTCGAAGGTCGTCTCCTCGGGGTCGCCGCTCTGGCCGCGCACGTCGCCGGTGCGGAAGTGCCATGCCTCCTGCAGCTCGCCCACATTGGCCGGCGTGATCTGGTCGAGCGCCGAATAGCGCTGGCCCATGCCGTTGCCGCCATAGGCCGTCCAGTCGTCCTTCGGCGGGGCCGGTGCGGCATTGCCCGATGCCGCGGCGGGTGCCGCGGCCGCCGGCATGGCGCCTTCGATGCGCGTTGCATCGCGCGTCCACGAGAACACCGCGGCGGCCAGGAAGGCCAGCAGCACCACGCCGAGGAAGCCGCGCGCGGGCGCCACGCCCGCGGTGCTGCGGCGCCCGAGCGCACGCGCCACCCAGGGCGTGAGCAGGAACAGGCCGAGCACGAAGAACACGTCGCCGCGCGCTGCCAGCGGCCACCAGTCGAAGCCCACTTCCCACAGGGCCCACACCAGCGTGAACGCCACCACGGCCGCATAGGCCCAGAGGCCCGCGCCGCTGCCGCGCGGCAGCAGCACCGCGCAGGCGATGAGCCCGAGCCCCGCCACCAGGTAGTACCACGAGCCGCCGAGCACCACGAGCCATGCGCCTGCCGCCCCCAGCCCCAGGCCTGCTAGGCCGATGACGACGGCGGTGATGTTGAGCAGCGCGGAAGAAGGCGCACGAACGCGCGCGGCGGCATCGGGCATGGCGTGGGCTCCAGGTTTTTTCTCGAACCTAGGCCAAGGCCGCGGCAATGCGCGTAGGCGGTTTGCGCATGTCGCCGTGCATCACCGCAATCGCGGCCGCCTGCCGCCGATCTTTTTAAACAGAAGGTATTCGGTATTCGTCGCTGCGCGCGGCGCGGGCCCGGCGCGTGCGCGCATCGGGCTGCAGCGGCCTGAGGTATTCGTGCAGCGCCAGCGCCGCGGCACCCACGGCGGGTGCCAGTGCAAGGTAGCGCGCAATGCGCAGATCGGGTGCGGGCATGCCGGCCGCATCGGCATGGCGCCCGACCCACTCGAAGGCCGCCTGCGCCAGCCCGAGATGGCCGGTGCAGGACTTGCCGCCGAGCACGATGGCGCGCGGATCGAAGGTCACCCACAGGTTCTGCAGCAGCACGCCGAAGAAGGCTGCCGCGTGCGCCATGCCGGGCGCTTCGCGCTCGAGCGCGCGCGAGCCGAAGAAGGCCTCGGCGCAGCCGCGGCGCCCGCACGAGCACAGCGGCCCATCGAGCTGCAGGATGGTGTGGCCGATCTCGCCCGCCATGCCTTGCGCGCCCGTGAAGAGGCGGTCGTTCAGCACCACGCCGGCGCCCACGCCCACGTCGCAGCTCACGAAGATCAGCGGGTCCGCGCTTTCGCCGCCGGAGAACTCGTACTCGCCGAGCGCGGCGGCATCGGCGTCGTTCTGCAGCTGCACCGTGACACCCGGCAGCCCGGCCGCGGCAAAGGCTTCTTCCAGCGCGGGCAGCAGGCTCACGTTGCGCCAGCCGAGGTTGGGCGCAAAGCGGACCACGCCGGTGCAGTCGTCCACCGCGCCGGGCACGCAGACGCCGATGCTCGACAGCCGCAGCCCCAGTGCGTTGAGCTGCCCGTGCGCCGCCGCGGCCATGCGCGCGACCTGCGCGCAGGCGCCGGCCGGTGCGCTGTCGGCCAGCGCCTGCGTGTCGGCATGCAGCACCTCGCCCTGCAGCGAGACGCACACCAGGCGCACCGTCTCGACCGCGATCTCGACACCCATCAGCGCGCGCACGCCGACGTTGATCCGCAGCGGCGTGGACGGCCGTCCCAGCCCATCGGCAACGGTGGTGCCCGCTTCGCTGAGCCAGCCCTCGTCGAGCAGTTCGCGCACCAGCAGGCTCACGGTCGACTTGGTGAGGCCGCTCTCGCTCGCGAGCCGTGCGCGCGACAGGCCCGGGCGGGCGCGCAGGAGCCGCAGCAGCACGCTGCGGTTCATGCGCTTGAGCAGCTGCTGGTCGCCGATGGTCACGGGGCCACCCTGCCTTCGTTCACCTGTGGGCCTGCTCTTTTCCTTCGGGGCGCTTGCCGGCGATGATCATGCCGAGCACTTCGTCTTCGGTGACGTCCGCGGTGCGGTAGGTGCCCACGAGCCTGCCGTTCTTCATGACCGCGACGCGGTCGCTCAGCGAGAACACGTCGGGCATGTCGTGCGTGATCAGGAAGATGCCGACGCCGTCGGCCTTGAGCTGCTTCACGAGCCCGCCGACCATCGCGGTTTCCTCGGGGCCGAGCGCGGCGCAGGGCTCGTCCATGATCAGGATGCGCGCATTGAAGTACAACGCGCGCGAGATCGCCACCACCTGCCGCTGCCCGCCCGAGAGGCGGCGCACCGGAATGCGGATGTTGGTGAAGTTCTTGTTCAGGCGCTGGAACACCTTGCGCGCCTGCACCTCCATGAAATGATCGTCGAGCGTGTTCCAGCGGGTCATCTTCTCGCGGCCGAGAAAGAGGTTCGATACGGAGTCGAGGTTGTCGGCCAGCGCGAGCGTCTGGTAGATGGTCTCGATGCCGAGCGCCTGCGCCTCGGCGGGCGTGCGGATGTGGACCTTCTCGCCCGCGATCAGCGTGTCGCCCGAATCCACCGGATACGCGCCCGCGAGCATCTTCATGAGCGTGGACTTGCCTGCGCCGTTGTGGCCGAGCACCGCCACCACTTCGCCGGGATGCAGGTTGATGCTCACGCCGTCCACGGCCTTCACGCCGCCGAAGGCCTTGCGGATGTCGCGCAATTCGACGAGGGTCTTGGATGTGTCGATATTGCTCATCTCAGTTCTCTCCAAAGCGCTTGCGATAGAGAACATCGAACACCACCGCCACGATCAGCACCTGCCCGATGATCACCATGCGCTTGCCGATCGGCACGTCGAGCAGCAGCATGCCGCTGTCGAGCGACTGCATGATGAGCGCGCCCAGCACCGAGCCGAAGATCGAGCCGGTGCCGCCCGCGAGCGCCGTGCCGCCGATCACGGCCGCCGCGATCACGTACAGCTCCATGCCCGTACCGAGCGAATTGGTGCCCGCATTGAGCCGCGCGATCGACACGATGGCCGCCACCGTCACCAGCACCGCGAGCAGCGCGAACAGCATCAGCGTGACGCGCTTGACCGGAATGCCCACCAGCGCCGCCGCATCGGGGTTGCCGCCCATCGCGAACACATAGCGGCCGAAGCGCGTGCGGTGCACGATGAACGACAGCACGATCGCCACCACGGCCCAGATCAGCACCGGGATCGGCAGGCCCTGCGGCGCGTCCTTCGAGGCGATCTGGTAGTTGTTCATGACCGCCGCGAAGACGAACACCACGGCCGCCGGCACCGCCGTGAGAAGCAGCTCCAGCCACAGCGGCTCGTTGGGCATTTCGTGGTGCGCGCGTGCGCGGCGCTTCTGCAGCATGCGCGCGAACAGCACCAGCGCCACGAAAGCCGCGAGCACCCAGGTCATGGTGGTGCCGATGCCGCCGTCGTAGCCGCCGCCCAGGCGCTGGAAGAATTCGTCGTTCACGGGCTGCGTCTTGCCGTCGGCCACCAGGAAGGCCGCGCCGCGGAACGACATCAGCCCGCCGAGCGTGACCACGAACGAGGGCACGCCCAGCATCGCCGTGAGCCAGCCCTGGTAGATCGACACCAGCAGCGCCACCGCGAGCCCTGCGAGGCAGGCCGCGGGCCACGACCAGCCCGAGGTGTATTGCAGGTAGGCGATCAGCACGCCCACGAAGCCCATGACCGAGCCCACCGACAGGTCGATGTGGCGCGCCACGATCACCAGCACCATCACCGTCGACACGATGCCCACCACCGCCGTCTGCTGCGCCACGTTGTAGAGGTTCTCGGGCGACAGGAACACGCCGCCCGACATCACGTTGAAGACCACCCCCATGGCGATCAGCAGCACGCTCATCAGCAGGAGCCGCAGGTCGACGCCCGTGCGCCGCCACCAGCCTGGCGTTGGATTGCTCATTTTTCAGGTCCTCTCGAAGGAACAACAGGTGCGCGGCGGCGGTCCGGACAGGCCCGTGGGCTCGCCGGACGCGGCAGTGCGGCGCGGATCGGCGGCGCTTCTTCTTGCTGCTACTTGCAGGCCGCGGGTGCGCTGGCGGCCGGGACGCCCTTGCAGAGCTCGTCCTTCTTGATCCAGCCGGCCTTCACGACCACGTCGAGGTTGTCGCGCGTGATCGGCACCGGCGTGAGCAGGCGCGAGGACAGCGAGATCTTCTTCGGCCCGGAATTCCAGGGCGCGGCCTTCTCGACCGGCTTGCCCTGCGACAGCGCGATGGCGGCGCTGGCGGCCTCGCGGCCGAGTTCGCGCGAGTCCTTGAAGATGGTCGCGGTCTGCGTGCCCAGCGCAATGCGGTTGAGCGCCGCGAAGTCGGCGTCCTGCCCCGACACCGGAATGCCGCGCAGGCCCTTGGCCGTGAGCGCAGCCACCGCGCCGCCGGCCGTGCCGTCGTTGGCCGCCACCACCGCGTCGACCTTGTTGCCGGCCTTGGTGAGGATCTGCTCCATGTTCTTCTGCGCCACCTCGGGCTTCCAGCCTTCGGTGTATTCGTCGCCGACGATCTTGATGTCGCCCTTCTTGATGGCGGCGTCCAGCACCTCCTGCTGGCCCGCGCGCAGGAAGTCGGCGTTCGGGTCGCTCGGCGAGCCCTTGATGATCACGTAGTTGCCCTTGGGCTTGACCTTGAAGACCTCGCGCGCCTCCATGCGGCCGACCTCGACGTTGTCGAAGGTGATGTAGAAGACGCCGGGCGCCTCGATCAGCCGGTCGTAGGCCACCACGGGCACCTTCTGGCGCGTGGCCTTGGTGACGGCCGGAAGGATCGCGTCCTTGTCCATGGCCAGCACGATGAGCGCCTTGGCGCCCTTCGACATCAGGCCCTCGATGTCGCCCAGCTGCTTCTCGGGCGAGCCGCCCGCGTCCGCGCTGATGTACTTGGCGCCGAGCTTCTCGAGCTGCGCCTTGATCGCGGCCTCGTCGGTCTTCCAGCGCTCTTCCTGGAAGTTGGACCAGCTCACGCCGACCACGGTCTGGGCCACTGCGCCCACGGCAGAAAGGCCGAAGGCCATGGCGGCCAGGGTGTGCTTGAGTTGCATGGATGTCTCTCCTTGGAAGGGTGTGCCCGGCGAAGAACGCCGTGTAAGAAATTAGTTAGTTTGAAGGGCGAACTAACTATCCCATCGTGGCCGCGCGCTGGGCACCCGGGAATTCCCGGGGGGAATGCGCTTGGCCCCCGGGCGCGTCGAGCATCGAAAAAATCGATGCTCAGCAAGAAAATATATCGTTTTCGGTTATGAGGCGCGCTGCTTAAAGTCCGGCCATCCTGAACTCACAGACCGATGGCCGCCATGAATGCATCCCCCACGAGAATTCCGTTCCACCTGGCTTTCCCCGTCCGCGACATTGCCGAAGCCCGCGCCTTCTACGGCGAGCTGCTCGGATGCCCCGAGGGCCGCAGCGCGCCCGAATGGGTCGACTTCGACTTCCACGGCCACCAGATCGTGGCGCACCTCGCCCCCGATGAATGCGGCCACAAGGCCAGCAGCGCGGTCGACGGGCACGACGTGCCGGTGCGCCACTTCGGCGCCATCCTCCCGATGGACCAATGGCAGGCGCTGGCCGACAAGCTGGTCGCGCGCCAGACCCGCTTCGTGATCGAGCCCTACATCCGCTTCAAGGGCGAGCCGGGCGAACAGGCGACGATGTTCTTCCTCGATCCGTCGGGCAATGCCATCGAGATGAAGTCCTTCGCGAATCTCGATTCGCTGTTCGCCGTCTGAAGGCGCCGCGTGAAGACACGACGCTTTCTTGCAGCCGCGGCTGCCGCAGCACTGCTGCTGTCCGCCGCAAGCGCCAGTGCGCAAACCGACACCTTGAAGAAGATCAGGGAGTCCGGCGCCATCACCATGGGCGTGCGCGACGCCTCGGGCGCCATGTCCTTCACGCTCGGGCCGGGGAGCTACACGGGCTTTCACGTCGAAGTCTGCGAGCGTGTCGTCGCTGACATCGGCCGGGCGTTGCAGATCGAGAAGATCCACGTGAAGTACCAGCTGGTCACGCCGCAGAATCGCATTGCCCTGGTGCAGAACGGCACCGTCGACATCGAGTGCGGCACCACGACCAACAACACGGCGCGCCAGAAAGACGTGGCGTTCGCGCCCACGCTCTACGTTGAAGGGGTTCGCATTGCCGTGAAGGCGGCCTCCGGCATCGTGTCGCCCGCGCAGCTCTCGGGCAAGGCGGTGGCCGCGACAACCGGCGCCACCTCCGTCCAGCTCCTCAGGAAGCTCAAGCGCGAGGGTGCGGGCGAGATCGCGGAAGTGCTCGCCAAGGACAACAGCGAAGGCTTCCTGCTGCTCGAATCGGGCCGGGTGGATGGCTTTGCGGCCGACGGCCAGATCCTTGCCACGCTGATCTCCAAGAGCAGGGAGCCGGCGCAGTACAAGCTGCTCGACCAGGTTCTCAGCGTCGAGCCGATCGCCGTCATGCTTGCGAAGGGCGACCCCGCGTTCAAGAAGCTCGTCGACCAGAGCGTGGTGTCGCTGGCCAGGAGCGGAGAAGCCGCGCGGCTCTACGACAAGTGGTTCATGCAGCCCATTCCTCCGCACAACTCGAAGGTCGGGCTGCCGGCCAGCGCCTTGACGAAGGCCGCCTGGGCCAGTCCCAGCGACAA
Source organism: Variovorax sp. 05T418 (assembly GCF_056396385.1). Classification (NCBI taxonomy): domain Bacteria; kingdom Pseudomonadati; phylum Pseudomonadota; class Betaproteobacteria; order Burkholderiales; family Comamonadaceae; genus Variovorax; species Variovorax sp. 05T418. Next base: position 258,822 of record NZ_JBFTLJ010000008.1, on the reverse strand, counting down.
GCCGATGGAGGCATACGAAGCGCGATGAATCATTGAACCTTGCATCGATTCTTGAGATGCTCGGTTCATGATCAACGAACTCAGAACCTTCATCGCCGTCTGCCGCCACGGCACCTTTGCCGCCGCGGGAGAGCGGATCGGCCTGACGCAGTCGGCGGTCAGCAGCCAGGTCAAGCGGCTCGAGGAAGCCCTGGGGTTCGAGCTGTTCGAGCGCACCGGGCGCTCCGCCACCTTGAATGCGGCCGGCCAGACGACGCTGGCGCGCGCGGAGCAGATCTGCGCGCTCTACGCCAAGCTCGGCGAGCTTCCCGACGACGCCGCGAGCGGCGGGCTGCTGCGCATCGGCGCGATTGCCTCGGCGCAGTCGACGCTGGTCGCACGGGCGCTTGCAAGGCTGCGCAAGCAGCAGCCGCTGCTGCGCGTGCATGTGTCGCCCGGCGTGTCGATGCGGCTGATGGACGAGCTCGATGCAGGCACGATCGATGCCGCGGTGATCATCCGGCCGCCGTTCGGCATTCTTCCGGAGCTGGCGTGGCAGCCGCTGGTGCAGGAGCCGTACGTGCTCATCGCGCCCAGGAAACTGCCGGGCAAGGACTGGCGCGCGCTGCTCCAGGAACAGCCCTTCCTGCGCTATGACCGCGCATCGTTCGGCGGCCGCATGGTGGAAAGATTCCTCCGGCGCGAAGGCATCGCGGTCAACGATTCGATCGAACTCGACGAGATCGCCGGGCTCATCCACATGACGTCCAAGGGGCTGGGCGTTGCGCTCGTTCCGCTGGTCGAGGCGCACCTTCCGCTGCCCGCGGGTGTTCGCATGCTCTCGCTCGGCGAGCTCACGTTCCACCGCGAGGTGGGCCTGCTGCTGCGCAAGCCACGCGCCAGCCCGCCTGCCGCCGCGCAGTTTGCGCAGTGCCTGCGGGAAGCTGCTCAATAGACGTCGCGCCGGTAGCGGCCCGCTGCCACCAGCGTGTCGCAGGCCGATGGTCCCAGCACCTCGCGCAAGGCCAGGTCGACGCCCGGCGCCATGCCCTCGAGGCTGCCGCAGACGTAGACCACCGCCCCCTCGGCCACCCATTGGCGCAGCAGGCCGGCCGCCTCGCGCAGCCGGTGCTGCACATACAGGCGCTCGGCCTGGTCGCGCGAGAACACCAGGTCGACGCGCTCGAGCGCCGCGGCCGCCTGCCACTGTGCGATCTCCTCGGCGCAGAAGGCGTCGTGCGCGGCCTGACGCTCGCCGAACACCAGCCAGTTGCGCCCGTGGCCTCGGCGCACGCGCTCGCGAAGATGCGCGCGCAGGCCGGCAAAGCCGGAGCCGTTGCCGATGAAGACGCAGGGTGCCTCGTCGTCGACGAGCGCGAACGCGGGATTGGGCAGCAGGCGCAGCTCGACCTGCGCATCCAGCGGCGCCCCGTCGGTCAGCCAGCCCGAGGCCACGCCCATGCCGTCCGCGTGGCGCGCCTGGCGCACCAGCAGCTGCACGCAGCCATCGGCCGCGGTCGAGGCCACCGAATAGCGCCGCGGCGCGAGCGGCACCAGCATGTCGGCCAGTGCCTGCGCGCTGGCCGCCGGTGCGGCCGGAAGCATGCTGCGGGACAGCGCGTCTTCGAGCGTGCACGCGCGGCCATCGCAGCGCACGCGCGTTCGCCCGTCGAGGCCGGCGCGGCGCAGGAATTGCTCGACCGCGTGGCCGGACTGGCGCGGCAGCAGTTCGACGAGCGCTCCCGGCGCCCAGGCGGCCGCGCCCGCATGCGCGAGCTCGATCTCGAAGAGCGGATCGCCCTGGCTGCCGGCATTGAGCAGGGTGCGCCGCACGAGGCGCCAGGGCTCGAAGGGCGCCGCCTCCGGTTCGTGCGCCTTCCATGCGCCGGGCTGCAGCACGCCGAAGGCTTCGGCCAGCGCGTGCTGCCAGCGCGCCAGCGCACCGGCATCGCCGTTGTGCACTTCGATCATCGGGAACAGCGCCTCTGCGCCATGGCCGCGCAGGTCGCGGTCGAGCGACCGGCCGAAGCCGCAGAAGTTGGCGTAGTGCCGGTCCCCCAGCGCGAGCAGGCCGTAGTGCACATGCTGCAGGCCGGAACCGGTCTGCAGCGCGAACTGGCGCGCAAAGGCGCGCAGGCTGTCCGGCGGATCGCCGTCGCCGAAGGTGCTGGCCACCAGCAGCACCTTGCGGTAGCGCCGCAGCGCCTCCACGCTCAGGCGCACCAGCGGCTGCAGCACCACCGCGACGCCGGCCGATTGCAGCACCGCGGCCGTCTGCAGCGCGATGCGCTCCGCCTGGCCGGTCTGGCTTGCGAAGGCGAGCAGCACGGGCTCGGCGCCGGGCCCGTCCGGCCGCAGCGCAGGACCGAGCCGCGTGCGCTCTTCGCGCACGGCCCGCTTCGTGCGCCGGCGTCCGAGGTAGAGCATCCACCCCGTGACCGCGAACAGCGCCAGGCCCAGGCTGCCGAGCAGCATCACGATGCGGCCCGGCAATCCCCAGTAGGTGCCCATGTGCATCGGATAGATGCTGTTGACCAGGCGGCCGGCCAGCGGCTTGTCGGCGTAGCGCTGGTGCCGGGAGGGCTCGCCGGTGGCGGCGTCAAGGTGGAGGCGGTTGCGTGCGCGTTCGTGCTCGGGGTGGGCACGCAGGTAGGTCACTTCCACCTGCGACGCATTGCGCGCCGGCGGGCGCAGCGTGGCCAGGCTCCAGTCGCCGCCGGTTTCGTCGAGGAAGGACTGCCACACGCGCTGCAGGTCGGGCGCCGCCTGCGCCTTGGCGGGCGCGCTGCCGGCCTGCATGCCCTGCGCACGGACCACGCGCCCTTCGCCGGCGGCGTTGTCGACCATCGCGCGCACGGCGTCGAAGCCCCAGTAGATGCCCGTGAGGCTCGAGACCAGGTACACCAGCAGCGCAAGGGTGCCGGCCACCGCATGCAGGTTCCAGAGAAAGGCGCGGCCGGTCAGCGCGAAGTCCAGCTTCAGCCAGGCCCGCCACGCGAGCGGCCGGCGCGGCCAGCGCAGGTAGAGGCCCGACAGCGCAAGCACCAGCAGCCCCGCGGCCAGCGTGCCGGTGACGGGCTTGCCCGCATCGCGCGGCAGCAGCAGCCAGCGATGCAGGTGCTCGGCGAACTCGAAGAAGACCTCGCCCGTGGGCACGGGCAGCAGCGCACCGGTCCAGGGATCGATCAGCCGGACCTCGCCCTGGCGCTGGCCTTCGGGCGGCGCGAAGTTGACGCGCGCCGGCCGCCCGGCTTCGGCAAACACCGTGAGAGCGGCGATGCGCAGTGCCGGCTCGGCCGCCCGCACCTGCGCCGCGAGCGCCGCGGGCCGCAGCGCCGGTGCACCGGCGGGGTTGGGAATGTGGCGCAGCGTGGGATTGAGCGCGTCGACGATCTCCGCGCGAAAGGAGAGCACCGCGCCGCTCAGCCCGATCACGACGAGCACGCTTCCGGCCGTGATGCCGATGAACCAGTGGATCTGGAACCAGATCCGTCTCAGGAGAGCCATGGTGGAAAAACGCCGAAGGATGTGGAGGGCCGCGCTGCTTGTTGCGGATGCGTTCAAAGGTCGACCTTGAGCGTCGCCTTGATGCTGCGCGGCGCGCCCACGGCCAGCCGCGTGCCGGCCGCCGCCCAGTAGCGCTTGTCGGCCACGTTGTCGATGTTGACCTGCCACAGCGTGCGCTTGCCGAACAGCTGCGTCACGTAGCGCGCGCCCAGGCCGAAGAGGGTGTTGCCGCCGATGAAGGCCTGGTTCAGGTCGTCCACCGGCCGGCGCCCCGTGTAGTAGGCGCCCGCGTTGACCGAGAGGCCCGGCACCGCGGCAATGTCGTACGAGAGGAAGGCACTGGCCGTCTGCCTGGCGGTGTTCTCGGGCATCTTGCCGTTGTATTGCGCGTTGATGCCGCGGAACTCGGCATCGAGCGACTGGGCCGACAGCTGCCAGGCGAGCGCGCGCGTCAGGCGGCCCTGCGCCGAAATTTCAAGTCCGCGGTAGCGCTGGCGCCCGTCGGCCACGAAGGTGTTGGCGCTGTTGGTGTAGGCGCCGGGGCGTTCGATGTCGAACAGCGCGCCCGACAGCAGCATGCCGCCGTCGGTGAGCCAGCGCAGGCCGATTTCCTTCTGCTTGCTCACGCCGGGCGGCATGTGGGCGTTCTGGTTGGCGGTGCCGGCCGGTGCGATCTCGCCTTCCTCCACGCCCTCCGCATAGGAGAGGTAGCCCACCAGCGCGGGCGTGAACCTGTAGCTCAGCGCCGCGAGCGGCGTGGTCTTGCGCACGTCGTAGGCAAGCGACGGGATCGTGGCGCCCGCGCCCTGCGTGCTCTCGTAGTGCGTGCGGCGCAGGCCCGCCACCAGCTGCCATTGCGGCGAGAAGGTGATGCGGTCGAGCGCATAGAGGCCGAGCTCCTCGCTCTCCTGGGCGCCGGTGGTGGGCCGGGCCGGCCGCGCCGTCAGCGGCAAATAGCCGATGGGCACCGGGTTGTACAGGTTCTGCACGGTGCCGGCGCCGCCGTAGTTGCGCTGGAAGATCGGGTCCTGCGTCTTCCTGCTGCGCGCGGCGCCGAGCGTGAGCTCGTGCTGCACGCTGCCGGTCGAGAAGGTGCCGAACAGCTCGGTGCGCAGCAGGTCCGAGCTCTGCTTCAGGCTCTGGTCGTTGCCGGTGATGCGGCCGGCGCCGGTCAGCACGTTGTAGTTGCTGAAGCTTGCCAGCCGGCGGTCGCGCTCGGCTTCGGAGTGGCCGGCTTCCACGGTCAATGCCCAGTTGCCTCCGAGCGAATAGTCGGCGCGCAGTTGCGTGTTGGTGACCTCGGCGTCGAACACGGCCCACGGCGGCCCGAGCAGCTTGTCGGGGTTGGGCAGGGCGGGCAGCGCGATCACGCCGTTGACGGCCGCGAGCCGGGTGATGCCGGCCTGCTCGGTGATGCGCTTGCGGTAGTTCTCGACGTCGGCCTTCAGCGTGAGCCGGCTGTTGACGCGCCAGTCGAACGCGGCCGACACGAACCGGCGGTGGCCGTCCACGTCGTCGATGTTGGAACCGATGCGCCCGCCGGCCGCGTTGATGCGCAGCCCGTACTGCTGCTGGTCGCCGAACTGTCGCCCGAGGTCGACCAGCGCCTGCGCCGAGCCGCGGTCGTCGAGCGTGAGGCCGACGGTGCTCACGGGCGTGCTGCCGGCGCGCTTGGTCACGAGGTTGACGATGCCCGCCGGCGTGGTGAAGCCGTAGTAGAGCGCCGATGCGCCCTTCAGCACCTCGACGCGCTCCTTGTTCTCCATGGGAATCTCGGAGATGTTGGGAATTGCGAGCGAGCCGTTGAGCCGGTAGTTCGTGCGGTTCTCCACCGCGATGCCGCGGATCACGAGCTGGTCGAAGGTGTCGCCGCCGTTCTGCTGGCGCGTCACGCCGGCCGTGTTGCGCAGCGCCTCGTAGATGCTGGCCGCGCCCTGCAGCTCCAGCACCTCGCGCGTGACGGTGTTGACCGTGGCGGGCACGTCCATGATGCCGGCGCCGCGGAAGGTGCCGGCCTCCACGGTGTTGGCGACGAAGCCGGTGGTCGCGCTGGATTCCACCGTGACGGTGCCGAGCTGCCCGCGCGCCTCGGCGGCGGGATCGGCGGCGGGCTCGGTGGTTTGGGCATGGGAAAAGGCCCCCGCGAGCGCGAGAGGCGTTGCCAGAAAGAACTTGTGCATGGGAAAGGCTAGGGGCCGGCGCTGCTTCGATCGACAGGGGCAGCAGCCGCAAAGGAATCGTGCGGACGGGGGCGCCATTCTACCGATGCATTTGAGAATCATTCTCAGACTTCCGCTGCTGGCGCATGAGAGGGGTAAGCCCTGTGAGGCGATATCGTCACGCTTGATACGATTTTTGCCGGAACGCCCTCGTCAAGGGCGCTGGAGACAAGATGGACCCGAGCAATTCAGGCACGGCGCTGTACCGCGCCATGGTGCGCATCCGCGCCTTCGAGAACGCCGCCGAAGCCGCGAGCCAGGGCGGCGTGAGCGCCTATGGCCAGCAGGCCGCCGGTGCCGCCAAGGTGCGCGGGCCGCTGCATCTTTCGACCGGCCAGGAGGCGGTGCCCGCGGGCGTCTGCGCGCATCTGCGTACGAGCGACTACCTCACCTCCACCCACCGCGGCCACGGCCACACGCTGGCCAAGGGCGCCGACCTCGCCCGCATGATGTGCGAGCTGTTCGGCAAGGCCAGCGGCTTCAACGGCGGCAAGGGCGGCTCGATGCACATCGCGGACTTCTCGGTCGGCATGCTGGGCGCGAACGGCGTGGTGGCGGCGGGGCTGCCGATTGCGGTGGGCGCGGCGCATGCGCAGAAGCTGCTCCGAAAGAACAATGACATCACGGTCTGCTTCTTCGGCGACGGCGCGATCAACCGCGGCCCTTTCCTCGAAGCACTGAACTGGGCGCGCGTGTACGGCCTGCCGGTGCTCTTCGTCTGCGAGGACAACCGCTGGAGCGCCACCACCGCGAGCGGCCCGATGACGGCGGGCGACGGCGCCTCGGCACGCGCCGCGTCGATGGACATCGCGGCCACGCAGGTCGATGGCAACGACGTGTTCGCGGTGCACGAAACCGCCGCGCGGCTGGTCGCCGAAGTGCGCGGCGGCGGCGGACCGCGGCTGCTGCATGCGCTGACCTACCGCGTGAAGGGGCATGTGTCGGTCGACCTCGCGGCCTACCGCGATCCGGCCGAACTGGCGGCCGCGCTCGAAACCGATCCGATCGCACGGGCGCGCGGGCAGCTGCTGGACATGGGCGTGGCCGCCGCGGCGCTGGATGCCATCGAGAATGCCGCGCGCGACGAGGTCGATACCGCGCTCGCCATCGCCGACGCGGCGCCCTGGCCCGAGCCGAGTGCCGCGTTCACCGATGTGCAGACCACGGGAGCAGGCCAATGGTATTGAAGGATTTGAGTTACTCCGAGGCCGCCGTGCTCGCAATCCAGCGCGAAATGGAAGCCGACCCGCGCGTGGTGGTGCTCGGCGAGGACGTGGGCCGCGGCGGCATCTTCGGCCAGTACAAGGGCCTGCAGCAGGCCTTCGGCGACGAGCGCGTGATCGACACGCCGATCAGCGAGGCCGCGATCATGGGCGCCGGCGTGGGCATGGCGCTCGCGGGCCTGCGGCCCGTGGTCGAGATGCGCGTGGTCGACTTCGCGCTCTGCGGCATGGACGAGCTGGTGAACCAGGCCGCCAAGAACCGCTTCATGTTCGGCGGCCAGGGCCGCGTGCCGCTGGTGGCGCGCATGCCGGGCGGGATCTGGGACGCCTCGGCCGCGCAGCATTCGCAGTCGCTCGAGGCCTGGTTCGCGCACCTGCCGGGCCTGGTGGTGGTGAGCCCGTCGACGCCGCAGGACAACTACGGCCTCCTGCGCGCCGCGCTCGCGTGCGGCGACCCGGTGGTCTACATCGAGCACAAGACGCTCTGGGGCCTGCGCGGCGAGGTCGACGAAGACATCGCCGTGCCGCTCGGCAAGGCGCGGCGCGTGCGCGAAGGCAATGCGCTCACGCTCGTGAGCTGGAGCCGGCAGATGCAGGCCTGCGCCGCGGCCTGCGATGCGCTGGCGGCCGAAGGCATCGCGGTCGACCTGATCGACCTGCGCACGCTCTGGCCCTGGGACCGCGAAACGGTGCTCGCGTCGTGCGCGCGCACCCAGCGACTGCTGGTGGTGCACGAGGCGGTGCAGGTGGCCGGCTTCGGTGCCGAGATTGCCGCCAGCGCCGCGGAGGCCACGGGCTGCCGCGTGGCGCGGCTCGGCGCGCCGCGCATTCCGGTCGGCTATGCGCCGGTGCTGGAGGCGCAATCGCGCGTCGGCGCCGAAGCCATCGCGGCCGCCGCGAGAAAACTGCTGGGCTGAACCGCGCCGCGCCATGGACCCGCTGTTCTTCAAGCTGGTGCGGGTGGTCAACCTCACGGCGCGGCCCTTTCACGAGAAGGTGGGCCGCGAGCACCACCTCACGCTCAATGAATGGCGCGCCATGGCGGTGCTCGGCGCGCAGCCGGGGCTCAACGCCACGCAGATCGCGGACCTCACCGGGCTCGACAAGATGGCGGTGAGCCGCGCCCTGGCCGGCCTGAAGCGCCACAAGCGCGTGCAGCTCCTGGGCGACCCCACCGACCGGCGCCGCAGCCGGCTTTACCTCACGGCGGCGGGCAAGGCGCTGCACGAAACCGTCGGCATGCTGGGCCGCCAGCGCGAGGCCGCGCTGTTCGAGGGCATCGGGGCCGACGAGCTCGCCCGCCTCGATGCCACGCTGGACAAGCTCATTGCCGCCGTCCAGCGCGCCGGGTAGCCGTCAGGCTGCAAAGCCGCCGTCGATGTTGAGGCTGGCGCCCGTCACGAAGGCGGCTTCGGGGCTCGCGAGGTACGCCACCATGCCGGCGATTTCCTCGGGGCGCGCGTGGCGGGCCAGCGCCATCAGGCCGTGCATCGCGGCGGCGTTGGGGCCGTCGACCGGGTTCATGTCGGTGTTGACCGGGCCGGGCTGCACGTTGTTGACCGTGATGCCGCGCGGGCCGAGGTCGCGCGACAGGCCCTGCACCAGGCCCTTGAGCGCCGACTTGCTCATCGCATAGGCGCTGCCGCCGGGCCAGGGCATGCGCTCGGCGTTGGTGCTGCCGATGTTGATGATGCGGCCGCCTTCGCCCATGTGGCGCACGGCCGCCTTGGCCGCCACGAACACGGCGCGCACGTTGATGTCCAGCGTGCGGTCGAAATCCTCGAGCGAGAAATCGTCGATGGTGCCGGGCAGGAAGACGCCGGCGTTGTTGACCAGCACATCGATGCGGCCGAGCTTGCGCGCGGCCTCGTCGATGCCGGCGGTGAGCGCGGCAGCGTCGGCGCTGTCGATCTTCAGCGCCAGCGCGCGGCCGCCTTCGGCCTCGAGGCTGCGCACGAGCTCGTCGGCCGGCGCGCTCGAGCTGGCATAGCTGAAGGCAACGGCGGCGCCGTCCTCGGCGAGGCGCCGCACGATGGCGGCACCGATGCCGCGCGAACCGCCGGTAACGAAAGCGACCTTGCCCGCGAGCACGGGGGAAGTGGATTTGCTGAGAGCCATGGTGATGGTTTCCTGTGTGTTGTGAGGTGGAAGACCTTCAGTGTCGGGATTCCATTACCGTTGCGGTAGCCATCAATCGGTCCAATCAGATTCAACTATTGATTGAAAATAGGCCCATGGAACCGCTCAATCACCTCCAGTCCTTCGTGCAGAGCGCCGAAAGCGGCAGCTTCTCGGCCGCCGCCCGCCGGCTCGGGCTCACGCCGGCCGCGGTCAGCAAGAACGTGGCGCGGCTCGAAGCCCGGCTGGGCGTGCGGCTGTTCCAGCGCAGCACCCGCCGCCTCACGCTGACGGAGGGCGGCGAGCGTTTCCTGGGCCAGATCGGCGGGGCGCTCGCCACGCTGCAGGACGCGGTGGCCGGCCTCTCGAAGGACGACGGCCAGCCCGCCGGCACGCTCAAGGTGAGCATGGGCCAGGCCTTCGGCCGCGAGCATGTGCTGCCGATGATGGGCGACTTTCTGGCCCGCTATCCGTCCATCCTGCCCGACTGGCACTTCGACAACCAGCAGGTGGACCTCGTGGGCGAAGGCTTCGACGCGGCGATCGGCGGCGGCATCGAGCTCTCGCCCGGCGTGGTGGCGCGCGAACTGGCGCGCATCCACGTGGTGGCGGTGGCCGCCCCGGCCTACCTGGCAGGCCGCGCGCTGCCGGCGCAGCCCGCGGAACTGGCGCAGCTGGACGCCCTGCTGCGGCGCTCCTCGCCCACCGGCCGGCTTCGCAGCTGGACGCTGCAGCACGCGGGCGGCGACCAGGCCACGGTGGAACTGCCGCGGCCGCGCGCGATCTTCAACGACCCCGAAGCCATTGCGCATGCCGCGCTGATGGGCCTGGGCGTCGCCATGCTACCGATGCCCTTCGTCGAACGCGGCCTGCGCAGTGGCGAGCTGGTGCGCCTGCTGCCCGAGTGGCACTTCGATGCGGGCGCGGTCTGGCTCTACTACCCGAGCAAGAAGCTGCTGCCCGCGAAGACCCGCGTGTTCATCGACTTCGTGCTCGAGCGCTTTCGCAGCGAGCGTTTCGCCGAGCGCATGCAGGTGGCATAGACCGGCGCCGCACGGGGTTTTTACCCGCCATGCGCGCGGCGGTTCCCCTGTACAAACGCCCGCATGACCTCTTCTTCAAATTTCAAGACGAACCGCCGCGCCGCACTGGCCGCTTCCGCCGCCGCCATCGCCCTCGCGGCCACTCCTTCCTGGGCCCAGAGCACCTGGCCGACCAAGCCGGTGCGCATCGTCGTGCCCTTTGCGGCCGGCGGCACCACCGACATCCTGGCGCGCGCCGTTGCGCCCGAACTGTCGAAGGCCTTCGGCCAGCAGTTCATCGTCGACAACCGCGCGGGCGCGGGCGGCAACGTGGGCGCCGAGATCGTGGCGCGCGCGCCGAACGACGGCTATACGCTGCTGATGGGCACGGTCGGCACGCACGGCATCAACCGCGCGCTCTATCCCAAGCTGCCGTTCGACCCGATCAAGGATTTCGTGCCGATCACGCTGGTGGCGGCCGTGCCGAACGTGATGGAAATGAACGCCGACAAGGCCAAGGCGCTGAACATCCACAACGTGCAGGACTTCATCAAGTACGCCAAGGCCAACCCCGGCAAGCTCAACATGGCCTCGAGCGGCAGCGGCACCTCGATCCACCTGGCGGGCGAGCTTTTCAAGAGCATGACCGGCACCTTCATGGCCCACATCCCGTACAAGGGCTCGGGCCCGGCGCTGCTGGACATGGTGGGCGGCAATGCCGACGTGATGTTCGACAACCTGCCCTCGTCGATGGCGCAGATCAAGGGCGGCAAGCTCACGGCCCTGGCCGTGACCAGCGCCAAGCGTTCGCCGGCGCTGCCCGACATTCCGACGGTCGAGGAAGCGGGCGGTCCGTCGCTCAAGGGCTTCGAGGCGAGCTCGTGGTTCGGCCTGCTGGCGCCGGCCGGCACCTCGCCCGAGATCGTGAACCGGATCCAGCAGGAAGTGGCCAAGTCGCTCGGCACCCCCGCCATCAAGGAAAAGATGCTCGCCCAGGGCGCCATCCCGAGCGGCAATTCGCCAGCCGACTTCGCCAAGCTGATTGCCAGCGAGCACGTGAAGTGGGCGAAGGTGGTGAAGGACTCCGGCGCGAAAGTGGACTAACCCCCAGGCTTCGCGCACTTCGTGTCGCTTCTCCCTCCCCCTTGCAGGGGGCAGCGCCTGCGGCCCGGCGAAGCCGGTTCCGCGGCGCTCCTCGAAACAAAAAGACAGGCGCTCAGGTCTTCCAGGTCACGTCTTTTTTCTCGGCCAGGGAGTCCCTGAGCATGTGGAGCAGCGGGGCTGCGCGCTGGTGCAGGCCCACGTGCTGCTTCTCGGCCTCGCTGGCGTGGCCTTCGACGGCGTAGTCGTCGTGGTTGTGCGGGTTGCTGGCCTCGCGCGCCAGCGCGGACTCGAGCGCCGCAATGGCGCCCGGGATCTGCTCGACCGTGACGATGCCTTGCGGCGCGGGTGCCTTGCCGATGATGTCGAACAGCTGGCGGGCATGCACCTCCAGCATCACGAAGTCAGGGGAGGCCCGGGACTGGAATCGGTACAGCATGGTTGTTCTCACTCACTTGTAGATGTAGTCACGGGCAAAAGGGTACACCGATTGCGAACCGCGCAAAACACCATGCTCGACCCGGCCGTCGGGCTTGGTCGAAAGCATCTGGTGCAGTGAGATCCAGCCCTGCTCGAAGCTCATGGCCGAGCCCGCCAGGTAGAGGCGGTAGGCGCGCAGGATGCGCTCGGCATTCTCGCCCTGCCGCCCGCCCGCGCGCGCGAGCACCTCGCGCGCCGTGTCCAGCTGCGACTCCAGCGCGTCCGACCAGGCCCACAGCGTGCGCGCATAGTGCGGGCGCAGGCTTTCGGTATCGACCATCTCCAGGCCCGCGGCCGCCGTCTCGCGCAGCACATGCGTCACGTGCAGCAGCTCGCCGCCCGGAAAGATGTACTTCTCGATGAAGTCGCCCATGCCCGCGCCCAGCTGGCGGTAGTCGAGCTGGCCCGAGGTGATGCCGTGGTTCAGCACCAGCCCGCCGGGCTTGAGCAGCGAATGGATCTTGCGGAAATAGGTGGGCATGTTGGCCGCGCCCACATGCTCGAACATGCCCACCGATGCGATCTTGTCGAAGGGCGCGTCAGCGGAAAGTTCGCGGTAGTCGCGCAGCTCCACCCGCACGCGGCCCTGCAGTCCCTTTTCCTGGATCAGGCGCTGCACGTGCGCATGCTGGTTCTTCGACAGCGTGATGCCGGTGGCGTCGACGCCGTAGTGCTCCGCCGCCCACAGCAGCAGCCCGCCCCAGCCGGAGCCGATGTCGAGAAAACGCTCGCCGGGCTGCAGCATGAGCTTGCGGCAGATGTGGTCCAGCTTGGCCTCCTGGGCCTGCGCGAGCGTCAGCCCCGGGGTGCGAAAGTACGCGCACGAATACACCCGGCGCGGATCGAGCCACAGCGCGTAGAAGTCGTCGGAAACGTCGTAGTGGAACTGGATCTGCTCGGCATCCTTGTGCAGCGAATGCGAGCTGTGGGACTTGGCCAGCCGCATCAGGCGGGTCCACCAGGTGGTGTTGGTCTCCGCGGGGTTGCCCGGCAGCATGCCGACCGTGGCGTCGATCAGGTCGCGCATCGCGCCTTCGATCTGCACCCGGCCTTCGACGTAGGCCTCGCCGATGGCCCCCACCTGGTGCGCCGCCAGCTTGGCCAGCGCCGACCACTCGCTGAACGCCAGGGTGACACGCGACCCCGGCTTGGCAACTCTTCGGCCATCAGGCAGTTCCAGCGCGATGGGCACGGGCAGCGACGCAAGCTGCGACTCGATCTTGGGTATCAAGCTTTGCATGGTGAGGTGATGGTATTGATTTTTTCGATTTTTTGCATGACACCCGCCGCGCCCCGGGTACCCCGCTGGGGATGGCCCCGTTGACACCAGATTGTTTATGCTTAAACTATTCAACCATGAACAGCCTAACCACCGGCTCCCCTGCCGCACCCGCCATGGACCTTCAACGCATCCTGTGCATCGGCGGCGGCCCCGCGGGCCTGTACTTCGCGCTGCTGATGAAGGCGCGCAACCCCGCGCTCGAGATCACCGTGGTGGAGCGCAACCGCCCCTTCGACACCTTCGGCTGGGGCGTGGTGCTCAGCGACCAGACGCTCGCCAACCTGCGCGCGGCCGACGCCGAGACCGCGGCGCTGATCGGCAGCGAGTTCCACCACTGGGACGACATCCAGGTGTTCTTCAAGGGCCGGCAGGTGCGCTCGGGCGGCCATGGCTTCTGCGGCATCGGCCGCAAGCGCCTCCTGAACATCCTGCAGGAGCGCTGCCTCGCGCTCGGCGTGAAGCTGGTCTTCGAGACCGACGCCACCGACGACCAGGCGATCGCCGCCCAGTACAACGCCGACCTGGTGATTGCGAGCGACGGCCTGAACAGCCGCATCCGCCAGCGCTATGCCGACGTTTTCAAGCCCGACATCGACCTGCGCAACTGCCGCTTCGTGTGGCTGGGCACGCACCAGACCTTCGACGCCTTCACCTTCGCCTTCGAACAGACCGAGCACGGCTGGTTCCAGGCCCATGCCTACCAGTTCGACGACAAGACCTCGACCTTCATCGTCGAGACGCCCGAGGCCGTGTGGAAAGCCCACGGCCTCGACCAGATGGAGCAGCCCGAGGCCATCGCCTTCTGCGAGAAGCTGTTCGCCAAGTACCTGGGCGGCCATTCGCTCATCAGCAATGCCACGCACCTGCGCGGCTCGGCCAACTGGATCCGCTTTCCGCGCGTGGTGTGCGAGCGCTGGACCCACCGCATCGACGTCGAAGGCCGCTCGGTGCCCGTGGTGCTGATGGGCGACGCGGCGCACACGGCGCACTTCTCGATCGGCTCGGGCACCAAGCTCGCGCTGGAAGATGCGATCGACCTGGCCAACGAATTCGCGCAAGGCGGCACCGTCGACCACGTGCTCGAGGGCTACGAGGCGCGCCGCAGCGTCGAGGTGCTCAAGATCCAGAACGCCGCGCGCAACTCCACCGAATGGTTCGAGAACGTACCGCGCTACACCGGCATGCAGATCGAGCAGTTCGCCTACTCGCTGCTCACGCGCTCCCAGCGCATCAGCCACGAGAACCTGCGCGTGCGCGACACGCAATGGCTCGGCGGCTACGAGCAGTGGCTCGCCGGCGGCAAGCCCGTTGCGCCCATGCTGATGCCGCTGCAGGTGCGCGGCCTCACGCTCAAGAACCGCATCCTGGTGTCGCCGATGGCCACCTACAGCGCGGTCGACGGCGTGCCGCAGGACTTTTTGCTGGTGCACCTGGGCGCCCGCGCGCTCGGCGGCGCCGCCATGGTGTTCGTCGAGATGACGAGCCCGACGCCCGAAGGCCGCATCACCCCCGGCTGCACGGGCCTGTACAACGACGCGCAGCAGGCCGCGTTCAAGCGCATCGTCGACTTCGTGCACACGCAGTCGAGCGCCAAGATCGCCATGCAGCTCGGCCACAGCGGCCCGAAGGGCTCGACCCGCGTGGGCTGGGAAGGCACCGACGAGCCGCTCGAAAGCGGCAACTGGCCGCTGCTGGCCGCCAGCGCGGTGGCCTACGGCGAACAGAACCAGCTGCCGGCCGCGATGACGCGCGAGCAGATGGACGCCATGCGCGACCAGTTCGTGGCGACCACGCGCCGCGCCGCCGAATGCGGCTTCGACTGGCTCGAGCTGCACTGCGCGCACGGCTACCTGCTGTCGGCCTTCATCAGCCCGCTCACCAACCTGCGCACCGACGAGTACGGCGGCGGCATCGAAGCGCGCTGCCGCTATCCGCTCGAGGTGTTCCGCGCGATGCGCGCCGCCTGGCCGCAAGACAAGCCGATGAGCGTGCGCATCTCGGCGCACGATTGGGCCCCCGGCGGCAACACCGATGCCGATGCGGTGGTGGTGGCGCGCCTCTTCAAGGAGGCCGGCGCCGATTTCATCGACGTGTCCTCCGGCCAGACCACGCGCACCGCCAAGCCGGTGTACGGCCGCATGTACCAGACGCCGTTCTCGGACCGCATCCGCAACGAGGTCGGCATCTCGACCATTGCGGTCGGCGCCATCACCGACGCCGACCAGGCCAACAGCATCATCGCGGCCGGCCGCGCCGACCTCTGCGCCATCGCCCGCCCGCACCTTGCCGATCCCGCGTGGACCCTGCACGAGGCCGCCAAGCTGCAAAGCCGCGACGTCGACTGGCCGAAGCAGTACCTGAGCGGGCGCGACCAGATGTACCGCGAGATCGCCAAGCAGCAGCAGATCGCTGCCGCTGCGAACGCCGCATTGGCTGCCTCCAACAACGAGGAGACGCACTGACATGGACCTCGAAGCACGCGCCCACAGCGAGCACCCCGAGGCCCTGCGCCTCTGGCTGCGGCTGCTCACCTGCACCCAGCTGATCGAGAAGCAGGTGCGCAACGAACTGCGCTCGCAGTTCGCCACCACGCTGCCGCGCTTCGACCTGATGTCGCAGCTCGAGCGCTCGCCCGACGGCCTGAAGATGAACGAGCTGTCGCGCCGCATGATGGTGACGGGCGGCAACGTCACCGGCATCACCGACCAGCTCGTGACCGAAGGGCTGGTCGAGCGCATCAACGTCGAGGGCGACCGCCGCGCCTGGCGCGTGCGGCTCACGGCGCGCGGCCGCAAGCTCTTCAACGAGATGGCGCAGCAGCACGAAGACTGGATCGTCGATGCCTTCGCGGCGCTCAGCGCCAAGGAGATCGCGCAGCTGCACAAGCTGCTCGGCAAGGTCAAGCAACACTCACACAGCCAGATGGCGGAGGCCGAATGAAGCACTACATCGGCGCGGGCAATCCCATGCACGCGCAATTCGAGGCCAAGGCGCCTTACGCGGCGAAGCACTTCGCATGGCACTACGAAGCGGGCGTCGGCACCATCACGCTGAACCGCCCCGAGCGCAAGAACCCGCTGACCTTCGATTCGTACGCCGAGCTGCGCGACCTGTTTCGCGCCTTGACCTATGCAACCGACGTGAAGGCCATCGTGGTCACCGGCGCCGGCGGCAACTTCTGCTCGGGCGGCGACGTGCACGAGATCATCGGCCCGCTCACCGGCATGCGCATGCCCGAGCTGCTCGAGTTCACACGCATGACCGGCGACCTGGTCAAGGCCATCCGCCATTGCCCGCAGCCGATCGTCGGCGCGATCGACGGCGTGTGCGCCGGTGCCGGCGCGATGATCGCGCTGGCCTGCGACCTGCGCTACGGCTCGCCCGCCACGCGCACCGCCTTCCTGTTCACGCGCGTCGGGCTTGCCGGCGCCGACATGGGTGCCTGCGCCTTGCTGCCGCGCGTGATCGGCCAGGGCCGCGCCTCGGAACTGCTCTTCACCGGCCGCGCGATGACGGCACAGGAAGGCCAGGCCTGGGGCTTCTTCAATGCGCTGCACGAAAGCGATGCACTGCTCGAAGCGGCCACCAAGGTAGCGCGCGAACTGGCCGAAGGCCCGAGCTTCGCGCACGGCATGACCAAGACCATGCTCTCGCAGGAATGGTCGATGACCATCGACCAGGCCATCGAGGCCGAGGCACAGGCACAGGCCATCTGCATGCAGACCGAGGATTTCAAGCGCGCCTACGAAGCGTTTGCAGCCAAGCGCAAGCCCGTGTTCGGCGGAGACTGAAGTCATGATGGCCAAGATCCCCGCACCGCCCTCGACAACGCACCTCGCGCTGCCGTTCTTCGATGACGCGCATCGCGCGCTCGCAAGCGAGCTGCTGCCCTGGTGCGCCGCGCAGGAAGTCGACGAGCGCGACGACCGCGCGGCCTGCCGCGAATGGGTGCGCCGCCTCGGCGACGGCGGCTGGCTGCGCTATGCCGTGCCCGGCAGCGCAGGCGGCGCGCTGGAGCGCCTCGACTCACGCGCGCTCGTGCTGCTGCGCGAGACGCTCGGCTACCACTCGCCGCTGGCGGACTTCGCGTTTGCGATGCAGGGGCTGGGCAGCGGCGCGATCACGCTCGCGGGCACGCCCGAGCAGCAGTCGCACTACCTCACAGCTGTGGGCAAGGGCGAGAAGATCGCGGCCTTTGCTCTGAGCGAACCCGATGCGGGCTCCGACGTGGCGGCCATGGCCATGCGCGCCGAAGCCACGCCCGACGGCTGGCGCCTCAACGGCGAGAAGACCTGGATCAGCAATGGCGGCATCGCCGACTTCTACTGCCTGTTCGCCAAGACCGATCCCGCGGGCGGCACGCGCGGCATCACGGCGTTCATCGTCGACGCAACCGCCGCCGGCCTCGACACCTCCGGGCACATCGACGTGATGGCGCCGCACCCGCTCGCCACGCTGCGCTTCCAGGACTGCATCGTGCCGCGCGCGGCGCAGCTCGGCGAACTCAACGGTGGTTTCAAGCTCGCGATGCGCACGCTCGACATCTTCCGTGCCTCCGTTGCAGCGGCGGCATTGGGCATGGGACGCCGCGCGCTCGCCGAAGCCGTCGCGCATGCAAAGGGCCGGCGCATGTTCGGCCAGACGCTCGCCGATTTCCAGCTCACGCAGGCCAAGCTCGGCGAGATGGCCGCGCTGATCGACAGCGCCGCATTGCTCACCTACCGCGCCGCATGGATGCGCGACGACGCCGAACAGCGCGGCGCTCCCGCGGTGGGCGACGTGTCGGCCGCCGCGGCCATGGCCAAGATGTGCGCCACCGAGAACGCGAGCCGCGTGATCGACATGGCGCTGCAGATGCACGGCGGCCTTGGCGTGAAGGTTGGCACGAAGATTGAAAGCCTCTACCGCGACATCCGCTCGCTGCGCATCTACGAAGGCGCGACGGAGGTTCAGCAACTGATCATCGGCAAATCCGTTTTGCGGGGATAAACATCGTGTCAGCCCAAGTCGACCGCTTCGTTCACGACCGCCTGCCGCCCGCCGAGCAGCTGCCGGTCTTCCGCTACGACCTTCCGGAACTGCAGCTGCCCGATCAGCTGAATCTGGTCGAGGAGCTCCTGGACAAGGCGCCCGCCAAGGGCTTCGGCGACAAGCCGATGCTGCGTTCGCCCGCCGGCACGCTGACCTATTCGCAGGCCGCCGTCGAGGTCAACCGCATCGCGCAGGTGCTGGTCGAAGACCTCGGCCTCGTGCCCGGCAACCGCGTGCTGCTGCGCGGCGGCAACTCGGTGGCCATGGCGCTGTCGTGGCTCGCGGTGGTCAAGGCCGGCCTGATCGCGGTGGCCACCATGCCGCTGCTGCGCGCCAAGGAACTGGGCGAGATCATCGAGAAGGCGCGCCCCGTGGCGGCGCTGTGCGACGGGCGCCTGCTCGACGAGCTCGTGCTGGCGCAGCGGGAGCATCCTGTGCTCGCATCGGTGATCGCGTTCAACAAACCCGATGCGCCCGATTCGCTGTCGGCACGCGCGGCCGGCAAGAGCGGCGTGTTCACCGCCTGCCCCACGGCGTCGGACGACATCGCCCTGCTCGCGTTCACCTCCGGCACCACGGGCAAGCCCAAGGCGCCGGTCACCACGCACCGCGACGTGCTCGCGATGTGCCAAACCTGGCCGCGCCACGTGCTGCGGGCGCGCAGCGACGACATCGTGATCGGCTCGCCGCCGCTGGCCTTCACCTTCGGGCTCGGCGGCCTGCTGGTGTTCCCGATGTGGGCCGGCGCCTCGGTGTACTTTGCCGATGCGCCCTTCACGCCCGAAGGTTTAGTGAAGCTCATCAACGAGGTTGGCGCGACCATCTGCTACACGGCCCCCACCTTCTATCGCCAGATGGCGCCCTTCGTGCGGCAGCACGGCGCGCCGAGCCTGCGCATCTGCGTGAGCGCGGGCGAGGCGCTGCCCGACGCCACGCGCCAGCTGTGGAAGGAAGCCACCGGCATCGAGATGCTCGACGGCATCGGCGGCACCGAGGTGTTCCACATCTACATCTCGGCCGCGGGCGACCAGGTGCGCCGCGGCGCGGTCGGCAAGGTGGTGCCCGGCTTCACCGCCAAGGTGGTGGACGACCAGGGCAACGAAGTGCCGCGCGGCACGGTCGGCAAGCTGGCGCTGCAGGGGCCCGTGGGCTGCCGCTACCTGGACGACCCGCGCCAGGCCGACTACGTGAAGAACGGCTGGAACTACCCCGGCGATTCGTTCGTGCAGGACGACGACGGCTACTTCTTCTACCAGGCGCGCGCCGACGACATGATCATCACGGCCGGCTACAACGTCGGCGGGCCCGAGGTCGAGGATGCGCTGCTCAAGCACCCGGCCGTGGCCGAGTGCGGCGTGATCGGCAAGCCCGACGCCGACCGCGGCATGATCGTGAAGGCCTTCTGCGTGCTCAAGCCCGGCCACGAAGGCGACGCCGCGCTCGTCAAGGCGCTGCAGGACCATGTGAAGGCCACCATCGCGCCCTTCAAATACCCGCGGGAGATCGAGTTCGTGCCGGTGCTGCCGCGCACCGAGACCGGCAAGCTCCAGCGATTCAAACTGAGACAACTCAACGAGACCACCCCATCATGATGAACAAACTCTTGCAGCCCCCGGGCTGGTTGCCCCCCAAGGGCTATGCGAATGGCGTGGCCGCACGCGGCACCATGGTGTTCGTCGGCGGCCAGATCGGCTGGAATGCGCAGCAGCAGTTCGAGTCGGACGACTTCATCGAGCAATGCGGCCTGGCGCTGCGCAACATCGCCGAGGTGCTGCGCGAAGCCGGCGCCGGCCCCGAGCACATGGTGCGCATGACCTGGTACGTGACCGACCGCGACGAATACAGCCGCCGCCTCGGCGAACTCGGCCCGGTGTATCGCGACGCGATGGGGCGCAATTTCCCGGCCATGACCTGCGTGCAGGTGGCGGCGCTGGTCGAGCACCGCGCCAAGGTCGAGATCGAGGTCACGGCGGTCATTCCAGACTGACGGAACACCTGCGGGAAGCCGCCCCGTGCGGCGCAAACAGGAATGCCCTCTTCGCGAGGGCATTTTTCATGGCATGGGTGCATGGATCTGCCGACCTGAAGATCGGCGGGCCAAAGAAAAAGGCCCTTTGAAATTCAAAGGGCCTTTTAAATTGGTTGCGCGAGCAAGATTTGAACTTGCGACCTTTGGGTTATGAGCCCAACGAGCTACCAGGCTGCTCCATCGCGCGGCAAGATGGAATTATACCTTATTCAGCAGCGCCTTGCTCGGCGGCTTCTTCTTTAATTTCAGGACGGTCGACCAGTTCGACCAGAGCCATGGGTGCATTGTCGCCAACGCGGAAACCCATCTTCAGGATGCGGGTGTAGCCGCCCGGACGCGCTGCGAAGCGCGGGCCGAGTTCGCCGAAGAGCTTGACGACGCTGTCGCGGTCGCGCAGGCGGTCGAAGGCCAGGCGCTTGTTGGCAACCGTGGGCTTCTTGGCGAGCGTGATCATCGGTTCGATGACGCGGCGCAGTTCCTTGGCCTTGGGGACCGTGGTCTTGATGACTTCGTGCTCGATGAGCGAATTCATCATGTTCTGCAGCATCGCAAGGCGGTGCGAGCTGGTGCGGTTGAGTTTGCGGAGTCCGTGTCCGTGACGCATGGTGCTTTCCTTTACTTTATTAAACAGGCAGCCGTATCAGGTACTGCCCGGGCACGAGCCCTCATGGGCTCAATTTTCAAAAATCAACGCTTGTCGAGGCCGGCCGGCGGCCAGCTTTCAAGCTTCATACCCAAGGTCAGGCCGCGCGAGGCAAGCACTTCCTTGATTTCGTTGAGCGACTTGCGACCCAGGTTCGGGGTCTTGAGCAGCTCGTTCTCGGTGCGCTGGATCAGGTCGCCGATGTAGTAGATGTTTTCGGCCTTCAGGCAGTTGGCCGAACGCACGGTGAGCTCGAGCTCGTCGACAGGGCGCAGCAGGATCGGATCGAATTGCTGTGCGCTGCGCGGTGCCGGCGCATCGAATGCAGCCAGTTCGCCGCCCTCGAGCTGCGCGAACACGGCCAGCTGTTCAACCAGGATTTTAGCCGAGGCGCGCACGGCGTCTTCGGCGGTGATCGCACCGTTGGTTTCGATCTCGACCAGCAGCTTGTCCAGGTCGGTGCGCTGTTCGACACGGGCGCTTTCGACCGTGTAGCTCACGCGCTTGACGGGCGAGAACGAGGCGTCCAGGACGATGCGGCCGATCGACTTGGTCGGCTCGTCGGCATAGCGGCGCATCGTGCCGGGCACGTAGCCGCGGCCCTTTTCGACCTTGATCTGCATATCGAGCTTGCCGCCTTGCGACAGGTGCGCGATCACGTGGTCGGGGTTGATGATCTCGACGTCGTGCGGGGTCTGGATGTCCGACGCCAGCACCGGGCCTTCGCCGTCCTTGCGCAGGCTCAGCGTGACTTCGTCGCGGTTGTGGAGCTTGAACACCACGCCCTTGAGATTCAGCAGGATGTTGACGACATCTTCCTGCACGCCGTCGATCGACGAGTACTCGTGCAGCACGCCGGCGATCGTGACTTCAGTGGCCGAATAACCGACCATCGACGACAGCAGGACGCGGCGCAGCGCGTTGCCGAGCGTGTGGCCGTAGCCGCGCTCGAAAGGCTCGAGCGTGACCTTGGCCTTGTTGGCGGCAAGTTGCTCGACCTGGATGGTCTTGGGTTTCAGCAGGGTGGTTTGCATGCAGACTTCCTCTCAATACCCCCGGCTCGTTACACCGGTAAGGCTGGTGAAGCACCCGTCGGGAGTGCCTCCCGATGGGAACAAAAAAATCAAAAGCGGACCGCAAAGCGCGGCCCGTTGTCGCCCGCTTAGCGCGAGTACAGTTCGACGATCAGCGATTCGTTGATGTCGGCTGCGAATTCGTCGCGATCGGGCACCTTCTTGAAGGTACCTTCGGCCTTGTCGGCGTTCACTTCGACCCAGGCCGGGATACCGACCTGCTGGGCGAGCTGGAGCGCTTCGGCAATGCGGGTCTGCTTCTTCGACTTGTCGCGAACGGCGATCACGTCGCCGGTCTTCACCAGGTACGACGGGATGTTGACCGACTGGCCATTCACCGTGATCGCCTTGTGCGACACGAGCTGGCGCGCTTCGGCGCGCGTCGAGCCGAAGCCCATGCGGTAGACGACGTTGTCCAGGCGCGATTCGAGGATGAACAGCAGGTTGGCGCCGGTGTTGCCACGGCGGCGGTCGGCTTCTTCGAAGTAGCGGCGGAACTGCTTCTCGAGCACGCCGTACATGCGCTTGACCTTCTGCTTTTCGCGCAGCTGCAGGCCGTAGTCGGAGGTACGCTGACCCGAAGTGCGGCCATGCTGGCCGGGCTTGGAATCGAACTTGGCCTTGTCCTGGATGGAGCGGCGGGCGCTCTTGAGGAACAGGTCGGTGCCTTCACGGCGGGAGAGTTTGGCCTTGGGGCCGAGGTAGCGTGCCACGATTTTTCCTTTGTGTCATCTGCCGCAGTTGCCTGCGGGAGCCATCGGCGAAGACGCGGATGGCGGTGGGCTTAGTAAAAAAACAAATGCGCAGCCGCTCAAAAGCCGGCTGCGCCTTGCGGACTGACGATCAGATGCGGCGACGCTTCTGGGGACGGCAGCCGTTGTGCGGAACGGGCGTCACGTCGGCAATGGAATTGATCCGGATGCCGAGCGCAGCCAGTGCGCGCACCGACGATTCGCGACCGGGGCCGGGGCCCTTGATCTCGACGTCGAGGTTCTTGATGCCTTGTTCGACAGCAGCACGGCCGGCCACTTCGGAAGCCACCTGCGCAGCGAACGGGGTCGACTTGCGCGAGCCCTTGAAGCCCTGGCCACCCGACGAAGCCCACGACAGGGCGTTGCCCTGGCGATCGGTGATCGTGATGATGGTGTTGTTGAACGAGGCATGCACGTGGGCGATGCCGTCCGCAACGTTCTTGCGAACCTTCTTGCGAACGCGCTGTGCGGCGTTGTTTGCAGGTGCTTTAGCCATGCTGGTCTATCCTTATTTCTTCAGGGACTGCGCTGCCTTGCGCGGACCCTTGCGGGTGCGGGCATTGGTGCGCGTGCGCTGGCCGCGCATCGGCAGGCCGCGACGGTGACGGAAGCCGCGATAGCAGCCGATGTCCATCAAACGCTTGATGTTCATCGTCGTCTCGCGACGCAGATCGCCTTCGATGGTGAACAAGGCGATCTGGTCGCGGATCTTTTCGAGATCGGCGTCAGTCAGGTCCTTGATCTTCTTCGAATATTCGATGCCGCTCGCTTCGCAGATCTGACGGGCGCGGGTGCGACCGATGCCGAAGATGGCGGTCAGGCCGATTTCAGCGTGCTTGTGCGGCGGAATGTTGATGCCAGCAATACGTGCCATGTGCGTCCTCTAATACTCTTCAATCAACCCTGGCGCTGCTTGTGGCGCGGGTCGGTGCAAATCACACGCACCACACCTTTACGGCGGATGACCTTGCAATTACGGCAGATGGTTTTGACCGAAGCCGAAACTCTCATTTCATTCTCCTAAAACTGTTTAACGTGGCGGTACACCGCCCACACCCAAATTCTCAATACTGAAACTCACAGCCCTACGATGTCTTGAAGTTGGCCTTCTTCAGCAGCGATTCGTACTGCTGGGACATCATGTAGTTTTGCACCTGGGCCATGAAGTCCATCGTGACGACCACGATGATCAGCAGGGAGGTACCACCGAAGTAGAACGGGACGTTGTACTTCAGGATCAGGAACTCGGGCAGCAGGCAGACGAAGGTGATGTACACCGCGCCAGCCAACGTCAGGCGAACCAGAATCTTGTCGATATAGCGAGCGGTCTGGTCACCCGGACGGATGCCCGGAATGAATGCACCGCTCTTCTTCAGGTTGTCGGCCGTTTCCTTGCTGTTGAACACGAGTGCCGTGTAGAAGAAGCAGAAGAAAACGATCGCGGCAGCGTACAGCAGCACGTAGATCGGCTCGCCCGGACGCAGTGCGCCGGCCACGTCCTTGATCCAGCCGAAACCACCTTCGCCGGTGCTGAACCAGCCGACCACCGTTGCGGGCAGCAGGATGATCGAGGAGGCGAAGATCGGCGGAATCACGCCGGCCATGTTCAGCTTCAAGGGCAGGTGCGACGACTGGCCGCCATAGACCTTGTTGCCGACCTGGCGCCGCGCATAGTTCACGAGGATCTTGCGCTGGCCGCGTTCGACGAACACCACGAAGTAGGTGACCAGCACCACGATCGCGATGATGAAGAGCGCAATGATCGGGTTCATCGCACCGGTGGTCACCAGCGAAGCGAGGCCGCCGATGGCATTGGGCAGACCGGCCGCGATACCTGCAAAGATCAGGATCGAGATGCCGTTGCCCAGGCCCCGTTCGGTGATCTGCTCGCCGAGCCACATCAGGAACATCGAACCTGCCGTGAGGCTCACCATGGCGGTCAGGCGGAAGCCGAAACCGGGCGAGATGACCAGGCCGGCCGAAGACTCGAGCGCCACTGCAATGCTGAACGACTGGAACAGGGCCAGGCCGAGCGCGCCATAGCGCGTGTACTGCGTGATCTTGCGGCGGCCGGCCTCGCCTTCCTTCTTCAATTGCTCGAAGGTCGGAAGCACGTAGGTCATCAGCTGCATGATGATCGACGCCGAGATGTACGGCATGATCCCCAACGCGAACACGGTGAAGCGCGACAGCGCCCCGCCCGAGAACATGTTGAACAGGCTCAGGATGCCGCCCTGCTGGCCCTGGAACAACGCCGCCAGCTGATCCGGGTTGATGCCCGGCACAGGAATGTGCGCGCCGATCCGATAGACCACGAGCGCGAGCAGCAAGAAGACGAGCCGGCGACGCAGGTCGCCGAACTTGCCTGTCTTTGCGATCGTTGCCGCGTTAGTTGCCACGAAGAACTTCTTTCAGTCCAGTGTGATCAGGCGACGCTGCCGCCGGCTGCTTCGATCGCAGCCTTGGCACCAGCGGTTGCACCCACGCCCGTCAGCTTGACGGCCTTGGTGAGTTCACCGGTCTTGACGATCTTGACGACCTTGGCGAGCTGGCCCACGAGGCCGGCTTGCTTGAGCGCCAGGATGTCCACTTCGGCCAGGCCGAGCTGCTCGAGGGCAGTCAGCGTGACTTCGGCGTTGAACTTCAGCAGGTGCGACTTGAAGCCGCGCTTGGGCAGGCGGCGCTGCAGCGGCATTTGACCGCCTTCGAAGCCGACCTTGTGGAAGCCGCCTGCGCGCGACTTCTGACCCTTGTGACCGCGGCCTGCGGTCTTGCCGATACCGGAGCCGATACCGCGGCCGACGCGGCGCTTGGCGTGCTTGGCGCCAGCTGCCGGCTTGATGCCATTGAGTTCCATATCAGTCTCTCTTACAGAACTTTGACCAGATAACTGATCTTGTTGATCATGCCGCGCACCGCCGGGGTGTCCTGCAGCTCGCTCACGCTGTTGAGCTTGCGCAGGCCGAGGCCACGCACGGTCGCGCGATGCGATTCCTTGGTGCCAATCGGGCTCTTGACCAATTGCACCTTGAGGGTTTGTTGTTGCGTCGTCATTTGAATGCTTCCTTCAGCCTTGCGAGAGCTTGCGCTCAGGCGAAGATTTCTTCGACGGTCAGGCCGCGCTTGGCAGCCACTTCGGACGCGGTCGTCGAGTTCTTCAACCCGTCGAGCGTGGCGCGAACCATGTTGTAGGGGTTCGACGAACCATGGCTCTTGGCCACGATGTCGGTGATGCCCATGACTTCGAACACGGCGCGCATCGGGCCGCCGGCGATGATGCCGGTACCCTTCGGGGCCGGGATCATGACCACCGAGGCAGCGCCCCAATGGCCCGTCACGCGGTGATGCAGCGTGCCGTTCTTGATCGAGATCTTGGCCAGGTTGCGACGGGCTTCTTCCATCGCCTTCTGCACGGCAGCAGGCACTTCCTTGGACTTGCCCTTGCCCATGCCGACGCGGCCGTCGCCGTCGCCCACGACGGTGAGTGCTGCGAAACCGAGGATACGACCACCCTTCACCACCTTGGTGACGCGGTTGATCGCGATCATCTTCTCGCGCAAACCGTCTTCAGGGCCTTCGTTCTGCGTTCTTGCTTGAATCTTTGCCATTTTGAATCTCGTGTCCGTTTAGAACTGCAGGCCGGCTTCGCGGGCAGCGTCGGCCAGCGCCTTGACGCGGCCGTGGTACGCGAAACCAGCGCGGTCGAAGGCGACCTTCTCGACGCCGGCAGCCTTCGCCTTTTCAGCGATGCGCTTGCCGATGGCCGTTGCAGCGGCGGCATTGCCGCCCTTGCCCGAACCGCCGAGTGCAGCGCGCACTTCGGCTTCGGCCGTCGATGCGGTGGCGATCACCTTGGTGCCGTCGTCGGAGATGACGGTGGCATAGATGTGCAGGTTGGTGCGGTTCACCGTCAGACGGGCCACGCCCTGCGTCGCGATGCGGATGCGGGTCTGGCGCGAGCGGCGAAGACGCTGTGCTTTTTTGGTCAACATCATTTTGCTGCCCCTTACTTCTTCTTGGTCTCTTTGATCACGATCTTCTCGTCCGAATAACGGATGCCCTTGCCCTTGTAGGGCTCAGGCGGACGAACAGCGCGGATCTCAGCGGCGATTTGACCAACGCGCTGACGGTCAGCACCCTTGATCACGATTTCGGTCGGCGTTGCAGTGGCCACCGTGATGCCTTGCGGCATGTCGATGTTGACCGGGTGCGAATAGCCGACTTGCAGGTTCAACTTGTTGTTGGACGCTGCAGCCTTGTAGCCGACGCCGACCAGGTTGAGCTTCTTCTCGAAGCCCTTGGTCACGCCAACCACCATGTTGTTCACCAGCTGGCGGATCGTGCCGCTCATCGCGTTCGCTTCACGCGAATCGTTGGCGGGCTCGAAATTCAGCTTGCCGTCGTTGCTGACGACCTTGACCAGGGGGTTGCGTGCAAGGTTGAGCGTGCCGCCCGTGCCCTTGACGCTGATCTGGTCTTCCTTGATCGACACATCCACGCCTGCGGGGATGGTGATCGGCATTTTTCCTACTCGGGACATTTCAGTTACTCCTCGATGTCTCGGTTAGGCGACGTAGCACAGCACTTCGCCACCGACACCGGTAGCGCGCGCCTTGCGGTCGGTCATCACGCCCTTGGGGGTCGTGACGATCGCGACGCCCAGGCCGTTCTGGACTTGCGGAATGGAAGCGCTGGCCTTGTAGACGCGCAGGCCGGGACGGCTCACGCGCTCGATGCGCTCGATGACCGGACGGCCAGCGTAGTACTTCAGGGTAATGACGAGTTCGGTCTTGCCGTCTTCGGTCTTGACCTGGAAACCGTCGATATAGCCTTCGTCCTTCAGGACCTGCGAGATCGCGATCTTCACCTTGGAAGACGGGACCGACACAGTGGGCTTCGCCACCATCTGCGCGTTACGGATACGCGTCAGCAGGTCGGCAATGGGATCACTCATGCTCATGTTGTTTGCTCCTGCCTGGCTTACCAGCTGGCCTTGGTGACACCGGGGATGTCGCCATTGAAGGCCAGTTCGCGGATCTTGGCGCGGGCCAGACCGAATTGACGGAAGGTGCCACGGGGGCGACCGGTGATTTCGCAACGGTTGCGCTGGCGCGTGGGGTTCGCGTTGCGCGGAAGCTTCTGCAGGCCCAGGCGGGCAGCAGCGCGCTCTTCGTCGCTCTTCTTCAGGTCGTTGGAGATTGCCTTCAGTTCCGCGTGCTTCGCAGCGTACTTGGCGACCAGCTTGTCGCGCTTGAGTTCGCGTTGGATCAGGGATTGTTTAGCCACGGTGCGCCTCAGTTCTTGAACGGGAAACGGAAACCAGCGAGAAGCGCCTTGGCTTCTTCGTCGGTCTTGGCCGTCGTCGTGATGCTGATGTTGAGACCGCGCAGGGCATCGACCTTGTCGTATTCGATCTCGGGGAAAATGATCTGTTCCTTGACGCCGATGTTGTAGTTGCCACGGCCGTCGAACGCACGGCCGGAAATGCCGCGGAAGTCGCGAACACGCGGCAGCGCGATGGTCACGAAACGGTCCAGGAACTCATACATCTGCACGCCACGCAGCGTGACCATGCAGCCGATCGGCTGGTTTTCGCGGATCTTGAAACCGGCGATGGCCTTCTTCGACTTGGTGACCACGGGCTTCTGGCCGGCGATCTTGGTCAGGTCGGCAACTGCGTTGTCCAGGACCTTCTTGTCGGCGACAGCTTCACCCACGCCCATGTTGAGCGTGATCTTGGTGAGGCGGGGGACCTGCATCGGCGACTTGTAGCCGAACTTTTCCGTCAGGTCTTTCGCGATCTTTTCGCGATAGTGTTGTTGGAGACGTGCCATGTGAGTACCTCTTAGGCGAACTTGATTTCGTCGCCGCTGGACTTGAAGACGCGAACAGCCACGCGCTTGCCGTCAGCACCCTGGGTGATCTTGATGCCCACGCGATCGGCCTTGCCGGTCGCGGCATTGAAGATCGCCACGTTGGATTGGTGGATGGGCATGGTCTTCTCGACGATGCCGCCGGTCGTACCCTTGAGAGGGTTCGGCTTGGCGTGCTTCTTGACGATGTTCACGCCCTCGACGACGAGGTGCGAATCATCCTTGCGCAGCGAGACGGTGCCGCGCTTGCCTTTGTCGCGCCCGGCCAACACGATGACCTGGTCGCCTTTGCGAATCTTGTTCATGGCGTTGTTGTCCTTAGAGAACTTCGGGGGCCAGCGACACGATCTTCATGAACTTTTCGGTGCGCAGCTCGCGCGTCACCGGTCCGAAGATGCGGGTGCCGATCGGCTCCAGCTTGGCGTTGAGCAACACGGCTGCGTTGCCATCGAATTTGACGAGCGAACCGTCGGCGCGACGGATGCCCTTGGCGGTGCGGACCACCACTGCGCTGTAGATCTCGCCCTTTTTGACGCGACCACGCGGAGCGGCTTCCTTGATGCTCACCTTGATGACGTCGCCCACGCTGGCATAACGCCGCTTGGAGCCACCGAGCACCTTGATACACAGGACGGACTTCGCGCCTGTGTTGTCGGCCACTTCGAGCCGGGATTCAGTTTGGATCATTGCTAGTAGTTCCCAACTTGTACCGATGCGCCTCCGGGAGGGAAACGCTGCGGTCAGTCTTGGGCCCGTCGTCCGCACCTCGAACCACTCGAGGCACTTCCGCTTTGGGCTGAAAGCTTCGCCTTTTGAAGCGAAGCCTGCGATTGTTGCACGCAGGCCAAGGCATGTCAACTGCCTTCTGAGATCGAATCGAACTGGAACTAGACTCGGCGGCGTGCGCACCTTCGATCCAGGCCCCGTATCGCCCATGCGCCGCCGGCTGCTGGCGGGCGCGGGCGCCATGGCGGCGGGGCTCGCAGGGCTGGGATTGGCTGGCTGCCGCAGTCTGGCGGCCATTCCGCCGGCGGGGCCACAGCGGCTGCGCCGCCTTGCCGAGGCGCACTGGCCGCACCGGCTGAATATACAGGGCACGACCGCCGGCGGCCTCTCGGGCATCGACTACGACGCAGAAAGAAGTGAGTACCTGCTGCTCAGCGACGATCGGTCAGACCTCGATCCTGCGCGTTTCTATGTGGCGCAATGGGCGCCTCCCTGGGCGCTGCCACCCGAACCGAAAGGTGTCGTGCAGCTGCAACGCCCGGGCGGCGGTCCCTGGCCTGCGCGGCGCCGCGCCGAGCCCGGCACCCCGGTTCCGGACCCCGAATCGCTGCGCCTGCGCCCAGGCGCCGGAACCCTGCTCTGGACGAGCGAAGGCGATGTGGGCCGGGGATTCGGCCCGGCCTTGTACGAGTCGGCGCGCGACGGCCGCCTGCTGCGCGAGTTCGCGCTGCCGGCCATGTTCAACCCCGATCCGGCCCGGCGCCGCGGCCCGCGCGACAACCTGGGCCTCGAGGGCCTGGCGCTGGCGCCCGACGGCCGCCACGCCTGGCTTGGCATGGAAAACGCGCTGATCCAGGACGGCCCGGTTCCCACCACGCGGGTGCCGGGCGGTCCCTGCCGGCTGACCCGGATCGACCTGGAGACCGGCCAGGCCACGCGCCAGATCGCCTATGTGCCCGATGCGATCCCGCTGCGGCCGCTCATTCCTGGCAGCCATGCAGACAACGGCGTCAGCGAGATCCTGATGCTCGACGCCGACCGCATGCTGGTGCTGGAACGCGCCTATGCCACCGGCGCCGGAAACTCGCTGCGCCTGTACGAAATCGATACCCGCAACGCCACCGACGTGCTGGCCATCGACGCGCTCGCCGCGGACAACCACCGCGCCGCGCCGAAAACCCTGGTCGCCGACTTCGCCTGGCTCGGCCTTTCGCGCCTCGACAACACCGAGGGCATGTGCTGGGGACCGCCGCTGCCGGACGGCAAGTGCATGCTGGTGGTCGTGAGCGACGACAATTTCAACCCGCTGCAGACAACCCAGTTCGCGGCATTCGAATACACCGACCGACCATGACCATCGCCGTCACCTTCCTGCCCCGCACCGCACCGCCGCCGCTGCCTCCGATCGCCTTCATCGGCGGCGGCAACATGGCCAGCGCCATCATCGGCGGCCTCATCAAGCAGGGTACGCCCGCCGGCAGCTTCGAGGTGGTCGAGCCCTTCGAGGAGGCCCGCACCAAGCTCGCGCAATCCTTCGGCATTGCCGCTCACGCCGAGGCCGGCGACGCCCTTTCGCGCTGCTCGGTGGTGGTGTGGGCGGTCAAGCCGCAGACTTTTGCGGACGCGGCCGTCCCGGTGCGCGCATTCGCGGCCAACGCACTGCACCTGAGCGTGGCGGCCGGCATTCCGTCGGGCAGCATTGCGCGCTGGCTCGGCAGCGAGCGCGTGGTGCGCGCCATGCCCAACACACCGGCGCTGGTGGGCCAGGGCATGACCGGCCTCTTTGCGCGGGCCGCGGTGGACGCTGCCGACCGCGCGCTGGTCGGGCAGCTGCTGGCGCCGACCGGCGAGCTGCTGTGGGTCGACGACGAAGCCGCGCTCGACGCGGTGACGGCCATGTCCGGCTCCGGCCCGGCCTATGTGTTCTATTTCATCGAGGCCATGACTGAAGCCGGCGTCGAGATGGGCCTGCCGCTCGAGCAGGCCCAGCGGCTGGCCATCGGCACCTTCACTGGCGCTTCGGCGCTTGCGCACAGCGCCACCGAGCCGCCGTCGGTGCTGCGCGAACGCGTGACCTCCAAGGGCGGCACCACCCACGCGGCAATCAGCGCGCTCGAGGGCGCCGACGTCAAGGCGAAGTTCAAGGCCGCCATCCGTGCGGCGCAGAAGCGCGCCGCCGAGCTGGGCGAGGAATTCGGCCGCGCCTGAGCCTCGTCAGGCCGCCAATGCGCGCGGCCCGAGGAAGACCAGCCACTCGGCCGCCAGCGTGACGGTGCCGTCCTCGAGCTCGAGCAGCACCGCCTCCTTCAGCAGGAAGCTCTCTCCGGGCTTGGGCGTCGCCTCGAGAATGCGCACACGCGCCCGGAAGCGCGCGCCGACCGGCATCGGCCTGACGAAGCGCAAGCGGTCGAATCCATAGTTCAGCGCGTGATTCGCATCGAAGGGCAGCAGCGTCCGCATGGCCTCGCCGGTCAGCCGGATCAGGTGCGACACCTGGAAGAAGCCCGGCACGATCGTTCCGCCGTAGTTCGCCTCGCGGGCGGCGCGCTCCGGATCGAGATGGATCCACTCGCCCTCGCCGTCGCCCGAGAGCGCCGCGTACCGGTCGACCATCTCCTGCGTGATGAGGTGCCATCCGGACAGGCCTTCCTGGCCGATCTTCTGCGTCAGGCGATCGAGCATGTGCGTCCTGTCTTTCTAGCTAGCGAAGGGCGTAGCCGGCCGCGATGCCGGCAAACACGGTGAAGCCGAGCCAGTGGTTCAGCCGGAAGGCCTTGAAGCAGCCGTCGCGCGTGCGCTCGCGGATCAGCCGCCAGTGCCAGGCGGCCTGTCCCGCGGCCACGGCGATCCCCACGAAGAACGGGGCCCCCAGC
Source organism: Variovorax sp. 05T418 (assembly GCF_056396385.1). Lineage (NCBI taxonomy): Bacteria > Pseudomonadati > Pseudomonadota > Betaproteobacteria > Burkholderiales > Comamonadaceae > Variovorax > Variovorax sp. 05T418. Next base: position 226,891 of record NZ_JBFTLJ010000008.1, on the reverse strand, counting down.
GACCGGCTCGCGCCGGCCCAGGCCCACACCGCAAGGAAGACCGCGTAGCTCAGCATCACCGCCGCCACGTCGAAGCGGCCGAAGGTGATGGCCGAGGTCTTCATGCCGATCTTGAGGTCGTCGTCGCGGTCGACCATCGCGTATTCGGTGTCGTAGGCCAGCACCCAGAACAGGTTGCCGGCCAGCAGCCAGGCGGCGAACACGGGCACGCTGGCTTGCACCGCCGCAAAAGCCATCGGGATGCCGAAGCTGAAGGCAATGCCGAGCACCGCCTGCGGGACCGACACGAAGCGCTTGGCGAAGGGATAGGCCAAGGTGATGGCCAGCGCCGCGAACGACCACAGGATGGTGAGCCGGTTGGTCGTGAGCACCAGCCCGAAGGCCACGAGCGCCAGCACCGCACCCAACACCAGCGCCTCCCTGACCGAGACCGCGCCGCTGGTCACCGGCCGCTGGGCGGTCCGCTTCACGTGGCGGTCGAAGTCGCGGTCGGCCACGTCGTTGACGCAGCAGCCCGCGCTGCGCATCAGGATGGTGCCCAGCACGAACACGGCCAGCAGGTGCCAGCCCGGCCAGCCTTCGGCCGCGAACCAGAGCGCGCCCAGCGTGGGCCACAGCAGCAGCAGCCAGCCGGCGGGGCGGTTCCAGCGGATCAGGTCGAGATAGAGCGCAAAACGGCGGGCAAGCATGCGGCAGGCAAAAAAAGAGCGGCCATTGTGCCGCTCCTGGGTTCGCGGGCTCGGAGGGTCAGTCCTCGAGCAGCGAACGCAGCATCCAGGCGGTCTGGTCGTGCACGGTGCAGCGCGCTGTCAGCATGTCGGCCGTCGGGTCGTCGCCGGCTTCCTCGGCCACGGGGATGAATTCGCGTGCGATGCGCGACACGGTTTCGTGGCCCTTGACCAGGATGCGCACCATCTCCATCGCCTTGGGCGGGGTCTGCGGCACGTCGGGCACGGTGGCGATCTTGCTGAACTCGGCGTAGGAGCCCGGTGCGTAGTGGCCCAGCGCGCGGATGCGCTCGGCAATGATGTCGGTGGCGCCCCAGAGCTCTGTGTACTGGCCCATGAACATCGCATGCAGCGAGTTGAAGTGCGGCCCCGTCACGTTCCAGTGGAAGTTGTGGGTCGTGAGGTAGAGCGTGTAGGTGTCGGCCAGCACGCGGCTCAGGCCCTCGGCAATCGCGGCGCGGTCCTGGCGCTCGATGCCGATGTTGATGAGGGGCGCATTGCGGCTGCCCGATTCCTGCGCCACCACAGTGCCGCCCTTCTTGGGCACCTTGCCGGACGACGATGCTTTCTTCGATGCTTTGGCCATGGCTGGAAATTCTTTCTTCAGGTTTTGCGGAACACGCCGTTATTCTGAAAGCCGACCCGCGGCTTCGCAACAGCGCCACTCTATCCCGGCGATCAACGAATTCGAACGGCGGCCGCGTAGGCCAAATTCTCGTCTTTGCCTCTACGACAGCCGCTTGACGCCCGGCAGCTCGCAGGCATAGATCGCGTTGCGCAAGGCCGCGATTGCCTCGTAGCGCGTGAAGGTGCGGCGCCAGGCCAGCACCACGCGCCGCGTCGGCGGATCGCGGTCCTGCGCGTCGCGCACCGGCAGGTAGCGCACCATCTGCTCGGGCTCCTTGCGTCCCTTGACCTTGGGCTTGAGCGCTTCGGCCGGCACCGACAGGCGCGGCACCAGCGTCACGCCCATGCCCGATGCCACCATGTGCTTGATGGTCTCGAGCGACGAGCCCTCGAAGCTCTTGCGGATGCCCTCGGCGTTGCTCGAGAAGCGCGCGAACTCGGGGCAGACCTCGAGCACGTGGTCGCGAAAGCAGTGGCCGGTACCCAGCAGCAGCATGGTCTCGTTCTGCAGCTCTTCCGAAGTGACCGATTCGCGGTCGGCGAACTTGTGCTTCGTGGGCAGCGCCGCCATGAAGGGCTCGTCGTACAGCGGCGCCATGGCCAGGCCGGTGTCGGGAAAGGGCTCGGCCATGATCGCGCAGTCGATCTCGCCGGCACGCAGCATCTCGAGCAGCTTGGCAGTGAAGTTCTCCTGCAGCACCAATGGCATCTGCGGCGTGCGCGCGATCACCTGCCGCACCAGGTCGGGTAGCAGGTAAGGGCCGATGGTGTAGATCACGCCGAGGTTCAGCGGGCCGGCCAGCGGGTCTTTCCCGCGCTTGGCGATTTCCTTGATGCTGGCGGCCTGGTCGAGCACGCTCTGCGCCTGCTGCACGATCTGCTCGCCGAGCGGCGTGACGGTGACTTCGCCGGCACTGCGCTCGAAGAGCTTGACCTCGAGTTCGTCCTCGAGCTTCTTGATGGCCACCGAGAGCGTCGGTTGGGAGACGTAGCAGGCCTCGGCCGCCTTGCCGAAGTGCCGTTCGCGGGCCACTGCGACGATGTATTTGAGTTCGGTGAGAGTCATAGCTTGCTTCAATTATGCGCAAGCGTCCGTGACCGAGCGTTCTCTGGGGTCGGCCTGCGGATAATGGTGGCCCCATCGACACCGGTGCAGCCATGACCTTGTCCACCTATCTGCTGTTCCTGCCGGCCTGCTTCGCCATCAACATGGCTTTCGGCCCCAACAACCTGCTGTCGGTCACCAACGGCGCGCGCCACGGCGTCTCGCCGGCGGTCATCGCGGCCGGCGGGCGCCTCGCGGCCTTCGCCATCATGATCGCCATCGCGGGCCTGGGCATGGGCGCGGTGCTGGTCGCGTCGGAGCTGGCCTTCGACGTCATCAAGTACATCGGCGCCGCCTACCTTGTGTGGATCGGCGTCCGCCTGCTGCGCGCCCCGGCGCCGGCGGCCGAGGCGCAGGCAGCGGACGCGGCCGCGCCGCCCTCGATGCGCGCGCTGGTGCGCCAGGAGTTCACCGTGGCAGCGGGCAATCCCAAGGCGATCCTGGTGTTCACGGCCTTCTTTCCGCAGTTCGTGGTGCCCGGGGGCCTATGCCACCAGCTACCTGCTGCTGGGCACCACCTTCCTGCTGCTCGAAGTGGTTGCGATCGCGCTCTACGCGATGCTCGGCGCCCGCATGCGCCGGCTCGCCAACGGCAGCCGCGCGATGCGCTGGTTCAACAAGGTGAGCGGCAGCATGATGGTCGGCTTCGGGCTGCTGCTGGCCTTCACGCGCCGCCCCGCCGCCTGAGCGAGCGCCTTCAGGCCTTCAGGTACTCGGCCTTGGTGCCGAGCCAGCGGTCGATGTGGCGCTGGGCCAGCTCGGGGTGCTTGTCGAGCATCAGCGGCGCGAGTTCGCGCGCCCAGTCGAGCAGCATCGTGTCGGTGCTGAGGTCGGCAAAGCGCAGCAGCGGTGCGCCCGACTGGCGCGCTCCCAGGAATTCGCCGGGGCCGCGGATCTCGAGGTCGCGCCGCGCGATCTCGAAACCATCGCTGGTTTCGGCCATGGCCTTGAGCCGGGCGCGGGCCGCTTCGCCGACACGGCCGCTGTCGCCCGGCGCGTAGAGCAGCACGCAGGCCGAGGCCGCGGCGCCGCGGCCCACGCGGCCGCGCAGCTGGTGCAGCTGCGAGAGCCCGAAGCGCTCGGCATGCTCTATCACCATCAGCGAGGCGTTCGGCACGTCCACGCCCACCTCGATCACCGTGGTGCTCACCAGCACCTGGATCTCGTTGGCCGTGAAGGCGGCCATCACCGCCTGTTTCTCGGCCGTGGGCATGCGCGAATGCAGCAGCCCGACGTTGACGGCCGCGCCGAGCGCATCGGCGAGCTCGTCGCGCGTCTCGGTGGCGTTGCGCAGGTCGACCGCTTCGCTCTCCTCGATCAGCGGGCAGACCCAGTAGACCTGCCGGCCCTGCGCGATCTGCGCCTGGATGCGGTCGATCACCTCCTCGCGCCGGTGGTCGGCCACCAGCTTGGTGACGATGGGCGTGCGGCCCGGCGGCAGCTCGTCGAGCGTGGAAACGTCCAGGTCGGCGTAGTAGCTCATCGCCAGCGTGCGCGGGATCGGGGTGGCGCTCATCATCAGCAGGTGCGGCTCGAGGTGGCCCGCGGCCTTGCCGCGCAGCGCGAGCCGCTGCACCACGCCGAAGCGGTGCTGCTCGTCGATGATCGCCAATGCGAGGTTCTTGAAGCGCACCTTCTCCGAAATGACGGCATGGGTGCCGATGACCAGCGCCGCCTCGCCGCTCTCGACCGCGGCCGACATTGCGTCGCGCTCCTTCTTCTTCTGGCTGCCGGTGAGCCAGGCCACGCGCAGGCCGCGCTCGGCCAAGAGCGGATCGAGCCAGCCGACCAGCTTGCCGAAGTGCTGGGCCGCGAGGATCTCGGTCGGCGCCATCAGCGCGCACTGGAAGCCCGCATCGATGCAGCGCGCCGCCGCGAGCGCCGCCACCACGGTCTTGCCCGAGCCCACGTCACCCTGCAGCAGCCGGTGCATCGGGATCTCGCGGCCGAGGTCGCGCGTGATTTCCTCGCCCACGCGCTGCTGCGCGCCGGTCAGGCCGAAGGGCAGCACCGCGAGCAGTTGCGCATGCAGCGAGCTTGCCTGCGGCTCGGCCGAGGAAGGCAGCATCGGCGCCCGCTGCGCCGCGCGCTCCAGCCGCGCCTGCAATTGCGAGAGCTGCTGCGCGAGCAGCTCTTCCGCCTTGATGCGCTGCCATGCCGGATGGCTGTGGTCTTCGAGCGTGGCCATGGCCACGTCGGGTGTCGGGTAGTGCAGGAAGGTCAGAGAACTGCGCAGGTCCCAGGCGCCGCGCCATCCGATCTGCACGGGAATCGTCTCGTCGAGCACCGCGCGCGCCAGGCCCGAGCGCACCTCGCGCCGGAGCACCGGCTGCGGCAGCCCGGCAATGGTCGAGTAGACCGGCGTCAGTGCCTGCGGCAATGCCGTGCCGGCCGCCTTGACGGTGGGATGCATCATCTGCCGCCCGACGAAGCCGCCGCGCATCTCGCCCCGCACGCGCACGCGCGCGCCGACGGCCAGCTGCTTCTGCTGCGAGGGGTAGAAATTGAAGAAGCGCAGCTGGCAGGTGTCGCTGCCGTCGTCGATGGTCGCAATCAGCTGCCGGCGCGGGCGGAACACTACCTCGCATTCGGTCACCACGCCCTCGACCTGCGCCATGTCGCCGTCGCGCGTGTCGGCCAGGCGCACGATGCGCGTCTCGTCCTCGTAGCGCATCGGCAGGTAGAGCGCGAAGTCGATGTCGCGCACCAGGCCGAGCTTGCGCAGCGCGCGCTGCACGGCACTCAGCCCGGCCCCGGGCGCGGCCGGGGCGGCGGCGGGCGGGCTTGTGGTCTTTTCGGGCGGCACGGACTTCGCGGAAGCGGGCATGGGACAATTCTGCCCGGCTCCGGCCACGTCTTGCTCCCATCTTCCACGCCTCCTTGGCACGGGCCCGTCCGGCCCTCAAGCACCATGCGCGCCTTCACGCTTTCCGATTTCGATTTCGACTTGCCGCCCGAGCTGGTGGCACAACACCCGGCCTCCGAACGCACCGCCTCCCGTTTGCTCGACGGCACCGGCAGCACCCCGGCCGACCGCATCTTCAAGAGCCTGCCCTCGCTGCTGCGCGCGGGCGACCTGCTGGTCTTCAACGACACGCGCGTGGTCAAGGCGCGCCTGTTCGGCGAGAAGCCGACCGGCGGCAAGCTCGAACTGCTGGTCGAGCGCGTGCTGCAGGGCCACGAGGTCGTGGCGCACATGAAGGTCAGCAAGAAGCCGCCGGTGGGCACCACGCTGCAGATGGTCGGCGGCTTTCGCGCCACGCTGCGGGGCCGCTGGCCCGAGGAAGACGGCGCGCTGTTCCGCTTCGGCCTCGAGAGCGACGCCGGCGAAGACCCCTACGCGTTGATGGCCCGCTGCGGGCATGTGCCGCTGCCGCCCTACATCACGCACAGCGATTCGGCCGACGACGAGCGCCGCTACCAGACCGTGTTCGCGCGCGTGCCCGGCGCCGTGGCCGCGCCGACGGCCGCGCTGCATTTCGACGAAGCGCTGCTGGCCGAGCTCGAAACGCGCGGCGTGCAGCGCGCCAGCGTCACGCTGCACGTGGGCGCCGGCACCTTCCAGCCGGTCAAGACCGAGAACATTGCAGAGCACACGATGCATGCCGAGCGCTACGAAGTGCCCGAGGCCACGCAGCGCGCGATTGCCGAGTGCAAGGCGCGCGGCGGCCGCGTGGTCGCGGTCGGCACCACCACCGTGCGCACGCTCGAATCGTGGGCCAAGAGCGGCGAGGCCACGGGCGACACGCGCATCTTCATCACGCCGGGCTTCGTGTTCGAGCATGTCGACCTGCTGGTCACCAACTTCCACTTGCCCAAGAGCACGCTGATGATGCTGGTCTCGGCCTTTGCAGGCTATGAACACGTGATGGCGCTCTATGCCCACGCCATCGCGCAGCACTACCGCTTCTTCAGCTACGGCGACGCCATGCTGCTGGCGCGCGCTGCTCCCGCATGAAACCCCTCAACACCATCCGCTCCTCGCTGGCCGCGATCGCATTCGGATGCGCGCTGCTGCTGCCCGTGGCCGTCCAAGCACGCGGCTACACGCCGCAGGGCCTGTGCGGCGGCTATGCGCGGCTGGACATCGGCAGCCCCGCGGGCACCTGCGTCGCGCTGCTGGCCGACGAGGCCCAGGGCCTGCGTGCGCCCCGGCGCATCCTCGAGGTGGCGCCGGGCCGCTACTGGGTCGTCGACATGGGCTCATGGGAGCCGCGCCGCGGCCGCCTGCTCGAGATGGTGCTGCCCACCGAGGGCCCGGCGCCGCGGCGCGCGCGCTTCAGCGTGCTGGCCGAGCAGCTCGACCGGCCGCTCGGCCTTGCCGCCGGACCCGACGGCAGGATCTACATCGGCGAGTCGGGCACGATCTGGCGCACACCCATCCCTTCGCCCGGCGGCGCGCTGCAGCGCGAAACGGTGATCGACGGCCTGCCGGGCGACGGCACGCATCCGCTCAAGGAACTGGCCTTCGGCCCGGACGGGCGGCTCTACGTCAACGTCGGCTCCGACTCCGATGCCTGCCGCGATGCCTCGTCGAAGCAATACCCGCTGCCCTGCCCCGACCTGGCCGGGCCGAAGCCGCGCGCCGCGGTGTACGAGGCCGTGCTCGCCGGGCCGGACCACAAGCTGCAGAGCTTCAAGCCTTTTGCCACCGGCCTGCGCAACTCGGTCGCCTTGACCGTGCTGCCGGACGGCCCCGCCAAGGGCACCGTGCTGCAGGGCGAGAACTCCATCGACTACGAAGACGTGGGCCAGCCGCCCGAAGAGCTGAACCGGCTGCAGGCCGGGCGCGACTACGGCTGGCCCTATTGCGTGGGCAACCGCCAGCCCGCGCGCGGCTACGAGAACCGGCCGGGTTGCAAGGCCACAGAGGCGCCGCTGATGCTCTGGCCCGCGCACGCCGCGCCACTGCAGATGATCACCGGGCCCGCGGGCAGCCGCTTCGCGGGCCAGCTGCTGGTCGCCTGGCGCGGCCACCAGCCGCCCGGCCACCGCGTGGTGGGCTACAAGCTCGATGCGCGCGGCCTGCCGTCGGGCAAGCCGATCGAATGGCTCGCCGGCTGGAGCCCCAAGGCCGGCGTGCGGCCGATGGGCCGCCCCACCGGCATCACCGTCGACCGGCAGGGCCGCCTGCTCGCCGTCGAAGACTTCAACCGTACCATCCTGATGCTGCTGCCGGACACCGGCGCCGCCCCCCAGAAATGACCGCCACCACGTCCTCCCTGCCGCGCCTGAAGTTCGAGCTCCTCAAGACCGATCCCGCGAGCCACGCGCGCCGCGGCACGCTCACGCTCAACCATGGCGTGGTGCAGACGCCGATCTTCATGCCCGTGGGCACCTACGGCACCGTCAAGGGCGTGATGCCGCGCAGCCTCGAGGAGATGGGCGCGCAGATCATCCTGGGCAACACCTTCCACCTGTGGATGCGCCCCGGCCTCGACGTGATGGCCAGCTTCGGCGGGCTGCATTCGTTCGAGAAATGGAACAAGCCCATCCTCACCGACTCGGGCGGCTTCCAGGTCTGGTCGCTGGGCGCGATGCGCAAGATCAGCGAGGAAGGCGTGAAGTTCGCCTCGCCCGTCAACGGCGACAAGCTGTTCCTCACGCCCGAGGTCTCGATGCAGATCCAGACTATCCTCAACAGCGACATCGTGATGCAGTTCGACGAGTGCACGCCCTACGACACCAAGGGCCACATCACGACCGAGGCCGAGGCGCGCATCTCGATGGAGCTGAGCCTGCGCTGGGCCAAGCGCTGCCAGCACGAGTTCGCGCGGCTCCAGAATCCGAACGCGCTGTTCGGCATCGTGCAGGGCGGCATGTTCGAGAACCTGCGCGAGGAATCGCTCGCGGCGCTGGTGGAGATGGACTTTCCGGGCTACGCCATCGGCGGCGTGAGCGTGGGCGAGCCCAAGGAAGAGATGCTGCACATCATGGGCCACACGCCGCACCGGCTGCCCACGAACAAGCCGCGCTACCTGATGGGCGTGGGCACGCCCGAAGACCTGGTGCAGGGCGTGGCCGACGGCGTCGACATGTTCGACTGCGTGATGCCGACCCGCAATGCGCGCAACGGCACGCTGTTCACGCGCTTCGGCGACTTGAAGATGCGCAATGCGCGCCACAAGAGCGATCCGCAGCCCATCGACCCGAGCTGCACCTGCCATGCCTGCGCGGGCACCTCGGGCGTGAGCTGGAACGACGGCGGGCGCGAGGGCTTCAGCCGTGCCTACCTGCACCACCTCGACCGCTGCGCCGAGATGCTCGGGCCGATGCTCGCCACCATCCACAACCTGCACTACTACCTGAACCTGATGCGCGAGGTCCGCGAATCGCTCGAGGCGGGCACCTTCACGGAATTCCGCGCGCGCTTCAAGTCGGAGCGCGCGCGCGGCATCTGAGGCGCAGGGCTACTTCGGCGGCTGTATGGCGAGCGGCGTGGCGTAGGGCTCGATGCGCAGCAGCTCGTTCCTGAACACCACGATCTGTTTGAGCGGCGCCTGCACCAGCGCGCCGCCCGCGTCCTTGTGCGAGGCGTACTGCCACAGCGTGAGCTGGCCCTTGGCCGCGAGCTGAGCCGCCAGCCGCTCCACGGCCGGGTTGGAACCCGGGCCCAGCTGCGCCGCATCGGCGCCCACGATCACCTCGTCGCGCGGCGAGACCACCTTGAAGAGCTGCATGGAGGCCGCCGCCTGGGCGCGCACCGGGCGCACCGCCAGCGCGGCGGGAAGAAGCGCCAACCCAAGAAGGGTGCGGCGGAAAAGCGTGTTCGTCGTCATGGAGAAGGAGCGTAGCCACGCACGGCCGCGCCGGCCATTCGCCGTAAGCCATACGCCGGCCGGCGGCCCCTCGCGCGGCAGGGGCACGCCCATCCGGTACGCTTGCCGCCCGTGTCCATCGCCGTTGCTGCACTCACATGACCACCGACGCCTCACCACTTTCGTCCTACACCGCCCGCTATCCCTCGCTGGCCGGCCGCACCGTCTTCATCTCCGGCGGTGCGAGCGGCATCGGCGAGGCGCTGGTGCGGGCCTTCCATGCGCAGGGCGCGAAGGTCGGCTTCTGCGACCTCGACACGGCCGCCGGCACCGCGCTCGCGGCGCAACTGCAGGGCGACACGCCCGCGCTGTTCCGCGAATGCGACGTGACCGACACGGCGGCGCTCGCGGCCACCATTGCCGCGGTGCGCGCGCAATTCGGCCCGATCGGCGTGCTGCTCAACAATGCCGCCAACGACCGGCGCCACGAGATGGCCGAGGTCACGAGCGAAGACTTCGACCGCCTCGTGGCCGTCAACTTCAAGCACCAGTTCTTTGCCGCGCAGGCCGTGGCCGACGACATGCGCGCGCTGGGCGGCGGCTCGATCATCAACTTCGGCTCGATCAGCTGGATGATCAAGGGCCGCGGCTACCCGGTCTACCAGGCCTGCAAGGCGGCCGCGCGCGGCCTCACGCGCTCGCTGGCGCGCGACCTGGGCAAAGAGAACATCCGCGTCAATTCGATCGTGCCGGGCTGGGTGATGACCGAGCGGCAGATCAAGCTGTGGGTCAAGCCCGAGTCGGCCGCGGAGATCGATGCGGCGCAATGCCTGCCGGGGCGCGTGATGGCGGAAGACATCGCCGCGATGGCGCTGTTCCTGGCGGCCGACGATTCGAAGATGTGCACCGCGCAGGACTACGTGGTGGATGCCGGCTGGACATAAATAGGCTCGCCCCCAGTCTTCGCGCACTTCGTGTCGCTACGCCAACCCCCTACCGGGGGCAACACCAGCGGCCCGGCGAAGCCGGTTCCGCGGTGTTCCTGGAAATTCCTTTTTCGGCAGAAGCCGCCTTTATTTAGTCGCGCAGTTCGGCTGGCAGCGTGCCGCCATTGGCGGCGATGCGAGTCATCACCTGCTTGTGCAGGCCGATGTTCCATTCGGCCGAACCCGGTTCGCCGTTGCTGTAGAGAATTTCGCTGGCCAGTTCCTTGCGCGCGGCGAGGCTGCTGTCCAGGCCCAGCAATTTGAGCAGGTCGACGATCGAGGTGCGCCAGTTCAGGCCGGCGGCACCAGGCATCGCGTCCAGGACGGCGGGCACGTCGCCCAGTGGGATCGCAGGCGGCGGTGCAACAGCGGCCGGCGCGCCGGGTGCAGCCGCCGGCGGTGCGGCGACGACTTCAGCGGCGTTGGCCGACGGAAAAATCTTGGAAAAAATCTTGCCGAAAATGCTCATGGGTGTGCTCCGTCAATGTGAATGGGAAAACCCGCGGCACGGCGTTGCGTGACGCAGCCCGGGGTTGTAGCACGACCGTGCGGCGCTTTCGCTACGTGGCCGGCTGAACCGGCGCGCCCAGCGTGACCGATTGCGCAGTGCCGGTCACAGGTGTGTGCGGCGCCTGCATTGCGGCCGCGGAGGTCCCGCAGGCATGGCAGAACTTCGAGAACGCGCTCTTGCGCGTTTCGCACTGGCCGCAGTGGTCGAACAGGCCGATGCCGCAGTGCGGGCAGAAGTCGATCTCGCCGTTCTTCAGGTCCACCGGGCGCTCGCAGCCGGGGCACACGCCCTTGCCGAGCCGCGCGAGCGCGACGTCGTAGCTGAGCTCCTCGCGGCGCACCTGGTCGGGCTGCTGCTCGGCGAGCTTCTGGCGCGCGAGGTAGGCGTTGAGCGCCACGATCGCATAGCGCCCCACGAGCACTGTGACCACAATGCCCACCACGTAGCGCACATAGCCGCCGTAGCTTGGCAGGTACGGCACCAGCTCGACGAAGAAGGCGAACAGCGCAAAGAAGATGAAGCCCCAGACAAAGGGCCAGTAGGTGCTTTTGCGCTTCTTTGCGAACAGCCAGCCGGCCACGACCAGCAGCGGCAGCGTGAGCGCCAGGCGGTAGGCGAACACGCGCAGTTCGACGCGGCGGTACTCGGCGTTGAGCTTTTCCCGCGCATCGCGCTCCAGCAGCGACAGCGCCTCCCGGGCGCGCTGCTCGGCCTGGCGCGCGTCGAGCACGGCCTGCTGCTGCGCATTCACCAGGCGCTGGACCTCGTCCTCCTTCTGCTTGAAGGCATCGAGCTGCTTGGTGCGTGCGATCAGCTCCGTGTCCTGGTCGGGCTGCGCGGTGGCGCGCCGCGTGGCGATCCAGTTGCCGAAGGTCTCGCGCGCGTTGGCGCTGGCCTGCCGCGCGGCGCTCTGCTGCAGGCGGACCTGCTCCAGCTGCCGCGTCGCCTGCAGCTCGGCCGCCTCCGACACCTTGATGGTGCTGCGCAGCGGCTCGGCCGCGGGGCGGTCGATGAAGTCGTCGAGCTCGAGCGCCCGCTCGACCCGCGGCAGGTCGTCCACGACGGCGCCGCCGAGCCCGATCAAAAAGCTCGCGAACGCCAGCGCCACGAGCCAGAGCCCGCGGCGAAACCATTTTTCGGACAGACGCAGTGACTTGCTCATTTCATTCTTTCGGTAGGAGAGAGAGATTTCTTATGGCAGCTTGAACGCCACCGGCGCCGCGCCGAGCCCCGCGCGGGGCATCCATGCGAACACCGAGTCGACCGTCACGGTCTCGATGCGGTCCGAGAACCGCTTCTCGTTCGGATGGTCGTCGAAAGCCACGTTGGCCGAGCCCACGCGGCCACCCAGCCGCGTGAGCGGGCCGAGCCTGAGCGTGGTCGGCTCGTAGCCCTTGAACTGCATCCATGCCTGCGCCTGTGCGCGGCTGTTGATGGTGGCGGGCTCCATCGCCGCGGCCAGCGTCTCGATGGCCCACTGGTTCGACTGCTGGTACTTCTGCCCCCAGGCGTAGCTCACGATGCTGTAGGGCGCGATGTTCAGCCGCACGATGCGCGCAGGCGACTCGCGGAGCGCGGCCAGCAGCTGCGCCTGCACGGCGGGCGTGGGCACGACCCAGGCGGCTTCGTAGCGCCACAGGTCGTCGAGGAAGAACTCGCCAAGCCCCTGCCGGTAGACCGCGGCCACGGCGCTGCCGCACTGGTTGAGCTTGTGCACCACGCGCCACGGACCCTCGTCGCTCTTGTAGGCGATGCCCAGGTGCGAATAGCGCAGGCCGTACTTGCCCAGGTCCTGCCCGGCGCGCGCCAGCAGCACGACACGCGCGCCGCTGGCATCGAGCTGCTGCGAGGTGCGCTCCGCCATCTGCATGCCCTTGACGATCAGTTCGGCGGTCGGCCTGGCCTGCTCGCAGGAGCGGCCGGCCTGCGCCTGCAGCGGCAGCGCCACAGCGAGCGCGAGCAGGAGCGCAGGAAAGACCGCGCGCTTCACGACAGCCTCTCGTTGTGCAGCAGCGCGCGGCCGATGGCATTGGGCACGAAGGCCAGCACCTCGCCCGCGGCCGACAGCACGACGCCGCTGCCGATCACGCTGACCAGGACGCCCGTGCCCACCGCCGCCGACACGCCGTTGGCCGCGCGTCCCATCACCTTGACGCTGGCACGCGCGCCGTCCGAGGCACGCTCCAGCAGATAGACGGTGCCATCGGCCGAGGCCTCGACCGCCACCACCGTGAGCATCGAGCCGCCCACCGAGAGTGCGGCGGGCAGCGCAACCACGGCCGTCGCGGAAGCGCCCACCGCGGAGGCGGCGCCCACGACCGAGGCCACCGGCAGCAGCGAGAGCGCGGCCGAAGCCTCGCTCTGCGCCTGGGCATGGAAGGGCAGCGCGGCGCCCGCGAAAGCGGTGCAGGCGGCAACCAGAAGCGCAGCAACGGATTTTTTCATGACGGTCTTTCGTGGATGGATGATGAAGAAGAAGGCGGCGCTCATTCGGCCGAGCCGGCGGCAGCGGCTTCCTGGCGGGCGGCGCGGCGGCCCTGCAGGCGCGCGTCGATCAGGTCGGCTTCGTGGCGGTCGCGCAGGGTCTTGGCCAGCGTGAAGGCCGAGCTGATCAGGAACAGCCAGCTCACACCGAGGAAGGCCTTGTAGGCGTCGTTGATCTCCATGCGGACCAGGCCCCAGCCGGTCAGGCCCATCGCGGTGAAGAAGCTGCCCCAGACCACCAGGCGCCACATCGGCACGTCGCGGCTCGCAGCTGTGCCACCGGCGCCTGCCTGCTGGCTGTCGCGCACGAACTTGGCCAGCATGAAGGCGGTGCTCAGGCAGAACACATAGCCCATCACCATGAACGCCCGGTCCAGCGCCTCGCCCGGCAGCCAGCTCAGGCCGGTGGCGCACAGGAACACGGCGGCCGCGAACGAAGCCCAGACCTGGAACTGCCAGGCCCGCGTGTCGCGCTGGATCGAAACGGTGGTGGAAGGGAAGGTTTGCATGCGTGCCTCGCGGCGTAGTGAAGGTGAGCGAATGATGGTTCGCTCCCGCACCGCGGGGCTCGAATGCTTCGACCAGTTCCGGTTTGAGCCGCTACTGGTATCTCGAAAAGATACTTTTCTGGCGCCTCAGGCGGCCAGCAGTCCGCTCACGCGCTGCTGCAGCGCCTCGGGCCGCACCTCGAGCGGCGGCACGGCATGGCCGACGTTGAGCCCCACGCGGCTGAAGAAGCCGCGGCGGAAGGGCTTGGCCATGGCCACGTTCTCGCCGCCGCGCAGCTCGATGCGGCTGAAGTACGAGCCCCAGAGGTTGGTCAGCGCCATCGGGATCACCGGCGGCTCGATGCCTTCGGCGCGCGCGCTTTCGATGATCTTCATCACGCCGCCCTTGAAGGGCTGCAGCTGGCCGTCGCGCGTGATCGCGCCCTCGGGAAAGATGGCCAGCAGGTCGCCTTCGCGCAGCACGCCCAGCACCCTGGCAAAGGCCGCTTCGTAGGCCGCCGGGTCTTCCTTCTGCGGCGCGATCGGAATCGCCTTGGCCAGCTTGAACAGCCAGCCGAGCACCGGCACCTTGAAGATCCGGTGGTCCATGATGAAGCGGATCGGGCGCGGGCTCGCGGCCATCAGCAATATCGCGTCGATGAAGCTCACGTGGTTGCACACCAGCACCGCGGCGCCTTCGGTGGGAATGTGCTCGTCGCCCTTGATCTCGAAGCGGTAGACGAAGTGCGACAGCATCCACGCGATGAAGCGCAGCAGGTATTCCGGCACCAGCATGAAGATGTAGAACGCCACCAGCGCGTTGGCAATGCCCGTGAACAGGAAGATCTGCGGAATCGTGAAGCCGGCGCCGAGCAAGGCGCCCGCAATCACCGAGCTGCCGATCATGAACAGCGCATTGAGGATGTTGTTGGCCGCGATGATGCGTGCGCGGTGCGTGGGCTGGCTGCGCAGCTGGATCAGCGCGTACATCGGCACGCTGTAGAGCCCCGCGAAGAGCGACAGCAGCGCCAGGTCGGCCATCACGCGCCAGTGCGCGGCCTGGCCCATGAAGGCGCCCAGCCCCATGCCGGCGGACGGCGGCAGCGCGCGCGACGCAAAGTACAGGTCGATGGCGAACACGCTCATGCCAATGGCGCCCAGCGGCACCAGGCCGATCTCCACCTGCCGCCGGCTCAGCGTCTCGCACAGCAGCGAGCCCGCGCCGATGCCCACCGAGAACACCACCAGCAGCAGCGAGGCCACCTGCTCGTCGCCGTGCAGCACTTCCTTCGCGAAGCTGGGGAACTGGCTCAGGAACACCGCGCCGAAGAACCACATCCACGAGATGCCCAGGAGCGAGCGGAACACCACGATGTTGCCGTGCGCGAGCTTGAGGTTGCGCCAGGTCTCGCTGAACGGGTTCCAGTTGATCACCAGGCCCGGGTCGGTGGCCGGCGCCCGCGGAATGGCCTGCGCCACGCCGCGCCCGACCAGTGCCAGCAGCACGCAGGCCACTGCCACTGTGGCGTGGCCGACCTGCGGCAGCGCCACCAGCAGCCCGCCCGCCACCTGGCCGAGCAGGATGGCGACGAAGGTGCCCATCTCGACCATGCCGTTGCCGCCCGTGAGCTCGCGCGCGTCGAGCACCTGCGGCAGGTAGGCGAACTTGACCGGCCCGAACAGCGTGGAATGCAGGCCCATGAGGAACACGCAGCCCAGCAGCACCACCGCATCGGCGCGCACGAAGCCCCAGGCCGCGAGCAGCATGATCGCGATCTCGAGGTTCTTGACGAAGCGGATCATCTTCGTCTTGTCGAACTTGTCGGTGAGCTGCCCCGCCGTGGCCGAGAACAGCAGGAACGGCAGTATGAACAGCGCGCCGATGGCCAGCCCCGCCATGGCCGGCGGCATCCAGCTCAGCTGGAGCTGGTAGGTCACCATCACGGTGAAGGCGAACTTGAAGAGGTTGTCGTTGGCCGCGCCCGCGAACTGGGTCCAGAAGAAGGGCGCGAAGCGCCGCTGCCTGAGAAGCGCGAACTGGTTGGCGTGGGCGTTCGCCTCGTGGGGCGCGGTGGCGGCAGTGGCAGCAGCGGCGGGGGTTGTCATTCGAAGAATTCTCCTCATGCCGTCAGGGCGGCGGCTGCGTCGGGATTGTGCCGCAGCAGGGTCGCGCGCCAGTTCATGTCGAGCTTGCGCAGCGCCGCCAGCACCGGCAGGCCCGCCAGCGATGCGGTCAGGTGCTTGAGGGTGTGGCCCGAAACCACCTGCTGCGTCGCCTCGTAGATCGCGTGGTCCGCCAGTTCGAAGACCTTGGCCAGCGCATAGAAGCAGATCACCCAGCCCAGCTTGAGCCCGACCGCGCCGCGCATCGGCGTGGCCAGCGCGAGCGTGAGCACCAGCGCCATGCCGCCGAACTGCACGATCGCCCAGGGCAGCACGTTGCCGCTTTCCTGGAACACCTCGGCCGACAGCAGCCCGGCCATCAGCACGAACCAGGCGGCCGGCCAGCCGGCGCGCTGGCTCACGCGCTCGCAGACCGCGATGCCGATCAGCCCCGCAAAAGCCACCGCCATGCCGGCGCGGTCGGCCGCGAGCCGGGCGCCGTCGGGCATCAGGTGGAAGAAGGCCGATCCCGCGGCAGTGGCAACCAGCCCCGCGAAGAAAAGCCAGGCGCAGTCGAGCGTGTTGTCCGGCGGATCGTTGGCCGGCGGCGCCAGCGGGAACTGCGCCAACGCCTCCTGGTGGGCGCGGTCGATCCGGTTGAGCCGGTACAGGCCCCAGAAGCCGATCAGCAGGAAGGGCAGGTTGCTCAGCACGTCCATCGCGTTGGGCAGGCCGTGCCAGCTGCGGTCGTCGGCGAACACCGAGGCGATGGCCACCTCGGCCGCCGGCAATGCCGGGCCGAACAGGGCCACCAGCGCGAGCAGCGCGAAGGTGAAGAGCAGTCCGCGTTCGCGGCGGCTGAGGGTGGGCAAAGGCATGGCGGTCCTCGGTGGTGGATGGCAGGAGCCGCGGAATTTAGTTGCCAGTCGCTCCACAGGCATCGAGAATCGATACGAGGCACTAATTCACACCTTTCGGTATCTTTTTCTAATACCTTCTTCCGCAACGCCACCCTCATGAGCACCACCGTCGACCTCGTCCAAGCCCTCAAGAACGAACTCAAGAGCGCCCGCATGACCTACGCCGACCTGGCGCGCTCGCTCGACATGGCCGAATCCAGCGTGAAGCGCATGCTGGCCAAGAGCGACATGCCGCTGTCGCGGGTCGACGCGATCTGCCGCGCGCTCAAGATCGACTTCGCCGAGCTGGCACGCCGCGTGGCCGACGCCCAGCCGCTCCTGAAGGAACTCACGCACGAGCAGGAAAAGGCGGTGGTCAAGGACAAGAAGCTGCTGCTGGTGGCCATCAGCGTGCTGAGCCAGTGGACGCTGGAGCAGATCGTGGCGGCCTACCGGATCAGCGAGGCCGAGTGCATCGGCTGCCTGGCGCAACTGGACCGCATCGGCATCATCGAGCTGCGCCCGCTGAACCGCTACCGGCTGAAGCTGGCCAAGACCTTCCGCTGGCGGCCG
The DNA here is from genome assembly GCF_056396385.1 of Variovorax sp. 05T418. NCBI lineage: Bacteria > Pseudomonadati > Pseudomonadota > Betaproteobacteria > Burkholderiales > Comamonadaceae > Variovorax > Variovorax sp. 05T418. Next base: position 209,629 of record NZ_JBFTLJ010000008.1, on the reverse strand, counting down.
CACGGCCCGGTGATGGAGTTCTTCCGCGAGAACGTGGTGCTCGACTACTACGCGGGCGGCTTCGACGGCCCGGCCGAGGGCCTGCTGCTGGTGCACGGGCAGATCAGCCGCTCGCTCGCGCCAGCCTTCCTCGAACGCCTGCAGCGCGTGGCGCAGGACTTTGCGCAGCAGCACCAGACCGACCAGAAGCTGGCCGCGAAGGACCGCGAGGGCTACACGCTGCTGCTGGGCATGCGGAACTGGGAGTTCGAGGCCTTCACGCGCCTGCGCCGCGCCTGACGATCAGGGCTTCGCGGCTTCCAGCGCGTCGCGCGTGGTGCGTGCGGCCTTTTGGGCCGCCTCGGCAAAGTCGTCGCCCGAGGAGGCGTAGATGATGGCGCGCGACGAGTTCACGATGATCGGCGCATCGGGGCGCCAGCCCGCGCGCACCGTGGCCACCGCATCGCCGCCCTGGGCGCCGACGCCGGGGATCAGCAGCGGTACCGTCGGTGCGAGTTCGCGCACGCGCTCGATCTCGGCCGGATAGGTCGCGCCCACCACGAGGCCGAGCTGGCCGTTGAGGTTCCACGGGCCCTGCGCCAGCCGGGCGACGTGCTCGTAGAGGAAGGGCTGGCCCTCGATGTCCGCCAGGCGCTGGCCCTGCAGGTCGGAGCCGCCGGGGTTGCTGGTGCGGCAGAGCAGGAAAGCGCCCTTGCCCTGGTGCTTGAGGTAGGGCGCCACCGAGTCGAAGCCCATGAAGGGCGACAGGGTCACGGCGTCGGCGCCGTAGCGCTCGAAGGCCTCGATGGCGTACTGCTCGGCCGTGGAACCGATGTCGCCGCGCTTGGCGTCCAGGATCACGGGCACGCCGGGCGCGTTGCGGCGCATGTGCTCCATCAGTTGTTCGAGCTGGGCTTCGGCGCGGTGGGCCGCGAAATAGGCGATCTGCGGCTTGAAGGCGATGACCAGGCCGGCCGTCGCGTCGACGATGCGCGCGCAGAAGTCATAGATGCGGCTGGCGTCGCCCTTGAGCTGCCCCGGGAACTTGGCTGGCTCCGGATCGAGCCCCACGCAGAGCAACGAACCGTTTGTTTGCTGTGCGGTGGCCAGCTTGTCGAGGAAAGTCATGGGGTCCGATTTTAAGGACCCGGCCGCCGGCCCCTAATTCGACGGTGTTTGCTGCTCGGCCGCCAGGCATAGATCGGCCCAGGCGCGGGCCTTGTCGGCCGGGTTGCGCAGCAGGTAGGCCGGATGGTAGGTGGCCACCACCGGCACGCCGCTGGCCGAGGGCAGCGGCACCGCGCGGCCACGCAGCTTGCCGAGCGGATCGGCGCTCTGCATCAGGCTCTGGGCGGCCAGCGGGCCCATGGCGAGCACCAGGCTCGGCGCCAGCGCGGCGGCATGTTCCGCGAACGCCTCGTCCATCGGACGCGGGCTGCCGGGCTGGCCGGCGCCCACGCCGCGGTGCGTGCGCATCAGGTGCACCGGCGTTTTGCCGTCGTGCAGCTGGAGCGCGCGCAGCATGTTGTCGAGCAGCTTGCCGGCATCGCCCGCAAAAGGCTCGCCGTGGCGGCCGTCGGCTTCGGGCGGCATGTCGGCCACCACCAGCCAGCCGCCTTGCGCCGCTTCGGCGGCGGCCTCGGCCGAGGCCTCGGCATAAAGGCGGCGCGGCGCGTCGACCAGCACGGCGGCGCCCTGCGCGAGCAGTGCGGGCGCGGTGGGGCGCGCCGCCGGGGCCGGTGCGGCTGCAACAGGCCTTGCGGCCGGGGCCGCCGGCGCCTCGGCCACGGAGGGCGCGCGCTCGCGGACGGCGGGCGGCGGCGCGGCCACCGCAGCCGCTTCCAGGGCCGCGGGCGCCGCTTCGGCAGCTTCAGGCATCGGCCACCAGACCTTCACGCCCATCTCGTCGAGCATCGCGCGCCGGCGGGCGTCGAGCTTCAGTGTCTGTACCGCGTTCATCGCAAGGCTCCCCAGGCAGAGCCTGATTCGTTCAATCGCAGGCTCATGACGACCGCGTCCTCGCGCTTGCCCTCATGCGCCGGGTAGTAGCCCTTGCGCACGCCGACGCTGCGGAAACCCTGGCGCATGTAGATGTCGAGCGCGCGCCGGTTGCTCTGGCGCACCTCGAGCCAGAGCCACTGCGCCCCCTGCGCGCGCGACCAGCCGGTCAGCGCCTCGAGCATCAGCGGTGCCCAGCCCTGGCGTTGGAAGGCCGGCGCCACGGTGATGTTGAGCAGGTGCACTTCGTCCACGCCCTTCATGGCGACGAAGTAGCCGATCAGCGTCTCGCCCAGGCTGGTGAGCGGCGTGCCCAGGTCGGGCCGCGAAACCGGGGCCAGCAGGCACTGGCAGTGGTAGCCGACCGCCATCGAATCGATGAAGTTGGCCCGCGTCCACGGATGGCTGTAGGCCGTCTGCTCGACCGCGCAGACGGCATCGAGCCGCTCGACGGTGAGCGGCTCGAGGCGGGCTTCGACGGGCTGGAGGACGGCGCTCATTCAATGACCTTCGTGCTTCGCACTGCGGCGCGAGCTTGCTTGGGGCGGCCCGGCGCGGCGCTCATGACTGGTTGGCAACAGGTGGACCCGCCAGCGCGGCCGCCTTGATGGCGGCGCGCTCATCGGTGGTTTGCGCCACTTTATCGCGAACATAGAGCGGCCAGGCATGTGCCGCGTCCACCGTGCGCCCCGCGGCCAGCAGCGTGGGCGCCAGACGGAGCATCGCAGTGGCCGTCGGCAGCACCTCGTGGCGCGCCGCGGCCGGGGCCAGGCGCGGGCCGTAGGCGGCAAAGGCGTTGCCGGCAAGGGACCAGCCGGCGGGCACTTCGAGCGCCTCGGGCGCGAGCAGCAGCGGCTCGCTGTCCGCGCCGCCCAGCGCCCCGCCGCCATCGAAGTCGTAGCGCGCGGCATAGAGCTGGTCCATGCGCGCGTCGAGCACCGCCACCACCTGGCGTGCGCCGAAGGCATGGCGCGCCTCCTCGGCCACGGCCAGCAGCGTGTCGACCGGCAGCAGCGGCACGCCGGCGCCGAAGGCCAGGCCCTGCGCCACCGAGCAGGCGGTGCGCAGGCCCGTGAAGGAGCCCGGCCCGCGGCCGAAGGCGATGGCGTCGAGCGCGGCCAGTTCGAGCCCGGCCTCGGCCAGCAGTTGCAGGATGAGCGGGATCAGCGTGCTCGACGCCTGTGCGCCGCCGGCCCCGCTGTGCGTGAACAGGCGCTCGCCGTGGCGCACCGCCACCGACAGGTGCTCGGTGCTGGTGTCGAAAGCCAGGAGCCTAGGCATCGCGGCATCCCGTGGCGGTGGCCGGCATGGCGGGCCGCGCAGCCGCGCGCCCGCCGGCCGATGTTTTCTGCACGCCGAACAGGATGCCGGCCGTGACCAGCAGCAGGCCGGCGATCAGGTTCCAGTACAGCGGCTCGTCGAGCCAGATCACCGCGCCGAAGGCCGAGAGGCCGGGCACCAGGGCCGTGATCATGGTGCTGCGCACCGGCCCGAAGTACTGGATCATCTTCGTGAAGGTGATGCCCGAGATGACGACCGAGCCGACGCCCTGGAACAGCATCTGGAACGCCACCTCGCCCCAGGGCGCGGTGCCGATGCGGCTCACGACCGCGCCACCCGCCACCAGCAGGCCGTAGACCGGAACATAGGCCAGCAGCGCGAACACGGTGATGGCGATGGTCGCGCGCACGGCGTCCAGCCCGTGGCGGCGCGCCACCACGCTGTAGCAGGCCCAGCAGAAGGCCGCGGCCATGAAGAGCAGGTCGCCCTTCCAGACCTCGCCGCCCTCGAAGGCATGCAGCAGGCTGCGCCCGCCGACGACCAGGTCGCCGGCCACGATCAGCGCGAGGCCGAAGGCGCGGCCCGGCGTGATGCGGTCGCGCAGCACCAGCGCGGCCAGCAGCGTGGTCCACAGCGGCAGGCTGCCGGGCATCAGCACCGAGGCATGGCCCGCGGGCGCGAAGAAGAAGCCGCTGTAGGCCAGCAGGGCATAGGCCACGCCGCCGAAGATGCCGGCGCCGGCCGTGAGGCGCAGCGACAGCGGCGAAAGCCCGAACAGCGACGACGCGCTGCCGTCCTTTTGCCGCTGGCCCTTCATGACCATCCAGGCGCCCCAGGGCACCAGCACCAGGCTCGCGCCGCAGATGCGCGCCAGCGCCAGATCGAGCGGGGTGAGCGAGCGTGCGGCCGAGGCCCGCGCGATCACGATGAAGGCGGTCCAGACCAGCACGGTGACCACGGCCGCGCCGATGCCGATCGTGCGGGGCGAGAAACGGGGCAGGGCGGGCATCCCCCGATTATCCAGGGCAGGCCGCGGCCGCGCCGGCCAGGGGCGAATGGATCGAATCGGCGGCGGACCGGCGCGCTCAGCCGCCGTCGCTGCGCAGGATGGCGAGCCCGGCCTTGCGCAGCGGTGCCAGCGCGGCGGCGGGCGCTTCCGGCGACACCAGCAGGCTGGTCGCGGCCGACACGGGGTGGATGACCCAGGCCGAGGCCGCACCGATCTTTTCCGACGAGGCCAGCACCACCGTCTCGGCCGCGGCGGCCATGAGCGCGCGCTTGATCGCGGCCTCCTCGACGTCGCCGGTGGTCAGGCCCGCCTCGGCATGCACGCCGGTCACGCCCAGGAAGCAGGTGTCGGCGTGGACGCGCGAGATGGCGTCCATGGCCGCGGCGCCCACCGCCACCATCGAATGCCTGAACAGGCGCCCGCCGATCAGCACCACCTCGATGCCGGCATGGCCCGCCAACTCGACCGCCACCGACGGGCTGTGCGTGACCACGGTAGCGCGCAGGCTGGCCGGCAGGTGCCGCGCCATCTGCACGGCCGTGGTGCCGCCGTCGATGAAGACCACCTGCCCCGGCCGCACCAGCCGTGCCGCGGCGCGGCCGATCGCCACCTTCTCCGCGGTTGCGAGCTGCAGCCGGCCCGCGAAATCGGCTTCGGCCCTGGCGACCGGCAGCGCGCCGCCGTGCACGCGCTGCAGCAGCCCCTCGGCGGCCAGTTCGCGCAGGTCGCGGCGGATGGTGTCTTCCGACAGCGCCAGCTCCTCGCTGAGCGACTTGGCCACGACGTTGCCGTCGCGCTGCAGGACCGAAAGGATGTGTTGCTTGCGCTGGCGGGTGAGCATCGGGCGATGGTAGCGGGCAGGACCGTGGATTGCACGAATTTTCTTGTTTCTGCACGAACTTGCGCATATGCTGCACCCCATGACGACCCTCCACGACCGCGTCCGGGTGCACGAAGTCACCCTGCTTTCCGACAACTGGTACACGCTCAAGACCACCGCCTTCGACTGGCGGCGCAACGACGGCCAGTGGCAGCGCATGCACCGCGAGACCTACGACCGCGGCAACGGCGCCACGCTGCTGCCCTGCAACCTGGCGCAGCGCACGGTGCTGCTGACGCGGCAGTTCCGCTACCCGGCCTTCGTCAACGGCCACGGCGACCTGCTGATCGAGGCGGCCGCCGGCCTGCTCGACAACGCGGCACCCGAGGAACGCGTCCGTGCCGAGGTGGAAGAAGAACTGGGCTATCGGTTGGGCGCGGTGCAGAAGGTCTTCGAAGCCTTCATGAGCCCGGGTTCGGTGACCGAGAAGCTGCACTTCTTCATCGCCGAGTACGAGCCGTCGATGCGCATCGGCGACGGCGGCGGCCTGGCCGAGGAGGGCGAGGACATCGAGGTGCTCGAGCTCGGCATCGACGAGGCGCTGGCCATGGTGGCCGACGGGCGCATTGCCGACGCCAAGACCGTGATGCTGCTGTATCACGCGCAACTGCATGTTTTTCCGCCGAGATAATCGGCACGATGCGTCTCCGTCGTCTCTCCTTCTTCCTGCGCACCGCCTGCGCGCTTTCCTTCGCCGCCCTGTCCATTCCGGGCGCCCTTGCACAGCAGGTCTTTCCAGGCGAAGTGGAGGCCGCCCTCGCGCGCGCCAAGGTGCCGCGTGATTCGGTGACGATGCTGGTGGCCGATGCCGACGGCCTGCGCCCGCCGCGCCTGGCCTGGCGCACACAGGTGCCGGTGAACCCGGCGTCGATCATGAAGCTGGTCACCACCTACGCCGCGCTCGACCTGCTCGGGCCGGCCTACAGCTGGAGCACGCCGGTCTATGCCGACGGCACGGTGAGCAACGGCGTGCTCAACGGCAACCTCTACATCAAGGGCCAGGGCGATCCCAAGCTGGTGCTGGAGCGCGCCTGGCTGCTGCTGCGGCGCGTGCAGGGCCTGGGCATCACCACCGTGAGCGGCGACATCGTGCTGGACCGCAGCGCCTTCGACGCCGCGATCGAGAACGACCCCGCCGCCTTCGACGGCGAGCCGCTGCGGCCCTACAACGCCTCGCCCGAGGCGCTGCTGGTCAACTTCAAGTCGGTCAACATGGTCTTCACGCCCGAGCGCGGCGGCCAGCAGGCGCGCGTGAGCTACGAGCCGCCGCTCGCCAGCGTGTCGATGCAGCCCACGGTGGCGCTCGCGCCCGGCGAATGCGGTGACTGGCGCGCGGCGATCAAGCCCGACTTCAGCGACCCGAACCGCATCCGCTTCCTGGGCGCCCTGCCGGCCGCCTGCGGCGAGAAGAGCTGGGCCGTGGCCTATGCCGATCCGCGCACCTACGGCCTGCGCGCCATCGGCGGCATGTGGGCCGAGATGGGCGGCCGGGTCGGCGGCCAGATGCGCGACGGCCGCGTGCCGGCCGGGCTCAGGCCGGCGTTCGAGTTCGGCTCGCCGCCGCTTTCGGAGGTGGTGCGCGACATCAACAAGTACAGCAACAACGTGATGGCGCAGCAGCTGTTCCTCACGCTCGGCCTCACGCAGAAGAACCGCGGCAGCTTCGAGGCCTCGCGCAGCGCGCTGGGCCAGTGGTGGCGCGAGCGCATCGGCACCGGCGAGGCGCCGCCGGTGTTCGACAACGGCTCGGGCCTGTCGCGCGACGAGCGCATCAGCGCCGCGGCGCTCGGCCGCATGCTGCAGGTGGCCTGGCGCTCGCCGCTGATGCCGGAGCTGGTGTCCTCGCTGCCCGCCATGGGGGTGGACGGCACGCTCAGGAAGCGCACGCTGCGCTCGGGCGGCGCGGCCCACCTGAAGACCGGCTCGCTGCGCGATGCGGCCGGCGTGGCCGGCTATGTGCACGGCGCAAGCGGCCGCCGCTATGTGCTGGTGGCGATTGCCAACGGCGAGAACGCCGGGGCTGCGCGCGCCGCGTTCGACGCGCTGGTCGACTGGGCGTCGCAGGACAACTGAGGGCCTTCGGCCGCTTGGCAGCGGCCGTGTACTGAAAACTTCTCTAGGTAGACGCGCCGCTTGCGCGCGGCCGTGGCGCTGCACAGAATCGGACGCCCGTTCGATTCGACAACATCAGGAGCCACGCCTTGAAAAAGCCGCAACGACAACTCCCCACTCCGCTGCACAAGGTTGCGGCTCTGGCCGGCGCCACGCTGCTGCTGGCGGCCTGCGGCGGTGGTGGTGGAGGGGGCGGCGGCATCGGCATCGGCTTTCCACCGCCAACCGGCGACACCGGCCGCGGCTCGGTCGTCACGGATCCGCCCGAGCAGACCGCCAAGCTCTCGGCCGACCAGCTCCGCACCAACCTCCAGGCGACCGACCAGGGCAAGGCCCTGCTGCAGGTGGCGGGCACGCCCCGGTGCGGGGTCGCGGTGCGCTACCTCGAATACCGCACCATCGGCGGCAAGAACGAGGCCACCAACGCCACCGCCGCGATCATGCTGCCCGCCGGTACCGACGTGGCCTGCAACGGGCCGCATCCCGTGGTGCTCTATGCGCACGGCACCACGGCCGCGCGCAACTACAACCTCGCCAAATGGACCGACTCCACCCAGCCGGCCGCCGGCGAGGGCCTGACGATCGCCGCCATGTTCGCGGCGCAGGGCTACATCGTGGTGGCGCCCAACTATGCGGGCTACGACAAGTCGACGCTGGCCTACCACCCGTACCTCGACGGCGACCAGCAGGGCAAGGACATGGTGGACGCGCTCACCGCGGCGCGCAAGACTTTCACGGGCATCGACGCCACCGACGCGGGCTCGCTGCTGATCACCGGCTACTCGCAGGGCGGCTACGTGGCGCTGGCAGCACACCGCGAGATGCAGGTCACGGGCCGGGCGGTGACGGCGTCGGCGCCGCTCTCCGCGCCTTCGGCCATCGGGCTGCTGGCGGACTACACCTTCATGGGCTGGCCGGCGCTCGGCAGCACGCTCTTCGTGCCGCTGCTCTCGGCCAGCTGGCAGCAGCAGTTCGGCGATGTCTACGGCAGCACCAGCGACATCTACGAGTCGCAGTACGCCACCGGCATCGACACCCTGCTGCCGAGCCTCACGCCCATCACCACGCTGTATGCCAACGGCAAGCTGCCGCAGCTCGCGCTCTTCCCCGCGGGTGCGACGCCGGGCCCGGTGAGCCCGGAGCTGTCGATCTTCTACGGCGCCAACAACCTCATCCGCCAGAGCTACCTGACGCAGGCGGCCGGCGACATCCAGGCGAACCCCTGCCCCGGCAATGCGCTGCCCGCCACGGCGGCCTCGCTGAGCACCACCTCGCCGCTCGATTGCAGGCCGGCCGTGGGCTTTCGCAAGGCGGCGCGCGCCAACGACCTGCGCACCTGGCTGCCGACGCGGCCGGTGCTCATGTGCGGCGGCGCCAACGATCCGACCGTGAACTTCCTGAGCACCCGCGCCACCGCCGGCTACTTCCGCGCCCGCGGCATGCCTGCCGCCGCGCTGACAGTGGTCGACCTGGAGGATTCCGGCACCACCGACTCGTACTCCGCCGCGCGCGCCGGCTTCGCGCAGGCCAAGAGCACCCTCGCGCAGAACACCCCGGGCAGCGACGCCGACAAGCGGCAGGCCGTCACCCTGGCCTACCACGGCAGCCTGGTGCCGCCGTTCTGCCTGGCTTCGGCGCGCGGCTTCTTCCAGGGCGTACTGGCCGCCGGCGGCTAGCAGCGAAGACCGGGGGTCAGCCCATGGACGCGCGATGCAGGCGGTCGCGCACGCCTTCCCATTCGGGCGTGTCGGGCGGCGTCTCGACCCAGATCAGCTTGACGCCCTCGGCATCGAACTCGCGCAGCACCGCGAACAGCTGGTGCGCGCTGGCCGCCGCGTCGTCCGGCATGCGCCGCTGCAACACGCGCTGCGAGTGGCTGCGCACCTCGGCGCGCGTCCATACCGCGATGTGGGCTGCGCCCGGGCCGAGCACATCGAGGCCGGCCTGGATGGCCTTGGCATCCATCAGCCGCAGCTTGGCGTTCGGCGCGTAGTGCGCCTCGAGCGTGCCGGAGGCGCGCGGATCGGGCGTCTCGAGCACCTCGCGGTTGCTCAGGCGCTCGCCCGCGGCGGCCTCGATCTGCGCGCGCGTGATCAGGCCCGGGCGCAGCAGCACGGGCGCGCCGCGGCTGCAGTCGACGATGGTCGACTCGATGCCGACCTCGCAAGCGCCGCCGTCGATCACCGTCAGCGCATCGCCGAACTCGTCATGCACGTGCTGCGCGGTGGTGGGGCTCACGCGGCCGAAGCGGTTGGCGCTCGGGCCCGCGAGGCCCGGCACGCCCTGCTCGGCGCAGGCCTCGAGCAGGGCCTGCGCGACCGGATGCGAGGGGCAGCGCAGGCCGATGGTGTCCTGCCCGCCGGCGGCCGCGGCCGCCACGCCGGGCTGGCGCGTGACGATCAGCGTCAGCGGGCCGGGCCAGAAGGCCTGCACCAGCTTCTGGGCGAAGGGCGGCAGCGGCTGCGCAAAGCGCGACAGCGCCTCGGTGCCCTTGATGCCGGCCGCCACGTGGACGATCAGCGGATGGTCGGCCGGCCGCCCCTTGGCCTTGAAGATGCCGGCCACCGCCATGTCGCTGGTGGCATCGGCGCCCAGGCCGTAGACGGTTTCGGTCGGGAACGCGACCAGCCCGCCCGCGCGCAGCACACGCACGGCCTCGGCAATGGCTTGCGGAGATTGGCCGTCGAGGATCATGCGAAGTCGGCCGCCGACAGCGCCGGCAGGCCGAGCACGGTGGCGGCCTGGGAGGCCGCGGCGCGCACGTTTTCGAGCGTGGCGCCGGTGAGCGTCAGGTGGCCCATCTTGCGGCCGCGGCGCGGCTCGATCTTGCCGTAGAGGTGCAGGTGCACGCCGGGCAGCGCGAGCACGTCGCTCCAGCGCGGCGCCACCGGCTTGTCGCCGCCCGCGGTGAACCACAGGTCGCCCAGCAGGTTCAGCATGATCGCCGGGCTGTGCTGGCGCGGCGCGGCCAGCGGCAGGCCCGCGAGGGTGCGCACCTGCAGCTCGAACTGCGATACGTCGCAGGCTTCCATGGTGTAGTGGCCGCTGTTGTGCGGCCGGGGCGCCATTTCGTTCACCACCAGCGAGCCGTCGGCCAGCGCGAAGAACTCCACGCACAGCACGCCCACGTAGTCCAACCCGGTCGCAATGCTCCTGGCCGAGTTGATGGCCGCCTGGGCCACGGTCTTGGGCATGTTCTGCGCATGCACCTCGGTCACGGCCAGGATGCCGTCCCGATGCAGGTTGCGCTGGGGCGGAAAGTGCACCAGCTGCCCGTCGCGGCCGCGCGCGACGATCACCGAGCATTCGAATTCGAGCGGCAGCAGCTTTTCGAGCACGCAGGGCACGCAGCCCGCGGCCTGCCAGGCGTCGACCAGTTCGGCGCGCGTGGACACGCGCTGCTGGCCCTTGCCGTCGTAGCCCAGGCGCGCGGTCTTGAGGATGCCGGGCAGCAGCGCATCTTCCACCGCGGCGAGCTGGGCCGCGGTCTCGATGACCGCATAGGGTGCGCAGGCCACGCCGCAGCGCGTGAAATGGGCCTTTTCGGCGATGCGGTCCTGCGCGATGGCGATGGCGCCCGCGTCGGGGGCCACGGGCCGGGCCACCGACAGCTTCTCCAGCGAGGGCGCCGGCACGTTCTCGAACTCGGTGGTGACCGCATCGGCCAGGCCCGCGAGCCGCGCGAGGCCGTCGACGTCGGCGTAGTCGGTGTGGATGTGGTGGTGGCTCACGCGGCCGGCGGGGCTGTCGGCGTCAGGGTCGAGCACGGCCGTGAAATAGCCCATGCGCTGGGCGGCGTGGGCGAACATGCGGCCCAGCTGGCCGCCGCCGAGCACGCCGAGCGTGGCGCCCGGAAGAATGGGAAGGCCGTTGCCGTTGTGGTTCACAGCGCACCCCCGCCCTGCGGCGAGAACGGCGACACGGCGGCGGCATCGGCCGCCGGCGGCGGCAGCGCCATGGCCTCGGCCGCGGCGGTCTGCGCGGCGCGGAAGGCATCGAGCCGGGCCCGCAGCGCCGGGTCGTTCACCGCCAGCATCGCCACCGCGAACAGCGCCGCATTGGCGGCCCCGGCGTTGCCGATGGCAAAGGTGGCCACCGGCACGCCCTTGGGCATCTGCACGATGCTGTAGAGCGAGTCGACGCCCTGCAGGTGGCGGCTGGCCACCGGCACGCCGAGCACCGGCACCGTGGTCTTGGCGGCCAGCATGCCCGGCAGGTGGGCGGCGCCGCCCGCGCCCGCGATGATCGCGGCCAGCCCGCGCCCGGCGGCGCTTTCGGCATAGGCGAAGAGCGCATCGGGCATCCGGTGGGCCGAGACCACCTTCGCTTCGTGCTGGATCCCGAATTGCTGGAGAATCTCGACCGCGTTGCGCATCGTCTCCCAATCGGAGTTCGAGCCCATCACTACACCGACCTGAATGGTTTCGTTCATGGTTCCAATTTTACGTTTCACCCCCAGTTGTTCCCGATGATCGACATCACTCTCGAAAATTTTCAGGCTGAACTGATCGAAGGCTCGGTCGCCACGCCGGTGCTGCTCGACATCTGGGCCGAATGGTGCGGACCGTGCAAGCAGCTCGGCCCGGTGCTCGAAAAGCTCGAAACCGAGTACGCCGGGCGCTTCACGCTGGCCAAGCTGGACGCCGACAAGGTGCCCCAGATCTCGTCGCAGCTCTCCGAAATGTTCGGCGTGCGCAGCATCCCTTTCTGCGTGATGTTCAAGGACGGCCAGCCGGTGGACGGCTTCGTCGGCGCCATTCCCGCCGACAAGATCCGCGAATTCCTCGACAAGCACGTGCCCGCGGCCGAGCAGGTCGAAGCCGCCTCCCAGGAGGCCGCGGCCCAGGAAGCGCTGGCCGAAGGCGACACCGAGGGCGCCCTCGAGCGCCTGCAGCATGCGGTGGCCACCGACCCGGCCAATGACGATGCGCGCTTCGACTACATCAAGCTGCTGCTGCAGATGGGCCGCATCGACGATGCCAAGGTGGCGTTCGCGCCGGTGATCGCCAGGACCACGCTGGTGCGCCGCTTCGATTCGCTGCAGCGCTGGATGGACGCCATCGATTTTGCGGCGCCGGCCTCGGGTGCCGCGCCCGCCATCGCCGAGTTCGACGCGAAGATCGCCGCCGGCAAGCGCGACTTCGACGCCCGCTTCGGCCGCGCCCGCCTGCTGATGGCCGGGCAGCGCTGGACCGACGCCATGGACGAGCTGCTCGAGATCCTGATGCGCGACAAGGCCTGGAACGAGGAGCTCGCGCGCAAGACCTACATCGCGATCCTCGACCTGATCGAGCCGCCCAAGGTGAAGGTGGCGGACGGCCAGATTCCGCCGGACGATCCGGTGGTGGCCACCTACCGCCGCCGGCTCAGCAGCGTCGTGCTGAGCTGAGCCGGGCAAGCGCGGCCGATTGCGGCAGGCGCACGCATCTTGGCGAGCCGGGGCGGCCTCGCATACGATGGCGGCGATTCAACTTGTTGCAATTGAGAAGAAGGACACCCCGGCCATGCGCTTTCCCGCCCGCCACCGCGCCCGCATCGCGCTTTCCGTTTTCGCGTCCGCACTGATGGCCGCCGCCCTGGCCGGCTGCGGCAGCGGCATCAGCCTCGACGAGCCGATCGAGGGGCCGGTCTGGCGCCTGGTGCAACTGGGCGACGAGCCCGTGGCGTCCGGCGGCGAAGCGCAGATCCAGTTCGACCGCAGCAGCGGTCGCGTCAGCGGAACCGGCGGCTGCAACCGCGTGTCGGGGTCGTTCACGCGCAGCGGCATCACGCTGCGCATCGGCCAGTTGGCTTCGACCCGCATGGCCTGCGCGGACCCGGTGCGCGGCGCCAACGAGGCGCAATTCATATCGGCGCTGCAGACCACCGCAACTTATCGCCTGGCCGGCCCGGGACGCCTGGCGCTGCTCGACGCGAGCGGGCGGACCGTGGCCATGCTGAATTCGGCGAGCCGCTGAAGCGGCCAGCCGTTTTCCTTTTTCCTCAGCCCGTGAGGCGCTCCAGCGCTTCGCGGTACTTGGCCGCGGTCTTTTCGATGACCTCGGCCGGCAGGCGCGGCGCCGGCGGGGTCTTGTCCCAGGGCTTGCCGTTGATCTTGGTGGCTTCGAGCCAGTCGCGCACGAACTGCTTGTCGTAGCTCGGCGGATTGGCGCCCGCGGCCAGCGCGGCCTGGTAGCCCTCGACCGGCCAGTAGCGCGAGCTGTCGGGCGTGAGCACTTCGTCCATCAGCACCAGCGTGCCGGCTTCGTCCAGGCCGAACTCGAACTTGGTGTCGGCAATGATCATTCCCTTGCCCAGCGCGATCTGCGCGGCGGTTTCGTAGATCTCCAGGCTGGTCTCGCGGATCTGCTGCGCCAGCTTGGGGCCGACGATCTCGACCACGCGGTCGTAGCTGATGTTCTCGTCGTGCTCGCCGGCCGCGGCCTTGGCGGCGGGCGTGAAGATCGGGCGCGGCAGCTTGCTCGCGTTGGTGAGCCCTTCGGGCAGCGGCACGCCGCAGACCGAACGGCTTTCCTGGTATTCCTTCCAGCCGCTGCCGGCCAGGTAGCCGCGCACCACGGCCTCGACCGGGATCGGCGTCAGGCGCTTGACCAGCATCGAGCGGCCGGTGACCTGCGGCACTTCTTCGGGCGTGACCACGCTCTCGGGCGCTTCGCCCGTCAGGTGGTTGGGGCACAGCTGGCCGAGGCGGTCGAACCACCACAGCGCCATCTGCGTGAGGATCTCGCCCTTGCCCGGGATCGGCTCGCCCATGATCACGTCGAAGGCGCTGAGCCGGTCGCTCGCGACCATCAGGATGCGGTCTTCGCCGACGGCGTAGTTGTCTCGCACCTTGCCGCGCGCAAGCAGGGGCAGGCTCTGGATGGAAGAGGTGTGGACGGTGGTCATGGAACGGTGCTGCTGTGCGGAAACGGGTGACGAGGGAAAACGGATTGTGCGCGCAGAAAAAAGCCACCGCGAACGGTGGCCTGCGATTCGCGGAAAAAGTTTGTCTTCAGACCACTTCTTGCGCGAGCTCGCCCTTGGCGTACTTGGCGGCGACCACCTGCAGCGTCTCGCCCTTGATCTTGGCGCCCTGGCCTTCGCAGCCGAACTCGATGTAGCGCTGCTTGCAAATCAGCCTGGCGGCTTCGCGCGCGGGCTTGAGCCATTCGCGGGCGTCGAACTTCTCGGGGTTCTCGGCCAGGAACTTGCGCACCGCGCCGGTCATGGCCAGGCGGATGTCGGTGTCGATGTTGATCTTGCGCACGCCGTGCTTGATGGCTTCCTGGATTTCCTTCACGGGCACGCCGTAGGTTTCCTTCATGTTGCCGCCGTACTGGCGAATGATGGCCAGCAGCTCCTGCGGCACGCTCGACGAGCCGTGCATCACCAGGTGGGTGTTGGGAATGCGGCGGTGGATTTCCTTGATGCGGTCGATCGCCAGGATGTCGCCGGTGGGCTCGCGCGTGAACTTGTAGGCGCCGTGGCTGGTGCCGATGGCGATGGCCAGCGCGTCGATCTGGGTGCGCTTGACGAAGTCGGCGGCCTGCTCGGGATCGGTCAGCAGCTGCTCGCGCGTCATGGTGTCGTCGGTGCCGTGGCCGTCTTCCTTGTCGCCCTTCATGGTCTCGAGCGAGCCCAGGCAGCCGAGCTCGCCTTCGACGGTCACGCCCAGGCGGTGGGCCATGTCCGACACCTTCTTGGTGACGTCCACGTTGTAGTCGTAGCTGGCAATGGTCTTGCCGTCGGCCTCGAGCGAGCCGTCCATCATCACCGAACTGAAGCCCAGGTCGATGGCGCCCTTGCAGACATCCGGGTTCTGGCCGTGGTCCTGGTGCATGACCAGCGGGATGTTCGGGTATTGCTCGATCGCGGCCTGGATCAGGTGCTTGATGAAGGCTTCGCCGGCGTATTTGCGGGCACCGGCGCTGGCCTGCAGGATGACGGGCGCGCCGGTTTCCTTGGCGGCCTCCATCACGGCCTGGACCTGTTCGAGGTTGTTGACGTTGAAGGCCGGAATGCCGTAGCCGTTGGCGGCTGCGTGGTCCAGCAGTTCGCGCATCGAGACGAGTGCCATGGGAAATACCTCGCGGAAATAGGGGAAAAAGAAGGCGGAAAGTCGAGAGAAAACTGCCCCAATTCTATCGAGCCCCCTTGTGGGACGGCACTGACACGCGGCGCGGGCGCTCCTAGATGGGCAGCTGTGTGGTCGACAGCACCTGCTTGAGCACCACGAAGGTCCGGATCTGCCGCACGCCCGGCAGGTACAGCAGCTGCTCGGCATGCAGGCGGTTGAAGCTGTCGTTGTCGCGCGTTCGCACGAGCATGAAGTAGTCGAACTCGCCCGTGACCACGTGGCATTCGAGGCAGCCCGAGACCTTTTGCGCGGCCTTCTCGAAATCGGCGAAGGAATCGGGCGTGGATCGGTCGAGCACCACGCCGATCATCACCAGCATGCCGAGCTCCAGCGCCTGGGCGTCGAGCAGCGCCACGATGCCCTTGATGAGCCCCGCGGCCTTGAGCCGCTCCACGCGGCGCAGGCAGGCCGGCGCGCTCAGGTTGACCTTGGCGGCCAGCGCCACGTTGGACACCGAGGCATCGCGCTGCAGGGCGCGCAGGATCGCGCGATCGGTGCGGTCGAGCTCCGCTGCCGCTTCGGCCGCCTGCGCCGGCGTGGTACGCAATTTTGTTGTGCTCATTGGGATATTGGCAAATCAAAAAGATCTGATCTCCCGATCTTGTCTTTTTTTGCGCCGCAATTCCACCAAAGTTTGCAAGCACGTTTCGGCGGCTTCTTCCTACGATCGATGGCATCCCTTTCCTGGAGCAGCACCGATGAACCTGAAGAAATTCCCGCGCCACGCGCTCACCTTCGGCCCCACGCCGATCCATCCGCTCAAGCGCCTGAGCGCCCACCTGGGCGGCGAGGTCGAGCTCTACGCCAAGCGCGAGGACTGCAACAGCGGCCTGGCCTTCGGCGGCAACAAGACGCGCAAGCTCGAATACCTGATTCCCGAGGCGCTCGAGGGCGGCTACGACACGCTGGTGTCGATCGGCGGCATCCAGTCGAACCAGACGCGCCAGGTGGCGGCGGTGGCCGCGCACCTGGGCCTGAAGTGCGTGCTGGTGCAGGAGAACTGGGTCAACTATTCCGATGCGGTGTACGACCGCGTCGGCAACATCGAGATGTCCCGCATCATGGGCGCCGACGTGCGGCTGGACAGCGCGGGCTTCGACATCGGCATCCGCAAGAGCTGGGAAGAGGCCATGGACGACGTGCGCAAGGCCGGCGGCAAGCCCTTTCCGATTCCGGCCGGCTGCTCGGAGCATCCGCGCGGCGGCCTGGGCTTCGTCGGCTTTGCCGAGGAAGTACGGCAGCAGGAGGCCGAGCTGGGCTTCAAGTTCGACTACATCGTGACCTGCTCGGTCACGGGCAGCACGCAGGCCGGCATGGTGGTGGGCTTTGCGGCCGACGGCCGGGCCGACCGCGTGATCGGCATCGACGCCTCGGCCAAGCCCGAGCAGACCTTCGCGCAGATCGTGCGCATTGCCAAGGGCACGGCCGAGCTGGTCGAGCTGGGCCGCGACATCACCGACAAGGACGTGGTGCTCGACCGCCGCTTCGGCGGACCAGAATACGGCCTGCCCAACGAAGGCACGCTGGAATCGATCCGCCTCTGCGCGCGCCTGGAAGGCATGCTGACCGACCCCGTGTACGAGGGCAAGTCGATGCACGGGATGATCGAGAAGGTGCGCCTGGGCGAATTCCCGGCCGGCTCGAAGGTGCTGTATGCGCACCTGGGCGGTGTGCCGGCGCTGAACGCCTACAGCTTCCTGTTCCGCAACGGCTGAGCGGGCTCAGCTCGCGCGGCAGATTTTCAGCATGTTGGTGCCGCCCGGGGCACCCATCGGCTCGCCGCAGGTGATGGCGTAGACGTCGCCGGTCTGCACGATGCCGCGTTTCTTCAGGTGGGCTTCGGCCTGCTCGAGCGCGGTGTCGCGGTCGCTCTCCGAATCCATCAGCAGCGGGCGCACGTTGCGGTAGAGCGCCATGCGGCGCTGCGTGGCCAGGCGCGAGGTCAGTGCGTACATCGGGATGTGCGCGCGGTGGCGGCTCATCCACAGCGGCGTGGAGCCCGATTCGGTGAGCGCCACGATGGCCTTGGCGCCCAGGTGGTGCGCCGTGAACAGCGCGCCCATGGCAATCGACTGGTCGATGCGGCTGTAGGTCTTGCCGCTGAAGTCGGCGTCCAGCGTCTTGTCCTCGGCCGCCTCGGCAGCTTCGCAGATGCGGCTCATCTCCTGCACGGTCTCGAGCGGGTAGCGGCCCGAGGCGGTTTCGGCCGAGAGCATCACGGCGTCGGTGCCGTCGAGCACGGCGTTGGCCACGTCGCTCACCTCGGCGCGCGTCGGCACGGGGTTGGTGATCATCGACTCCATCATCTGGGTCGCGGTGATCACCACCTTGTCCATGTCGCGCGCCATGCGGATCATTTTTTTCTGCAGCGCCGGCACGGCGGCATTGCCCACCTCGACGGCGAGGTCGCCGCGCGCCACCATGATGCCGTCGCTCGCGCGCAGGATCTCTTCCAGCTTGGGAATGGCCTCGGCGCGCTCGATCTTGGCGATGAGGCCCGGCTTGTGGCCGTACTCGGCCGCGGCCACGTTGCACAGCTGGCGCGCCATTTCCATGTCGGTGGCGTTCTTGGGAAAGCTCACGGCCACGTAGTCGGCCTGGAAGCTCATCGCGGTCTTGATGTCTTCCATGTCCTTGGCGGTGAGCGCCGGCGCCGTGAGGCCGCCGCCCTGCTTGTTGATGCCCTTGTTGTTCGAGAGCTCGCCGCCGAGCTTGACGGTGGTGTGCACCGCCTCGCCGCGCACGGCGTCGACCGTGAGCACGATGAGGCCGTCGTTCAGCAGCAGCCGGTCGCCGGGGCGCACGTCGCGCGGCAGGTCCTTGTAGTCGAGGCCGACCGCCTCGGCGTCGCCGGGCTCGGTGCGCGAGGCGTCGAGCACGAACTTGGCGCCCGGCTCGAGCCAGACCTTGCCCTGCGCGAACTTGCCGACGCGGATCTTGGGGCCCTGCAGGTCGGCCATGATCGCCACCTCGCGGCCCGTCTTGCGTGCGGCCTCGCGCACCATGGCGGCGCGGTCGATGTGGTCCTGCGCGGTGCCATGGCTGAAATTGAGCCGCACCACGCTGACCTTGTTCAGGATCATCTGCTCCAGCAGCTCGGGCGTGTTGGACGCCGGGCCGAGCGTGGCGACGATCTTGGTGGCGTGGCGGGGAAGGCGATCCGTGATCATTGAGCTTATCTCCATTTTGTATCCGCTACTGTATACACTTTGTGCGACAACAGGAAGCGGGCACCGCGGCGCGGGCGCGAAAAATCAGCCCGCGGCACGCTTGGCAAGGATTTCGAAAGCGGGAAGCGTCTTGCCCTCGAGCACTTCGAGGAAGGCGCCGCCGCCGGTCGAGATGTAGCCGACCTGCTTCTCGATGCCGTACTTGGCAATGGCCGCGAGCGTGTCGCCGCCGCCGGCAATCGAGAAGGCGCTGCTCTCGGCAATGGCCTGGGCGATGGCCTTGGTGCCGCCCGCGAAGGCGTCGAACTCGAACACGCCCACCGGGCCGTTCCAGACGATGGTGCCGGCCTTGCGCAATTGTGCGGCCAGGATCGCGGCGGTCTTGGGGCCGATGTCCAGGATCAGGTCGTCGTCGGCCACGGAGTCTGCGTCCTTGACGGTGGCGGGCGCATCGGCCGCGAAGGTCTTGGCCGTGACCACGTCCACCGGGATCGGCACGTCGGCGCCGCGCGCGCGCATGGCCTCGATCACCGCCTTGGCCTGGTCGACCAGGTCGGGCTCGGCCAGCGACTTGCCGATCGAAAGGCCGGCCGCCAGCATGAAGGTGTTGGCAATGCCGCCGCCGACGATCAGCTGGTCGACGTTGGCCGACAGGCTCTTCAAGATGGTGAGCTTGGTGCTGACCTTGGAGCCGGCCACGATGGCCACCAGCGGCCGCTTGGGCTGGGCCAGCGCCTTGGTGATGGCGTCGATCTCGGCCGCGAGCAGCGGGCCGGCCGCCGCCACCTTGGCGAACTGCGCAATGCCGTAGGTGGTGGCTTCGGCGCGGTGGGCGGTGCCGAAGGCGTCGTTCACGTAGATGTCGGTGAGCGCGGCAAGCTTGCGGGCCAGGCCTTCGTCGTTCTTCTTCTCGCCCTTGTTGACGCGGCAGTTCTCGAGCAGCACGACCTGGCCGGGCTTCACGTCGACGCCGTCGACCCAGTTGGCGACCAGCGGCACTTCGCGGCCGAGCAGCTCGCCCAGGCGCTTGGCGACGGGGGCGAGCGAGTCCTCGGGCTTGAATTCGCCTTCGGTCGGGCGGCCCAGGTGCGAGGTCACCATCACGGCGGCGCCGGCGTCGAGCGCCAGCTGGATGCAGGGCACCGAGGCGCGGATGCGCGTGTCTTCGGTGATGTGGCCGGCATCGTCCTGCGGCACGTTGAGGTCGGCACGGATGAAGACGCGCTGGCCGGCGGCCTTGCCCTGCGCGCAGAGGTCGGTGAATCGAATGACGTTCATGGATCTGGAGGAGGTGGTGGAAGACAGGTCGCCTTCCATTGTAGGTTTGGCCCCGGCGCCGCTCTATGCGCCTCGTGCGGCCCGCCGATGCTTTTCATCCGGCCTTGGGCTGCGTCCGGGCATGGCGCTCGAGGATCTCGACAAAGCTCGCGGCAGCCGGCGACAGGGTGCGCCGTGCCGCGCTGTAGATGCAGACCTCGCGGTGGAAGTCGGGCGATTCGAGCCGCACCATCTGCAGGCCGTGGGCGCGCACCAGCGGCGCCGAATAGGTCGGGCACACCGTGAGCCCGAGCCCCGAGGCCACCATGCCGAGCGCGGTGGTCATGTACGACACCTCCTGGGTGCCCGGGCGCAGCATGAGCTCGCGCTCGGCCGGCGCCAGCTCGGGCAGCACGCGCTGGCGGAAGTCGCGCGTGGGCGCGATGAAGGTGTAGGGGCCGAGTTCATGCCAGCGCACCTTGCGGCGCTTCGCAAAGGCGTGGCCGGGCGGGCAGATCAGCCAGTGCCGGTCGCGAAAGAGGGTGCGGCGCTCGACGGCGCCGTCGACCGCCACGTCCTGCCCCACCGCAAGCTCCACGTCACCGGCCGTCACGCCGGCCAGCAGGTGCTCGGGCAGCGTGTCGGCCAGGCGCACATCGACGTCGGGGAACGCCTCGCGGTAGAGCGCGATCACGCGCGGCATCAGCGTGCAGGCCATGAGCTGCGGCGCTGCAAGCCGCAACAGCCCTTTCTTCTTGTCACGCAAATCCGTGACGCCGGCCACCGCGCCCGCGAGGTCGCCCAGCAGCCGGTGCACCGAGGGCAGGAACTCGCGCCCGGCCTCGGACAACTGCACGCGCCGCGTGTGGCGGTCGAGCAGCTGCACGCCCATCTCGCGCTCGAGCTCGCGCACCAGCACGCTGAGCGCCGACTGCGTGAGGTGCAGCTGCTGCGCGGCCGCGGTGAAGCTGCCGGTCTCGGCCACGGCCGCGAAGGCGCGCAATTGGCGCAGGGTCAGATTCATATGCTTATTTCATCAATCGATGAATTAATTTCGATTGCATCATAAGACGCGGCATTGCCCAATCGCGGCTCACCGGAGACCACAAAGCCATGCCGACGACCGCCCCCGCGGCCCCGCCAGTTCGCGGGCTGCACCATTTCGCCTGGCGCTGCCGCGACAGCGAGGAAACCCGCCGCTTCTACGAAGACCTGCTGGGCCTGCCGCTTGCGCACGTCATCAAGAGCGACCACGTACCGAGCACGGGCGAGTACTGCCCCTACGTGCACATCTTCTTTCGCATGCGCGACGGTTCGTACATCGCCTTCTTCGACCTGGGCGATGACGTTGCCGCGCTGCCCTCGCCCAACACGCCGGCGTGGGTCAACCACATCGCGCTGCGGGTCGATTCCGTGGCCGACCTGCTCGCCGCCAAGGCACGGCTCGAGGGCGCCGGCGTCGAGGTGCTGGGCGTGACCGACCACCACATCATCGAATCGATCTACTTCTTCGATCCCAACGGCCTTCGCGTCGAGCTCACCACGCCGACGGTGCCGCAGGCCGAGATGGAGGCGCATGCGCTGCGCGCCCGCGCAGACCTCGATGCGTGGACCGAGCGCAAGGCCGGGCTGCGCGCAACGAAGGGTTCGCCAAATGCCTGAGCTGCAACTCGCCGTCATCGACGTGAAGCCCGGCGCGGCCATGGAGAGCCAGTCGGGCCTGCAGATGCTGCGCCCACGCATCTACGGCGCCTTCCGCGCGCCGCCGGGCCCGAAAAGAATCGCGGCCATCGTGATGCACCCGACCAGCAACTTCATGGGCCACTACCTGATCGGCCCGCTGGCCGAGCGCGGCATCTGCTGCATGGGGCTGAACTCGCGCTATGTAGGCAACGACACGGTGCTGCTGATGGAGCGCGCCATTCAGGACCTGGGCGCCGGCGTGCAGTACCTGCGCGCGGCCGGCTACGAGAAGGTGTTCCTGGTCGGCAACTCCGGCGGCGCGGCGCTCTCGGCCTTCTACCAGGCGCAGGCCGAGAAGCTCACCGCCACCCACCTGCCCGACGGCGACCCCACGCACCTGCATCCCAGCGACCTGCCGCCCGTGGACGGCATTGCGCTGTGCGCCGCGCACCTGGGCCGCACGCGGCTGATGCGCGACTGGATCGACCCCTCGGTCACCGACGAGCACGACCCGCTCTCGGTGGACCCCGAACTCGACATGTACGACCCGCGCCACCGCCTGCCCTACGACCGCGGCTTTCTCGCGCGCTTCAGCGCGGCGCAGCAGGCGCGGCTCGGCCGCATCGAGCAGTGGTGCGTCGACCGCCTCGCGCTGCTGCGCGGCACCCCGGGCGCACCGCGCGACCAGACCTTCATCGTCTACCGCACGCATGCCGATCCGCGCTGCATGGATCTGTCGCTCGATGCCAACGACCGCCTGCCCGGCAGCGTGTGGGGCGATGCGCGCCAGGTCAACTACTCGGCCAATGCGATGGGCCGCACCACCTCGCTCACGGCCTTCCTCTCGCAATGGTCTTCGCGCTCGCAGGCCGACGGGCCGACGAATCTCGCGCGCACCGCGGTGCCGACGCTGCTGCTGACCTACACCGGCGACCAGTCGACCTTCCCGAGCACGCGCGATGCGTGGATGGCCGCGGGCGGCGCGCGCATCCGCAATGTCGACATCGTGGGCGGCAACCACTACCTCGCGGGCCAGCCCGAGTTGATCCCGCAGGCGGCCGACGCCATCGCCGAATTCGCCCACGCGCTGTAGAAGAGACATGGAAAGCTTTGCATTTGCGCCGGCCTACGAACTGCCGGCCTGGCCCTTCGTGCCGCCGCCCGAGCTGGGCAGCACCCAAACCGTTCGCCACCCGATCGTGATCGTCGGCGCGGGGCCCTCGGGGCTCACGCTGGCCTGCGATCTTGCGCAGCGCGGCGTGCGCGCGGTGCTGCTCGACGAGGACGACACCGTCGGCGTGCGCGGCGCGTCCTCGCGCGGCATCTGCTATGCGCAGAAGAGCCTCGAGATCTTCGAGCGCCTGGGCATCTACGAGCGCATCGCGGCCAAGGGCATCACCTGGTCGCTCGGGCGCACCTTCTCGGGCGAGCAGGAGGTCTACAGCTTCAACCTGCAGGCGGAGAGCGTCTCGAGGCAGCCACCCTTCATCAACCTGCAGCAGTTCTACATCGAGTGGTTCCTGGTCGAGCGCATCCTCGAACTCGGGCTCACCGACGTGCGCTGGAAGAGCCGCGTGACGCATATCGAGCCATTGAGCGATGGCGTGCGCATCGACATCGAAACGCCCGCCGGCAACTACACCATCGAGGCCGACCGCCTGATCGACGCGACCGGCGCCAACAGCCCGATCCGCACGCAGCTCGGCATCGACGCGCATGCCTCGCGCAGCACCGACCGCTGGTGCATCAGCGACGTGCGCTTCAAGAAGCCGCTGCCCACCGAGCGCTGGACCTGGGTCGACGCGCCCTTCAACGAGGGCCGCGGCGTCTGGCAGCACCTGATGGCCGATGGCGTGTGGCGCATCGACTACCAGATGCCCGAGGACTGCGACACCGCCCACATCAGCCGGCCCGAAGTGGCGGGCGCGCGGCTGCGCGAGCAGCTCGGGCCGGGCGTGGAGTTCGAGTTCGTCTGGATCGGCCCGTACGGCTACCGCGACCACCTGCTGGACAGCTTCCGCCACGGCCGCGTGTTCTTCATCGGCGATGCCGCGCACGTGGTGAGCCCCTTCGGCGCGCGCGGTGGCAACAGCGGCATCCAGGATGCGGCGAACCTCGGCTGGAAGCTGGCGCTGGTCGTGCAAGGCCAAGCGAACGATGCGCTGCTCGACAGCTACGACGCCGAACGGCAGCCGGCCGCGAAGGAGAACCTGAAAGTCACGAGCCGCTCGGCGCGCTTTCTTGCGCCGCGCTCGCCGGCCGAGCACACGCTGCGGCGCGCGGTGGTGGCGCTGGCCGCGCGCCATCCGTTCGCGCGTGCGCTGGTCAACACCGGCCGCATGTCGGTTGCCAACGACTATCCACCCGCGCCGCAGTTGCCGGAAGGCGCGCGCACGGTGCAGAACCTGCCGCTGCGCTGGGCCGATGGCCGCGAGACCACGCTGATGCAGCTGCTGGCCGAGGGCACGCAGTGCCTGGGCCTGTGGCTCGCGCCGACACGCGCCGAAGCCAGGACGGCCATGGATGCCACGGCGGCGCTGCCGCTGCGCCTGCTCGCGATCGGCGGCGACAGCGGGCTGCCGGCGCTGCAGGCCGACGAGACGCTCGTGCGCCACCTCGGCCTGCGCGACGCGGGCAGCTTCGTGCTCGTGCGTCCCGATGCCTACCGCGCCGCGACGCTGCCGCAGGCCACGCCCGATGCCATCGCCACCGCGCTGCGCACGGCCCTCGCCCTCGACCACCACGCCCCATGATCACCGAGCCCCGCATCCCCGACCCTGACGGCTTCTACGCCGCGCTGCTCGCCGCGCACGAGGGCCTGGGCGAAGCGCAGAGCGCCGACCTCAACGCCCGCCTCGTGCTGCTGCTGGCCAACCAGTGCGGCGACCAAGCCGTGCTGCTCGCCTGCATCCACGCCGCGGCCGAAGACCCCACGACAACTCCGGAAACCCCATGACCGCCCACGTCTCCTTCGCCTCGGCCTCCGACACGCGCGAGCAGAAGCCGCAGCTGCGCGAACTCGCGCGCGACGTGTACGGCTACATCAGCGACTTCGATCCCAACTGCGGCTTCGTCGTCGGCGACGACCAGGTGGTGCTGATCGACACGCGTCCCACGCCGCGCATGGCGCGCGACTTTCTCGCGGCCATCCGCACGGTGACCGACAAGCCGATCAAGACCATCGTGCTCACGCACTACCACGCGGTGCGCGTGATGGGCGCGAGCGCCTTCGACGAGGTCGAGGCCATCATCGCGAGCAACGGCACGCTCGACTGGATCCGCACGCGCGGCCAGGCCGATTTCGATTCCGAGGTCGGCCGCTTCCCGCGCCTCTTCGCGGGCGTGGAAGAGATCCCGGGCCTGACCTTCCCGACGCAGAGCTTCGAGCGCGAGATGAGCCTGTGGCTCGGCCCCGGCCCCGGCCGCGGCCAAGGCCGCGAGCTGCGCCTGATGGCGCTGGGCCGCGGCCATTCGAGCGGCGACACGGTCGCGTGGCTGCCCGACTGCGGCGTGCTGTTCTCGGGCGACGTGGTCGAGAACCACTGCGGCGTCTACGCCGGCGACGCCTACATCGGCGACTGGGCCGACACGCTCGATGCGGTGCGGGCCCTGGAGCCGCGCGTGCTGGTGCCGGGCCGCGGCGCCGTGCTGCGGGGCGAGGCCGAATGCGCCGAGGCCATCGGACTCACCCAGGCTTTTCTCCAGGCCTTGCTCGACAGCGTGAAGGCCGGCATGGCCGCGGGCGAAACGCTCAAGGGCTGCTTCGCACGCGCCGAAGCGGCCATGACGCCGCGTTTCGGCAGCTGGCCCGTGTTCCAGCACGTGCTGCCCTTCGACGTCTCGCGCGCCTACGACGAACTGCGCGGCATCGAACACCCCGTGGTGTGGACCGCGGAGCGCGACCGCGAACTGTGGCAGACGCTGCGCGGCGAATGAGCTGAACAGATTCCAAGACAAGCAACGGAGACAAGAAACAATGAAGCGACTAATTCCCCTCATGGCCGCGGCCCTCGCGCTGGCCAGCCCTTTCGCATCGGCGCAGCAGCCTGCCGCCTACCCGAGCCAGCCCGTCAAATGGATCGTGCCCTACGTGGCCGGCGGCGGCACCGACAACCTCGCGCGCTCGCTGGCCGAGGCGATGCAGCCTTCGCTCGGGCAGCCGCTCGTCATCGACAACCGGCCCGGCGCATCGACCAACATCGGCGTCTCGGTGCTGATGCAGGCCAGGCCCGACGGCTACACCATCATGCAGGCCGAGAACGCGGCGCTGCTCTTCAACGAACACATGTTCGCCAAGCTGCCCTACAAGCCCGCGAGCGACTTCACCTACATCGGCGCCATTGGCCGCTTTCCGGTGGCGCTGGTGGTGCACCCGGACTTTCCTGCGAAGAACGTGGCGGAATTCGTGCGCTACGTGAAGGCCAACCCGGAGAAGGTGAGCTATGCCTCGCCCGGCAACGGCTCGCCGCACCACATGGCGATGGAGCTCTTCAAGCAGAAGGCGGGCCTCACGATCACGCACGTGCCCTACAAGGGCGCCGCGCCCGCCATGACCGACGTGATGGGCGGCCAGGTGCCCACGATGATGCTCGACCTGGCCTCGGGCCTGCCGATCATCAAGGCGGGCAAGGTGCGGGTGCTGGCGATTGCGCTGCCGCAGCGCGCGAGCGCACTGCCCGAGGTGCCCACCTTCGTCGAGGCTGGCTTCAGCGACGTCAACGCCTACGCCTTCCACGGCCTGATCGGCCCGGCCGGCATGCCGCCCGAGGCGGTGGCGCGCATCAACAACGAGCTGCACAAGGCGATGAAGGCACCGAAGGTGGTGGAGCTGTTCTCGAAGTTCGGCTTCGAGGCGCTGCCGGGCACGCCGCAGGATTTCTACAAGCTCTCGCGGGCCGAGAGCGAGCGCTGGGGCAGGATCATCCAGGCCGCCGGCGTGAAGCTGGACTGAAGGGAAGCGCGGCCTACCAGCCCAGGCCCAGGTGCAGCGGCAGGTACACCGCCATGCCCGCGAGCATCGTGCCGAGCACGCCGCGCCGCCAGTAGTAGTAAGCGGCGCCGACCACGGCCGCATACAGGCGGGCGTCGTGCAGCGTGGTGATCAGGTGGCCCTGGGTCATCACGATCTCGGGCGCGATCACGCCGGCCAGCGCGGCGGCCGGTGCGTAGTGCAGCGCACGGTGCGCCCACTCGGGCAGGCCCCAGGGCCGGTCGAGGATGAAGAAGAAGCAGCGCGTGAGCACCGTGACCGCGGCCAGCCCGACGATCACGCCCATCGTCCACAGGTCGGTGCCCCTCACTTGTCGTCCTCTGCGTCGGGGTCGAGCCCGAACCGCTTCTCGAGCCAGAAGCACAGCAGCACCGCGGCGCCGATGGCCACCACGATGTTGAGCTTGAGCGGCAGGGCATAGGCGGCCACCGCGGTGGCGCTCGCGACCAGCGCGGCCAGCACGCGCAGCCGGGTGGTGGCCATCGAGCAGACGATTGCCACCAGGCTCAGCACGCCGGCAAAGCCCAGGCCCCAGCCCTGCGGAATGAAGTTGGCCAGCGCAATGCCCAGAAGGCTCATGCCCATCCAGGAGCACCAGGTCACGAAGTAGTTGCCCGTGAGGTAGGCCTCCTGCGACTGCTGCTCGGCAGCGGTGGCCGGCGGCGCGGCGTACTGCCGGGTGAAGAGCGCATAGCTCAGGTCGGCCGTGAGGTAGCCGTGCGTCATGCGGCGCCAGCGCGGCATGTGCATGAGGTAGGGCCGCAGGTGCAGGCTGAAGACCACGAAGCGCAGGTTGACGCAAAAGCCCGTGGCCAGGATCACCCAGGCCGGCGCGCCCGCGAACAGCAGCGGAATGGCCGCGAGCTGGGAGCTGCCGGCGTAGACCAGCAGCGTCATGGCCACCGACTCCAGCACGCTCATGTCCGACTTGACCATGGCCACGCCGGTCATGAGGCCCCAGGCGCCGATGCCCAGCGCGGCCGAGGACATGTCGCGGATGCCGGCGCGGAATTCGGGGCGGCGGCGAATGGCTGCGGAAAGGAACATCAGCCGAACCGCTGCCCGGGCTTCAGGTCGAAGCCGCGCAGGAAGTCGGCCACGGCCAGCCGCTTGCCGCCGGGCCGCTGCAGTTCGGTGGCCATCACCACCGAGCCGGCCGCCGCCACCGCCACGCCGGCGTCGCTCACGGCCAGCAGGGTGCCCGGCGCGGCCGAGACCTCGGCCGGCGGCGCCGCATGCGCGGCCCAGAGCTTGATGGTCTCGCCGTCGAGCGCACTGTTGGCGCCCGGGAACGGGTCGAAGGCCCGGATGCGCCGCACGATCGCGTCGGCCGGCTGGTTCCAGTCGATCTGGGCTTCGTGCTTCTCGACCTTGCTGGCGTAGGTGACGCCTTCGGCCGGCTGCGGCGTGCGTACAAGGTGGCCGATGTCGGCCAGCGCCTGGACGATCAGGCGGCCGCCCAGTTCGGCCAGCCGGTCGTGCAGCCGCGCGGTGGTGTCGCTGCCGATGTCGACGGCTTCGCGCAGCAGCATGTCGCCGGTGTCCAGGCCGGCGTCCATCTGCATGATGGTGATGCCGGTCTGCGCGTCGCCGGCCTCGATGGCGCGGTGGATCGGCGCCGCGCCGCGCCAGCGCGGCAGCAGGCTGGCGTGGATGTTGAGGCATCCGTGCACCGGCAGGTCGAGCACCCATTGCGGCAGGATGAGGCCGTAGGCCGCCACCACCATCACGTCGGGCCGGGCCGCCAGCAGGGCCTCGCGCGCGGCCGCGGCGTCTTGCGGGTACTTGCCGTCCAGCCGCAGGCTGCGCGGCTGCGCCACCGGCCAGCCGTGGGCAACGGCGCATTGCTTGACGGGCGAGGCCTGCAGCTTCATGCCGCGGCCCGCGGGCCGGTCGGGCTGGCTCAGCACCAGCGCGATCTCATGGCCGGCGGCGGCAATGGCTTCGAGCGCGGCGCGCGCGAACTCGGGCGTGCCCGCAAAAACGACTTTCAGCGGGGTCAATCGCGGATCCGATCGAGTTCGAGGTCGTCCCCCGTGTGATAGCGGCGGACCACGCCGGTGGGGTCGATGTAGATATAGAGCATGCGGCGCTCGTTCACGGCCTTGTAGCGCCAGGTCCAGACCACGCCGTCGAAGGAGCTGACGCGGCTGGTTTCATAGGGCCGGCCGTAGAAGGCGAGCACGTCGTTCTGGCGCCACTGGCCGACCTTGATGTCGTGGCCGAAGCGCGCCTCGCTGAGCACCTGGGTCACGGAGACGACCTTGCCGGAGGCGTCGACGTCGATGTCGACCACCTCGAAGCCCGCCGGCATGCGCGAATACTGCAGGCGCTCGCCGCCGCCGTTGAGCGGATAGCGGCCCGTGGGCGCACCCAGGCGCTGCAGGGTTTCGGCGGCGGTGGTGCCGGGGGCGATGCGCGTGGGTTCGCTGGCGCAGCCCGCGAGCACGAGCCCTGCTGCGGCAAGGCCGAGCGCCCAGGGCCGCAGGGAAGCTGTCACGCCCGGCCCTCTTTGGCCTCTTCGCGCTGCTGCTTGAGCAGCTTGCTCTTGATGCGGTTGCGCTTGAGCGGCGACAGGTATTCGACGAACACCTTGCCCAGCAGGTGGTCGAGCTCGTGCTGGATGCACACGGCCAGGAGGCCTTCGGCCTCGATGGTGCGCAGCTCGCCGTTCTCGTCCAGCGCCTGGACCTTGACCGAGGTGGAACGCATGACGCCGTCGTAGATGCCCGGCACCGAGAGGCAGCCCTCCTCGTTCAACACCTTTTCGTCGCTTGCCCAGATAATTTCGGGGTTGATGAGCACCAGCGGCTCGTTGCGCTCCTCGGACACGTCGATGACCACCAGCCGCTCGTGCACGTCGACCTGGGTCGCGGCCAGGCCGATGCCGCTGGCGTCGTACATGGTCTCGAGCATGTCGGCCACCAGGGCCTTGATGCGCGCGTCGACGCCCTGCACGGGCTTGGCAACCGTGTGCAGGCGCTTGTCCGGGTAACTCAGAATGATTCGTTTGGCCATGAAACAGGGGGAAAGTTGTGGCTATTTTCGCCAATTCCGCGACGCGGCGACTCCGGATCGCCTGAAAACGTTGCCCTCCCAAGGGCTTCGGGCGCAGAATTCGTAGCAAATTGTGAGATTCGTATGTGCGCCGATACGCGGCGCGCTCACCCATCCAGACATGAAAAAGCTCCGAATCACTGTCCGCCAGCGCCCGCATCTTCTCGCCACGTTGGCTGCCCTTGCGGTGATCACCGGCGGCACGACGGCGGCCTGGGCACAGAACTACCCCGTCACGCCGCAGCAGCGCGCCACCGCCCAGCAAACCGCCCAGACCGGCGTTCCGCTGAGCGAACTGGCGCCCAACGCGCCTGACGAATACACGGTCAAGCCCGGCGACACGCTCTGGGCCATCTCGCGCCTGTACCTGCTGCGTCCCTGGCGCTGGCCGGAACTGTGGGGCATGAACATCAGCGAGATCGCGAACCCGCACCGCATCTACCCCGGCCAGGTCCTCTACCTGGACAAGACCGGCGGCCGCGCGCGCCTGACCATGCGCCGCGGCGCGGGCGGCAGCGCCGATGGCGGCACCATCAAGCTGTCGCCGCGCACGCGCTTCGACTCGCTGGCCGGCATGGCCCTGCCTACGCTCAACCCGAGCATCATCGAGCCCTTCCTGAGCGAGCCGATCGTGGTCGATGCCGACACGCTGCAGGCCGCGCCGCGCATCGTTGCCGGCAACGACAGCCGCGTCCTGCTGTCGCGCGGCGACCGCGCCTATGCGCGCGGCAATGCCGAGGCGCCGCTGCTCGAAACGCCAGGCCCGCTGAAGAATTTCCGCGTGTTCCGCAGCGCCACGCCTCTCAAGGACCCGGGAACCGGTGAAATCCTCGGCTACGAGGCGCAGTACCTGGGCAAGGCGCAGCTCCAGCGCGGCGAATCGACCACCGTCGAGACCACCGACGACAAGGACGTCATCACCGTGGTGCCGGCCAGCGTCGACATCATCGCGGCGCGCGAGGAAATCCGCGCCGGCGACCGCCTGCTGCCCGAGCCGCCGCGCCAGCTGCTGAGCTATGTGCCGCGCGCGCCCTCCTCGCAGGTCGAGGGCCGCATCATCTCGGTCTATGGCAACGCGGTGCAGTTCGCGGCGCAGAACCAGGTGGTGGCCATCAACAAGGGCACCCGCGACGGCATCGACAGCGGCCACGTGCTGGCCATCCTGAAGAACGGCGAGACCATTCTCGACCGCACCGGCGCGCGCAAGGAAACCATCAAGCTGCCGAACGAACGCATCGGCCTCTTGATGGTGTTCCGGCCCTTCGAAAAGGTTTCGTACGCACTGGTGCTCGAGATCACCGACACTCCGAAGGCGGGCGACTTCCTCGTCAATCCCTGACACTTTTTCCGCTTTCTTCTTTCTCCGCTTCATTTGGACCGAGCAGAACTCGCAGGCTGGCTGCGGCTTTCACTGACGCCGGGCATCGGCGATGGCGCCGCGCGCCGGCTGCTGGCGGCTTTCGGCCTGCCCGAGAAAGTCTTTGCGCAGACCGGCGAGGCGCTGCGGCAGGTGGTGTCGGCGGCGCAGGCCGACGCGCTGCACCAGCCGCCGCCGGGCCTGCAGGCCCAAGTCGACCAGACCTGGCAGTGGCTGCAGCCCGGCCACGATGACGGTGCCGCGCGCCGCCTGGTCACGCTGGGCGATGCCGCCTACCCCGCCTCGCTGCTCGAGATGGCCGACCCGCCGCTGATGCTCTACGTGCTCGGCGCCGCGGACTTCGACCTGACCCAGCTCGGCCACAGCATTGCGGTGGTCGGCAGCCGCAACCCCACGCCGCAGGGCGCCGCCAACGCCCGCGCCTTTGCGCGCGCGCTGGGCGACGCGGGCCTGCCGGTGGTGTCGGGCCTCGCGCTCGGCGTCGATGGCGCCGCGCACCAGGGCGCGCTCGATGCGGCCGGCGACATGCCGCGGCTGGCCACGGTGGCCGTGGTGGGCACCGGCCTGGACCGCGTCTATCCGGCGCGGCACCGCGACCTCGCGCACCGCATCACGCTGCAGGGCCTGATCGTGAGCGAGCTGCCGCTCGGCACGCCGCCGCTCACGCAGAACTTTCCCAAGCGCAACCGCCTCATCGCCGGCCTGGCGCGCGGCACGCTGGTGGTCGAGGCCGCGCTCGCCTCGGGCTCGCTGATCACCGCGCGGCTCACCTCGGAGCAGGGCAAGGAAGTGTTCGCCATTCCGGGCTCGATCCATTCGCCGCAGTCGCGCGGCTGCCATGCGCTGATCCGCCAGGGCGCGAAGCTGGTCGAATCGGTCAACGACATCCTCGAGGAGCTGCCGTCTTTTCTGCACGCGGGCAGCGCGGCGGCACCGGCGGCCGTGAACGGCGATGCCGGCGCCGTGTCCGCCGCGCGCGAAGAGCCCTTGCTGGACGCGCTCGGTTTCGATCCCGTGAGCCTGGACGCCCTGGGCGCGCGCACCGGCTGGAGCGCCGCCGCGCTGCAGGCCAGGCTGCTCGAACTCGAGCTCGACGGCCACGTCGCGCGGCTGCCCGGCGGCCTGTTCCAGAGAGCGGCCATCGGCTGACGCCCGGGCCCGCGCCCGCTTCTTCGTGAAACACCGCGAAGTGACACGAAGTGCATGAAGCCCTGGGGGCGAGCCATCGTTTCCTCGGCTATATTGGGCCCATGTTCGAAGTGCTCGTGTTTGTCTACGAAAACTATTGGCGCGGCGATGCCTGCCCCGAACCCCAGCAATTGGGCCGCAAGCTCAGCGCCCACGGCTTCGAGCCCGAAGAAATCCGCGATGCGCTGCACTGGCTCGACGGCCTGAGCCTTGCCACCCAGGGCCTGCAGCTCGAACGAAGTCCCGGCGACGACACTGTGGCCACGGTCACGTTGCGCGGCGCGCCCGAAGCGGCCCTGCCCCAGTCGGACAACGCCATGCGGGTCTACTCGCAGGCCGAGCAGGAGCACCTGGGCGCCGACTGCCTGGGCTTCATCCGCTTTCTCGAATCGTCGAACGTGCTGTCCTGCGGCCTGCGCGAGATCGTCATCGAGCGCGCCATGGCGGCGCCGGGCGATCCGGTCGCGCTCGACGAGCTCAAGATCATCGTGCTAATGGTGCACTGGAGCACCGGCATCGAGCCCGACGCGCTGGTGCTCGACGAACTCTGCGAAAGCCGCGAAGGCCGCGTCGCGCACTAGCCGGCTAGTTCAGCAGGCGCTCCGGATTGGCATCGAGCTTGGCCAGCGCCTCGCGCGTGGCGCGCACCGTGAGCGTTTCTTCCTCGGCGGGCACCAGCAGGCCGGCCTGCAGGTAGTTGGCCAGCCGGCCGACCTGGATCAGGAAGCTGCGGCCGTCGGCCGAGGCGAACAGGTGCAGCTGCTTGCGGTCGCTGCGCCAGACGAACTGCACCTGGCTCACGCGGTCGTTGTGGTCGAGCATGAACCAGTTGCCCACCTCCAGCTCGTGGGCCCACGCGAGCATGTCTTCGGCCGGTACGCCGCCCACGGTGTCGGCCACGACCTCGATCGAGGCCGCATCCACGCCCAGCAGCAGTTCGATGCTGGTCGCATCGAGCGGCAGGCTGGAGGCGCCGCCGTCGTCGGTGACGAAATCTTCCAGGTGCGCGAGGCGCTCGGCCATGGCCTCGATCTTGGCCGCGGGAATGGCCTCGGTCTTCGACAGGAAGGCGTCGGACAAGGTGGCGCCGATGGCCTTGATGTGGGCTTCCTGCGGCTCGTCGATGATGCCCAGCAGGTTCATGCCCAGGCGCAGGCGCTGCAGCAGCTGCGGCAGGTCCTGGATCACGCGGGCGCGGTCGGCGCGGTTGGGCTTGGCGCTCGCCGCCCACACCAGCTCGGAGGCCACGCGCTTGAGCATCACCGTCTGCTCGCCCTGGGCGCCGTAGCGCAGCGCGGCAATCGCCAGCACCTCGGCCCAGACCTTGAAGAGGAACTCGCGGATCTCCTCGCGCACCGGCATGTCGTTGAGCATCTTGCGCAGCTCGATGGTGTACTGGATCGCCATCGTTTCCTTCTGCTCGACCTGCTGCGCCACGCTCATGACGCGCTGGGTGGCGTCGCTTTGCGTGAGATAGCGGTTCAGGAAGGCCACGAACTCGTCGAACACCAGCTTGAAGACGCGCTGGCCGGTTTCGGGATACTGCTCGATCACCTGCACCACGCGGCGGATCTCGCCCTCGAGCGCACTGCCCGAGATGGCCGCGGCATCGAAGCCCATCACGCAGGAGCCCATGCGGTCGATCAGCATGCGCGCCGGGTGCTGCAGCGTGCCGAAGAACTCGGGCTCGGCAATGGCCACGCGCAGCACCGGCATCTGCAGGCGCGCAAACCACACGCGCGCCGAGAAGGGAATGCGCTCCTCGGCAAGGATGGCCTGGAACATGAGCGCGACGATCTCGACCGTGGCCTTGTCGGCGGTGGTGGGCGCCTTTTTCTTGAGTTCCGCGCTGCGCCGCCGAAGGTCGACCGAGGCCTGCTGGATGAGGGTGGCCTGCTCCGCGGCGCCCGGCACCGAGCCCTGCATGTACTGCGTGGCGGCGGCCCGGTAGGCGGCTTCGGCCTCGGCGATCATGCCGGCGAAGGTCTGGGAGACGGCACGCGGGGCAGCCGCACCGGTCGCGCCGGACCCCGCGACGGCCGCATGGCCGTCCATTCCCGTGGTCGTCATCGAAGCCGAAGGCGAGGCCGGCGTTTCCGCGCCGATGCGCGCGGCGACAAAGCGCTTGAGGCTCAGCAGCGCCGTCTGCGCACGCTGGCGCGCGGCCAGCAGCGGCGAGCCGCCCGTGGTGAAGGCCGGCGCGGACGGCGCGAACGCCCCCCGTGCCTGCGGGGATGTATCGGCACCGCCCTGGCGCTGCACGGCCCCTGCGGGCCGCATGGTGCCGCCGGCATGGGGCGAGGCCGGCATCGTGGCCGGCCCGGTGGCGCCGCCGCCGGTGGTGCTGCTGCTGCCGGTGCGGCGCACGAAGCTCTTGAGATCGATTTCGGGCATCACGCCCTGCGAAACCAGGAAGGCATTGGCGTCTTCGTAGGCCTTGACGACCACGCCGACCAGCTGCTGCTGCACGGTGTCCTGCACGCGGGCCCAGAGCGCGCGGCTCAGGCCGGCCGCCAGCCACTGGTCCACCAGCAGCCGGGCCAGGGTTTCGGGCCTGAGCACGTCGTGGGCGTCGAGTTCTGCGGTGCCTTCCAGGAACTGGATGCGCAGCCGCAGGTCGCTGAGTTCGAAGCTGGCCTTGTCGTGGATCAGCTGCGCCAGGCGCGACGACAGGATGCTGCTCTCCATGGCATCGTCGCCGATGAGTTCGAGCCGCAGCTTCGCGGCCGGCGCGGCGGGCACCGCACCTGCTGGCGCGTCCACCGACTTGCGCCAGCCCGCCTGCGCGAGCGACACCCATTGCGAGGCCTGGCCCTGGAACGCCACGAAGTCGTCGCGGCTCTCCTGCATGGCGCGCGCACTGCCGATTTCCGAGGCCTGCTGCGTCAGGCGGTCCCGTATCGCCTGCGCCAGCGGGACGATGACGCCCTCGGTGGCGCGAACGAAGCGCTCGCGCGTCTCGCGTGCGAGCTGCAGGGAGGAAGCGGACCGCGCGGTGCTCATTGAAGGATCAGGAAGGCCAACGGGACTCTATTTTTCGGCGAAAGCCGAGAGCTTGCATCGGCAAGCGCCACCGCACAAGTGTGCATCACCTGCGGCATGGCGGCGGGCTTTGCGCGGCGCGTCCCGTTGATCCGGCGCAATCAGACCACGGCGCCGGCGTTCGGGTCGTCCTCGGAGCCGCCGTCGCGCTTGGCCGGGCCGCCCTTGATCAGGTCTTCGCGCTTGATGCCCAGCCACATGGCAATGGCCGCCGCCACGAAGCAGGACGAGTAGATGCCAAAGCAGATGCCGATGGTCAGCGCCAGCGCAAAGTAGTGCAGCGTCGGGCCGCCGAAGAAGAACATCGAGAGCACCACCAGCTGCGTCGAGCCGTGCGTAATGATGGTGCGGCTGATGGTCGAGGTGATCGCGTTGTCGATGATCTCGACGGTGTTCATCTTGCGGTAGCGCCGGAAGTTCTCGCGCACCCGGTCGAAGATCACGACCGATTCGTTGACCGAGTAGCCCAGCACCGCCAGCACCGCCGCCAGCACCGCGAGCGAGAACTCCCACTGGAAGAAGGCGAAGAAGCCCAGGATGATGACCACGTCGTGCAGGTTGGCGAGCACGGTGGCAAGCGCAAACTTCCATTCGAAGCGGATCGCCAGGTAGATCATGATGCCCACCACCACCATGCCGAGCGCCTTGAGCCCGTTGGTGGTGAGCTCCTCGCCGACCTGCGGGCCGACCACCTCGATGCCGCGCTGCGTGGCCGAGGGATCGACCGACTTGAGCGCCTGCATGACCTGCGCGCTCTGCTGGTCGGAGCTCATGCCCTTTTGCGCGGGCAGGCGGATCTGCACGTCGCGCGAGGTACCGTAGCTCTGCACCTGCACGTCGGGGTAGCCGAGCTTGCCGATGGCCTCGCGCACCTTGCCGATGTCGGCGGACTGCTGGTAGGCCACCTCCATCACGGTGCCGCCCGTGAACTCCACCGACAGGTGCAGCCCGCGGTGCAGCAGGAAGAACACCGCCAGCGCGAAGGTGACGAAGGAGACGATGTTCAGCACCAGCGCGTGGCGCATGAACGGGATGGTCTTGTGGATGCGGAAGAATTCCATGGCGCTTGTCCTTGACCTTTACTTGCCTTCAGCCACGGCAGTGCCGTCGGTCTTGGGGCGCCAGACCGTGCCGATCGACACCGTCTTGAGCTTCTTCTTCTGGCCGTACCAGAAGTTCACGAGGCCGCGCGAGAAGAACACGGCGGAGAACATCGAGGTGACGATGCCGATGCAGTGCACCACCGCGAAGCCGCGCACCGGCCCCGAGCCGAAGGCCAGCAGCGCGATGCCCGCGATCAGCGTGGTCACGTTGGAGTCGAGGATCGTGCCCCAGGCGCGGTCGTAGCCGGCGTGGATGGCCGCCTGCGGCGAGGCGCCGTTGCGCAGCTCCTCGCGCACGCGCTCGTTGATCAGCACGTTGGAGTCGATGGCCACGCCGATGGCCAGCGCCATGGCCGCGATGCCCGGCAGCGTGAGCGTGGCCTGCAGCATCGAGAGAATGGCCACCAGCAGCATCAGGTTGACGGCCAGCGCGATCGACGAGAACAGGCCGAACAGCGCGTAGTAGGCGCACATGAACACCATGATGGCCAGGAAGCCATACATCACGCTCTTGAAGCCCTTCTCGATGTTGTCGGCGCCCAGGCTCGGGCCGATGGTGCGTTCCTGGATGATCTCCATCGGCGCGGCCAGCGAGCCGGCGCGCAGCAGCAGCGCGAGGTCGGCGGCTTCGGCCACGGTCATCGAGCCGGAAATCTGGAAGCGGTTGCCGAGTTCGCCGTTGATCGACGGGGCCGTGAGCACTTCGCCCTTGCCCTTCTCGAAGATCAGCATGGCCATGCGCTTCTTGTAGTTCTCGCGGCTCACGTCGCGCATGATGCGGCCGCCCTTGGCGTCCATGGTCAGGTCGACCTTGGGCTGGTTGCTCTGCTGGTCGAAGCCGGGCTGCGCGTCGGTGAGGTTCTCGCCGGTGACCAGCACCTGCTTCTTCACGATCACCGGGCGGCCGTTGCGCTCGAGGAATTTCTCGGAGCCGAAGGGCACCGGCCCGCCGCTCAGCTCGGCCGCGCGGCCTTCGGCGCTTTCGTCGACCAGGCGCATCTCGAGCGTGGCGGTGCGCCCCAGGATGTCCTTGGCCTTGGCCGTGTCCTGCACGCCGGGCAGCTGCACCACGATGCGGTCCAGGCCCTGCTGCTGGATCACGGGCTCGGCCACGCCGAGTTCGTTGATCCGGTTGTGCAGCGTGGTGATGTTCTGCTTGAGCGCCGCGTCCTGCAGCCGGCGCGCGGCTTCGGGCTTGATGGTGGCCACCAGGCGCCAGTTGCTGCCGTCCTGGCTGTCGGTGGTGGCGAGGTCCTGGAACTGATCCTGGATCAGGCGCTTGGCCGCTTCGAGCGCGGCCGCGTCGCGGAAGGAAACCTCGATGGCCTGGCCGTTGCGGTTCACCGAGGTGCCGCGGATGCCCTTGTCGCGGAAGGTGGTGCGCAGGTCGCTCGCGAAGGATTCGGCCTTCTTGTCGATGGCGCCCTTCATGTCGACCTGCAGCAGGAAGTCGACGCCGCCGCGCAGGTCCAGGCCCAGGTACATCGGGAACGCATGCAGCGCCGTGAGCCAGGCCGGCGAGCGCGAGACCAGGTTCAGCGCCACCACGTAGGGCGGATCGGCCGGATCGGGCACCAGCGTGCGCTGCAGCGTGTCGCGCGCCTTGAGCTGCTCGTCGGGCGTGGCGAAGCGCGCGCGCAGCGAGCCGCCCTCGAGCGTGAGCAGGTCGGGCGCGAGCCCGGCCGCCTTGAGCGCCTCCTCGACCCGGCTCTGGGTGGCAGCGTCGACCTTGACGGTGGACTTGGCCGCGGACACCTGCACGGCAGGCGCCTCGCCGAAGAAGTTCGGC
Organism: Variovorax sp. 05T418; assembly: GCF_056396385.1. Lineage (NCBI taxonomy): Bacteria > Pseudomonadati > Pseudomonadota > Betaproteobacteria > Burkholderiales > Comamonadaceae > Variovorax > Variovorax sp. 05T418. Next base: position 171,594 of record NZ_JBFTLJ010000008.1, on the reverse strand, counting down.
AGGGAATAGATCAACCCCACAAGCAGCACGATCACGATGATCGCGTACTTCCAGACCGGATAACGGTTCATGAGCGGGCGCTTTTCACAAACTTATTAAAGATGGGACACAGGCGTGACTTGAGGCCATGCGCCGCAAAGCGCAAGGCCGAGCCGCGCGTTGATTGCTGGGCTTACTGCTTGACGGCGCCCTTGGGCAGGACCTGGACCACAGCGCTGCGCTGGATCTTGATCTCCACGCCATTGGCGATTTCGAGGCCAAGGTACTGGTCGCCGAGCGAGGTGATCTTGCCGAGCACGCCGCCGGCCGTGGCCACTTCGTCGCCCTTGGCCAGCGCCTCGATCATGGCGCGCGCTTCCTTCTGGCGCTTCATTTGCGGGCGGATCATCACGAAATACAGCACCACGAACATCAGCACCAGGGGCAGCATGCTGCCCAGCGAGGACAGCATGTCGCCGCCGCCGGAAGCTGCGGGTGCGGTTTGGGCGAAAGCAGAGGAAATGAACAAGAGAGTCTCCAGCAGAGAGAAGAGAGGAATGTCAGAAGCGCGGATCGGGCCCGCGGTTCCGCGGCCCCGTGGAAAAGGCCGCGAGTCAGAGCTTGGGGCGGCGTCGGCCGCGCGCAGCAGCGGGCATTGTATTCGTGGCAATGCCCCGCTCCGCGCGCTTATCCGGCGCGCGGGGCAGGGCTTTCCATGGGCTGCGGCTGCGCGTCTTTTGCTAGCTTTTCAGGAGCAAGCGCGCGGTGCGGCCGGCCGTGCCAGGCCGGCCTCCGGAAAAATCACGCGGCGGCGCGCTGCGCCTCTTGCGGGTTGCGCCACTTGGCGAGCAGCTCGCTCCAGCGGCTGCGGGCCGCGGCAAGGTTGCGCTCCTTCACATGGCCGTAGCCGCGGATCTGCTCGGGCAGGCTCGCGATCTCCAGCGCCAGCGCATGGTTCTCGGCGCGAAGGCCAGCAATCACTTCCTCGATGCTCGCGCGGTACTCGCCGATGAGCGCGCGCTCGGTCCTGCGCTCTTCGGTGCGGCCGAAGATGTCCAACGCCGTGCCGCGCAGGCCCTTGAGCCGGGCCAGCAGCCGGAAGCCGGAGAGCATCCAGGGGCCGAACTTCTGCTTCTGCAGCTGGCCCTTGGCGTTCTTCCTGGCAATGATGGGCGGCGCGAGGTGGTAGTTGAGCTTGAAGTCCTTGCCCACCTCACCCTCGAACATGCCCTCGACGCGGGCGAGGAAGCTGCGGTCGGTGTGCAGCCGCGCCACCTCGTATTCGTCCTTGTAGGCCATGAGCTTGAACAGGTAGCGCGCCACCGTCTCGGCCAGCGCGCTCTTGCCGAGCGCCGATTCGGCCTGCCGGACCTTGTCCACGAACTGCCGGTATTCCTCGGCATAGGCCGCGTTCTGGTAGCCCGCGAGGAATTCGACCCGGCGCGCCACCAGGCTTTCGACGGTTTCGCGCTTCTTGAACTCGATCACCTGGCCCGGGCGCAGGCGCTTTTGCAGCTCGTCCGGACGGACGGCCGCCTGGCGGCCCCAGGCGAAGGCGGCCTTGTTGTTCTCGACCGCCACCGCATTGAGCTCGATGGCGCGCAGCAGCGACTCGAGCGCCAGCGGGATCCAGCCCTTTTGCCAGGCAAAGCCCAGCAGCATCGGGTTGGCATAGAGGCTGTCGCCCATCAGCGCGGTGGCCGCGGCGTCGGCGTCGAAGGTGCCGAGCGCATCGGCGCCGATGGCACGTGCGATCTGGCTGGCGCAGTCGTCCTGCGGGTTCACCCAGTTGGCGTTGCGCACGAAGGCGGCGGTGGGCGTGCTGTGCGTGTTGAGCGCCACGTGCGTGCGCCCCTCGCGCATGCGCGCCAGGGTTTCGGCGTTGACGGCCACCAGCGGATCGGCCGCCAAAATAAGGTCGGCCGCGGCGGTGCCCACGCGCGTGGTGCGGATCGCGTCCTGCGACTGGCCGATCAGCGCATGGCTCCAGGTGGCGCCGCCCTTTTGCGCGAGGCCGGCCGCGTCCTGCGTGACGATGCCCTTGCCCTCGATGTGCGCCGCCATGCCGAGCAGCTGGCCGATGGTGATGACGCCCGTGCCGCCGACGCCGGCCACCACGATGCCCCACACCTGGTCCTGCGCCAGCACCGGCACGGCCGGATCGGGCAGCGGGCCGAGTGCGAGCGGCGAATCGGCCTTGTCCCTGGCCTTCTTCTTGAGCTGCCCGCCCTCGACCGTGACGAAGCTGGGGCAGAAGCCCTTCAGGCAGCTCATGTCCTTGTTGCAGCTGCTCTGGTTGATGGTGCGCTTGCGGCCGAACTCGGTTTCCAGCGGCTCGACCGACAGGCAGTTGCTCTGCACGCTGCAGTCGCCGCAGCCTTCGCAGACCAGCTCGTTGATGACCACGCGCTTGGCCGGATCGACGGCCGTGCCCCGCTTGCGGCGGCGGCGCTTCTCGGTGGCGCAGGTCTGGTCGTAGATGATGGCCGTGGTGCCGGCGATCTCGCGGAATTCGCGCTGGACCTCGTCGAGCAGGTCGCGGTGCTTGACCGCCACATGGTCGCCCGGGATGTTCACGCCCTCGTACTTCTCGGGCTCGTCGGTCACGATGACGACCTTCTTGGCGCCCTCGGCATGCAGGCTCTCGGCGATCTGCAGCACCGAGTGGCCCTCGGGCCGCTCGCCGACCTGCTGGCCGCCGGTCATGGCGACGGCGTCGTTGTAGAGGATCTTGTAGGTGATGTTCACGCCCGCGGCGATGCTCTGGCGGATGGCGAGCAGGCCGCTGTGGAAGTAAGTGCCGTCGCCCAGGTTCGCGAAGATGTGTTGGTCGGTGGTGAAGGGCTGCTGGCCGACCCACGGCACGCCCTCGCCGCCCATCTGCGTGAAGCCGATGGTGGAGCGGTCCATCCAGGTCGCCATGAAGTGGCAGCCGATGCCGCCCATCGCGCGCGAGCCCTCGGGCACCACGGTGCTGGTGTTGTGCGGGCAACCCGAGCAGAACCAGGGCTGGCGGTCGGCGCCCTGCACGCCGCCCACCTTGAGCACTTCCATCGAGCGCTCCTTGGCTTCGAGGATGGCCATCTGGGCGTCGATGCGCGCGCGCATGTCGGCGCCGGCCTGCTCCAGGATGCCGAGCTTGTTCAGGCGCTGCGCAATCGCCTTGGCGATCAGCGCCGGGTTCAGGTCGGCATTGGCGCGCAGCAGCGTGTTGGCGGTGGGGTTGGGCATGGCCCATTCGCCGCCGGAGAAATCGCCGTCGAGCTCGTTGAACTTGCCGAGCACGGTGGGGCGCACGTCGGCGCGCCAGTTGTAGAGCTCTTCCTTCAGCTGGTATTCGATGACCTGGCGCTTTTCCTCGACCACCAGGATCTCCTGCAGGCCGGTGGCGAAGTCGCGCGTGAGCTGCGCCTCCAGCGGCCACACCACGCCCACCTTGTGCAGCCGGATGCCCAGCTGGCGGCAGGTGGCGTCGTCCAGGCCCAGGTCGATCAGCGCCTGGCGGGTGTCGTTGTAGGCCTTGCCGCTGGCCATGATGCCGAAGCGGTCGTTCGGGCCCTCGATCACGTTGTGGTTCAGGCGGTTGGCGCGGATGTAGGCGAGCGCCGCATACCACTTGTAGTGCATGAGCCGCGCCTCCTGCTCGAGCGCGTGGTCAGGCCAGCGGATGTGCAGGCCACCGGGCGGCATCTGGAAATCGGTGGGGATGACGATCTCGACGCGGTCCGGGTCGATCATGGCCGTGGCGCTCGACTCGACGATTTCCTGGATCGTCTTCATGCCCGACCAGATGCCCGAGAAGCGGCTCATCGCAAAGGCGTGGATGCCCAGGTCCAGAATTTCCTGCACGTTGGCCGGAAAGAACACCGGCGTGCCGCAGGCCTTGAAGATGTGGTCGCTCTGGTGCGCGGCCGTGCTGCTCTTGGAGATGTGGTCGTCGCCCGCGACCGCGATCACGCCGCCCCACTCGGTGGTGCCTGCCATGTTGGCGTGCTTGAAGACGTCGGAGCAGCGGTCCACGCCCGGGCCCTTGCCATACCAGATGCCGAAGACGCCGTCGAACCGGTTGGTGCCCGCGGGCGAGAAGCCCAGCTGCTGGGTGCCCCAGAGCGCGGTGGCGGCGAGCTCTTCGTTCACGCCGGGCTGGAAGACGATGTTCTGTTCCTTCAGGAACTTGCTGGCCTTCCATAGCGCCTGGTCGTAGCCGCCGAGCGGGGAGCCGCGGTAGCCGCTGATGAAGCCCGCGGTGTTCTTGCCGGCCTGCTTGTCGCGCAGGCGCTGCAGCATCGGCAGCTTGACCAGCGCCTGCACCCCGCTCATGAAGGCACGGCCGTAGTCGAGGCTGTATTTGTCGTCGAGCGTGACGGTTTCCAGCGCGCGGCGAATGTGCTCGGGCAGCGGTGCGTTCATGTTTGTCTGTCTCCGTGTGGCAGGGCCTTTTGGGCCTGGCTGATGGGTGTGGGTCTGTGCCCGGGTAGGGCGCGAGCCCATGATCACGCAAAGTGTATGCCGGGGTGCGCGACAGGTGTTTGCGTTCTGTGCCCCAAAAAACCGGCTTCCAGGAAGAATCTTGCTTAATATCGCCATCCATGGAAAGCATTGATAAGTTCGACCTCGCAATCCTGCAAGAACTGCAGGCCGACGGCCGCCTCACCAACGCCGAGCTTGCGCAGCGCGTGGGGCTCTCGGCCGCGCCCTGCTGGCGCCGCGTGCGCGCGCTGGAGGAGGCCGGCTTCATCAAGGGCTACCACGCCGAGATCGACCGCCACAAGATAGGGCTGGGCGTGCTCGCTTTCGTGCGCGTGGACACCGAGCGCGTCACCAACGATGCAACGCTGAAACTGGAGGACGCGATCCGCAAGCTGCCCGAGGTGGTGGCCTGCCACTACATCAGCGGCACCGGCACCTTCGAGCTGCAGGTGGTGGCGCAGGACCTGGACAGCTTCTCGGCCTTCGCGCGCCAGCACCTCATGAACCTGCCGAATGTGAAGGACCTGCACACCAGCTTCTCGCTGGGCGAGGTGAAGGCCAGCAGCGCATGGCCGCTCGGGCACCTGGCGCCCTAGAATTCCCGCCCACCCCACAGACACATCCCGCCGTCCGGCGGAACAAAGAGGAAGAGGTCCCCGCATGAACTCCATCCGCCGCGCCCTGGCGCTCGGCCTTGCCGCCGCCACGCTCGCCTTCGGCGCCCAGGCCCAGAACCGCGAACTCATCGTGGCCTCCAGCGCCACCTACGCGCCCTTCGCCTTCGAGAACAAGGACAAGCAGATCGTCGGCTTCGACATCGACATCATCAACGCCATTGCCAGGCAGCAGGGCCTGAAGATCAAGGTGGTCAACACGCCGTTCACCGGCATCTTCGGCGCGCTCAACAACGGCGATGTCGACCTCGTGATCTCGGGCGTCACCATCAACGAGAAGCGCAAGCAGAGCTACGACTTCACGCCGCCCTACTTCGCGGCGCGCCAGCTGATCGCGCTGCCCAAGGGCAGCACGGTGGCCTCGCTGAAGGACCTGGCGGGCAAGAAGATTGCCGTGGTGAGCGCCTCCACGGCCGACGACATCGCCTCGCGCGAGTTCGGCAAGACCAGCCCCAACATCCGCCGCTTCGAGAGCACGCCGCTCATCATTTCCGAGCTGGCCGGCGGCGGCGTCGATGCCGCCATGGGCGACAACGGCGTGATCGCCTACCGCGTGGCGCAGAACCCCGAGCTCAAGACGCTCGACGACAAGTCCTTCCCCGAGGAAGGCTTCGGCATCGTCGTGAAGAAGGGCGACAAGGCGCTGCTCGACAAGCTCACGGCCGGCCTGGCCGCGATCCGCGCGGACGGCAGCTACGCCGCCATCTACAAGAAGTGGTTCAACAAGGACCCGAACGCCCGATGAGCGCACACTGCACGACCGCGCGAAAGCCCTAGATGGAGCAGCCGATCCTCTTGTTCGGATGGTTCCGCTGGGACATCCTGGTCGAATACAGGGACCTGTTCTGGCAGGGCGCCTGGATGACGCTGCGCATGACGGTGGTCTGCGTGCTGCTGGGTTCGAGCTGGGGCCTGTGCCTGGCGCTCGCGCGGCTCGCCCGGCCGCGCCATGCGCCCTGGAGCTGGGTCGCGCGCTTCTTCCTGCGCTGGCCGGCCACGGTGTACGTGAGCTTCTTCCGCGGCACGCCTTTGTTCGTGCAGATCCTGCTGATCCACTTTGCGGTGATGCCGGTGTTCATCCATCCGGCGACCGGCCTCCTGATCAGCGGCGACCTGGCGCGCGAGCTCAAGCAGGAGCACGGCGCGCTGATCTCCGGCGTGGTGGCGCTCACGCTCAATTCGGCGGCCTACATCTCGGAGGTGTTCCGCGCCGGCATCCAGTCGATCTCGCGCGGGCAGTTCGATGCCGGCCGCTCGATCGGCTTCACGCCGCTGCAGGTCATGCGCTACGTGGTGCTGCCGCAGGCCTTCAGGCGCATGCTGCCGCCTCTCGGCAACAACGCGATCGCGCTGCTGAAAGACACCTCGCTGGTCTCGGCCATCGGCCTGGCCGAGCTGGCCTATGCGGCGCGCACGGTGGCCGGTGCCTATGCGCGCTACTGGGAGCCGTACCTCGCGATCTCGGTGGTGTACTGGGTGATGACGCTCGTGCTCACGACGATGCTGCGGCGGCTCGAACACCGCCTGGCGCGCAGCGACAGGGGATAGGCACAATCGGGCGACATGCCGCCGATTTCGCCCGAAGAAACACCCATTCCCCCCGCCCGGCCGCAGCCGCCGAAGTTCGCGGCGCTCGAGCCGCTCAAGCTGCCCGTGTTCCGCATGCTGTGGAGCACCTGGCTCATCGCCAACATCTGCATGTGGATGAACGACGTGGCGGCGGCATGGATGATGACCTCGCTGACCACCTCGCCGATCTGGGTGGCGCTGGTGCAGTCGGCCTCCACCCTGCCGGTGTTCCTGCTGGGCCTGCCCAGCGGCGCGCTGGCCGACATCCTGGACCGCCGGCGCTGGCTGGTGGCCACGCAGTTCTGGCTGGCGGGCACGGCCATCGTGCTGTGCGCGGCCATTGCCATGGACCTGATGACCGCGCCGCTCTTGCTGGCGCTCACCTTTGCCAACGGCATCGGGCTGGCGCTGCGCTGGCCGGTGTTCTCGGCCATCGTGCCCGAGCTGGTGCCGCGGCCGCAATTGCCGGCGGCGCTGGGCCTGAACGGCATTGCGATGAACGCCTCGCGCATCATCGGCCCGCTCACGGCCGGCATGCTGATCGCCAGCGCGGGCAGCGTCTGGGTGTTTGCGCTCAACGCGGTGCTGTCGGTGGCCTCGGGCTTCGTGGTGCTGCGCTGGCGGCGCGAGCACACGCCCAATCCGCTGGGCCGCGAGAAGCTCATCAGCGCGATGCGCGTGGGCGTGCAGTTCGTCTGGCAATCGCAGCGCATGCGCGCGGTGCTCTCGCGCATCACGATCTTCTTCTTCCACTCCACCGCGCTGCTCGCGCTGCTGCCGCTCTTGGCACGCAACCTCAAGGGCGGCGGCGCGGCCACCTTCACGCTGCTGCTCGCGGCCATGGGCGCGGGCGCGATCATCGCGGTGCTGTTCCTGCCGCGGCTGCGCCAGGCGCTCGGGCGCGACCAGCTGGTGCTGCGCGGCACGGTGCTGCAGTCGCTCGCCACCGCGGTGATGGCCTTCGCACCCAACGCCTGGGTGGCGGTGCCCGCGATGTTCTTCGGCGGCATGGCGTGGATCACGGTGGCCAACTCGCTCTCGGTCTCGGCGCAGCTCGCGCTGCCCGACTGGGTGCGCGCGCGCGGCATGTCGACCTACCAGATGGCGATCATGGGCGCGAGCGCGATCGGCGCGGCGCTCTGGGGCCAGGTGGCCACCGTCACCGACCTGCGCTCCAGCCTCGAGGTCGCCGCCGTGAGCGGCACCCTGCTGATGCTGGCGGCGCTGCGCTGGGTCACCGACGTCTCGGGCGAGGAAGCCGACATGAGCCCGGCGCGGGCCGGCTGGGCCGCGGGCCCGCCGGCGGAAACGCCGGAAGAAAACGGCCGCGTGGTCATCACCATCGAATACATGATCGACCCCGCGCGCGCGGCCGCCTTCCACCTGGTGATGCACCAGACCCGGCGCGCGCGCCTGGGCCAGGGCGCCATCGGCTGGGAACTGCTGCACGACATCGCGGAGCCGGGCCGCTACCTGGAAGAGATCGTGGACGAAAGCTGGACCGACCACCTGCGCCGCTTCAACCGCGCCACGGCCGCCGACATGGCGCTGCGCGAGCGGCGGCTGGCCTTCCACATCGGCGAATCGCCGCCGGTGGTGACGCGCTACGTGGTGAAGCGCTGAGCGGCCTGCAGCGCCTTCAGTGGAAGAACAACAGCCGCGTCAGGAAGGTGTGGTCGGCCTCCGCCGCCATCAGGCCGACCAGCACCAGCAGGCACAGCGGCGGCACCAGGATGGCATAGACCAGCGACAGCCGCTCCCAGGCCATGTGCATGAAGACCGCGACGATCAGCCCCGCCTTCAGCAGCATGAAGGTGATGATCAGCGTCCAGCGCAGGTAGCCCTGGAAATGGAAATAGTCGACCAGGTAGGACATCGTGCTGAGCACGAACAGCAGCCCCCAGATCTTGAGATAGAGGCTGATCGGATGCTGCTGGCCGGTGACGGGGTTCATGGTCTTCTTCCTCCTTCTCACCAGAGATAGAACAGCGCAAAGATGAACACCCACACCAGGTCCACGAAGTGCCAGTACAGGCCGGCAATCTCGACGATCTGGTAGTTGCCGGACTTGTCGTAGTCGCCGCGCATCAGCTTGAAGGCCACGGTGAACAGGAAGACCACGCCGGCCGACACGTGCAGTCCATGGAAGCCCGTGATCATGAAGAAGGCCGAGCCGAACTGCGCCGCGCCCATCGGGTTGCCCCAGGGCCGCACGCCCTCCTCGAGGATCAGCTTGGACCACTCGAAGGCCTGCATGCCGACGAAGATTTCGCCGCAGGTCGCGGTCACGAGCATCAGCGTGGCGGCGTTCACGCGGTCGCGGCGGTAGGCGAAATTGACGGCCATCGCCATCGTGCCGCTGCTGCTGATGAGCACGAAGGTCATGATCGCGATCAGCAGCAGCGGGATGTCGGCGCCCCCCACATGGAGCGCGAATACCTCGCTCGGGTTGGGCCACGGCACGGTGGTCGAGGCGCGCACCGTCATGTAGCCGGTCAGGAAGCAGCTGAAGACGAAGGTGTCGCTGAGCAGGAAGATCCACATCATCGCCTTGCCCCACGAGACGTGGAACGCCTGGCGATCGGAGGACCAGTCGGCGACCAGCCCGCGCCAGCCGGTGGCGGCGATGGCCTGCGGGTTCAGCGGCGCAGCAGCGGCGGTTGCGGTGTGGTTCATGGGACGCCTCCTCAGGATGTGCCGCAGATGAAGCGCGCCACCTCCGGCGTCACCCAGCCCAGCAGCGCGAACAGCACCAGCCACACCGCCAGCATGAAGTGCCAGTAGCGCGCGCACAGCGCGATGCGCCAGGCGGAGCGGGCCGGATCGGGCCAGGCAGCGTGCGCCGTCCAGGCCCAGCCGACCAGCCCACCCATCAGGTGGAGCCCGTGCATGGCCGTCAGCAGGTAGAAGAAGCTGCCCGCCGGATTGCCGGCCGGCATCACCTGCGCGCTCAGCAGCGCCTGCCAGGCCCACAGCTGCACGGCCAGGAAGCCGAATGCGAAGAGACCCCCCGCCAGCAGCAGGCGACGCGCCCGCATCGGGCCGGGACCGCGTGGTGCGCCGCTGGCGCGTTGCAGCGCCACGCTGCCCGCCACCAGCAGCGCCGTGCTGAGCCAGAGCTGCCACGGCAGCGCGATGGTCATCGCATCGCCGCCGCTCATGCGCATCACATAGGCCACGATGAAGAGGGAGAACAGCGCGGTGGCCACGCCCATGAAGACCCACAGGCCGATGCCGGCCGCGCTCGCATGCGGATCGCGGGCGCGGCCAGGGCCGCGGCCGGCACCGCGGATGCCCAAAGCGGCTCCTGAAATCATGCCGGTGCTCCCCGGACCTCGCTCTGGCCCTCCGGCTCGGGCTCCCCGGGCCCGGCTTCCGGCGGCGCGTTCTGCGCGATGAAATCCTCCGCCGCATCCGGCTCCCCATAGGCATAGGCCCACCGGTAGACCACCGGCAGCCGCGGTCCCCAGTTGCCGTGGCCCGGCGGCGTGGCGGGCGTCTGCCATTCGAGCGAGGCGGCGCGCCATGGATTGGCGTCGGCCGGCCGGCCGCGCCACGCGCTCCAGGCAAGATTGGCAATGAACAGCAACTGCGCCACGCCGACGATCAGCGCAACCACGGTGATGAAGGTGTTCAGGCTGAACGCCGAGGGCGGAATGAACGCATAGCCGTCGAAGTTGTAGTAGCGCCGCGGCATGCCCAGCACGCCCAGGTAGTGCATCGGAAAATAGATCAGGTAGGTGCCGAGGAAGGTGATCCAGAAATGCAGCCGGCCGAGCCGGTCGTCGAGCATGCGGCCGGTGACCTTGGGGAACCAGTGGTAGATGCCGCCGAACACCACCAGGAGCGGCGCCACGCCCATCACCATGTGGAAGTGCGCCACCACGAAGTACGTGCCCGACAGCGGAATGTCCACGCTCACGTTGCCGAGGAACAGGCCCGTGAGCCCGCCGATGAGGAAAGTGCACAGGAAGGCCAGCGCGAACAGCATCGGCACCGTCAGGTGGATGTCGCCGCGCCACAGCGTCAGGATCCAGTTGTAGACCTTGATCGCGGTGGGCACCGCGATGATCAGCGTGGTGGTCGCGAAGAAGAAGCCGAAGTACGGGTTCATGCCGCTCACGAACATGTGGTGCGCCCACACCACCACGCTGAGCGCGCCGATGGCCACGATGGCCCACACCATCATGCGGTAGCCGAAGATGCACTTGCGCGCGTGCACGCTGATCAGGTCCGAGACGATGCCGAAGGCCGGCAGCGCGACGATGTAGACCTCGGGATGGCCGAAGAACCAGAACAGGTGCTGGAACAGCAGCGGGCTGCCGCCCTTGTAGCCGGTCACCTGGCCCATCGACACCAGCGCCGGCATGAAGAAGCTGGTGCCCAGCGTCCGGTCGAGCAGCAGCATCACGCCGCTCACGAACAGCGCCGGAAAACCGAGCAGCGCGAGGATGGTGGCCACGAAGATGCCCCACACCGTGAGCGGCATGCGCAGCAGCGTCATGCCTTCGCAGCGCGCCTGCAGCACGGTGGTCACGTAGTTGAGGCCGCCCATCGTCGTTGCCACGATGAAGATGAGCAGCGACACCAGCATCAGCACGATGCCGCCCGCATGGCCCGGCGTGCCGGGCAGGATCGACTGCGGCGGATACAGCGTCCAGCCCGCGCCGGTGGGTCCGCCCGCGACGAAGAAGCTCGCCATCAGCACCGCCACCGACAGCAGGTAGACCCAGAAGCTCAGCATGTTGAGGTAGGGAAACACCATGTCCCGCGCGCCCACCATCAGCGGGATCAGGTAGTTGCCGAAGCCGCCGAGGAACAGCGCCGTGAGCAGGTAGATCACCATGATCATCCCGTGCATGGTCACGAACTGGTAGTAGCGCTCGGCGTTGATGAACTCGAACTGGCCCGGAAAGCCGAGCTGCAGCCGCATCAGGTTGGACAGCACCACGCCCACCACGCCCACTGCGATGGCGGTGCAGGCGTACTGCACGGCGATCACCTTGTGGTCCTGGCTCCAGACGTAGCGGGCCAGGAAGCTCTGCGGCGCGGGGTGGTCGCCGCCGTCGGCGTGGGACGAGTTCATCGCGCAGCCTTCTGTTCGGCGGCAGCCTGCGCCGGCGGGCTGCCCAGACTCTGGATATAGGCCACCAGCGCGGCCAGTTCTTCATCGCTCAACTCGATCTTCGGCATGACCGGCGGGAAGCCCTTCACCTGGCGGGCCTGCGGATCGCGGATGAAGCTGCGCAGATAGGCTTCGTCGACCAGCGCGGTGCTGCCGTCCGCCATGGTTTCGGTCTTGCCGTGCAGGCCCTTCCAGGTCGGCCCCACGCGCGCGCTGCCGTCGACCGTGTGGCAGGCCACGCAGCCCTTGCTGTCCGCCAGCGCGCGCCCCTGCTGGACGCGTGCATCGCCGCCGGCCGCCGCGGCGCCGGCCGGGGGCTCGGGCGCCTTGGCCTGCGACTTGGCGAAGGTCGGCAGCGCCGCGTGCCAGGCCTGGTAGGCCGCCGGGTCTTCCACCACCACGTAGCCGCGCATGTTGGGATGGCCCACGCCGCACAGCTGCGCGCACAGCGCTTCGTAGCGGCCCGCGACGGCCGGCGTGAACCAGAAGCGGCTGACCTGTCCCGGCACCATGTTCATCCGCGCGCGGAAGTTCGGCACGAAGAAGTCGTGCAGCACGTCGTTCGAACGCATCAGCACCAGCACCGGCTTGCCGAGCGGCAGGTGCACCTCGTTGCCGGCGATCAGGAGGTCGTCCTGGCCGGCGCGGTCGGCGGGGTCGATGCCGAACGGATTGGTGGCGCTGACAAAGCGCGCATCGGTCGCGCCCAGCTTGCCGTCCTCGCCCGGGAAGCGGAAGCGCCATTGCCATTGCTGGCCCAGCACCTCGAGCACGAGGGCGTCGCGGGGCTCCCTGACATAGTTCGCGTACACCACGAGGCCGGGCGCCAGCAGCGCCATGATGCCAACGGTGGTGCCGCCGATCAGCCAGCGCTCGAGCTTCCTGTTCTCGGGCTCATGCGCCGCGCGGCGTCCCTCGCGGTGGCGAAAGCGCACCAGCATGTAGGCGACGAACACGTTGATGGCAATGAAGAAGATCCCCGTGATCAGCAGCGTGATGGACAGGGTGTCGTCCATCGGCTGCCAGTTCGACGCAAGGGGCGTCGTCCACCACGGATTGAAGACGTGGAACAGCACCGAGCCGAGCACGATGAGCAGCAGGGCGACGGCCATGGTCATGTGCGCTCCTGCGGCTCGGCATGGTTTCCGGGCTCATGCGCGCGCTTCAGGGAAAGGCCGGGACTTGCGGCTCTTCGCCCTCGAACCGGGCTTCGGGATGCGCGGAGCGCAGCAGCGCCTCGATGTCCCGCACGCGCGAACGCGGCAGGTCCACCATCAGCAGGATCTGCCCCTGCGCGATGGCGCCCTCGAAACGTTGCAGCCTGGGGCTCGGGATCGAAATGCCGATCATGCTGGCCGACCAGGCGCCGACCACGCCGCCCAGCAGGGCCACCAGCACCGCCACTTCCCATTCGGGGCCGTCGCCGAAAATCGGGAACAGCAGCGCGGCCACGAGGCCGACGACGATGCCGCAGGCACTGCCGACCACCCACCCGGTCTTGGCTGCGTGGACGAGGTCCGAGGTCTGCCACACGTTGGCCGCATGGAGCCCGGCCATGTCCATGCCTTCCGGTCCGGCGAAATGAATGTGCGCGGCGTCGACGCGTGCCCACACCAGATCGTCCATTGCCCGCCTGGCGCTCGCCAGGTCCGGCATCAGCCAGTAGATGCGCCTCTTCATAGCGCCCCCTTTCGTCTTGCGACGAGTCAAGGAACCATGGATGACTTATATGCCCATGGAAGGCCGCCATCAAGTGGCCGCCGCATTTCACGCGGCAGCGGCATGGGGGTTATTGCCGAGCCATCTTTTTTTGACCGATTGGATAATTTAACTCATCATCCCGCCCCTGTTGCCCGCCATCACGAGGTACGCCACGATGAACCCGCACCCCCTGCGCAGCCGCTTCTGGTCCGACCTGACCAGCGAAGAGTTCTCCCGCCTGGACCGCGAACGGCTGATCGCCGTGCTGCCGGTGGGCGCGACCGAGCAGCACGGCCCCCACCTGCCGATGTCGACCGACACCGCCACCATCGACGGCATGGTCCGCGCCACGCTCCCGCACCTGCCGGGCGACCTGCCGGTGCTCTTCCTGCCCACCGTGGCCTACGGCAAGAGCAACGAGCATTCGCGCTACCCGGGCACGCTCACCGTCTCGGCCACCACGCTGATCGCGCTGTGGAAGGACATCGGCGCCTGCGTGGCGAAGGCCGGCGTGCGCAAGCTGGTGCTCTACAACAGCCACGGCGGGCAGATGAGCGTGATGGACATCGTGGCGCGCGACCTGCGCGAGGAACACGGCATGATGGTCGTGGCCGCCAACTGGTACACGCTGGGCCTGCCCGAGGGGCTCTTCACCGCGCACGAGGGCAAGCACGGCATCCATGCCGGCGACCTGGAAAGCTCGGTCATGCTGCACCTCGCGCCGAACGACGTGCGTCCCGACCAGTTCCGCAACTTCCGCTCGATGACCGAAGACCTCGCCGCCGAGAACCAATTCCTCTCGATCACGCCCAGCGGCAAGCTCGGCTGGCAGATGCACGACATCAACCCCGCGGGCGCGGCCGGCGACGCCACGCGCGCCACCGCCGAGAAGGGCGCCGCGGTGCTCGACCACGTGGGGCGGCGCTTCGTGGAGCTGCTGCAGGAGGTGGACCGCTTCCCGCTGTCGCGCCTCGCCAACGAACCTGCCTGGCGCTAGGCTCGCACCCACCATGGAAAGCCTCGCGACCTCTTCTTCGCCGCTGGTCAGCCTGCGTCATGTCAGCAAGCGCTTTGCCAACGGCACGCTCGCGCTGCAGGGCATGACGCTGGACATCGGCGAGCACGACTTCATCAGCTTTCTCGGCCCCTCGGGCTGCGGCAAGAGCACCGCGCTCAGGCTGATCGCCGGCCTGACCCGGCTCAGCTCGGGCGAGATGCAGTGGTCCGGCGCCAACACCGGCAAGACGCAGAGCGACCGCGACCTGGGCTTCGTGTTCCAGGAGCCCACGCTCATGCCCTGGGCCAAGGTGTTCGACAACGTCTGGCTGCCGCTCAAGCTCGCGGGCCAGAGCCGCGATGCGGCCGCGCCGGTGGTGCAGCAGGCGCTCGAGATGGTCGGCCTCTCGCGCTTTGCGGGCGTGTACCCGCGCGAGCTTTCGGGCGGCATGAAGATGCGCGTGTCGATCGCGCGCGCGCTGGTCACGCATCCGCGCCTCTTGCTGATGGACGAGCCCTTTGCCGCGCTCGACGAGATGACGCGCATCAAGCTCAACAACGACCTGCTCGCGATCTGGCGCGAGCACCGTTTCTCGGTGGTGTTCGTCACCCACAGCGTGTATGAGTCGGTGTACCTCTCGAACCGCATCGTGGTGATGGCCGCGCGCCCGGGCCGCGTGATCGACGAGATCCGCATCGACGAGCCCTATCCGCGCGGCGAGGAATTCCGCACCTCGAGCCGCTACAACGCGCACTGCACCGCCGTGTCGCAATCCCTGCATGGAGCCCTGCATGGCGTCGACATCGATCACTGATGAGCCCGCCGCGCTCGCGGACGCGGACACGGCGCCCTCCGAGGCCGCGCTGCGCGCACACGAAGACGGCTTGCGCCGGCGCGAGTCGATGCTGCGCATCGCGGTGCCCGCGGGCATCGTCATTGCGCTGCTGCTGGCCTGGGAATGGATGGTGCGCGCCAACAACATCCCGCACTACATCCTGCCCGCGCCTTCGCTCATTCTTCGCACGCTGTTCGACAACTGGGGCTCGCTCTCCAGCGCGCTGTGGTTCACGGTGAAGCTCACGCTGCTCGCGCTCGGCGCGGCCATCGTGGGCGGCGTGCTGCTGGCCATTGCCTTCGCGCTCTTCAAGTGGGTGGAGATCGGCCTGTTCCCGATCGCCGTGATCCTGCAGGTGACGCCGATCATCGCGATCGCGCCGCTGATACTGATCTACGTGTCGAGCACCACCGCGGCGCTCCTGCTGTGCGCGTGGATCGTGGCCTTCTTCCCGATCCTGTCGAACACCGTCATCGGCCTGAAAAGCGCCGACAGCAACCTGCGCGACCTGTTCCAGCTCTACAAGGCCTCGCCGTGGCAGACCTTCCGCTACCTGCTCGCGCCGAGCGCGCTGCCCTACTTCATGGCGGGCCTGAAGATCGCGGGCGGCCTGAGCCTGATCGGTGCGGTGGTGGCGGAGTTCACGGCCGGCACCGCGGGCAAGGAGACGGGGCTGGCTTCGCGCATCCTCGAATCGAGCTTCCGCACCGAGATCCCGATGATGTTCGCGGCGCTGCTGCTGGTGTCCCTGCTCGGCATCGTGATCTTCATCGTGTTCGCGGCACTGTCGCGTCTCGTGCTCGGCCACTGGCATGAAAGCGAGATGCGCCGTGAACGCTAGGGCCATGCACGCCGCCACCGACTGGGAGGCCGTGCGCGCCGATCTGCGCGGGCTCAACCTGATCACCGCGCCGGCCCAGCGCAAGCAGCTGTCCAAGGACTTCTACTGGTACAGCCCCATCCTCAGCGCGCAGCTCGCGGGCTGCGTGGCCGATCTCGTCGTCAAGGTCAGCACCGAGGACGACGTGCGCCAGGCGGCCGCCGTAGCCGCCAAGTGGAAGCTGCCGCTCACCGTGCGCGCCGGCGGCACCGGCAACTACGGCCAGTGCGTGCCGCTCGAAGGCGGCATCGTGCTCGACGTGACGCAGATGTGCCGCGTGCTCGACATCCAGGAGGGCCGCATCCGCGTGGAGGCCGGCGCGCGCATGCACGACATCGACCTTGCGGCGCGCGAAACCGGCCAGGCGCTGCGCATGTGGCCCTCGACCTGGCACGTGGCCACCATCGGCGGCTTCATCGCGGGCGGCTTCGGCGGCATCGGCTCGTTCCGCCACGGCATCCTGCGCGACCCCGGCAACCTGCTGCGCGCGCGCGTGATGACGGTGGAGCGCGAGCCGCGCATCATCGAGCTGCACGGCGACGAGATCCAGCAGGTGCACCACGCCTACGGCACCAATGGCGTGATCCTCGACGTGGAAGTGGCGCTGAGTCCGGCGGTCGAGTGGGTGCACTGCACGGTGCTGTTCGAGACGTACCGCGGCGCGCTCGATTTCGGCATTGCGGCGCAGGCGCCGACGCTCGACATCTTTTTGCTCTCCACGGTCGAAGCGCGCTTCTCGCCCTACTACACGGCGATGCGCGACCGCTTTCCTTCTGACCGGCATGCGGCCTTCACCATGGTCTCGCCGGAGTCGATGGAAGAATTCCGCGTACTGGCCGCCGCGCATGGCGGCACCCTCTCGGTTGCCGGCACCGAGCCCGAGCTGCTCGCCGAGGGCCTTCCGCCCGCCTATGAATGCGCGTTCAACCACACGACGCTGCAGGCGCTCAAGGCCGACCGCGGCTGGACCTACCTGCAGGTGGCCTACGCCCAGCCCTTCGACCCGGCGGTGGTCGAGCGCCATCTGCAAATCTTCGGCGACGAGGTGCTGCAGCACCAGGACTTCGCGCGCGCCGGCGGCGAATGCGGCACCTTCGGCATCCTGCTGGTGCGCTGGAAGGGCGAAGCCCACCAGTACGAGGTGATCCGCGAGATCGAGTCGCAGGGCGGCTGCAAGATCTTCAATCCGCATGTCGTGACCATCGAGGACGGCGGCATGAAGACCATCGACACGCAGCAGATCGAGTTCAAGAAGCGCAGCGATCCGATGGGGCTCATGAACCCCGGCAAGACGCGCGGCTGGACTTCCGAGATGGCTGTCGAGCGTTGAAATGAAGCGTTGTCTTGTTATCCGTTTGGTTGGCTTCGAGGGCTGCTTGCTGTTCAGGGCGCGCTCCCGCCGACGGGGGACATTCGCGGAGGGGAGTACCCGGTGGCCTGTGCACGCGCCCCGAACAACAGCGCTTGCCATCGAACAATGGCAAGCTGACATGAAAATATCCCGTCGAATTCACACCAGGAGTCCACTGCCATGCACGTTCCCGCTCTGACCATCCGTCCGCTTGCCCTAGCCCTCGCCCTCGCGGCTGCTGCCTTCGCCGCACAGGCGCAGGAAAAAGTGGTGTTCGCCACCAACTGGAAGGCGCAGGCCGGCCACGGCGGCTTCTACCAGGCGCTGGTGGACGGCACCTACAAGAAGTACGGCCTCGACGTCGACATCCAGCAGGGCGGACCCATGGTCAACAACCGGCCCATGCTGCCGGCCGGCAAGATCGACTTCCTCATGACCGGCAACCTGCTGCAGTCCTTCGACAACGTGAAGAACGGCGTGCCCACCGTCGTGGTCGCGGCCTTCTTCCAGAAAGACCCGCAGGCCATGTTCGCGCATCCGGGACAGGGCTTCGACACCTTCAAGGACATGGCCAAGGCGCCCGTGGCCTTCATCGGCAAGGACGGCCAGTTCAGCTTCTGGCAGTGGATGAAGTCGGAACACGGCTTCAAGGATTCGCAGCTCAAGCCCTACACATTCAACGTGGGCCCGTTCCTCGCGGACAAGAAATCCATCCAGCAGGGCTACGCCATCTCCGAGCCGCTTTCCATCAAGGCCCAGGCCGGCTTCGACCCGGTGGTGCAGCTGCTGGCCGACAACGGCTTCTCGACCTACTCGACCACCATCGAAACGCGGGCCGACCTCGTCAAGACCAAGCCCGAGACCGTGCGCAAGTTCGTCGAGGCCTCGATCATCGGCTGGAACAACTACCTCTACGGCGACAACAAGGCCGCCAACGAGATGATCGCCAAGATCAACCCCGACTCGCCCGTCGCCGCGTCCCAAGGCTCCATCGAGCTCATGAAGAAGATGGGCATCGTCGACAGCGGCGAATCGCTCGCCAAGGGCATCGGCGCAATGGACGAGGCCCGCGTGAAGGACTTCTACGACAAGATGGTGAAGGCCGGCCTCTACAAGCCGGGCGAAGTCGACCTCTCGAAGGTCGTGACCACGCAGTTCGTCAACAAGGGCGTCGGTCTCGACATCCGCAAGAAGCTCGCTGGAAAGTAGGCGCGCCGATTTTTTTCTCCCGTGGGCCGCGCGGGGCTTGCGCCGGGGTCAGATGCCGGCGCCTGGGTTGCCATAAGGCACTGCGCGGCTCTTCATTCCCTGGGCTCTGACCCCGTCTCGCCGAACCGGCGAACCGGCCCTCCTCATGAAAACGCTCGTCGTCCACTGCCATCCGAACCCTGACAGCTTCAACCACGCGCTCTACCGCACCGCGCTCGAGGCCCTCGAGCCGCGGCACCCCGTCAAGGCCATCGACCTCTACGCCGAAGGCTTCGAGCCCACGCTGACGCGCGAAGAGCGCATCGCCTACCTCGACAACCCCGAACTGATCCGCGAACGCGTCAAACCGCACGTCGAAGCGCTGCTGTGGGCAGAGCACCTGGTGTTCGTCTATCCCACCTGGTTCCATGGGCCGCCGTCGATGCTCAAGGGCTGGCTCGAGCGCGTGTGGCTGCCGGGCGTGGCCTTCCTGCCGGCAGAGCGCAAGGGACAGCTCGCGAGGTCGGGCATGCGGCACATCCGGCGGCTGACGGTGGTGACCACGGGCGGCTCGCCGCGCTGGTTCGTGATGCTCATCGGCGACCCGGGCCGGCGGCTCTTCACGCGCGCGCTGCGGGCGCTGTTCGCATGGCGCTGCAAGGTCACGTGGCTGCAGCTGCACGACATGAACGCCGTCACCGCGCGCGACCGCAGCCATTTCATCGAACGCGTTGCGCGCAAGCTGCAGAGCATCTAGCAGGACAGAGGAGACAGACCCCACCATGAGCCTCGAACGCACGCTCACCGTCCGCGTCGAACGCATCTCGCGCGAGACGCCGGAAATCCTGGCCTTCGAGCTGGCCCATCCGTGGGGCCGCACGCTGCCGGGCTACGAGGCCGGCGCGCACATCGACGTGCACATGCCCGGCGGCTTCTCGCGCCAGTACTCGCTGGCGCGGTGGTCTCTTTCGAACGCGCCGTCGCACGCCGCGGCGTCCTACGTGATCGGCGTCAAGCGCGAGGCCCAAAGCCGCGGCGGCTCGGCCTCGATGCACGAGCGCGTGCGCGAAGGCGACCTGCTCGCGATCAGCGTGCCGCGCAACACCTTTGCGCTGCGCGAAGAGGCCGGGCACCATCTGCTGATGGCCGGCGGCATCGGCATGACGCCGCTGCTGGCCATGGCGCAGGCGCTCGCGGCGCGCGGTGCCTCGTTCACGCTCTGCGTGTTCGCGCGCAGCGAGGAGCACCTGGCCTTTGCCGATGCGCTGCATTCGTCCGCGCTGGCGCCGCACCTGCGCCTGCACCTCGACCAGGGCGGCGCCAGCCAGCGCATCGACCTGCGCGCACTGCTGGCCGAGCGCGCACCCAACACGCACCTGTATGTCTGCGGCCCCGGCGGCTTCATGAAGGCGGTGCGCGAGGCCGCGGCGCACTGGCCCGAGGACACGCTGCACGCCGAATACTTCGCCGCCCCCACCGATGCGAACGCGAGCACCGGCCTGCCCTTCACGCTGAAGCTCGCGCAGCGCGGCATCAGCGTGCCGGTGGCGGCCGACCAGACCGCCGTCGATGCGCTGCACGAAGTGGGCATCGACATTCCGGTGTCGTGCCAGCAGGGCCTGTGCGGCACCTGCGTGGTCGAGGGCGATGGCGAAGGCGCGGAGCACCGCGACTTCTGTCTCACGGGCAGCGAGCGGCGCCACAAGGTGGCCCTGTGCTGCTCGCGCGCCAAGGGCCGGGAACTGGTGCTGCAGCTGTGAGCATCGGAGAAGAGGAAAGAGAAAGCGACAGCGAGGCGCCCGCCACGCGCGGCCGCTCGCGCAAGTACACGCAGGTGCTCGGCCTCATCAACCGGGCCGCCATCGAGGTGTTCGCAAGCGAGGGCCTGGCCGGCGCATCGACCCAGGCCATTGCCGACAAGGCCGGGCTTTCGAAGGCGCAGCTGCACTACTACATCGAAAGCAAGGAAGCGCTCTACCGGCAGATCCTGCAGGACATCCTCAACGACTGGATCGTGGTGTTCGGCTTTGCCGACGAGGCCTTCGGCCCGCGCAAGGTGCTGGGCGACCTGATCCGCCGCAAGATGGTGTTCTCGTTCGAGCACCCGCTGCGCTCGCGCATCTTCACGGCCGAGATGATGCGCGGCGCGCCGGTGCTCAACGCCATGATGGACACGAGCAAGCAGCGCACCGACCAGGCCGCCGCCGTGATCCAGAACTGGATGAACCAGGGCCTGATGGACAAGGCCGACCCGATGCTGGTGCTGTTCCACATCTGGGCGGTGACGCAGTTCTATGCCGACCACGCCACGCAGGCGGCCTACTTCCGCAATGTGGCGCAGCAAGGCGACGACAAGGACCGGCGCTACCTGATCGAGCAGGTGACCGAATTCCTGCTGAAAGGCGCGGGCGTCAGGTAGGGCGGTGCTGCGGCAGGTACATGGTGGCTTCCACTTCCACCAGCACCTCGTCGCCCGGCAGGAAGCGCGACACCTCGACCACCGTGCTGACCGGCGGCTCGCCCGGATAGAACAGGCCGCGCACGCGGTTGTAGAAGGCGTAGTGCGGCAGCTGGCGGAAGTACTGCACCAGCTTCACCACGTCTTCCATGGTGCCGCCATGCTCGGCCGCGATCTGGCGGATGCGCTCGAGCACGAACCAGCTCTGCGCCACGATGGGCGCCTCGAAGATGTCGACCGACATCTGGCCCGTGGCATAGCCCAGGCCCTGCAGGGCCGTGCGGCCTTCCTCGGGCAGGGCCTCGTAGCCGGCCACGGCGCGGCGCGTGGCCGGGTCGACCGCAACCACGCCGCTCATGAAGACGAAATCGCCCACGCGCTTGGCGGCGGCGTAGTTGGCCATTGGCTTGCCCATGCTCATCGTGTCTGCTCCAGAATTTCTTGACCGCCACGGATCACGGTGCGCCGGCGCCCGCGCGGGCCGACCAGCTCATGCTCGCCGGTGGCCGCGAGCAGCACCAGGTCCGCGGGGCAGCCCGGCGCAATGCGGCCGTCCCATGCCAGGCCGAGCGCCTTCGCGGGGCTGACGGTGATCGCGTCGAGCCATTCGTCCGCGGGCGCGAGGTGCGCCATCTGCACACCGAGGCCGAAGGTTTCGAGAAGGTCGTAGCTGCCATAGGGATAGAAGGCGTCCTGCACGTTGTCCGTAGCCAGGCTCGCACGCAAGCCCCGTGCCGCCGCCTCGCGGATGCGCGTGATGCCGCGCGGCACGGGCGTGCGGTCCCAGGCGCCCTGAAGGTAGAGGTTGGTGGTCGGCAGCGCGACGATGTGGATGCCGGCGCCCGCGCACAGCGCCAGCGTCTCGTTGGCAACGGCATCGTCCTGCATCGCCAGCGAGCAGCAGTGGCCGCAGACCACACCGCGCCGGAAGTCGCGCGCGCGCATCAGCTGCGCAATGCTGCGCAGGCCGCTCGCGTCGGCGTCGAGACCCTCGTCGACATGGAAGTCGAGGCCCAGGCCGTGGTCCTGCGCGAGGTCGAACACGCGGCCCAGCTTGTGCACCAGGCCTTCGTTGCGATACACGAAGGCGCCCAGCACGCCGCCCGCGCGCTTCACCTCGCGCGCAATGCGCTCGCCGGCCGCGAGGTCCGCGAACAGGTCGAGCGGCGTGAGAGAGACGAACTGCAGCTCGATGCGGCCGCGCCACTCTTCGCGCAGCGCCTCGAACACCGCCAGCGCGGCGGGCGGCTCGCCCTCCACCCAGTCGATGTGGGTGCGCAGCGCGCGCGTGCCCGACTGCCAGGCCTCGTGCAGCGCGCGCTCCATGCGCGGGCGCAGCGTTTGGCCGCTCCAGCCCGCGCGGTGCTTCGCCATGCGGTCGATGGCCGCGAACAGGTTGCCCTCGGCCGCGCCGACTTCCTGCACGGTGTAGTTCTTGTCGATGTGCGCATGCGCCTCGACGAGCGCGCTCAGCAAGGTGCCGCGCGCCTGCGACTGCGATGCGCTCGGCGCGACGGCCTGCACCCTGTCGCCGGCCAGCGTGACGTCGAAGACCTGGGCATCGCCCGCGGCAAAGCCGCGCAGCCGCGACGGAATGCGCAGCGACTCGAGTTTCATGCGCGCTGTTGCAGCGCTCGCAGCCAGCCGAGCCCCGCCGAGGTGCCGCCGGGTTCCGAGCCGCGCCGGGGCCGGTACTCGCAGCCGACCCAGCCCTGCCAGCCGGACTGCGCCGACACCTCGTCGATCAGGTCGAACAGGTAGGGGTAGTTCTGCTCGCCGATGTCGGGCTCGTGGCGCTCGGGCACGCCGGCAATCTGGATGTGGCCCACGCGCCCGGTGGGCAGGTACTTGCGGATCTTCATGGCCACGTCACCCTCGACGATCTGGCAGTGGTACAGGTCCATCTGCACCTTGAGGTTGGTCGCGCCCACCATGTCGACGATCTCGTGCGCATGGTCCTGCCGGTTGAGGAAGAAGCGCGGGATGTCGCGCGTGTTGATGGGCTCGATCAGCACGTCGCGCCCGGCCTTGGCCGCCTCGGCCGCGGCCCAGCGCAGGTTGTCGACGTACACGGGCTGCACGGCCTCGCGCTCCAGGCCTTCGGGCACCAGGCCCGCCATGACGTGGATGCGCGGGCAGCCGAGCGCCACGGCGTAGTCGATGGCGCTGGCCATGCCTTCGCGGAATTCGGCGTCGCGGCCCGGCAGGCAGGCCAGGCCGCGCTCGCCGCGGTCCCAGTCGCCCGGAGGGGCGTTGAAGAGCACCTGCTGCAGGCCGTTGTGCTGGAGCCGCGCGGCGAGCTCTTCCTTTGCGAAGGCATAGGGAAAAAGATATTCGACGGCCTTGAAGCCGTCTTTCGCGGCGGCTTCGAAGCGGTCGAGGAAGTTGAGCTCCGGATAGAGCATCGAGAGGTTGGCGGCGAATTGGGGCATGGCGTGTTTTTACTACTACTGGCGGCTACCAGCGCGCACCGAAGATGCGGCGCAGTTCATCGATCTGTTCATTGCCGAGCGGCTCGGGCCTGGCGGGGCCGGCAAGCAGCTGGAGCTTGGCGGTTTCCTCGAGTTCCTCGAGCACGGCCATGGCAGCGGCCGGGCTCTCGTGCCACACGTTGGGGCCGAGGCGTTCGAGCATCACGGCGCGAATCGGCGTGCCGGCCGCGCCATGGCGCTCGATGGCCTGCGCCACGAGTTCGGCCGCCTCGGGCGCGCCGGGGCGGTGGTACGGAATGAGCGGCACGTGGCCGACCTTCATGACGAAGTACGGCGTGAGCGCGGGCAGCAGCTCGTCGCCCGGCGTGTTCGCCAGCGTGAGCGCAACGCAGTGCGTGCTGTGCGTGTGGATCACGCAGGCCGTGCCTGCATCGAACTTGCGGGCGGCGGCGTAGATGCGCGTGTGCAGCGCGATGGTCTTACTGGCGCGGTCGCCGCCGGTCTGCTGGCCTTGCGCGTCGAGTTTGGCAAGACGCGCGGGGTCGAGAAAACCCAGGCAGGCATCGGTCGGCGTGATCAGAAAACCATCGTCCAGCCGCACGCTGATGTTGCCCGCGGTGGCATGCACGTAGCCGCGTTCGAACAGGCTGCGGCCGACTCGGCAGATTTCTTCTCGGGCTTGGGTTTCTTTCATGTCTTTTTTAACTGCGCGAGTTTGGCTGTGTTCGGGCGGTCTTGTTCAGGGTGCTGTTGTCCGGGGCGTGTGCACAGATCACCGGGTACTCCCCTCCGCGAATGTCCCCCGGCCTGCGGCCTCCTCCTTGATTTCGCTGCGGGGAGCACCCGATGCTCTGTGCACCTGGGCACGCTCATGGTGTACCGCTGATCAACCACCGCTCTTTGCAACGCTCCCGCTGATGGGGTGCCTTGCGCAGCGAAATAAAGGAGGAGCCCGAAGGGCGGGGGACATTCGCGGAGCAAGGTACCCCGTCGGCGGGAGCGCGCCCTGAAAAGACACCGAGCATGAACATCATCCAAGCACTGTAAAGGCCTTGGTGAAAAAATCGTCCCCCCCGAAGTTCCCGGACTTCAGCGCAATGTGCACCGGCAAGCCTTCGACATCCGTGCGCGCATGGCACCACGGCACCCCCGGATCGATCTGCGGGCCGATCTGCATCTGCGCGATGCCCAGTGCCTGAACGCAGGCACCGGAGGTTTCGCCGCCCGCCACCACCAGCTGGCGCACACCCCGCTCGACCAGGCCGCGCGCAATCGCGGCAATGGTGCGCTCGACCATTGCGCCGGCCTCCTCGACACCGAGCTTGCCCTGCACCGATTTCACGGCGCCGGCCTCGGCCGTGGAATAGACCAGCACCGGCTGCTTCTCGACCAGCGGCGCGGCCCAGGCCAATGCCTCGGCCGCGACATCCACGTCCGCGGCAATGCGCAGCGGATCCACGGCCAGCGCCGCGCCGCCGCGCTGGATGAAGTCGAGCACCTGCCGGTTGGTGGCCAGCGAGCAGCTGCCCGACACCACGGCGCGCAGTCCGCCGGCCGCCGGCAGCGCACTGGCCTGCGACGACGGCGCAAGGCCGAAGTTGGCCGGCAGCCCGATGGCCACGCCCGAACCCGCCGTGACCAGCGGCTTCTTCGCGAGCGCCGGGCCCAGGCGCAGCAGGTCGTCGTTCGACACCGCATCGACGATGGCGATCGACACGCCCTCGCCTCGGAGTTGCTCGATGCGCTCCGTGACGGCCGCCGCGCCCCGCGCCACCACCGTGTGGTCGATCAGCCCGACCTTGCGCGTGCACTGCGCCTGCAGAACGCGAACCAGGTTCGGGTCGGTCATGGGCGTGAGCGGATGGTTCTGCATGCCGCTCTCATTGAGCAGCACCTCGCCGGCGAACAGGTAGCCCTTGAACACGGTGCGCTTGTTGTCGGGGAAGGCGGGCGTGGCGATGGTGAAGTCGCACTTCAGCGCTTCCATCAGCGCCTCGGTCACCGGGCCGATGTTGCCTTGCGGCGTGCTGTCGAAGGTGGAGCAGTACTTGAAGTAGATCTGCTGTGCGCCCTGCGCCTGCAGCCAGCGCAGCGCATCGAGCGATTGCGCGATGGCCTCGGCCGATGCGATGGTGCGCGACTTGAGCGCGACCACCACCGCATCGACTTCCGCATCGAGCGGCGTGGCCGGCACGCCGATCGCCTGCACCACGCGCATGCCGGCGCGCACGAGGTTGTTGGCGAGGTCGGTCGCGCCGGTGAAGTCGTCGGCGATGCAGCCGAGCAGCAACTTGGCCATGGCTCAATCCTTGGTGGCGACGACAGGCAGCTTCACCGCCTGCGGGTTCTCGCGCACGTAGTCGCGCAGGATGGCGTCGAAGCTCGCGTCGGCCGCGAGGCCCAGCGCCTCGGCGCGCGCGGCGTGGATGCGGCTGGGCCAGCTGGTCACGATCTTCGCGATGGCCGCGTCGGGCTCCCAGTCGATCAGCCCGGTGGCTTCCTTGCCGGCGATGCGTTCGAGCGCATCGGCCATCTCGCGCACGGTGGTGGTCAGCGCGGGCAGGTTGACGGCGGTGCGTGCGCCCCATTCGGCGGCGCTGGCCGTGGCTGCGCGCACGATGCCCGCGACGGTGTTGCCGGGCGACGCGAGCGCGACCGCTGTCTCAGGTGCCACGGGGCAGCGCGCGCGTTCGCCCGCCAGCGGCTCGCGCAGCATGCCGCTCAGGAAGCTGGAGGCCGCGCCGTTGGGCCGGCCCGGCCGCACCGAGACCGTCATGAGCCGCACGTTGCGGCCCTGCACGAAACCCTTGCGCGTGAAGTCGGCCACCAGTTGCTCGCCGATGAACTTCTGGATGCCGTAGCTGTTCTGCGGCGTCGGCAAGGTGGTGTCCTCGATCACCGCGGGCAGCCGCTGCTCGGGCGAATCGCCGAACACCGCGACCGAGCTGGAGAACACGAACACCGGCGCATGGCCCGCGCGGCGGCAGGCGTCGAGCAGCGCGCGCGTGGTGTCCAGGTTGCTGCGCATGCCCAGGTCGAAGTCGGCCTCGCATTCGCCGCTCACGGCCGCGGCCAGGTGGAACACGGCGTGCGTGTCGGCCAGCGGCAGCGCGCCGCTGGTGGCCTGCTCGTACAGGTCGCCCTGCACGAACTGCACGCGCGCGTCGGCCGCGAGGTCGGCGGGCGGCGCCACGCGGTCGGCCAGCGTGATGCGCGAGACGGGCCGGGCCGCGCCGCCCGCCAGTGCCAGCGGGCCGCCCGCGAGCAGCGTGCGCGCGAGCCGCGCGCCGACGAAACCGCAGCCTCCGGTGATGAGAATGTTCATGGTGCTTGTCTTCCTTTGACTTCAGGCTTTCTTGTCGGCAGCCGGCAGTTCGATGCCGGGGAAAATCTTGATGACCGCGCTGTCGTCCTCGCGCGCGAAGCCCGCGGTGGAGGCCTGCATGAACATCTGGTGCGCGGTGGACGAGAGCGGCAGCGGAAACTTGCTGGCACGCGCCACGTCGAGCACCAGGCCCAGGTCCTTCACGAAGATGTCGACGGCCGACAGCGGCGTGTAGTCGCCCGCCAGCACGTGCGCCATGCGGTTCTCGAACATCCAGCTGTTGCCCGCGCTGTGCGTGATGACCTCGTACAGCGCGGCCGGGTCCACGCCTTCGCGCAGGCCCAGCGCCATGGCCTCGGCCGCCGCGGCAATGTGCACCCCGGCCAGCAGCTGGTTGATGACCTTGACCTTGCTGCCCGCCCCTGCGCGGTCGCCCAGACGATAAACCTTGGCCGCCATCGCGTCGAGCACGGCGCCGGCCTTTTCGTAAGCCGCGGGCGTGCCCGCGGTCATCATCGTCATCTGGCCGCTCGCGGCCTTGGCGGCGCCGCCGGAGATCGGCGCGTCGAGGTACAGGATGCCCTTTGCGGCCAGGCGCGCCTCGAGCGCGACCGACCAGTTCGGGTCGACGGTGGAGCACATCACGAACAGGCTGCCAGGCTTCATCGACGCCGCGCAGCCGGGCGTGGTGCCATCGCCGAACAACACCGATTCGGTCTGCGCCGCATTGACCACCACGGAAACCACGATGTCGCACTGCGCGCCGAGCGCGGCCAGCGTGTCGCAGGCCACGCCGCCGTCGCGCGCAAAGGCGTGGGCCACGTCCAGCCGCACGTCGAACACGTGCGGCTCGTAGCCCGCGCGGCGCAGCGACTGCGCCATGCCGCTGCCCATGGCGCCGAGGCCCACGACGCCGACGGCGGGTGTTGGGATGTTGGAAGTCATGTGAGGGTTCTTTCGATCATCTGTTGACGAGTTGCTTGGGCGTGAGCCACACGCCGATGGCCCCGAGCACCAGCGCACCGGCCAGCACGTACATGCCGATCTGCGTGCTGCCCGTCAGGTCCTTCAGGTAGCCGATGAGGTAGGGGCTCGCGAACCCCGCAAGATTACCCACCGAATTGATGGCCGCAATACCGGCCGCCGCCGCCGTGCCCGAGAGGAAGGCGGTGGGCAGCGACCAGAAGAGCGGCGCGCAGGTCAGCACGCCGGCCGCCGCGAGCGAGAGGAAGGCCAGCGACACGACCGTGTTCTGCGTGTACGACGCCGCCACCGTGAAGCCCACCGCGCCCATCAGCGCCGGCACGATCAGGTGCCAGCGGCGCTCCTGCCGGCGGTCGGCGCTGCGGCCGAAGAGGTTCATCGCGACGATCGCGCAGATGAACGGAATGGCACTCAAGAGGCCGATGTGCAGGTTGCCCTTCACGCCCGTGGCCTTGACCAGCGTGGGCAGCCAGAAGGTCAGCGCGTACTGGCCCATCACGAAGGCGAAGTAGATGAGCGCCATCCACCACACGCGCATGTCGCGGAACATGGCGGCCACCGAGTGCGGGCCCTTGGCGCCATGCGCCTGGTCGCGCTCGACCTCGCGCTGCAGCAGGCTCTTTTCCTCGGGCGAGAGCCAGCGTGCATGCTGGATGCCGTTGTCCAGGTAGAGCAGCACCATCACGCCGACGAGCACGGCCGGAACGGCCTCGATGATGAACATCCACTGCCAGCCGTGCATCGACGACACGCCGTGGAAGGCGTCCATGATCCAGCCCGACAGCGGATTGCCGAAGATGCCCGCGACCGGAATGGCCGACATGAACACCGCGATGACGCGCGCGCGCCGGTGCGCCGGATACCAGTGCGTGAGGTAGAGGATCACGCCGGGATAGAAGCCCGCCTCCGCCACGCCGAGCAGAAAGCGCAGGATGTAGAAGCTGCTCGGCGTTTCCACGAACACGAAGCAGGCCGACAGCACGCCCCAGGTGATCATGATCCGCGCGATCCAGATGCGCGCGCCCACCCGGTTGAGCAGCAGGTTGCTCGGCACCTCGAACAGGAAGTAGCCGAGGAAGAAGATGCCCGCGCCCAGGCCGAACACCGTTTCGCTGAAGCCCAGGTCCTGCCCCATCTGCAGCTTGGCAAAGCCCACGTTCACGCGGTCGAGGTAGGCGACCACGTAGCACAGCATCAAAAAGGGAACCAGGCGCCAGAACACCTTGGCATAGGTGCGCTTCTCGAGCGCGGCGTCGGCGGGCACGGGCAGTGCGCCGACCGGTAGGGTGGAGGAAGTCATGAGAAGGTTTGTCCCGCTTTGGATGAGAAAGAGGCCTTGCCGCCGCTGGCTCGCGCGGCCGTCGCCTTATTTGTCAGGTCATCATACAAATTTGACCTCGGAGCTTTGCCTCGGGTAAACCCGCAGGCGCCCTCGTCCGCAGCGCCTTTTTGGTGAGCTTGTGTGTCGCGGCCGCTCAGCTGCCGAGCGGCCAGCCTTCGACCAGCGGCCGCGCGAGCTGCGCGCCCTCCTGCTGCCAGAAGGCGGGGTCGGCCTGCTCGATGCGGCGGATCGCGTTGTCCATGTGGGACTTGGCCGCCTCGCGCGCCCGCAGCGCATCGCCGGCCTCGATGGCCTCGACGATGCGCGCATGCTCCTGCGCCACCTCGCGCGCGAAGTCGGCGCGGCGCGCCTCGTTGGCGCGTGTGACGCGCGTGGCGCCGTGCAGGAACTGCCGCAGGTACTGCAGCGTGCCGACCAGGAACGGATTGCGCGCGGCCTCGGCAATGGCGCGGTGAAAGCGCACGTCTTCCTCGGCGCCGTTGCCGCCCGCGGCCACGGCCGCATGCAGCGCGTCGATGGCGTCGCGGATGCGCTGCACGTCGTCGGGCGTGCGGCGCTCGGCCGCGAGCGCGGCCACCTCGGCCTCGAGCGCGCGGCGCAGCTCGACCATCTGGATCACCGCTTCGCGCGAGGCCACGTGCGGCATCTCGAAGCGCAGCGGCTCCACGCCCGCGGCGCGCACGTACACGCCGCTGCCCTGGCGCGAATCGAGCAGCCCCAGCGACTTGAGCCGCGACACCGCCTCGCGCACCACCGTGCGGCTCACGCCGAACTGCTCGGCCAGCGCGCTCTCGGTCGGCAGGCGGTCGCCCTCGGACAGGCGACCGCTGCGCACTTCGGCGGCCAAGGCGTCGGCCACCTGGTCGGCGAGGCGGGCACCGGGAGCGATGGATTGGAAGCGGGCGGTCATGGGCGCGAAAGGGAGGGGGCCTGCGACTCTAACGCAGGCCCGAACGACGAGGCGCCGCCCGCGGGACTCAGCCGAGCGCGTGGCGTGCCGCGTTCGCGATGCTCGCCGCGTCCACCCCGAAGAAGCTGCGCAGCGCCGCGCGCGTGTCGCTGCGGCCGAACCCGTCGGTGCCGAGCGTGAGGTAGCGGCGGCCTTCGGGCAGGAAGGCGCGCACGCTCTCGGGCACGGCGCGCACGTAGTCGGTGGCGGCGATGATCGGCGCCTTGCCGGCGCCGAGCTGCTGCGCGACGAACGGCACGCCCGCTTCCTTCTCACCCGCAATCGCGCGCTGCTCGCAAGCCACGCCGTCGCGCGCGAGCTCGCTCCAGCTCGTGACGCTGAACACCTCGGCCTCGATGCCTTCATCGGCCAGCCGCTGCGCGGCCTTGACCACCTCGGTGAGGATCGCGCCCGAGCCCATCAGCGTGACCTTCTTCTTCGCCTTGCCCGAGGTTGGCGCATACACGCCGAAGCGATAGCAGCCGCGCAGGATGCCGGCCTCCGCGCCTTGCGGCACATCGGGCTGCGCGTAGTTCTCGTTCATGAGCGTGACGTAATAGAACACGTCCTTCTGCTTGACCATCATCTCGCGGATGCCCGCGTCGACGATCACCGCCATCTCGCCCGCAAAGGCCGGGTCGTAGGCCTTGCAGTTGGGAATGGTCGCGGCCACGAGGTGGCTCGTGCCGTCCTGGTGCTGCAGGCCTTCGCCGCCGAGCGTGGTGCGGCCCGAGGTGGCGCCCAGCAGGAAGCCGCGCGCGCGCTGGTCGGCCGCGGCCCAGATCGCATCGCCCACGCGCTGGAAGCCGAACATCGAGTAGTAGATGTAGAAGGGCAGCATCGCGAGGCCGTGCACGCTGTAGCTGGTGGCGGCTGCGGTCCAGCTTGCGATGGCGCCGGCTTCGCTGATGCCTTCCTCGAGGATCTGGCCGTCGGTGGCTTCGCGGTAGCTCAGCACCGAGCCGATGTCCTCGGGTGCATAGCGCTGGCCCACGCTCGAATAGATGCCGACCTGCTTGAACAGGTTGGCCATGCCGAAGGTGCGCGCCTCGTCGGCCACGATGGGCACGATGCGCGGGCCCAGCGCCTTGTCCTTGAGCAGGTTGCCCAGCATGCGCACGAAGGCCATGGTGGTGCTCATTTCCTTGCCGGCGGCCGCCGTCGCAAACTGGGCGTAGCTCGCGATCTCAGGCTTGGGCACCACCTCGCAGGCCGTCTCGCGGCGCGGCATGGCGCCGCCGAGCGCTTCGCGGTGGCTGCGCAGGTACTTCATCTCGGCGCTGTCTTCGGGCGGGCGGTAGAAGTCCATCGCAATGGCTTGCGCATCGGTCAGCGGCAGGCTGAAGCGGTCGCGGAATTCGATGAGGTCGACGTCGCCCATCTTCTTGTGCGAGTGCGTGGTCATCTTGCCCTGCGCGGCGCTGCCCATGCCGTAGCCCTTCTTGGTGTGGGCGAGGATCACGGTGGGCCGGCCCTTGTGCGCGGCCGCGGCGGCATAGGCGGCATGGATCTTCACGAGGTCGTGGCCGCCGCGCTTGAGGCGGTCGATCTGCTCGTCGGTCATGCCTTCGGCCAGGCGCGCGAGCTCGGGGTTCTGGCCGAAGAAGTTGTCGCGGTTGAAGCGGCCGTCCTTGGCCGCGAAGGTCTGCATCTGGCCGTCGACGGTTTCGGCGAACACGCGCGCCAGCGCACCGCTCACGTCCTGCGCGAAGAGCCCGTCCCAGTCGCTGCCCCAGACCAGCTTGATGACGTTCCATCCTGCCCCGGCAAAGAGCTTCTCGAGCTCGTCGATGATGCGGCCGTTGCCGCGCACCGGGCCGTCCAGGCGCTGCAGGTTGCAGTTGACGACCCACACGAGGTTGTCGAGTTTTTCGCGCGCGGCCAGCGTGAGGGCGCTCATCGATTCGGGCTCGTCCATCTCGCCGTCGCCGAACACGCCCCAGACCTTGCGGCCTTCGCAGTTCAAGAGGTTGCGGTGCGTGAGGTAGCGCATGAAGCGCGCGTGGTAGATCGAGCTGATCGGGCCGATGCCCATCGAGCCGGTCGGGAACTGCCAGAAGTCCGGCATCAGGTAGGGATGCGGGTAGCTGCTGAGGCCGCGCGCGCCGCGGCCTTCGGTGAAGGCGGGGGCGGTGAGTTCCTGGCGGTAGTGCTTGAGGTCTTCTTCGGTCAGGCGGCCTTCGAGGTAGGCGCGCGCATAGACGCCGGGTGCGCTGTGCGGCTGGAAGAACACCAGGTCGCCGCGGTGCGCGCCTTCGCCCGAATCCTTGCGCGCATGGAAGAAATGGTTGAACCCCGTCTCGAACAGATCGGCCGCGCTCGCATAGCTCGCGATGTGGCCGCCGAGCTCGCCATAGGCCTGGTTGGCGCGCGCCACCATCGCGAGCGCGTTCCAGCGCATCAGCGAAGCCAGCCGCTCCTCGACGGCCAGGTCGCCCGGGAACGGCGGCTGGTCTTCCACCGCGATGGTGTTGACGTACGGCGTCGCCAGCTCGGGCTGCCAGCCGATGCGCTGCTGCCGCGCGAGGCGGGCGAGCTCCGCCAGCATCTGCCGCGCGCGCTGGGGCCCGTGCGCCTGGGCCAGTGCCAGGAAGGCCTCGCGCCATTCGGCGGTCTCGGCGGGGTCGGGGTCGTGCGAGAGCGGCGCGTCGGGCAGCAGCGCGCGCATCTGGTCGGCGGAAATGGGGGCGTTCATGTCGGCACTTTAGGCCGCCATGCGGCAAATTAGCTACCGGTGCAGCCAATCCCATGCGCGCCTCGCAGCATAAAATTCCGGCAATTCTTCATTTGGCGGCATTTCATGCAACTGGACACGATCGACCTGCGCATCCTCGACGAACTGCAGCGCGACGGCGCGCTGTCGAACGTGGAACTCGCGCGCCGCGTGCACCTGTCGCCCTCGCCGTGCCTCGCGCGCGTGAAGATGCTCGAGGCGAATGGCGTGATCGACCGCTACGTGGCGCTCGCGAGCGCCAAGGCGCTGGGCCTGGGGCTCAACGTGTTCATCTCGATCAGCCTGACGACGCAGAGCAAGCAGTCGCTCGCCGACTTCGAACAGCGCATTGCCGAGCACGACGAGGTGATGGAGTGCTACCTGATGACGGGCGACAGCGACTACCTGATCCGCATCGCCGTGGCCGACATGGCGGCGCTGGAGAAATTCATCCTGGAACAGCTCACGCCGATTCCAGGCATCGAGAAGATCCGCTCGAGCTTTGCGCTCAAGCAGGTGCGCTACAAGACGGCGCTGCCGCTGCCCCGGTAGGAAGCAGCGGCAGCGCGCGGCCGATCAGAGGCCGATCAGGCCGCCGTCGTCCCTGGTGATGACCACCGTGGCCGAGCGCGGGCGGGCGCTGCCGCCTTCGGGCCAATGGCTGCCGAACTTGGTCGGGTCGCCGATGCTCGCCGCGGGGGTGGTTTCGCCCGGATGCTGGATGTTCACGAACAGCGCGCGGCCGTCGCCCGACTCGGCAATGCCGGTGATCTCGCAATCCTTCGGGCCGACCAGGAAGCGGCGCAGGCCGTCGGCGCCGGGCGCCTTGCCCACGAAGGTGTCCTGCGTGCGCGTGGTGGCGCCGTCGACGTTGGTGATGGTCCTGGCGCCGCCGTCGCCAACCTTGCCCGGCAGCGCGGCCAGCAGCATGCAGTTGGTGACGTCGGTGTAGGCGCCGTCGTCGGTCTCCAGCCAGAGCAGGCCGGCGGTGGCGTGGCTGAACCACATGCCGTCGGGGCTGGAGAAGTCGTTGTCGGCGCTCAGTTGCGACACGTTGATGTCGGCCGAGGCGGTGGCGCGCGCGCCGAACAGGTACACGTCCCACTTGAAGGCCAGCGCGGCGGGGTCGCCGCCCTCGTCCGCAAAGCGCACGATGTGGCCGTTGGGGTTGCCGGTCTGCGCGGTGGCGGTGGGGCCCTTGGGGTCGTTGTAGAAGCGCGGGTTGGCGCCGTCGGTGGCGGTGATGGGGCGCGATGCGGCGTTGGTGTTGGTGAGCGTGACGTAGACCTCGCCGGTCTTCGGGTTGACGGCCGTCCACTCGGGGCGGTCCATCCTTGTGGCGCCGGCGGCGTCGGCCGCGAGGCGCACATTGACCACCACGTCGGCGGCATCGGCAAAGGCGTAGGCCGGATTGCTCGCGGTGATGTTGTTCACGCCGAGCTTCAGCTCGAGCCACGCGCCGGTGCCGTCGGCGTTGAACTTGGCCACGTAGAGGCGGCCGTCGTCCATGTACTTGTCGCCGGCCGCGGTGCCGCCGCCCACGTCGGCCGCATCCCAGTTCTTCGTCGAGACGAACTTGTAGATGTACTCGTTGCGCGAGTCGTCGCCCATGTACCAGACCAGCGGCTTGCCGACCACGACCGGGCCGAGGCAGGCGCCTTCATGGCCGAAGCGGCCGAGCGCGGTGCGCTTCTTGGGGGTGCTGGAGGGGTTGAAGGGATCGATCTCGACCACCCAGCCGTAGGTGTTGGCGCCGTTGCGGAAGTCGTCGGTGGCGGTGGCGCCGACCACCTGGGCGTTCCAGCGGCCATAGAGGTTGTCGGCCGTGTCGGGCGTGACGGTGGCCCAGAGTTCGCGGCCGGTGCTGGCCACGCCGTAGCGGGTGAACGCGGCGATTTCCTTCGCCGTGCGGCTGGGGTCGTCGGTGGCCTTGATGCGGCGGAAATAGCCGGCCCAGTTTTCTTCGCAGGTCAGGTAGGTGCCCCAGGGCGTGGTGCCGTTGGCGCAGTTGTTGAGCGTGCCGCGGGTCTTGCTGCCGTCGGTCGAGTACTTGGTCTTCAGGTAGTCGGTCTTGGCGGCCGGGCCCGAGAACGCCATTTCGGTCAGCGTGTGGACGCGGCGGTTGAAGCTCGAGTCCTGCTTGTAGCTCCAGGCGCTGCCGCTCCTGTTGATCTCGATCACGCTCACGCCGTGCAGGTAGAACTCGCGCAGCACTTCGTCGGCGGAGGTGCGCACCGCCGCATTGCCGGTGCCGCTGATGGTCTGGCCGGCGGGGTGCAGGAACAGCGGCGTGATGGCTTCGTGGTTCATCACGAGCAGGCCGCGCGCGGCGCTGGCGGCGTCCCACTTGTTCGACGCGTTCATGCCGAAGAAGGTCATGCCGTCGTGGTGGTCGCCGGCGCGCCGGTCATAGGTGGCCGGATCGTCGGTGCCGTCGTTCTTGTAGGCGGCCACGCCCGCGGCGATGGGGTCGCCCAGGCGATAGAGCACGCTGGCGGTGTAGCCGGCGGGCACGGTGACCACGTCGGCCAGGCCCTTGGCCACGGCATTGAAGCCGAGCTTCATCGGCGTGGGCGCCGGCGCGGGGGTCGGTGCAGGCGCCGGCGCGGGAGCGGGTGCCGGTGCGGGCGGAATGATCGGGAAAGCCGTGCCGCCGCCGCCACCGCCGCCGCACGCCTGCAGCAGCGCGGTGCCGGCGGTGCCGACGCCCAGGCCGAACAGATGGCGACGGCGGAGGCGCGAGGCGATCAGGTCGGTGAAGGAGGGGTTCGCAGTGGGATTGGTGCCAACGTCGTCAAGATCGATGCCGTTGGCGTCGGTACGGGTGTTTGCGGTCATGCGCAATCGCTTTCGTGGGTTGAAAAGGAAATCAACCCGCGAAGTTAGGCAATTCGCATGACACCCGCGTGAAACGCTCAGCCCGCGGTCAGGCGCATCTGCTTGGCGCTCAGGGCGCCGGCGTCTGCCGCGGCCACAGCGCCCACAGGCGCAGCGGCTGGTTCATGCTGGCGGCCAGGCGCCCGGCGTCGGCGCCGGTGCCGGCAAAGTAGTCCGCGCGCACCGCGCCGACGATGGCGCTGCCGGTGTCCTGCGCCACCACCAGCTTCTGCAGCTGCGCCGCCGGCCCGCTCGACGCGAGCCAGACCGGCGTGCCGTACGGGATGCTGTCGCGGTCGACCGCGATGGAGCGCCCGGCCGTCAGCGGCACGCCCTGGGCCCCGCGCGGGCCGAAGGCCGCATCGAGCTCGCTCATGGTCTCCTCGCGGAAGAACACGTAGCGCGGATTGCTCCACAGGAGCTGCGTCACGCGCTGCGGGTTCTGCGCGGCCCAGGCCTTGGTGTCGTCGGGCCACTTGCCGATCTTGGTCACCCCCTGGCCGATCAGCCATTGCTGCACGCTCTTGTACGGCTGCTCGTTGGTGGCCGAGTACGCCACGCGCACGGTGCGCTGCACGCCGTTGGCCTCGGTGATGCGAAGGCGCCCCGAGCCCTGGATGTGCAGCATCAGCGCGTCGATCGGGTCGGCCATCCAGGCGATCTCGCGGCCGCGCAGCGCGGCCTGGGCTTCGGGCAGGGTTTCGATTTCCTGGCGGGTGTACCAGGGCCGCCGCGGCACCAGGCCGTCGGGCGCCTGGTAGATCGGAATGTTGAAGGCGGCGGTGGGCACGCGCGAGGCCTCGTACACCGGCTCGTAGTAGCTCGTGAGCTTGCCTTCGCTCGAGCCCGCGAGCGACTCGACGCGGTAGGGCTGCAGCCGCTCGGTCATCCACTGGCGCTGCTCCTCGGGCGTGGCGATGGCCAGCTGGCGCACCTCGCGGCACAGCGGCGCAAAGGCGGCGTTGGGCCGCGCGCAGTTGGCCAGGAGCGCAATCCAGGCTTCGTGCAGCGGGTCGTCGCCGAAACCCGGCAGCTCCGACCAGCCGACTGGCACCCACCGGCTCTTGGGATGCGCGAGCGAACCGGTCAGCGGTCCGAGCTCGCGCGGCGGCGTGGCGGCCGGCCGGGCCGGGGTGTCGGGCGCACGCGGGGCGACCGAGCAGCCGGCCAGCGTTGCTACGATCGCGAGCCCAACCAGCCACTGGAGTCCATTTCTCATGGGTTTGATTTTGCTTGAAGCTCTCGGGGCCGGGCTCGTGTTCATCTTGATCGTCTGGTGGACCATGTTTTCCGGTCGAAAAAAAGGCGAGCTGCACGACGACGACGACGCCGCCGATGGCAAGGGAGCCAACGAAAAGAAGAATCTCCCGCCCGAAGCGTGAATTCCTTGCGTAGCCCGGGACCGCAGCGGAATGTCGGAGAACAGCCCAATAGCTATTACTTTAGTAGCAATCATCGCAGCAAACACGGGCCTTTGCAGAAAGTTTTCCTCTTTCCTGCAAGTTGGGAAGGCCGTACCATCGCATGCTCGCCGAGGCTAAGCTGTGGCCCGCCTGATTCAACCTTGAAAGGGATTGCCATGAAAAAGTTTGTACTCGCCACCACCGCTGCCGCCCTCGTCCTGTCCGGCTGCGCCGGCGGCATGACCGACACCCAGCGCAACACCGGCATCGGCGCCGGCATCGGCGCGCTCGGCGGCGCCGCCATCGGCTCCGCCACCGGCGGCAACCGCGGCGCCATCGGCACGGGTGCCGTGGTCGGCGCCGCAGCCGGCGCGCTCGGCGGCTACCTGTGGTCGCAGCGCATGGAAAACCAGAAGCGCCAGATGGAAGCCGCCACCCAGGGCACCGGCGTGGCCGTGACCCAAACCCCGAACAACGAGCTCAAGCTGCAGATCCCGAGCGACGTCTCCTTCGACGTGGGCCGCTCCAACATCAAGTCCAACTTCGCTCCGGTGCTCGACCAGTTCGCGAGCGGCCTGCGCAACAACCCGAACGCCGAGGTGCGCATCATCGGCCACACCGACAACACCGGTTCGGACGCCATCAACAACCCGCTGTCGGTCGACCGCGCCGCCAGCACGCGCGACTACCTGGTGGCGCGCGGCGTGAGCGCCGCCGCCTTCCGCATCGAAGGCCGCGGCTCGCACGAACCGATCGCCAACAACAACAGCGATGCCGGCCGGGCGCAGAACCGCCGCGTCGAGATCTACGTGGGCGAGCGCGCGCCGCGGGGCTGACCGGATCGGCTGATGCAGTAAATAAAAACAAAGCCGGCCGTGCGGGAGCGGCCGGCGCCCATCGTCATCGTTTCATGTTCACAAAGAGGGAAAAACTCATGAGGAAGCTTGTTGTTTCGGGTGCGGCTGCGGCCGCATTGTTCGTTGCGGGGTGCGCCTCGCAATCGCCCGCGCCGGGATCGGCCGCCGCGCCGGCCGCCCAGGCGGCTGCACCGGCCAACAGCTGGACCGCGCGCCTGGCGGCGCTCAAGACCGAGCTGGAAAGTTCCACCAAGGGCACGGGCGTGGTGATCGAGCAGACCGCGGACAACCAGCTGCATCTCGTGGTTCCCAATGAACTGTCGTTCGACGTGGGCCGCGCCAACGTCAAGCGCAACCTGGCCCAGGTGCTCGACAAGGTGGCCGAAGGCCTGCGCAGCGCGGCCGCGGCCAGCGTGCG
This sequence comes from Variovorax sp. 05T418, assembly GCF_056396385.1. Lineage (NCBI taxonomy): Bacteria > Pseudomonadati > Pseudomonadota > Betaproteobacteria > Burkholderiales > Comamonadaceae > Variovorax > Variovorax sp. 05T418. The sequence continues at coordinate 133,067 of NZ_JBFTLJ010000008.1, read as the reverse complement.
CGTGGTGGGCCATACCGACAACACCGGCAGCGAGGAAGGCAACGAGCGCCTCTCGGTGAGCCGCGCCGACAGCGTGCGCAACCACCTGGTGAGCCGCGGCGTCTCGACCACGGCCATCACCACCGACGGCCGCGGCTCGCGCGAGCCGATCGCCGACAACGGCACGCCGGCCGGCCGGGCCCAGAACCGCCGCGTCGAGATCTTCGTCGCGGAAAAGGTCTGATCTTCTAGAGATCCCGCAGGCGGTTGGCCAGCTCGACCGCCGATTTCACTTCCATCTTGTCGAACACGCGTGCGCGGTGGACCTCCACCGTGCGCACGCTGATGGCCAGCTGATCGGCGATCAGCTTGTTCGGCAGGCCCTCGACCACGAGCCGCATCACGTCGCGCTCGCGCTCGGTCAGTTCGGCGACGCGGCCGGCCAGGCTGCGCCGCACGCGCCGCACCTCCAGCGCCCGCAGCGAAGCGCCCAGCGCCTGCTCGATGCGGTCGACCAGGGCGTTGTCGGAGAACGGCTTCTCGCAGAAGTCGAAGGCGCCGCGCTTCACCGCATCCACGGCCGTGGGCACGTCGGCATGGCCGGTCAGGAAGATCACCGGCATGGCGTCCAGCAGGCCGCGCTCGGCGAGCCGGTCGAACAGCACCAGGCCGCTGGTGCCGGGCATGCGCACGTCCAGCAGCAGGCACAGCGGCTGGTCGGGCAGCGGGCCTTCGGCCAGGCGCAGCTCGAAGGCCTCGGCGCTCGCGAAGTGCTCGCTTTCGAGGCGGCGCGAGCGCAGCAGCCAGGCCAGCGCCTCGCGCACGCTGGCGTCGTCGTCCACGATGAAGATCAGGCCGTCGATCAGCGGTTGCATGTCATGTCGATTCCAGAAACGGGCACAAAAGCGCGGGGGTTGATCATGTACTCGGCAGGGTAAACCGGAACACGGTGCCCCGGGGCCGGTTGGGCTCGAACACCAGCACCCCGCCATGCTGCTCCACCACGGTGCGGCACAGGCTCAGTCCCAGGCCCATGCCGTCGGCCCGCGTGGTGAAGAAAGGCGTGAAGAGGCGGCCCGCCACCTCTTCGCTGATGCCGCAGCCCAGGTCGGCCACGGCAAACTCCAGCCAGCGGCGGGCGTCCTCCGCGCCCGGGCCGCCGACCGCGACGACGCGCGAGACGCGCAGCCGCAGCACGCGCTCGCCCCGGTGTTCCGGCGTGTCCATGGCCTGCATGGCATTGCGCGCGAGGTTCAGCAGCACCTGCTCGACCAGCGTGCGGTCGCACACGGCCGCGGGCAGGCGGTCTTCGAGCACCACCTCGATGCTCACGCCGAGCTTGCGCGCCTGCAGCCGCACCAGCGGCAGCACCGCATCGATCAGCGCCTGCGGCGCCACCGCCTCGCGCGTGCGGTCGCGGCGGCGCACGAAGTCGTGCACGCTGCGGATCACCTGGCCGGCGCGGTCGGCCTGCTCGGCAATGCGCCGCACCGCCATGGCCACCTCGGCCTGCTCGCCCTTGGCGTGCGGCCCGAGCATGTTGAGCGAGCCGGTCGCATAGCTGGCAATGGCGGCCAGCGGCTGCGTGAGCTCGTGGCTCAGCAGCGAGGCCATCTCGCCCACCGTGGCAAGCCGCGCGCTGGCCTGCAGCCGTTCCTGGCTGGCGCGCGAGAGCTCCTCGATGCGGCGCTGCTCGCTGATGTCGATGAAGGCGCTCATCCAGCCGGTCTGCACGCGGTGCGCGTTGATCAGCGGGGCCTCGAAGATGAGCACCGGAAAGCGCGTGCCGTCCTTGCGCATGAAGACCGACTCGAAGCCCTCGCGCGGCGGCATGCCGCCGGCCAGCCGGCGGGCCTGCCGCTGCTGGTATTCGTGCGCCAGCTCGGTGGGCCAGTAGGGCGCCTCGATGTCTTCGCCACTGCCGGCCATCAGCTCTTCGGGGCTGAAGCCGACCATTTCGCAGAACGCGGGGTTCACGTAGGTGATGCGCCCATGCAGGTCGCGCGCGCGCAGGCCGGTGATGACCGAGTCTTCCATCGCCTTGCGGAAGGCCAGCGCATCGGCCAGGTCGCGCTCGGCGCGCAGCCGGCGGCGCGTGTCGCGCGCAAGCAGCACCAGCACCGACACCAGCGCGATCGAAATCGCCGTGACCAGCGCCGTCAGCACGTTCGGAAAAAGATCGGGCGCGGCGCGCCAACCGTCCACGCGCAGCATCAGCGCGGCGCCGGGCAGGTCGATCAGCTGCTGCGAGGTGAAGACGCGCGTCCCGGTGCGGCGCGAGGTGCCGAGCGCCACCAGGCGCGTGCCGTCGGCCTCGGTGAAGGCCACTTCCTGGCCGCGCGTGAGCGTGGGGCCGACCAGTTCGATCAGCGTGTCGCGCAGCGAGTAGCTCGCCACCAGGAAGCCGCCCGCATCGATCGGCACGCACAGTTCCATCACCTCGACGCCGCCCCCGCCGAGGATCGGCACGTAGTGGCTCGGCGAATAGGCCGGCGCGCCCAGCTTGCGCGCGGCCGCGCAGGCGAGCCCCACGTCCGACTGGTCGGCGCCGCGGCTGTCCTCGGCGATCAGCCGCATGCGGTAGGGCGTGTTCACCGCTTCGAGCGGCCGCAGCGCGGCGTCGCGCCATTCGAGCCGGAGCCATTCGCGGTGCTCGCGCAGCAGCGAGGCCGCGGCTTCGGGCCAATGCGTGCGGTCCAGGCCCGGGGCCTGGGTGGCGCGCAGGCTCTGGGCGTTGCGCTGCAGGCCGATGCGCAGGTCCGAAACCGCATCGGCGGTGTCGCGGTCGAGCGTGGCCTGCACCTGCTCGACCTCGTGCCGGCCCGCGAGCCACACCACGGTGACCAGCAGCGCCGACACCAGCACGGCCAGGATCAGCCAGAGGAACCAGCGCTGCCACAGCGAGCGCAGCCGCGCGAACGCCGACAGTGCCCATCGCGGCGGTGCGACAGTCAGGGCGGCCTCCTGCATCTAGAGCACGCAGTGCGAGAGCACGGGCAGCTGCGCGCGCACGCGCTCGATCTGCCCGGCGTCCAGGTCGAACAGCACCACGCCTTCTTCGCTCGCCTGCTGCGCCACCACCGTGCCCCAGGGATCGACCACCATCGACTGGCCCCAGGTGTGGCGGCCGTTCTCGTGCGTGCCGCCCTGCGCGGGCGCCACCACCCAGGCCAGGTTCTCGATGGCCCGCGCGCGCAGCAGCACCTCCCAGTGCGCGGCGCCCGTGGTGCGGGTGAAGGCGCTGGGCACCAGCAGCAGCTCGGCACCGCGCTTGGCGAGCGCGCGGTACAGCTCGGGAAAGCGCAGGTCGTAGCACACGCTCATGCCCACGCGCCAGCGGTGGCCGTCGCGCGAGGGCAGCTCGAACATCACGGGCTCGGCGCCCGGCGCGATGACGCGGCGCTCGTCGTAGTGCTCGCTGCCGTTGTCGAAGAAAAAGAGATGGATCTTGTCGTAGCGCGCCACGCACTGGCCGTCGGGCGAATAGCACAGCGAGCTGTTGAACACGTGCTCGGCGTCGCCGCTTTCGATGGGCAGCGTGCCGCCCACGATCCAGAGCCCGAACTCGCGCGCCGCATCGGCCAGAAAGCCCTGCACGGTGCCCGCGCCGGCGGTCTCGCGCAGGCCGAGCTTGTCGGTATCGCGCGCGCCCATCATGCAGAAATACTCGGGCAGCACCGCCAGCTCGGCGCCGGCCGCGGCGGCTTGCGCGAGCAGGCCGTGGGCGCGCGCGAGGTTGGCTTCGCGGGCGATGGCCGACACCATCTGGATGGCTGCGACTTTCATGGCGTGGTCTCCGTTTTCACTTGCCCTGACCGCCGGGCGGCACCGCGGCAGCGCCGGGCACGTTCGGCAGGATGGATCGTGGCACCTTGGCTATTTTGGGGTCGGCCCAGGTGCCTTGGATATGGAACTCCTGCGTGGCCGCGGCCGCGAGCGGCTTGCTCAGCACCCACTGCGCGAGGAAGGTGCCCAGGCCGATCGCGGGGTTGATCGCGGTGGCCACCAGCGCGGCGGTGCCGGCGTTGATCTCGGGCACCACCACCACGCGCAGGTCCTGCGTTTCGCGCACGATGTCGGCCGAGCCGTCCATCAGCGCGCCCGCGTTGACGCCCTTCATCTGCAGGTTGTTGGTGCTCGCGATGCCGTTGTGTATTTTTGCGTCGCCGCGGATGAAGTCGAAGGCGAAGCCCTGGCTGAAGACATCGCGGAAATCCAGCGTGAGCCGGCGCGGCAGCGCCTGCAGGCTCAGCACGCCGAGCAGCTTGGCCAGCCCCGGGTCGGCCTTGAGGAACTGGCCCGATTCGACATTGACCTGGAGCTGCCCGCCCAGGCTCGGATAGTCGAGCGAGAACGGCGAGCCGCGCCAGTTGACGTCGCCTTCGAGCCGCCCGCTGCCGCGCCGCAGCACACCGGACATGCCGAAGCGCGTGAGCAGGTCGCCGGCATCGGCGATGTCCAGCTTGAAGGTCATGGCCGTGCGGCGCTGCTCTGCGCGCCCGGGGGTGCCGCCCGGCGCGGCGGCCCAGGTGCCCTTGGCCGAGAAACTGGCCTCGGGCATGGTGAAGCTCAACTTGTTGAGCAGCCATTCGCGGCCCGCGCCGCCGCGGTTGACGGCGTCGATCTCGGCGCGGCCCAGGCGCTTGCCCAGCAGCTCGAAGTCGTCGATGACGATGTCGAGCGCGGGCAGCGTGCCCGGCTGCTCGTCGAGCAGGGTTTCGACCTGCCTGGCTTCGGTGGGCGCGATCTTGAGCCGCGCGAGCCGCGCATAGAGCCGCCCGGCCTGGGTGTGGCGGTATTCGGCGTAGCCGCTGAGTTCGGTGGCGTCGATGTTGGCGCGCCAGAGCGCGCCGTCGCGCGTGCCGCCGAGCACCACGTTGTGCAGCGTGCGCCCCGCGATGCCGAGCTCCTGCGCCCGCACCGCGATGCGCGTGGGCAGGTAGCCCGTGGCCGCGTCTTCGGGCCGCTCGGCACCGCCCGCCGCTTCGGGCGCGCTGCTTGCGGTGTCGCCGACCAGCGCCTGCCATGCGGGCATGTCGAGCTTCGCGACGTTGACGTTGGCCAGCACGCCCTTGTCGGGCACCGGAGCGGCCTCGCCCGCCGCAAGGCCGATGCCGATGCTGCCGCGCAGCACGCGCGCCTCGGCGCCGGAGATGTCGCGCACATACTGGGCGGCGCCGATGCGGCCGAGCTCCATCGAGAGCTGGTCCTGCATGGCAACGGCGGCGCCCGCGCGGGTCTCGCGCTGCAGCACCTTCTTCTCGATGCGCAGCGGCATCTGTTCGTCCGCCGCCTTCACGAGCGGTGCGGGCAGCTGCAGCGCCAGGCCCTGCAGCGTGCTGGTGAGCAAGAACTCCGGCGCGCCGTCGCGCATCGAGAAGGTGGCCGCATAGGGCGTGCTGCCGCTCGCCTTGGCCGCGATGCGCGCGAGCCACTCGGCCTCGCGCGCCGCGCGCAGGCCCTCGGCCGTGGCGGTGCCCTGCGCCTTCAATGCCACCTCGCGGCCGGGCCCGGCAAAGCGGCCGCGGCCTTCGACCCGGACCTCGCCGCCGAGCAGCCTGGCGCTGACGCCGGCCAGCGAAAACCCCGTTTCGGTGAAGCCGACGACGCCCTTCGCATGGGCGAAGGACGGCGCCTCGGGCACCAGCTGCAGCTCGTTGTCGGTGAGCGCGATGCTGGCCTGGACCTTGGCCGCCTCGAGTGCGGCCAGCGGCAGTTCGAGGTGCAGGCGGTAGTCGGCCGTGCCGGTGGCGCGCACGCGGGACAGCACCTCGCCAGTTTCCCCGGCCAGCGGCGCGCCCACGCGCAGCAGTTCGGCGAGCGGCCCCTTGGCCTGCGCATCGACGCGCAGCAGCGCGGCATGGTGCGACATGTCGGCAATCTGCGCCTCGGCCTTGCTCACCTCGATGCCGGTGGCACCGGCCAGCCGGCCGCGCGCATTGCGCACCAGCATGCCCGCGCGCTCGAACACCAGCTCGCCCGAGAGCCCGGTGAGCGCGGGCCACACGGGCGCCGGCGCGCCGCTGCGGGCCGCGGAGGCCGGCGCCTTGGATGCCGTCGACGCGGCAATCGCCGAGGCCGGCGGCACATAGGCGTAGTTGACGTCGGCCACCTTGGCCGCGATGCGGAACTCGCCCTGCTTCGGGTCCATGAACGGCATGTCGTGCAGGTCGCCGCGCACGCGGAAGTCGACGCTGCTGGCGGTGCCCTTGGTGACCGCATCGCGCACGTAGTCGCGCGTGTGCTGGGGGATCTCGAGCGGCAGGTAGCGGAACACGCGCGTGCCGTCGGCGCGGGTCAGCTTGCCCTGCAGGTCGAGCACGCCGGGGTAGAGCGACTGCCCGCGGGACACGGCGGGATCGCTGGTGCGCCAGCTGGCTTCGGCTTCGCCGTCGGCATCGGCATTGGCGAAGCGCAGCTTGGAAACCTGCAATTGCGCATGGCCCTTGTCGAGCTTCCACTGCAGCTGGGCCGCAAGCCGGTCGATGGGAATGACCGGCTCCTCGAACACGCCCGGGAATTCGAGCGTGCCCTGCGCCATCGACAGTGCGGCGCTGCCGCCGGCCTGGCTGGCATCGAACTCGACGGTGGCGCCGCTCAGGCCCGGCGAGCCGGCATGCGGCCGCGGGGCGGCCGGCGCGGCGCCGCCGGGCCGGGCCGCCGTGGGCGGCGGGACGGGGGTGGCTTCAGGCGCGGCTGTGGCCTGCSAGGCGACGCGCAGGCCGCTGACCCGCCCCTTGGCCTGGTAGCGCTCAGGGGCGCCCAGCGAGCCTTGCCAGTTCAGGTCGATGCGCTCGACCAGCCCGCGCGGCGCATAGGCATCGAGCACGCGGTGCGTCGCATCGCCGAGCGGCAGCCGGTCGGCAATGAGGGCCAGCGCGGCCAGGTCGAGCCGGTCGGCGCGCAAGGCACCCTGCTCCGGCGTGCGGCCGCGCGCGGGCGAGTGCTGCAGCCACAGGTTGCCGCCGGGCCAGCGCATGCCGTCGGCGGTGTCGAACTGCAGGGCGGCGGTCGAGAACTCGAGCTTTTCCTCGTCCAGCTGGCCGGCCAGCCGCCCGGTCACTGCACGCAGCACCAGCGGCTGCAGGCCCCGGCCCAGCGAGGCGTCGATGCGGTCGAGCCCGAGGTCGGCCGCGCCGCCCACGATCTGCCCCCGCTTCACGTCGGCCCACAGGCGCAGCGCGCCGCTGCCTTCGCGGATGCGGGCGTCGAGGGAGACATAGCGGCCCAGGCGCGTGACATCCATGTAGGGCAGGTCGGCATAGACCTGGCCGTCCCAGGTCTGCCAGCGGCCCGAGCGCACCGACAGCAGCGGCTGGCGGAACTGCCCGCGCAGCGTGAAGCGCTCGCCCCAGCCGACCGGCGGCGTGGCGTCGAGCCTGAGGCCGTGGCGCCGGGCCGTGTTGCGCGCCACGAAGCGCACGTCGGTCAACAGCAGGGGCTCGGCCTGGCGCTGCTCGTCGGTCCAGCGCACGGTGCCGCCTTCGACCACCAGCTCGCGCTGGGCGAAAAACCAGTCGGCGGCGCGGGTCTCTCCGGTGGTGTCGGTGTCCATGTGCAGGCCCGCCACGTGCAGCTTGCCGAGCACGTCGCGGCGCACGTCGAGCTGTGGCCCCTCGATGTAGAGCTGCTCGAAATTGAGGCGCCACAGCGAGCGCGGCGACACGCTGGCCACCACCCGCACGAGGCGCAGGGCTTCCCGCTTCTGGGCGTCGTGCAGGACCACGTCGCGCAATTCGAAGGCGGGAAAGAGACTATCGGAACGCGCCGTGATCGACCCGATGCGCACGGGTACCCCGATGGCCTTGCTGGCTTGTGCCTCGAGCGCGCCACGGTAATCGCCGATTCGCGGCACAATCCACGCGTGTAGGACAACCACTGACAGTGCCAGCAGAAGCCATGCAGCGATCAGTAAACCCAGCAGCCAGCGCGCCGTCGCAGCGGTGATCTTGAGCAGACGTGAAGGGGAAGACGCCGTGTCGTTCATTGAGGATCGCGCTGTGTCCGGAATTATGACCGCCAGCATTCAGAGGGGTTCCACGGAAACCAACACCAGTGTGAACCAGTTGCCAGCCACGCCATCGACAGAAGCGACCGAGGTCGCGTTCTCTTCCTATTCGCGCTTCGTCCAGCGCCTGCGCCGCAGGTATGCGGCCGAGCTTGCATTGCTTTCCCCTGGCGCGCCGCGGCGCGAGTCGATGTCGAAGGCCTACGAGGCACTGCGCGAACGCGGGGACGGCGTCGGCGATGCGCTGCGCATTGTGCGGCAGCTCGTGATGGAACGCCTGGTCACCCTCGATTGCGACGCCAACGCGCCGCTGGCCGTGGTGACCACCGCCGTGACCGAGCTCGCGGAATTCGCGCTCGACGTCGCCTGCCGCGACGCCTGCCAGGAACTCGACGCGGTGCACGGCGCGCCGCTCGGCCCCGAAGGCCAGCGCGCGCAGCTCTGGGTGGTGGGCATGGGCAAGCTCGGCGCGCGCGAGCTCAATGTGTCGAGCGACATCGACCTGATCTACCTGTACGACCTGGACGGCGAAACCCGCGGCGATGCCGACGGCCGCGGCCGCCTCTCCAACCAGGAGTATTTCTCGCGCGCCGTGAAGCGCATCTATGCGCTGGTGGGCGACGTCACCGAGCACGGCTTCGTGTTCCGCGTCGACCTTGCGCTGCGGCCGAACGGCAACTCCGGGCCCAGCGTGGTGTCGCTCGATGCGCTCGAGGAATATTTCCAGGTGCAGGGCCGCGAGTGGGAGCGCTTTGCCTGGATGAAGAGCCGGGTGGTCGCGCCGCGCGACATCGTTGCGGACGGCCTTGCGCAGGGCCTGCGCGCCACCGTGCTGCCCTTCGTGTTCCGCCGCTACCTGGACTACAGCGTGTTCGATTCGCTGCGCACGCTGCACCGGCAGATCCGCGAGCAGTCGGCCCGGCGCAGCGCGGGGCGGCCCGAGCGCGCCAACGACGTCAAGCTCTCGCGCGGCGGCATCCGCGAGATCGAATTCACCGTGCAGCTGCTGCAGGTGGTGCGCGGCGGCCAGTTCCCTGAGCTGCGCACCCGCCCCACGCTCGACGCCCTGCAGCGGCTCGCGCGCGCCGGCCTGATGCCGCAGGAAACCGCCGACACGCTGGCTGCGGCCTACGAATTCCTGCGCCGCGTGGAGCACCGCATCCAGTACCTGGACGACCAGCAGACCCACGTGCTGCCGGTGGCCGACGACGACCTGCGCTGGATCGCGCAGACCATGGGCTACGCCGGCTGCTGCCCCTTCCTCGAGCAGCTCGACACGCACCGCGAATTCGTGGCGCAGGAGTTCGACAAGCTGCTCGGCGGCGAGAAGCCCTGCAACGGCAAGTGCAACGGCAAGAAGGCTGCCGCCCCCGCCGACCTGGCCGACCTGCTCGGCGACCTGCCGCCGGCCTTTGCCGACCGCATCCGCAACTGGTGCGAGCAGCCCCGCGTGCTGGCGCTGCGCGAGGAAACGCGCGCACGGCTGCGCCAGCTGGTGCAGCGCACCGGGCAGTGGCTGAAGGAGCCCGACGGCGACGGCCCCGGCCAGACGCCGCGCCATGTCGATGCCGCGCTGCGCTGGGCCGACTGGATCGAGCCGCTCCTGCGGCGCGAGAGCTACCTGGCGCTGCTGGTCGAGCGGCCCGCGGTGCAGGAACGGCTGCTGCGGCTGCTGGGCGCCGCGAAGTGGCCGGCGCGCTACCTGATGCAGCATCCGGGCGTGATCGACGAGCTCGCGAGCGACGAAATGCTCTCGGGCCGTTTCATGGCGGCCGAGTTCGAGCGCGAGCTCGAGGCGCGCCACGCCTCGCTCAGCCGCACCGGCGAAGCCGACGAGGAGCGCCTGCTGAACCTGCTGCGCCACGCCCACCACGCCGAGGTGTTCCGCACGCTGGCGCGCGACGTGGACGGGCGGCTCACGGTGGAACAGGTGGCCGACGACCTGAGCGCGCTGGCCGACATCACGCTGCGCGTGACCGCCCATTGGTGCTGGCCGCACGTGCGCAACAGGCACCGCGAGCTGCCGCAGTTCGCCATCATCGGCTACGGCAAGCTCGGAGGAAAGGAACTGGGCTACGGCAGCGACCTCGACATCGTGTTCGTCTACGAGGACGACGACGAGCGCGCGGGAGAGGTCTATGCAGCCTACGTGCGCAAGCTGATCAACTGGCTCACTGTGAAGACGCGCGAAGGCGACCTGTTCGAGATCGACACCGCCCTGCGGCCGAACGGCAATTCGGGCCTGCTGACCACGAGTTTCGAAGCCTACGAGCGCTACCAGCTCGGACGCGGCAGCAATACGGCATGGACCTGGGAGCACCAGGCCATGACCCGTGCGCGCTTCGTGCTCGGCAGCACCGAGCTCGGCACGCGCTTCGACCAGGTGCGCGAGGCCGTGCTGGTGGCGCCGCGCGACCGCGAGGCGCTCAAGGCCGAGATCATCGCCATGCGCAACAAGCTGCGCGGCGCGCGGCCGGTGAAGGCCGATCGCTTCGACGTCAAGCACAGCCCCGGCGGCATGGTCGATGCCGAGTTCGCGGTGCAGTTCCTGGTGCTGTCGGCCTCGGGCGAGCATCCGGAGCTGGTTCCCAACGTCGGCAACATCGCGCTGCTGCTGCGCGCTGAAGAGGCCGGCCTGCTGCCCGCCGGCGTTGGCCGCAACGCCGCCGCGGCGTACCGCGAACTGCGCCGCGTGCAGCACCGCGCGCGCCTCAACGAAGAACCGACCCAGGTCACCCCGCCCGCACTGGCCGCCGAGCGCGACGCCATGCTGGCGCTATGGAAGGCGGTATTTGGCTGAGCGCGCACTCTCCTTTTCCACCCCCGCGCTGGCGGCCTGCGCGGTGGCCGTCGCCGTCCTCCTTGCGGGCTGCGCGAGCGGCACGCGCAGCGGCGGCGGCGCACTGAGCGGCCGCGACGGCCCGGGCAGCAACATCCCGTCCGACCTGGACCGCGTGCCCGACGCCGAGCCCCGCATCGAAGCCATCCGCGGCAGCGGCGGCACCAGCAAGCCCTACACGGTGCTGGGCCGGGCCTACCAGCCGATCACCGACGACCGGCCGTTCCGCGAATCGGGCATTGCCTCGTGGTACGGCCGCAAGTTCCACAGCGCCTCGACCGCCAGCGGCGAGCCCTACGACATGTACGCCATGACGGCCGCGCACAAGACGCTGCCGCTGCCCAGCTACGTGCGGGTGCGCAACCCGGCCAACGGGCGCGAGGTGATCGTGCGGGTGAACGACCGCGGGCCTTTTGTCGACGGCCGCATCATCGACCTGAGCTACACGGCGGCGCTCAAGCTCGACCTGCTGCGCGGCGTGGCGCCGGTGGAGATCGAGCGCATCACGAACGAGGACATCCGCACGGGCGCATGGCGGCGCGATGCGGGGACGGCCTATGCCTCGGCCTCGCAGGCGCCGCCGCAGCCCCAGCGCGTGGCGGCCGCGCCGGTGGCCGTGCCCTCGGCCTGGGTGGCGCCGGTGGCGATGAACGCTGCAGCACCGGCCTCGGCGACGCCGGTCGCGCCGCAAACGCCCATGGCATCCACGGCGCCCGACGACCGGGTCGCGCAGGCCGCACCGGCGCCCGAGCCGGAGGCCGCATCGCCGCGCCAGCCGATCATGGTCAGCGACCTGCCGCCGATGGCGCCGCTCACCGCGCCACCGCCGGCGCCGCGGGCCGCCGCATCGCAGGACTCTGCGCCCTCCTCCTCGCCCGCGGCCGCGGCCGCGGGCTTCTGGGTGCAACTCGGCGCCTTCCGCGAGCGCGATGGCGCCGAGAGCCTGCGCAGCCAGGCCGCGCGCGGACTGCCCACGCTGGCGCCGCAGCTGCGCGTGTTCAGCGAAGCCGGCACGCACCGCCTGCAGGCCGGGCCCTTCGCCTCGCGCAGCGAAGCCGGCGAGGCCGTCACGCAGCTGCGCGAGAGCCTGCGCATCGCGCCGATGGTGGTCGAGCGCCGCTGATTCAAGGCCTCAGGGCATCGCCTTGGCCGCCACCGGCAGGCGCATGCCCACACCCATGCGGTTCCACGCGTTGATCTGCGCAATCGCGATCGAGAGTTCGACGATCTCGAGTTCGCTGAAATGCGCCTGGAGCGCTTCGAACTCGGCGTCGCGGGCTTCGTGGTGGCCCGGCAGGCGCGTCAGCGTTTCGGCCCAGTCCAGCGCCGCGCGTTCGCGCTCGCTGAAGAAGCTCACTTCGCGCCAGGTGGCCAGGCTGTTGATGCGCTGCCAGTCCTCGCCCTGCTGGCGCAGGTCGCGCACGTGCATGTCGAGGCAGTAGGCGCAGCCGTTGATCTGCGAGACGCGGGCAAAGACGAGGTCGATCAGCACCTTGCCGAGGCTGGACGATTCGATGGCGCCGTTGACGGCGATCATGGCCTGGAAGGCCTTGGGGGCGATCTTGAACCAGGCGAGGCGAGGGGTGGTGGTGCTCATGGCGCGTACTCCAGGTGGTTGAGATGAAAAATCTGCTTGCTACCTGTTGAAGACGGGCCAGCCATCGGCCCTGTGACACGCCGCCGGAAAACTATTTCAGCGAATAGAGCTGCGCGATGCGCGCGAGCTTGTCGGGATTGCGCTGCACGCGCACGCGCACGATGCGCTCGTCCTCGATCTCGAAGGTCTGGGCCGATTCGAGCTCACCATCCAGAAAGCGCAACAGCCCCGGCTCGCCGTTGAGCTCCACCAGTTCCATGCGCACCGCGGCGCCCATGCGGCGCCAGAGCGCGAAGTACAGCTGCGCGAGCCGCTGGCTGCCGCGCAGGACCTTGCTGAAGCTCTGCACCTTGCCGCCGCCGTCGCCGATGAGCTCCACGTCTTCCGCCATCAGCGCCTTCAGCTCCTGCAGGCTGCCGCGTGCGGCCGCATCGGCAAAGGCGCGCAGCAGGCGCTGGTGGGTTTCGCGCGGCACCTGGAAGCGCGGGCGCGCCTCCTGCACCTGCGCCTTGGCGCGGTGCACCAGCTGCCGGCAGGCGGCTTCGCTCTTGCCGAGGGTGCGGGCCACCTCGTCGTAGTCGGCATCGAACACTTCGCGCAGCAGGAAGGCGGCGCGCGCCTCGGGCGCCAGGCGCTCGAGCACGGCCAGGAAGGCGACGGAGATGTTGTCGGCGCGTTCGAGCAGCTGCTCCGGGGTGTCCGGCCCGCCGGTCAGCGTGGGCTCGGGCATCCAGGCGCCGATGTAGTGCTCGCGCTGCACCTTGGCCGCGCGCAGCCGGTCGATCGAAAGACGGGTGACGACGGTGACCAGCCAGGCTTCGGCGCTACCGAGGGCGGCCTTGTCGGCCTCGTGCCAGCGCAGCCAGGCGTCCTGCACCACCTCTTCGGCTTCCGCGACGGAGCCGAGCATGCGGTAGGCGATGCCCTGCAGGCGGCTGCGGTGGCTGTTGAAGGCGAGGGTGGGATCGTCCATGCTCACAAGACGGGCGACCCACCGGGTTTGTGACAGGCGCTTATGCGCCCTGGTACTCGGGCCTGGGGCCGAGTGTGGCGGCCAGTTCCTTGCGGTAGCGGTTGAGCTCCTGCACCGTCTTGAAGCTGCGGTTCATCAGGAGGCTCAGGTTGTGCAGGATGCGCTCGCCGACCTTGCTTTCCCAGACCGCGTCGAACTTGATCTGCTTGTCCAGCCAATGCTCGAGCCAGTCGGGATCGGGCATGCGGCTCTGGATGGTGTCGTTGGGGAACAGCGCCTTGTTGACGTGCAGGTTGGTCGGGTGCAGCGCCTGGGCGGTGCGCCGCGCGCTGGCCATCAGCACGCCGACCTTGGTGAAGGCGGCGCGCGCCTCGTCGCCGAACTTTTCCATGGCGCGCTTCATGTAGCGCAGGTAGGCGCCGCCGTGGCGGGCCTCGTCCTGGCTCAGCGTGGTGTAGATGTGCTTGATGACCGGCTCGGTGTGCCACTGGGCGGCACGGCGGTACCAGTGGTTGAGGCGGATTTCGCCGCAGAAATGCAGCATCAGGGTTTCGAGCGGCGGGGCCGGGTCGAAGTCGAAGCGCACTTCGTGCAGCTCCTGCTCGGTGGGCGCATGCTGGGGGCTGAAGCGCTTGAGGTACTCCATGAGCACCAGCGAGTGCTTCTGCTCCTCGAAGAACCAGATCGACATGAAAGCCGAAAAATCGCTATCGTGGCGGTTGTCGCGCAGGAACATCTCGGTGGCCGGCAGTGCCGCCCACTCGGTGATGGCGTTCATCTTGATGGTCTGCGCCTGCTCTTCGGACAGCAGCGAAGCATCGAACGACTGCCAGGGAATGTCCTTGTCCATGTCCCAGCGGACAGATTCGAGTTGTCTGAAGAGTTCCGGATAAAGCATCAAAGTCTTTCTAAGGCCGTCGATTTTAGTCGGCTCGTTTGGCGCACCCATGACAGACGCGCGATGATGTGTGCATAAGCGCGGTCTTATGGCGCGAAATGCACACTTTTTTGTCTTCAGGAGCCCCCTTATGCGAATCCCTGCCGCCCTGGCCGCATGCCTTCTTGCCGCTGGCACAGCGGTCGCACAGGCCCCCTCTCCCAGCTCGTCTCCCAGCCCCACAGCCGCCCCATCCGCCCCGGCCGACGGCACCGCCGCTGCGGCCTGCCCGTCCACCCTGCAGCACACCTTCCCGCGGCTGCAGGACGAAAAACCCCAATCGCTGTGCCAGTACGCGGGCAAGGTGGTGCTGGTGGTGAACACCGCGAGCTTCTGCGGCTTTACCCCGCAATACAAGGGGCTGGAGGCACTGGACAGCAAATACCGCGCGCGCGGGCTGGTGGTGCTGGGCTTCCCGTCCAACGATTTCGCACAGGAATCGGGCTCGAACAAGGAAATTGCCGATTTCTGCGAAAGCACCTTCGGCGTGAAATTTCCGATGTTCGCGAAGTCGTCGGTGCGCGGCGCCAATGCCAACCCGCTGTTCAAGCAGCTGGCGCTGGCCTCGGGCACCACGCCGAAGTGGAATTTCTACAAATACCTGATCGGGCGCGACGGCAAGGTGGTGCAGGCCTGGTCCAGCATGACGGCGCCTGACGAGAGCGCCTTCGTCAAGGTCATCGAGAGCCAACTCGCGGCGGGCGGCTGAGGGCCTTGCCACCGTGAACTAACGGTCACAAACGTTTACCACTGGAGGGGGAACCGGGCTGGCACACTGTGCTCATAACGAACGAGGGCAGCACATGCCTTCCAGTTTTCATGTTGCGAGGTCTTCCAGGCGTCCAGTCTGGTCGAAATCCCGAGGCGATTCTTCTCCTCCTCCCTCCCTCCCTCCTTCGCGTCGGGGCGCCTCGCAGCATTTTTGTATTTCCCGCAACGGGCGGGGCGCGGCGGATGCCGGCGCCCTGAAACGAAAAAGGCGCCAGAGGCGCCTTTTTTCATGGTTGGGTGTCGATGAAGCTGGGCCGCAGCATCAGCTTGTCGTACAGCTTGGCCAGATTGGTGTGCTGGCTGCGCCAGTCGATCTCGGGAAAGCGCAGCCCCAGCCAGCCCAGCGCGCAGCCGACGGCGATGTCCGACAGGCTCAGGTGGATGCCGCTGCAAAAGGGCTTGTCGGCCAGCCCCTTGGCCATGGCGGCGATCCCGCCTTCGACCTTGGCGCGCTGGCGCTCGATCCAGGCGGCGCTGCGCTCGCCGTCGCTGCGGCCGGACCAGGTGGCTTCCAGGCGCCAGAGCACGCCGGCGTCCATGACGCCGTCGGCCAGCGCTTCCCAGGTCTTGACCTCGGCGCGCTCGCGGCCTTGCTGGGGGATCAGCTTGCCCACGGGGGACAGGGTGTCGAGGTATTCGACGATCACGCGCGAATCGAACATCGCGTCGCCGCCTTCCATGATGAGGCAAGGCACCTTCCCGAGGGGGTTGGAGTGCGCGATGGTGGTGTCGGCCGCCCAGACGTCCTCGATCACGAACTGGTAGTCGAGACGCTTTTCAGCCAGCACCACGCGCACCTTGCGCACATAAGGGCTGGCGGCCGATCCGATCAGTTTCATGAAAGCTCTCTCCCCTTGCATTGATGACGTTTGTTCATGGTCATTTTAGGGGAAGGGCCAAAGAGCGGGCCCCGATCCGTGGCAAACGTGCATCGGCGCCAAGCCACCTAAAATTCGGGGAATGAGCTTCTCCACCGTTTCCGCCCTCTCCCCACTTGATGGCCGCTATGCGGCCAAACTCGCGGCCTTGCGCCCGCTGATGAGCGAACAGGGCTACATGCACCGGCGCGTGCAGGTCGAAGTGGCGTGGTTCATCGCGCTGTCGGACTGCGGCTTTGCCGAATTCAAGCCGCTCACGGGCGGCGCCCGCAAGTACCTGCTGGGTCTGGTTTCGCACTTCTCCGAGGCCGACGCGCTGGCCATCAAGGACATCGAGAAGACCACCAACCACGACGTGAAGGCGGTCGAATACTGGATCAAGTCCAAGTTCGAAGCCCGCCCCGAGTTGCTGGCCGCCGCCGAATTCGTGCACTTTGCCTGCACCAGCGAAGACATCAACAACACCAGCCATGCGCTGCAGATCCAGGCCGCGCGCGAAAAGGTCATGCTGCCGGCCATCGACGGGCTGATTGCCAAGCTGCGCGAAATGGCGCACCAGTTCGCCGGCGTCTCGATGCTGTCGCGCACGCACGGCCAGACCGCGAGCCCCACCACCGTGGGCAAGGAAATCGCCAACGTGGCGGTACGGCTCTCGAAGGCGCGCGCGCAGATCGCTTCCGTGCAGCTGCTCGGCAAGATGAACGGCGCCGTGGGCAACTACAACGCCCACCTGGCGGCCTGGCCCGATTTCGACTGGGAGGCGTTCAGCCGCAAGGTCATCGAAACGCCGGCGCCGCTCGGCCTGGGCCTGAGCTTCCAGCCCTACAGCATCCAGATCGAGCCGCACGACTACATGGCCGAGCTGTTCGACGCGGTGGCGCGCGCCAACACCATCCTGATCGACTTCTCGCGCGACATCTGGGGCTACGTGAGCCTGGGCTACTTCAAGCAGCGGCTCAAGAAGGGCGAGATCGGCTCCTCGACCATGCCGCACAAGGTCAACCCGATCGACTTCGAGAATGCCGAAGGCAACCTGGGCCTGGCCAACGCGGTGCTGCGCCACCTGAGCGAGAAGCTGCCGATCAGCCGCTGGCAGCGCGACCTGACCGACAGCACGGTGCTGCGCAACATCGGCGTGGCCTTCGGCTATGCCACGCTGGCCTACGCGAGCCTGGCCACGGGCCTGGGCAAGCTGGAGCTCAACCAGGAAGCGCTGGCCGAAGACCTCGACGCCTCGTGGGAAGTGCTGGCCGAGCCGATCCAGACCGTGATGCGCCGCTTCGGCGTGCAGGGCGCCTACGAGCAGCTCAAGGAAGTGACGCGCGGCAAAACCGTGACGGCCGAGGCGCTGCACGGCCTGATCCGCTCGCTCGACATTCCCGAAGCGGAAAAGGAACGCCTGCTGGCCATGACGCCCGCGAGCTACGTGGGCAAGGCGGCGGAGCTCGCCAGTAGAATCTAGCCTCCCCGCACGCCGATGCAGCAGCCGCCCGAGGGCGGCTGTTTTCTTCGTGCCACGCCCCCTTTTCAGCCAACGC
Source organism: Variovorax sp. 05T418 (assembly GCF_056396385.1). Lineage (NCBI taxonomy): Bacteria > Pseudomonadati > Pseudomonadota > Betaproteobacteria > Burkholderiales > Comamonadaceae > Variovorax > Variovorax sp. 05T418. Next base: position 115,547 of record NZ_JBFTLJ010000008.1, on the reverse strand, counting down.
GCCCTCGGCGGCGCGCCAGCCAACAACCAGGCGGGGCTTTTTCGACGCCCCTGTTGTCCATGCTGCGCGCATCCCTGAGACGCCTCTGGCTCAAGATTCACCGCTGGATCGGCCTTTCGCTCGGTCCGGTCCTGGCCCTCACGGCCCTGCTTGGCGCCGTGCTGGTGGTGGCCTTGCCGATCGACCGCGAAGCGCATCCCGCGCTCTTCGTCGCGCGCAGCGCGGCCGATGCGGGAACGGGGACGCCCGCGCTGCCGCTCGAACCGCTGCGCCAGCGCCTCGTGGCCGAGTTCGGCCCCGACACCACCTTCACGCTGCGCCCGCCGCGCAGCCCCGGCGAAACGCTCTGGGTGTACGTGCGCGGGCCCTGGGACGGCACGCTCTACCTCGACCCCGCGACCGGCGCGGAGCAAGGCCGACGCGGCTCGCACGAAGGCGCCTACAACCTGCTCTTCGAGCTGCACAGCAGCCTGCTGCTGGAAGACACGGGCAAGGGCATCCTGGCCTTCGTGGCGCTGGCCTATCTTTTCCTGCTGGTCACCGGCCTGGTGCTCTGGTGGCCCGCGCGCTGGCCGCCGTCGCTGCGCATCTCGCTGAACCGCGGCCTGCTGCGCGGGCTGTTCGACCTGCACCGCACCGGCGGCGCGGTGCTCGGGCTGCTGATCGCGGTGTCTGTCTCCACGGGCGCCTACATGGCCTGGCGGCCGCTCGGCGGCTTCATTTCCGCCGCCATGGGCCAGGAGGTGGTCAAGCCGCCCGTGGTTCCCAAGGGGCCCGCAACAGGTCCGCGGCTCCCGCTCGACGAACTGGTGGCCCGCGCGCAGAGCGTGTTCCCAGGCCAGCCGATCGGCTATGTGCAGGTGCCGGCCAGGCCGAACCGCCCGATGCGCGTGCGCTTCCGGCTGGCCGACGATCCGCATCCGAACGGCATCAGCTCCGTCTGGCTGCATCCGCTGACCGGCGAGGTGCTGGCGGTGCGCCGCTGGCAGGACCTGGACGCCGGCAACGGCGCGGTGGTGGTGATCTATCCGCTGCACACCGGCGTGCTGGGCGGGCCGGTGCACCAGGCGGTCACCATGCTGCTCGGGCTGGCGCTTGGCGGGCTGGGCCTGAGCGGGATCTGGCTCTGGTGGCGGCGCCGGCGCGCGGCGGCCGCGGCCCGCGGCATCGCGCTTTCGGCCGGCAACCGCACCACGTCCTGAGCCGGACGCCCCGCAGCTTTCGATTTCTATTGGTATCCGAGGAGAAGCCTTGTTCAAGCAAAAGAAGTGCGCCGCACTGGTCATGGCGCTGTTCCCCATCACTTCCAGAGCCTGGCGGCCGAAGCCGAGCCAGCCGGTGCCGCATCCGGCGCGAAATCGCTGGAGGCGGTGACCGTCACCGGCGACTGGCTCGGCACGCCCAGCGAGACCAAGGTGCTCGAGCACCCGGGCGCGCGCAGCATCATCGAGCGCACGCAGATCCAGGAAAGCGGCGCCACCAGCGTGCGCGAGGCGCTGCGCCAGGTTCCCGGCGTGCAGGTGCAGGAGAGCAACGGCACGGGCGGCAGCGACATCTCGCTCAACGTGGGCGTGCGCGGCCTCACCTCGCGGCTGTCGCCGCGCTCGACCATCCTGCTGGACGGCGTGCCGCTGGCCTATGCGCCCTACGGCCAGCCGCAGCTGTCGCTGGCACCGTTGTCGCTCGGCAGCCTGGAAGCGGTCGACGTGGTGCGCGGCGCGGGCTCGGTGCGCTACGGCCCGCAGAACGTGGGCGGCATCATCAACTTCGTGACGCGCTCGATTCCCAAGCAGTTCGCGGGCGAAGTGAGCGTGGGCGTGGAAGGCGCGGGCCATGGCGGCGGCACCAAGACTTCGCCCAGCCTGTTCATCGGCGGCACCAACGAGAACGGCCTGGGCCTGGCGCTGCTGTATTCGGGCACGCACGGCGACGGCTTTCGCCGGAGCAACGACCACACCAGCATCGACGACCTGATGCTCAAGGGCGCCTACCGCCTGTCGAAGACCGACGACATCGCGGTGACGCTGCATCACTTCGAGGGCAAGGGCCGCATGCCGGGCGGGCTGACCACCGCGCAGTTCGCGGCCGACCCGTTCCAGTCGGACCGCCCGTTCGACGAATTCACGGGACGCCGTACCGACGGCTCGGTCAAGTACACGCACGACGACGGCGTGAACAAGTTCGAGATGCTGAGCTACTACACGGACTCCTACCGCAGCAGCTACCTCGAGCAGGAAGGCACCGGCGCCAACACGGGCCGGCGGCGCCTGACCTCCGCGCCGCGCAACTACAAGACCTACGCCTTCGAGCCCCGCTACTCGCGCCTGATCGACTCGGGCAGCGTGGTGCAGGAGATCAGCGTCGGCGCGCGCTACCTCAAGGAAGAGGCCTCCGAGGTGGCGACGCGCAGCGGCTACTACCAGCCGCGCCCGGGCTTCGACGCCTACGCGCTCGCCCAGCCGGCCTACCAGTCGAGCAAGGGCGGCACCACCGCCCATGCGGTCTACATCGACGACCGCATCGATTTCGGCAACTGGACGGTCACGCCCGGCGTGCGCTACGAATCGATCCGCTCGCACAACGACGTCTTCACGCTGGCCAACGGCCGGGTCACCGGCGCGAACTATCCGAAGATCGACTCCAACGAAGTGCTGCCGACGCTGTCGGTGCTCTACCGCATGAACGAGCGCTGGTCGGTGTTCGCGAACGCCGGCGTGTCGTTCGGGCCGCAGCAGTATGCGCAGCTCGCACAGTCCACCAGCGGCCTGCACCCCGAGAAGGCCAAGACGTACGAGATCGGCACGCACTACAAGGGCGAGGCCTGGAGCGGCGAGCTCACGCTGTTCAACATCAACTTCGACAAGGAACTGCTGCTGGCCCGCTCCATCACCGGCGACGTCGGCCAGTGGACCGACCTGGGCGCCACGCGGCACCGCGGCCTGGAGTCGGCGCTGCGCTACCAGCTCGGCAGCCTGAGCGATTCGCTCAAGGGCCTGTCGGTGTCGGCCACCTACACCTACACGCAGGCGATTGCCAAGGCCGGGGCCTTTGCCGGCCGCGACCTGCCCTTCTACTCGCGCCAGGTGGCCACGCTCGGCGCGCGCTACGAGCGCGGGCCCTGGACCTTCAATGCCGACGTGTACGCGCAGTCGAAGCAGCGCTCGCCGGGCTCGCCAGACGACGGCGCGCAGTACATCACGCTGGAAGACCCGAACGGCCGGCTCGGCAACATTCCGGGCTACGCCACCATGAACCTGCGCGCGGCGTACGACTTCGGCCCCTCGATGAGCAACCTGAAGCTCGCCGTCGGCATCAAGAACCTGTTCGACCGCCGCTACTACAACCGCTCGGTCGACAACAACGGCGGCAAGTACGTGGGCCAGCCGCGCACGGTGTACCTGCAGGCCTCGGTGGCGTTCTGACGCGGCCCGTGGGGGCGCATACACTCGCGCACCCATGGCCCTCAAATCCACCATCTTCAAGGCCGCCCTCGCGGTGGCCGACATCGACCACGGCTACTACGCCGACCATGCGCTGACCCTGGCGCGCCACCCGAGCGAGACCGACGAGCGGATGATGATCCGGCTCGTCGCGCTCGCGCTCAACGCGCACAAGCTGCAGGACGTGTGCAACGGCGACGGCACGCTGGCCTTCGGCGCGGGCCTGTCGAACGTGGACGAGCCCGATGTCTGGCTGCGCGACTTCACGGGCGAGACCAAGCTGTGGATCGAGGTCGGCCAGCCCGAGGACAAGCCCGTCATCAAGGCCTGCGGCAAGGCGGACGAGGTGATCGTCTACTGCTTCAACCACGCCGCCGAGATCTGGTGGCGCGGCATCGAGAACAAGCTCACGCGCCCGCAGAACCTGCAGGTCTACCGGGTGCCGACCGAGGCCTCGCAAGCGCTGGCCGCGCTCGCGCAGCGCAGCATGCAGCTGCAGGCGACGATCCAGGAGAACACGCTGACGCTGGGCGACGGCACCCACAGCATCGACGTCGAACTGCTGCGCTGGAAGTAGCCTCAGGCCACCGGCATCATCGCGCCGCAGTGCCAGCACTGCTCGAAGCCGCCTTCGATGCGCTCGCCGCAGGCGCACTGCCAGTTGCGCTGCGGCCGGTGCTGGGCCGCATGCAGCACCTGCTGCGCGCGCTCGAACTGGGTTTCGTCGTCGATCCAGATCTCGGGCAGGCACTGGTCGGGCGGCAGCTGGCCCATGACGGCGCCCAGGTATTCGCGCTGCACCGTCGCCTCCACGCCCTCCTCCCGCAGCGCATGCACCCACAGCGCGGCAATCGCGAGGTTCGGAGCCTGGGCAAGGCGGCGCATGGGGCGGCCTCTTTCAGGGCGTGTCGTCGGGGCCGAGGGGCTCGGCGGGATCGCCCGGCCACTGCGGCGGCTCGGCCTCGCGTGCCCGCTCGGCGTACTTGTTGAAGCGCCAGGCCGAGTCTTCCATGGTGATGCGGCGCCAGGTCACGCGCTTTTCGGCCGGCGTCATGGCGGGCCAGTGCTGCACCTCGTCGAAGCTGCGCCCGCAGCCCTTGCACTGGTCGTCGCCCTGGCTGGTGGAGCAGATGGCAATGCAGGGGGTGTCGGGCGTGCTGTGGTACCAGTCGAGCCAGGCGGCCCAGGCTTTTTCAGGGAAGCCGACCTCGTCGACCTCGTCCTCGTGGTGGAACACCATGAGCGCGTAGACCTCGGCCAGCGCGCGCAACTCGGGCGCCAGCGTGATGCCGTCGGGCGAGGGGCTCTTCTCCCGCCAATGGTTGATGGCGGCCTCGATGTCGGTGATGTGAATGGCGGCCATGAAGAGAGAAAAAACAGCGAGCCGGCGATCATAGTCCGGCAATGTCCCGCGTCAGTCGAAGGTTATATGTGCTACCAAACACATAGCGACAAAGCCATTAGCCACAAGGCTTTCGAGAGCATTCCTTTTGAAGCTCGGTAATTTCGAGGTTGCCAGAACGGGGTTTGCAATGCTCTAATTCTCCCCACGAAGGGGAGTAGCTCCCAGCCGCCGTGCACCACGGCGGCATCGACAGGTCGTCAATACGAAGCACAACACTTCCGGCCTGTTGGACAACACGTGCCTCAGGGCGCGCGCTGTCGAGCAAGACCTTCGATTTGAACCTGCGCAGGTTTGGTCGAAGCGTTCCTGAATCCCCGGTCATCGCCCGGTCTTCGCCATCGCTTCGGCCTACCCGCACGGGATGGATCGAAATGCAACGCATGCGCCGGACCGCCGCCATCCAGCCCAGGATGGACGGGCCGCGCGAAGACAAGAGGAACCTATGGAACAGTTCATGACCCCGGAATTCTGGGTCGCGGTCGGTCAGATCATCATGATCGACATCCTGCTCGGCGGCGACAACGCCGTCGTCATTGCCCTGGCCTGCCGCAAGCTGCCGCCCGCGCAACGCACCAAGGGCATTCTCTGGGGCACGGCCGGCGCCATTGCGCTGCGCGTGATATTGATCTTCTTTGCGCTCACGCTGCTGGCCATTCCGTTCCTGAAACTGGTCGGCGCCGCACTGCTGTTGTGGATCGGCATCAAGCTGCTGGCGCCCGACCATGACGACGCGCACGGCAACATCCAGAGCAGCGACAAGCTGTGGGGCGCGGTCAAGACCGTGATCGTGGCCGACCTGGTGATGAGCGTGGACAACGTGATTGCGATTGCCGGCGCCGCGCAAGGCGCCGGCCAGGCCCATCAGATGCCGCTGGTGATCTTCGGCCTGCTGGTGAGCATTCCGATCATCGTCTGGGGCAGCCAGCTGGTCATCAAGCTGATGGACCGCTTCCCGATCATCATCACGCTCGGCGGCATGCTGCTGGGCTGGATTGCCGGCACCATGGCGGTGTCCGATCCCGCGCTGTCGAACACCGCGGCCTGGACCTGGGTGCCGAAGCTGCCGCAGACCGATACCATCCGGTACGCCGCAGGCATTGCCGGCGCGCTGCTGGTGCTGGCCGTCGGCAAGTGGGTGGCCATGCGCCAGGCCCGCCAGAAGCCGGCCGAAGCCGCAACGTCGTCGAGCTGACGGCCCTTCCCCCGCGCCCGGTCTTAGCCAAGCCACTCTCATTACTTGAAGGAGCACCCATGGAAAAGGTCATTCTGTACGTCGACGACGCCGGCTATGCGGCCGAGCAGTTCGCCGAGCTTGCCCCCGACGCCAGCAGCGTCGTGGCTCGCCACTGGGTGCTCGTGGCCTGCGCTCCGCGCATGACGCACCGCATCAGCAAGTGGGTGAGCCACAGCGCGCGCGAGAACTGGCGCGCCAAGTGGTTCAGCAAGGTGCAGGCGCAATTGCTGCCGCTGCTCGAGCGCAATGGCGGCCAGGTGACGCCGGTGCTGGCCAAGGGCCCGCTGGCCGACCTGACGCAGCAGCTCAAGCGCGAGCATTCGGCCACGCTGGTGGTCGATGCGCGCCGCCCCAAGATCGGCGTCGACCTGGAGCCGGTCACGCCCGAACAGGCGCCCGCGCGCCAGTCGGGCTGGGCCTTTCCGGGCGCCGTGATGGGCATGGGCGCGCTGCTGGTGCTTGCGAACGAACTGGCCGAATAACCGCGCAACCCCGTCCCTGACGAGCCCCGGTGCGGCAACGCCCCGGGGCTCGTTGTTTTGGGGGCTCTGGGGTATCCTGCGCCGCATGCGCATCATCATCAAATGGCTGCTCAGCGCTGTGGCGCTGCTGGCGGTGGCTTATCTCTACAGCGGTGTCCAGGTTGCCAGCTTCGGCTCCGCGCTGATTGCCGCGGCCGTCATCGGCCTGCTCAACATGGTCGTGCGGCCGGTGCTGGTGGTGCTGACGCTGCCGGTCACCATCGTCACGCTCGGGCTGTTCCTGTTCGTGATCAACGCACTGCTGTTCTGGGCCGCATCGGGCCTCTTGTCCGGCTTCCAGGTCAGCGGCTTCGTGGCGGCGCTGATCGGCTCGCTGATCTATTCGCTGCTGGGCCTGGTGATCGAAGCCGCGCTGGGCGGGCTGCTCTCCAAGGGCTGAACCGGCGCTTTTCGCGCTGCCCGGCTCACCTCACTTCAGCGGCGGCTCCTCGGCTTGCCGCTTCACCAGCACCTCCACGGCCCGCGCGCGGGTGTCGATGATCGACGCCTCGTAGTGGTCGACCGGCGCGCCGGGCTTGCGCATCAGCTCCTGCGCGGCCTTGAGGCGGTCGCGTGCGGCCGGATAGTCGAGGATGGCCACGTTGGCCTCGGCATCGGCGCGCACCGCGCGCACCGAATCGTTCTGCGCGCCGTACAGGTTGGCCAGGGCCCGCCACGCGGTGGCGTCGCGCGGGTTCGTGGCCACCCAGTCGCGCAGCACCGGCACCAGGGGCGCGGGCTGGCGCGTGGCCACGGCAGCATCGGCCGCGAGCAGCATCTCGGGCCGCTCCTTCGACTTGGCATCGAGCAGGCTCGCGGCCTTGGAGGCGCCGCCGCCGGCCAGCTCGATCTCGGCATGGAGCCAGCGCGCCAGCCTGGCGGCGGAGGCGTCGTCGGCGGTGCGCGCGGTCAGCCGCTCGGCCATGGCGCGCGCGGCCCGGAAGTCGCGCAGTTCCTTGGCCGACAGCGCGGCCGCGTAGAGCGTGCCGGCCTGCTGGGCCGCGCTGCTCTTGGCGAATTCGCCGGTGGAGGCCGCATCGACCCACAGCCGCAGCACGTCGACGCCCGGCCGCGTGAGCACGCGGGCGCGCGCGGCGATCATGGCGTGGTCCATGGCCAGCGGCATGGCCGGGGCGGTATCGAGGCGGAACTGGAAGCGCCCCTGCATGTCCGAGATGCGCTCCGACGTGAGCGGGTGGCTGCGCAGGTAGGGGTAGGAGCCGTTGTCGTTCAGGCGCGAGGCGTACTGCAGCTTTTCGAACATGGCGGCCGCGCCCTGCGGCGCGAAGCCGGCCTGCGTCATCACGCCAAAGCCGACGCGGTCGGCCTCGCGCTCCATGTCGCGCGAGAAGCTCAGCTGGTTCTGCATGAACAGCGCCTGGCTGCCCATCATCACGGCCTGGCCCGCATCGGCGTTGCGGCTCTTGCTGGCCGCGATCATGCCGAGGATCAGGCCGGCCAGCATCAGCGGCATCTGCTTGCCCTGCTGGTTCATGATGCGCGAGATGTGGCGCTGCGTGACGTGCGACAGCTCGTGCCCGAGCACCGTGGCCAGCTCGTCGCGGCTGCCCACCGTGGCAATCAGCCCCATGTTCAGGCCCAGGTAGCCGCCCGGCAGCGCAAAGGCATTGATGTTGCGGTCGCGCCCCAGCAGGATGGTCCAGGCAAAGCGCTCGTCGAGCTCGGGCGTGAGCTCGCCGCGCTGGCGGGCGGCGGCCAGCAGGCGCTGCCAGATGTCCTGCACGTAGGCGGCGATCACCGGGTCGTCGATGTAGTCGGTGTCGCGGTAGAGCTCGCGCGCAATCTGGTCGCCCAGCTGGCGCTCGGCACTGGCGGTCATTTCGCCGCCGTCGCCCAGGCCCGGCAGCACCTGCATCTGGGCGCGGGCCGGTACCGGCAGCAGGATCTGGCACGCTATTAAAACGGTAGCGCAGAGCGACCGCAGTGCGGGCGCGGCGGAAGTCTTTTTGGTGGCAAAGGGAGTCAAGCGCGGCATTCCTCGTCCATGGCTCGGGCTCGTATGATGCACCTCCACACCGATCGTTCACACATGAGTTCCCTCACCCATTTCGACGCCCAGGGCCAGGCCCACATGGTCGACGTGGCGGCCAAGCCCGCCACCCATCGCGTGGCTGTGGCCACCGGCCGCATCGAGATGCAGCCCGCCACGCTGGCGCTGATCGAATCGGGCACCGCCAAGAAGGGCGACGTGCTCGGCATCGCGCGCATCGCCGGCATTCAGGCCGCCAAGAAAACCAGCGATTTGATCCCGCTGTGCCACCCGCTGGCGCTCACGCGCGTGGCGCTGGCCTTTGCGCTGGCCGAAAAAGGCAATGCGCCGCAGGTGGTGTGCACCGCCACCGTCGAGACCGTGGGGCCCACCGGCGTCGAGATGGAAGCGCTGACCGCCGTGCAGGTGGCGCTGCTCACCATCTACGACATGTGCAAGGCCGTGGACCGCGGCATGCGCATCACCGACGTGCACGTGCTGGAGAAGCACGGGGGCAAGTCGGGGAGCTACGTGGCCGACCCTCAAGGCTAGGGCGCCTGCCCGTCCACGGGCAGCCCTTTCAGCCAGCGCTCGTATTCGGCCGGAAAGGCGATGCGAAAACGCTCCGCCTGCTCGCGCGCCTCCTCGCCCCGCCCCATCAGCTCGGCGCTTTCGATCAGCTTGACGATCACGCGCGGCTCGGGCGAGAAATGCAGCGTGCGTTCGGCCAGTGAATGCATCGCGGCGGCGTTGTCCGGCGTGACGGCCGTGAGCGTGAGTTCGGCAAAGTCGACCTGCCTGGCAAAGAGCCACGATTTCCTGGCCTTGGCGAGCGTGCCGTCTTCGTAGGCCGGCAAACGCTCGTCGCGCGCCAGGTAGATCTGGCTGATGCGGATGTAGTCCCAGGTGGCATAGCCGACCACCGCCATCAGCACCGCGGCCGCGACGCAAGACAGCACCGGCGGCTCGAGCCACCGGGCCTTCTTCTTCAGCCGCTCCCGCATCCAGGCCGGGTCGCCAGCACCCCGCGCCGGCCACAGCGTGCCCAAACACAGCCCGAACACCAGCTGGAACGGCCCGTACCAGAGCGGATATTCGAGCAGGCTGTGCAGCGCAATCGCGCCCAGCATGCCCCACGCCATGAGCCGCACCGGATCGCGCTCGCGCCAGGGCCGTGCCGCCATCACCATCCAGAGGAAGCCGCCGCAGATCAGCACCGACACCGGAATGCCCATTTCTACCGCCAGGTGCAGCGGCAGGTTGTGCGCGTTGTCCAATATCTCGGGGAAGCGCGGCCCGTCGTACAGCGTGCTGTAGTGCGCGAAGGCCAGCTCGCCCCAGCCCCACCCCGCGAGCGGATGCGCGGCAATCAGCGAGAGCACGTTGCGCCACAGGATCATCCGCGTGTGGTCGCCCGGCGCGCCCTCCTGCAGCCGCTGCATCATGCCCTCGACCTCGCCCGCCGCCAGCTGCGGCAGCAGCCAGGCGATGGCGAAGTAGACCGGAACCATCGCCAGCAGCACCAGCGGTGGCGGCAGGCTGAAAGGCGGCGCGCCGGCAGCGCCGTCCGGGGCTACGCCGCGGCGCTCCCGCCGCGCGATGAACGCCGCAACGCCCACGATCGACAGCAGCTGGAGCAGGCCCGTGCGCGAAGTGGACGCCGCCGCGGCCACCAGCAGCAGCAACGCCGCCGCCACCAGCCAGCGCCGGATGCGCGCCGAGGGCTGCGCAGCGTAGATCCAGAGCGCGGCCACCAGCGCCATGCTGATCAGCGTGGCGAACTGGTTGCGCTGGCGCAGGTTGCCATACGCCTGGCCCAGCGCGGGCGCGGTGGTCCAGGGCACCAGCGGCTCCGCCAAGCCGTAGTACTGGAGCAGGCCCAGTACGGCGCTGACGAGGCCGGCCACCAGCACGCCCACCGCCAGCCCCCCCGAGGTGCCCGGCCCGCCACGCACCATGCCCGCGCCCACGCAGGCCGCGGCCGCCATGGCGGCGAGCACGACCACGGGCGGCAGCCATGCGGCGGCGCCGGCATGCGGGGAGGAAAAAAGCACGACCGCCGCCGCTCCCGCGCCCAGCCAGGCCCAGATGCCGCGCGCCGGCATGGCAGAAGGAATGGCCAGAAGCATCGCCGCGAGGCAGACCCAGGTGGCCAGCAGCTGCCAGGCCTGGACCGACGGGCCGGCGACGAGGGGACAGAGAAACGGAAACGCCACCAGCCCGGCGCGCACGGCGCCGACGGCTTTAGGCGAGAAAGCGGCCGCCTCGGCAGGTGCTGCGCGGGAAGTCATTCCGCCAATTGTGCCGACCGGCCGGGCCGACGAATGGCGGCGGGTGGGAGACGAGCGGTTTTGCGGAAAAACACATTTAGAGACATTCTTAGACAACTGTCTACAACTGTTGCCCGCCTTCTGGCGGAAGACCTGGAATCGGTCCGAAAGGTGTCTCTTGAAGAAACAAGCAAGCTATTTCCGCCCCGCTGTCCAAGGGCGCGGGTCGCCTGGCTTCACGCTGATCGAGGTAATGATCGTTGTGGCGATCATCGGCATCCTGGCCTCGATTGCGATCCCGTCGTACAACGACTATGTGCGCCGCGGCCAGTTGCCGGAGGCGTTCAATACGCTCTCCGCCTACCGGGCGACGATGGAGCAGTACTACCAGGACAACCGCAACTACGGTCCTTCGGGAACCAATTGCGCGACCAACGCGGCCGCCGCCTTCACGCCTCTCAACGTCAAGTACTTCAGCTACAGCTGTACGACCTCCAACAATCAGCAGAACTATGTGGTCACCGCTACCGGAAGCGCGGGGCGAGCCATCGGACACACCTACACCATTGATCACAACGGCAATCGCGCAACCACCCAGTTCAAAGGCGGCACCGTGACGCAATCGTGCTGGCTTACAAGCAGCAGTGCTTGCTGATCCCACATGGCGATCACCATGCGACAACGCGGCTTCACCCTGGTCGAACTGATCGTCACCATCGCGGTGCTGGCGCTGATCCTTTTCGCCGTCATGCCGAGCATCGGCACATGGCTGGAAAACACCCGCATTCGCAACGTTGCCGATTCGCTGCAAAACGGGCTCCAGGTCGCGCGCGGCGAGGCCGTGCGGCGCAACCAGAATGTGTCGCTCTGGCTGGTGTCGCTCAATGACCCGGCGGTGCTGAGCGACGACTGCTCTCTTTCCGGCGCCAGTGGCGCCTGGATCGTGAGCGTGAATTCTCCGATCGGGCATTGCTCCGACGCTCCATCGACGACCAGCTCTCCCATGATCGTTACCGGGCGCCCCGCTGGAGACAGCGGCGGAAGAGTCACGGTGGCCGCAGTTCAAGCCATTGATGGATCGACCGAAGGCACGACCGTCACCTTCAATGGTTTTGGGCGCATTGCCAACAGCGACGCCATTGGCCAGATCGACGTCACCGGAAGCTCCACGGGCACCCGCGCATTGCGCATCGTCGTCTCGCCCTCGGGCTCGGTGCGCATGTGCGAGCCGGCCATCGTCGACAGCACGGCAAAGGATCCCCGCAAATGCTGAACCGAGTGAATCGCATGCGCGCGCCCGGCCAACTCGACCATGTGCGGCGCGAGCCTCACCAAGCTTCGCATACGCGAGGCATCGCCTTGATCGAAGTGCTCGTGGCGCTGTTGATCTTCATGCTCGGCGTGCTCGGACTGGTGGGCCTGCAGGCCTCGATGACGCGCGCGCAGACCGATTCCAAGGTGAGGGCTGACGCCGCCTATCTGGCCAGCGAACTGAACGGGCGCATGTGGTCCGACCTCACCAATCTCGCGAGCTACAACGGCACCGGTTGCGCCTCTCAAGCGCGATGCAGCGAATGGCAGAGCAAGGTGAGCAGCAGCCTGCCTGGAGGGACCGGTGCAGTCACCGTCAACGCAAGCTCCGGCGATGTCGCCGTCACCATCAGCTGGACGATGCCGAATGGTGAAACGCACCAGTACGTCACGCACACAACCGTCTCGAAGGCTGCGAACTGAGATGCGCACCGCTCAATCCATCTTTTCCAAGCATCCTTTCCAGCGTGGCTTCACCCTGGTCGAGCTCATGGTCGGCCTCGTGCTGGGTCTGCTCACGGTGCTCGTCATCAGCCAGGTGCTCGCGCTTGCCGAGGGCAAGAAGCGCACGATCACCATGGGCAGCGATGCGCAGGTCAATGGCGCGTTGTCGCTCTTCACACTCCAACGCGACGTGCAGATGGCGGGCTACGGTGCTGCGGCCAGCCCGGATGCACTCGGCTGCACAGTGACGGGCAAGTACGACGCGAGCGGCGCGTCGTTCGCCTTTCCGCTGGCACCGGTCGTCATCACGAACGGCACCAGCACTGACACCAACGCCCCCGACACGATCACTGTCCTGCAAGGCCGGACTACCAACTTTTCGGCGCCCATGGTCCTCAAGGAGGATCACCCGCAGTCCAGCAACTACTTCGAGGTGACGTCCTCATTTGGCGCCGTGGTCGGCAACATGATGATCGCCGTTCCAAAAGTTCAGGGCAGCGGCCTGGCGTGCACGCTGTTCAGCGTGACCAACAACACGGCATCTCCGGCCACGACACTGGGGCCGACGCGCGTTCCCCATGCCGCTACCGCTGCGAGCAAGTGGAACCAGAACAGCATATTTCCAACGAGCGGATACGCGTCGGGAAGCTATCTGCTGAACATGGGTTCGATGGTCTATCGCACCTACTCGATCAGCAGTGCCAACAGCCTGCAAATGGCCGAGCTCTCACCGGTGAATGGCGTAGTAACCGACCCGCCATTGGAGCTCTATCCGCAAATCGTCAACCTCCAGGCCATGTACGGCAAGGACACCAACGGCGATGGTGTTGTCGACACCTACGACAACGTGACGCCGACCACCAATGCAGGTTGGCTGCAGGTGCTCGCGATCCGCATCGCGGTAGTGGCGCGCAGCAATCAGTACGAAAAGGAAAACGTCACAGCGAGCGCCCCTCAGTGGGACGTAGGCGCCAACGCCACCATCACGGGGACCACGACCTGCCATGGCGCCAGCAAATGCATTTCGCTGAAGGTAAGCCACGTTCCCGAATGGGAGCACTACCGCTTCAAGGTCTACGACACGATCGTGCCGCTGCGCAACGTCCTCTGGAATTCCTGAGCCATCGCCATGCAAATCAGACCCTTGAATCTCTCCCAACACCGGCGCGCTGAACGTGGTGTCTCGCTGCTCTTCGCCCTTCTGACCCTGGTCGCACTCCTGCTTGCAACATTGGCGCTGGTGCGCTCGGTCGACACCAGCACGTTGGTGCTGGGCAACATGGGCTTCAAGCAAGATGCCACCTCCGCCGCAGACCAAGCGGCGCGCAAGGCCGTCGACTGGTTGACCGCCAACAGTGCCAGCCTGAACACCGACGCCGCGTCGAGCGGCTACTACGCAAGCACGCAGGAGCTTGCCGCCGATGGCGTCACGGCAAAACCGCCGATCGACGTAACCGGACGGCAACTCGCCGCCAGCACGAACCGCCAACTGATCGATTGGGACGGCAACACCTGCCAGTCCGCCACCACAGGCACATACAACGGATGCTCCGTCACGACGGCGGATGCCGGCACCATCAATAACAACAACGCCCGCTTCGTCATCTTCAGGCTGTGCTCCAAGGCAGGCAACTACCTCACCGATACGAGCATCAGCTGCGCCAAGCCGATCTCGAGCAGTGGTGCCAACGTGACGAAGAAGGGCGAGATGAACTACGCCGAACAGCCTTTTGCCGGCGGTGCTTCCGGACCGTACTACCGCATCGTGGTGCGCGTGCTGGGCGCGCGCAATACGGCCAGCTTCACCGAAACCATCGTGCATTTCTGATGAGGGAGCGCCGCTCCGGCGCCAGACAGAGAACCCAACACCATGAAAAATAGATTCACTCTTGCCATCGGCCTGAAGCCCCAAAGGCAGGCCATCTGCTGTGCGGTGATGGTCTGTGCGTTGCTGCTGGGATCATTCGCTCCCATCGTCGATGCAGCATCCACAGACCTGTCGAACCAACCGCTGGCCACGCTGCCCGCCGTTCAAGCCAAGCCGAACCTGCTGTTCGTTCTGGACGATTCGGGAAGTATGGACAACGACTACATGCCGGATAACATTCCGAGCGGCATAGATCGGAACAACGCCTACGAATACTACGGATACCGCTCCGCCCAGTGCAATGGGGTGGCCTACGATCCCACGGTCACCTATGCGCCGCCACTCAACGCGGATGGAACGTCTTATCCCAATGCGGTTTTTACAGCCGCACGTAATGATGGGTACGACGCGTCGAGTTCGACGACCAATCTCAACAACCGGTTCTATTACACCTACAGCGGCACTCAGCCCAAGATGGGTTGGGTCTACACGAGCAATGGTCCGGTGGCTAACACCTTCTACAACCAGTGCAGGACGCGAACGAGCACGCAGAGCAGCATCTTTGCCAAGGTAACGCTCACGAGCACTTCCGCCGAGGCTCAAAACTACGCCAATTGGTATTCGTACTACCGCAAGCGCTACCTGTTGATGCGCACAGCCATGGGCCGAGCGATTGCGGCGCTCGACTCGAGCTACCGCGTTGGCTTCAGCACGATCAGCGATGGAACTGCGGTGGATGGCAACAACTACTTTCGCGACGTCAAGGACTTCGATCTTGCGCAGAAAACCAACTTCTACAGCAGTCTCTACAGCGCCTCGCCGAATGGTTGGACGCCGTTGCGCTCGGCCCTGTCCAAGGCGGGACGCTATTTTGCGAACAAGGCTACCGACCAAAGCTACGACCCCGTCCAGTACTCCTGCCAGCGCAACTATGCGCTCCTCTCCACAGACGGCTACTGGAACAAGAACAAGGGCCTGAAGCTCGACGGCACCACCGAAATTGGCCAGCAGGACGGCACCGAGGCTCGCCCGATGCGGGACGACAGCCAGGTCATCGTCACCACTGTGACGCCCTACACCGTCGCATTGACCAGAAACGCGCTTTCCACTCAAACACAAACGCGAACCTGGACGCGCACCTCCACCACGGTTTCCTCAAAGCCAGTGGCGAACGGTCAGAACAAGGGTAAGTATGCCGTCACCAAGGTTACAAACCAGAGCTACACCGAAACGCAGTCTCGAACCTATACGACACCGCAGTCGGCAACGAGGTCCTATTCCGAGACGGTAGTGACCACCGACGGCGTCGAGACATCCAGAAGCACCAGCACGCCCACCACTTCCGCTTGGGTCAACACTGGGACCCCCACCGAGTCGTTGACAGGCAATGGCCCTCCAACCGACAGCAGCAGCTTCACGGGCGGAAACACAAACACGACCCACCAGGCGACCAAGGGCGACGGTGTGACGGTCAATTCAGATTCTGCTGGGTCGTGGAGCTCCTGGTCTATACCGGCAATCACCTCCAACACAACACCTGTGGCCCAAACTCCTGTTGCAGGCACGCCAACCCAAACACCGTCCACCTCAGGCGGCACTGGCAACACGCTGGCCGACGTTGCCGAATACTACTTTTCGACAGACCTGCGCACCAGCGCACTCGGCAATTGCACTTCGAGCAGTTCCGGCAGCAGCCAGGATGTCTGCAGCAACATCGTGCGACCGGTGGGGAGCGACAAGGCCGCATGGCAGCACATGAACTCGTTCACGATTGGCCTTGGCGTGAGCGGCACCTTGCCTTACGACAAGAATTACCTGACCCAAACCGCCGGCTCCTATGTGGACCTGACCAGTGGCCGACTGAACTGGCCTGTGCCCGAAGGTGCGGACCTGAATGATGGCGAGGGCGGCAACGCCACCAACGTCGACGACCTATGGCATGCGGCCGTGAATGGCCGCGGCCAGTATTACTCGGCACTCAATGCCAGCGCGCTGAGCGAAGCCATCAACGGCGTGGTCACATCGGTCCAGCAGGTCTCCGGCGCGGGCGCCACCGCATCGACCAGTTCGCTCCAGCTGGTGGCTGGCGACAACAACCTGGTCTTCCGGGCCAGCTACACCACGCAGCTTTGGACCGGCGATCTGCAGGCCTTTGCAATCAACGGCACAACGGGCGTCATTGCGAACAACGCCACATGGTCCGCGCAGGCAAAGCTCGATGCAACGGCCGCTTCGGACCGAAGGATCTACTTCAACAGCGGTTCGGCTCTCCAGAGCTTCGAGTACGGCAACCTGAGCGCCGCGCAAAAAGGCTACTTCGACAACCTTTGCAGCAAAACCCTCATTGCCGCGCAATGCTCGCTGCTTTCGGACAGCAACAAGACCCTGGCCAACAACGGCACGAACCTCGTCAACTACCTGCGCGGCGTGCGCACCTACGAAACGGCCAGCGTCGACGCATCCAACAACAGCATTGCGGCGCTTTATCGCAAGCGTGAACATGTGCTGGGCGACATCATCAACGGTGCCCCGGTCTATGTTGGGAAGCCGCCCTTCCGCTATGCCGACGCCGGCTACGCCGACTTCGTTACAGCAAAGTCAACCCGCACGCCCGTGGTGTACGTGGGCTCGAACGACGGCATGCTGCACGCCTTCTCGGCTGCGACCGGCAGCACGGGCGGCACCGAGCTCTGGGCATACGTTCCAGGCACCGTCATGCCCAACCTCTACAAGATGGCGGACACGAACTACGGGTCGAGACACCAATACTCCGTGGACGGAGCGCCGGTCATGGGCGACATCAAGGTTGGCACCGCCTGGAAGACCATTGTTGTCGGTGGCCTGAACAGCGGCGGCCGCGGCTACTACGCACTGGACATCACCGACCCCAATGATCCCAAGGCTCTCTGGGAGTTCACCGATGCCAACCTGGGCTTCAGCTTCGGCAACCCGGTGATCGCCAAGCGCGGCGACGGCACCTGGATCGTTGCCTTCGCTTCGGGCTACAACAACACCGACGGTGACGGCAAGGGCCACCTCTACGTCCTGAACGCCAACACCGGCGCCCTGCTGCTGGACATTGCCACCAGCGACGGCAGCAGCTCCGACCCGAGCGGCCTTGCAAAGATCAACGCCTGGATCGAAAGCTCCAGCGACAACACAGCCAAGCGCTTCTACGGCGGTGATCAGCAAGGCAACCTCTGGCGCTTCGACATCGACGGTCTCCTGCTACCCAACGGGGCCGCGATGCGGCTCGCCAAGTTCCAGATCAACGATACGACGCCGCAGCCCATCACCACAAAGCCGGAAACCGTGGAGATCTCCGGCAAGCCAGTGGTCGTGGTTGCAACAGGCCGGTATCTCGGCTCGTCCGACATCGCAGATTCGACACAGCAAAGCATCTATGCAGTCAAGGACACGCTGACCGCCACCGGTTGGAGCGACGTACGCGCCGACACCACGAACTTCGTCAGGCAGACGTTCACGTTGAATGGCCCCGTGGCAACCGCTACTGCGGCCTCGGTATCCAATACGTCGGTCGACTGGGCGACCAAGGGCGGATGGTGGATCGATCTGCCGCATTCGCGTGAACGCGTGAATACCAACCTGGGCCTGCAATTCAGCACCTTGGCGGTCGCCACCGCCATTCCGAATGGTGACGCCTGCGCGTCGGGCGGCACGGCGTGGCGCTACTACCTCAACGTGGCCAATGGCGGCGTCGTGACGACCAACCCGGCCGGCGGACTCTTCAGCACCGACGGGCTGATCATGGGCATGACCTGGGTGCAAGACAGCAACGGCAACGCCCGCATCATTTACCAGAAGAGCAATGGCGACAACGTGATCGAGACGCCACCAGTCGCGACATCGTCCGGCTCCGGCAGCGTGCGCAGGACCTCCTGGCGCGAGCTGGTGGACTGAGCTTCGATGAGATGAGAGAAAAGGTCTTGGCCCGGCATGCGCCGGGCCAGGCAAGGATGCGATGCGTGCTTTTGGGGAGCGCGGTGCTCTCATTGGCACTTCACGCTGCGGTGCTTTCGGCGCGGGTTTCGCCTGTCGGCTCGGAAGGGGCGGTGCGCGGGAAGGTCTTAAGTGGCGCTTCCGCCGCCATTCGGGTGCGGACGATCTCTCCCCCTCCTCCCTCGCCGCCGCCCTCGCCTTCGCCTCCGCCCGCGCCTTCTGTCCGTGAGCCCCCTCGGGTGAACGAAGCGATTCATGCGCCTGACCGCCCTCCCGTCTCCGCCTCCGGGCAGCAACCGTTAACAGATACGTCGGCTGCCGCTGCTGCACCTGCTCTCTCCGTTACGGCCGAAGCTAATAGCGACAGCTATGTGCCACGCAGCCAACTGTCGACGCCGCCCATCGCCAAGACGGCCATCGTGCTAGAACCTCCGCTTGGCGAAATCGCGACCGGCCCCCTCGTTGGTGTCCTATCGCTCTTCATTGACGAACAAGGTCGCGTTCAGCGTATCGACGCCGAAGAGCCGACACTTCCGCCCGCTTTCGAACAAGCTGCACGTGAAGCCTTCATGGGTGCAGAGTTTTCTCCTGGGAAAGTCGATGGCCGTGCCGTCAAGTCACGGCAGAGGGTGGAAGTAGTGTTCGATTGAAGCTGCAGCACACTTCAGTTAACAGCTACTTGTGCATCTGGCGATCGCGACATAAGCGCTGCGACACACACCCATCTGTTGCGAATGGTTACCATTGGATCTATGACCACCAGCCCTCGCGATCTCATCGGCCTTTCCATCTGCGGTGATGTTTTGGAAATTGGCCCTGGGAGCCGCCCGTTCGTCGTTTCGCCCGGTGCAAACGTCAAGTACGCTGATCGCTCGATCGAGGGAGGCCGTGACAAGAACTTCCCAGAGTTGATCGGGCAGCCAAATGGCGTGCAAGCTCACTACGACATCGACCTCGACACCGAAGGATTGTCAAAGCTTGCACCAAATTCTTTTGATGGATTGGTCGCTTCGCACGTCATTGAGCATGTAGCCAATCCCCTTGGGGTGCTTACCGAGTTCTCCAGGGTGCTTCGCATTGGCGGAAAGTTGCTACTGGTCGTACCAGACCGAAGCTGCACTTTTGACGCAGTGCGCGTGCCGACGCCTTTTTCGGTGCCGCTCGCAAAGTACCGGGCGGGCGTGACTGAGGTAGACGAGGCGAGCATTCGCGAATTTTGCGAGGCCATCTACAACCAAGCACCAGTCCATCCCCGCGACGTTCGTGAGTGGTACAACCCCCGCCTATTGGACACGTCGCGATTCGCGCTGCATAGGAGGCGCACCATTCACGTCCACGCCTGGAACCCGGAAGAGTTCGCATCATTGCTTGCAGCTGGCATGTCGGAGGGAGCATGGTTCTGGCGGCTGGACTCAATGTATTTCGCTGAACATCTCCCCAAAGCCCGAGGCATCGAGTTCGCTCTTCTTCTAGAAAAGATTCCCGGCGAGAACTCGCTAGAGGAATCAAGAAAATTCGTCGAGGACTGGTGTGAAAAGGTGATCTGCGACACCTCCGTTCATCCATTGCGCATGCTGCGGTTTCAAGAGGCGATGATTCGAGACGGCGTCGATCGACAGGTTGCCGAGTTGCCCCTGCAGATGATGACCGCCCGGCATAAAGCCGAAGGACACGCGAATAGCCAAGAGCGCATTGCACTGCTGAATATGGAACTCGATGCTGAGCGCATCCGTGAAGAGCAGATACGAAAACGCCGTGTCACTTTGCTCAGATCTGCTTCCTGGCACATCTCTAGTGTCTTGCACAAGATGATCGGCCTTGTTCGAGGATAGCGAGACATCATCCAGTCCACCACATGAGCCTGAAGCGCCATACTTCTTACAACCTGGCCGGTCAGATCCTGCCGCTGGTGTTGTCCCTGCTCACCATTCCGGCCTATCTGCGCTTGATTGGGGAAGCCCGCTTCGGAGTGCTCGCGTTGATCTGGCTCTTCTTCGGTTACATGGGCCTTTTCGATTTGGGAATCGGTCAAGCAACCGCCCGTCAGCTCGCACACATGGCCGGCGAATCGAAGAAAGAGCATGCAAAGGTACTTTGGACGGCGCTGTCGATCAGCCTCGCACTCGGATTGGCTGGTGCTCTTGTCACTCAACCTCTAGGCGCTTGGTTCTTTTCGCGCGATTCCTCTATCGAGGCCGGCTTGCGTGTCGAACTCCTGGCTGCCTTGCCATGGGCCGCGGCGATGGTGCCGGCGACAACCCTTGCGGCTGTATTAAGCGGGGCATTGCAGGCGCGCAGCGCATTTGGTGAACTTAATCTGATCGGCGCCTCGGTCAATGCTCTCGCTCTGCTCGCCCCATTGGCTGTGGCAGCAACGTTAGGAGTTCAACTGTCCGGGCTTGTTGCCGCGGTGGCAGTGGTTCGTCTGCTGGTGCTGGTACCGATGCTCTGGCGCTGCAGAAAACATTACCTTGTTGGCTTTCCCGTTTCGATCGACAGGCGTTATGCCTCGCAATTGCTGCGTTTCGGCGGATGGGCAACTGTCAGTGCGGTCGCAGGACCACTCATGGTGGTTGCAGACCGCTTTGCGATCGGTGTACAGCTGGGCGCTAGATCGGTCAGTCACTATGTCATCCCTTTTCAGATGACCGAACGCACTACGCTGTTGTCATCGGCACTGAACCAAGCGCTCTTTCCTCGTTTTGCCAGCGCGACGACCGATATCCAAAGACGTCAACTGGCCATGTTTGGCCTGCGCGTGCTGGGTGTGTGGTTGTCACCGCTGATGGCGACAGGGCTGCTGTTGTCCGCTCCGTTCCTCGCCTTGTGGATCTCACCGGAACTTGCCACGCAGTCGGCCAGCGTGGCACAAATCCTATGCCTCGCCTTCTGGATCAACAGTCTCACAATCGTCCCATTCACCAAGCTGCTTGCGAGTGGGCGGCCCGATCTCGTTGCAAAAAGCCACATGATCGAGTTGCTGCCATATCTGGCGTTGTTGTATGTCGCGCTCCAATCATGGGGCCTTGTCGGTGTCGCTGCAGCATTTGCCGCGAGAGTGACGATAGATTTTCTGCTGCTCTCCTATTTGGCGGGCACGCTGCTTTCGACGCTGAGGTTTCTGGCGATTCCGGCGACCCTCATGGCGGCGCTCCTTGGGCTCGTCATGAGAAGGAATCTCTCCCCAACTTTGCCAGGGCCATTCGAGTTCATGTTGTTGCTCGCACTGCTGGGATGGTCGTTGACGCAGTTGCGTATCGCCAATCGCAGGTCAAAGGACGCTCGTCGTGACTCAGCGCATCCGCGGACTGATTGACGGCAGGATCTTGAACGAGAATCCTGAATCTTATGAAGATCGTTGTCTTGATGTCCACTTGGCAAGGCGAACGCCTTGTGGAAGAGCAACTTCGCTCCATCCTCGATCAGCTGCCGCCTGACGGCCACGTGATCGTTCGCGACGATGGTTCCACGGACCAGACCGTTGCACGCATTCAAAGCCTCGGCGATTCGCGCATTGCAGTGATGCGCGGGCAAAACGTCGGTTTCGTGCGAAGTTTTTTCAAGCTGCTGGATACCGCACCTGATGACGCAGATCTGATCATGCTGAGTGACCAGGACGACGTGTGGCTGCCGAACAAGATCGAGCGAGCTGCCGCGCACTTGGCGCCGCTGCAAGACAAACCCGCGCTGTATTGCTCACGTCTTCGGCTGGTCAACGAACAGCTGCTTCCTCTCGGCCTGTCGCCAATGTGGGAACGGCCCCCGTCGTTTCGCAATGCGTTGACAGAAAATATCGTGACCGGTTGCACCTGCGCCATCAATCGCGCGGCCTTGCCTCTGGCGCGCCAATATGGTGATCCGGACCGCATCTATTTTCATGACTGGTGGCTGTATCTGGTCATCGCGGCGTTCGGCCAAGTCATCGTTGATCGCGAACCCACCATCCTTTATCGGCAGCATGGTGCCAATGCCATCGGAATGGGCTCAGGCATGGGCCGCTACATCGCGATCCTGCGCTTTCTCCGCAAAAAGAACTGGGTCCACATCATGTACGACCAGATCGAGAATTTTCGCGCTGTGCATGCCGCGCGACTGAATGCGGTGGACCGACGATTGCTGGAGAGTTACTTCGACTGTCACAGGCCAATGACCGCTATGCGGTTGCTGATGACCCCCATGCGTTTTCGCCAATCACTTGTCGGTGACGTGCTGCTGCGGCTGCTTCTGCTGGGGAGCTGGGTCACTGGCCGGGGCCTGATCAGCCGTCCCCGATGAGGACCTGCGGGGACCGGACAACACGTCTACAGCGGCAGTGTCCTGCGTCCAAAGCGGCGCAGCATAAAGTCACCCAGTCCGGAGAGCATTGCGCGCAACTTCGCGCGACGCTCGGTCTCCAACAACAGGGTAATTGCGCTTCCGCTTGCCAAGTCCCAGAACGCTCCCAATGCCCAGCGCGGGTCGGCCCAAATGAAACGCCGGCACATTTCAAGCTGATTGCGCGTGATGTAGTAGCGGCGTAGCGGAGAGTGCCCGGTCAGCACGAGGGGGAATCCTAGTACGACGCGGGTCGTGGAATTTCCCATTGAATGGGCCAGTACCACCGTCCGGTTTTCCTGCACCAGCAATCCTTGGCGACGACAGCGCAGACAAAACTCCAGATCAACCGTGTCTATGAAAAGCCGCGTATCAAAAAAACCCACCTGGAGAAAAACCGATACGCGCACCAGGCTTCCCGATGTAATGGTGGTGCGCACCGACCGCCATTGCTCTGTTTCCTTCAAGATTTCGCCGGAGCGGTGGTAATCGCGCCCTGTCCCACGGTCGCGATGGCTCATGGCCAGAATGGCGACGCGGTCTAACTGCGGCAATGCCGCGGAAGCGGCCAGCAGCTGCGCAATAGCTTCAGGAGCTACGTGGCTGTCCTGATCAAAGGTCGCAAGCCATTCGGCTCCCTGTTGAATGGCAGCACGAGCGCCCTGATTGAGGGCTTCAGCAATGCCAAGGTTCTCCGGGTTGAGGACCACTGAGCATTCAGCTTGCAGCGCCATCGAGCGCACAGCCTCGGCGTTGGTTGAGCCGTTATCGACAACCAAAAGCGCGTGCACTTGCATGCGCAAAGCCTGCAATCGATCGAACAGCTTGTCGTCCGGGTTGTACGTCACAACCACAGCGAACACTGTGCCGGTCGGGGACCCGCACGTCGGCCGTGAAGGGATTGACATGCCGGGATCCATTCAAGCAGAGACTGTCGCCGTCAACGTGATGCACTCTCCTTCTGCCGCATCGCAGTGCCCAAAGAATTCCGCTATATCTTCGCGGATCGCCTGGGAACGGATATTGCGCAACTGCGCCGGATCTGATGATCGACTCAAGGAAGCCATCGCTCGCCAACCAGACTGCGAAGACGAATCACGAATGCCGGTAAAGCCGGCTTCTTGAAGAAGCCCTTTCAGCGCCTTCGGCGCAAATACTTGAAGATGGTGTGGTGGATGCAGCCCTGCCCAACCCGAACCGAAATACGCATGGCCGCGCGCATTGACGTTCGGGGTTTCGATCCAGAAATGTCCCCCTGGTTTGAGCAGCTGATGCGCGGCCCTCAAAAGAGCGGATGGCTCGTGCACATGTTCAATGACATGACTAATGGTGACCGCATCGAACTTGGTGCCGCTGTCGACCAAGTCCTCCAAAGGACCTTCGTGAACGTCGAATCCTTTGGAGCGGGCGACTGCCGCCGCTTGCGAGTCGAACTCTGTGCCATAACCCTGCCAACCCGCGGTGCGTGCCCATGCCAAGAAGCGGCCGTTTCCGCAACCGATGTCGAGCACTGTGCTGGTTTTGCTCGAGACGGGAAGGTTCCGCATGGCTCCATCAAAACGCGGCCGCAAGAATGGGCGAAGCCACATTGCACCGGCGAACACATCGCTTGGCTTGAACGGCTGCTTGCTAAACCGCACGCGAATATATGCGCGCAGGATGGCCTGTTTGACGGAACTGCGCCAATCGTCTCCTGGCTGCTGCGGATCATCGTCAAGCTGACTTTCGTGTGTGCCGTAATCTTGATATGCGATATGGATTGTTTGACGATTGGGCCTGGGATCCAGATAGGCTGTGCCGCACAGCTCGCACGCGTAGAGATTCCAGCGCCCCGGCGTGTTGAACAAATGGTCTACCAATCCTTGGTGCAAACAATTGCGGCGTGCACTCGCACAGATCGGGCAGGCGCCCAGATGTTCCAAGCCTTCCAACGGCCAATCATCACTGTGGTTACTGTGTTCGCTCATGCTTGATAGATTGGCAAAACTTGCCTGGTCTTAAATGTGATCGACGTTGCTGGGTATACCTTCACACGCTGGCTGCCGAACTGCCGATAGCGCTGCTCTCAGATTTCTGTGAGATCCGCCTCTGCGATATTCGCGTGCATGACCCCTGGCCGCAAATCAAAAGCGCTTCGAAGCGCTGCAAAAAAAATCGAGGCCAGCAGGGATTGTGTTCCCATCAAAAGCAGTGCAACGCCAGGAATGATCTGGCGCATGGCGGTTTCAGGATCCAGCGCACCGAAGCCAGCACGCCCCCACTGCCACGTGAGGCTCGCACACAATGTCAGTCCGAACAAAGTTGCCAGCACTCCCCCTATCGACAGCCAGCCCCCGCTGGCTGCGCGCAGCGCCCAACGCTCCCGCGGGTGCGGCGTGTTAAGGCGCGCACAATGGCGCGCAAGTACGGCCCCCATGGCGAACAACATGGTCTGATAGCCCAGCACCATACCGGCGGCTGCAAGCAGCTGGGTATGGATGCCCACTGGCCAGCGGCCCTGACCGCCTTGGTGAAAATGCGCAAACAGCAGTTGGGCCAGGCTCAACAAAGTCATCAGCACACCTGGATATAGAAACAACCAGCGTGGCGTGAATAGCAGCAGAAATCGAAGATGCCGCCAGCCGTCACGCCACGTGCGCAAATGCGGAGGCCGATCCCGCCCATCAGGAGACAGAATGGTGGGCACCTCGGAGATGCGTAGGCCGCTCAAAGATGCCTTGACAACCATCTCGCTGGCGAACTCCATGCCTTCACAACATAGTCCCAATTGGCGGATGGCTTTGCGTTCGAACCCGCGCAAGCCACAGTGGAAATCACCGATCCTGGACTTGAAAAACAGTCGCCCCACGAAGCTGAGCACCGGGTTTCCAAGGTAGCGGTGCAATGGCGGCATCGCGCTAGGCAAGATACCACCGCGGAAACGGTTCCCCATCACGAGTTCGCTCCCCTGCCGCAGTTCCGCGACGAAGGGTGCAAGGTTGCTGAAGTCGTAGCTGTCATCGGCGTCGCCCATGATGACGTAACGGCCCCTCGCCGCGCCAATGCCCGCAATCAACGCCGCCCCATAGCCGCGTAGTGGCACATCAATGATGCGGGCGCCACACGATCGCGCCAAAGTTTGCGACCCATCAGTCGAGCCGTTGTCAGCGATAAGCACTTCACCGACGATCCCCGACTGCGCCAAGAAATCTTTCGCCTTTGCAATGCATGCCGGCAGAGTCCGCACCTCGTTGAGGCAAGGCATCAGAATCGTCAATTCCAACGGTGCTGGTCGCATGCTGGGCTCAAGGGGCACCGCGAGAAAAGCCGATCCAGCATCTGTCAAAGCTATTGCATTCATGGTCTTGCCTCCGTCTCAGCGCTACTGCTGCAACTCGACATAGGCACGGCCCCTCTCTTGCCAGCATCGCAGCTTTTGCTTCGCTTTCATCCAATCTTCAGCGCGCCCGATGGCGATTCGATCGCCACCGCCACGAATCAGATCGGCAAACCTTACCCAGCCATCATCGGTAACCCAGAGCGCCAGATCGGCGTAGCTGCGACGCCAGATCTGCCCGCTGCGCCAACTGCCCCCTCGGGTCTGCCTGAAAAGCTGGGGGCAAGCTTCCTCCACGTGGTCGAGGACCACATCGGCAATGCGCTTGGCGTCCTGCTCGGCGTCCAACAGGCCAGAGCCCGGCACCACTTTGCACGTGTAGAGCCAAACCTCATCGCGCGGACCAGAGCGAGGCCCGGGCCTTTCGATCACGTCACGATTGCCTTTGTAGCGGATGAAATCGCAGTCTCCTGTGCTTACACGCAAGCCAAATCGACGCAGCGCAAAATCGAAACGCCCTTCATTCGGCACCACCGGACGCCCGTCGGACTCGATTGTGTCGACAAGTTTGAGCAAGCGGAGACGGCCCTGGTTGGCCTCTATGAGCTTGCGGGCGCGGCGCCCCTCATTGCTGTCGGGCACGATGCCACTCGCAATGCCCAGGAAAGCCGAACCAGGGGCCAGCCAGGGCAGGAGGAACGATTGCGACTGAGAATCCATCGGCAGATAGAGGTATGGATCGACCTGCAGGGACGCCGGCACTGTCGCCTGAACCCATGGACCATCCCATCGCTGCGGGCTCCATCGGTATTCCGTTGCTTGCCACAGCAAGACAACTTGAGCGCCAAAAACCGAGGCAAGTGCATAGGCCAGCGCGCGCGGTGGCGCAGATGCCAAGATGCGCGACATCCCAACAACGAGCAATACACTCGCAATACAGGCCATCGGCAAAAAGTAGCGACTGTTGCCGCTCATACTGAGCCACACGATCCAGGCGATTCCGAACGAAATTGCCAGGCTCGCAAAGGCGCGTTGAGATGGGAGAGAAATTGGTGCCGTTTCGACATTGAAAGCACGCGGTCGCCGCCACAGCAAACCGCCCGCTATCCCTACGAGCGCCAACACGAAGAGCGCCGCATATCGCACGTCGGCGGCCATCGTCTCGGTGTGGATCAGACGCCGCGAACGCAGCATGTCAAACGGTCGGGTCACCGCTTCGACCCATGTTGAAGGAAGAAAGCGAGGATCGCGCATGCCTTGCACGAACTGTCCGATCGTGTTCGTCAAAGACGACGTCATACCCGTGGATGTGGGTTCAGTTGACGCAGCCGCTGGATGAAACAGGCCATCGAGCATCGGATAAACCGGATTTCCAAAAGCTTCCTGGAGGCGCCAAGCCCAGGGCAAAGCGATCACCAAGGCGGTTCCAGCGGCACAAAGCACAAATACCGCAAGTGCGCGCAGCCGCATTCGCGACGATGTCACGCAACCCAAAACCAGCGGCAAGGCTGGCAAAAGCACAAATAGGGCGTTGGACATCTTCAACGCAGAGGCGGCGCCAAGCAAGGCGCCGGCCATCGCCACCAGCCCCACACGGCCTCTCATGAAGGCGTTTGCGAGTGCAACATAACCGGCGAGTCCAAGCGCGCCCGTGGTGACGTCGTTGAACGACGAGCCCAGTTCCTGCAACAGAACCGGATTGAAGAACGCCACGCCAATCGCCGACCAAGTAACAAGCGATGGGCTGTTACCGTCCGGACTGCGGCTCACTGCGCGAGCCAGTTCCCAGGTCATCCAGAGCATGACGCTGTGGAGTAGCGCAAAGGTCACTCCGATCGCGAGCGATGGCCACCCTGCGCGCACCATCAGGTATAGGGGGACGTGGGAATATGGATTGAGATAAGTCTGCGTACCGGCTGGGAACAGGTCGATCGCCAAGCGTTCATTGAGCGCACCGAAGCCGGCATATAGGTGATAGTGAAGCGCGTCCCAAGGGACGTCCTTGCCGGCAAATAGTGTCCAGGTGATTGCCAAGAGGGTGCATATCCCATAGGCAACGGCACGTTCGGGCCAAACCGGCCGGCCTGCAGCAGGCCGACTTGGGGGCGATGCAAGCATGTATATCAACGCCTTTTCGGTTAGCGAAGAAAAAGCGGCCCGAAGGCCGCTTTTCAATTCGAAACCTTACAAATCTCGAGGGTTAAGTACGGCATTCAGCCGGGACAAACTTTTCGGTAATGGTGGTGGTGCACTTCCATTGCAGCTGGCCCGAACCCTTGTCGGTCGGCGTCAGGATGATGGTGCCGCCTGCACCCGGCACAGAGGAAGTAACCGTCACGGCGCCACCCGTGGCCGCGATCGACACGCCAGAAACATATTTCGTAGCACCCGGAAATGTATATCCGGTATTCGACGAGGTAACGGAAGCGAGATCACCGAACGAAGAACTGGTTTCGGCAACAGCCAACTTTGCAGGCGCTGCCATCAGGATGACTTCGCTGACCTTGGCACGGGTCGTGTAGTCCTGATACGCCGGCAGAGCCACAGCAGCCAAGATACCGATGATCGCTACAACGATCATCAATTCGATAAGGGTGAAACCCTTTTGCACATTGCGTGCGATAGAACGACGGTTCATTCAAAACTCCAGGTTGGTTTGTAGAGCCCGGGAACCAAGCCCGGAGCGCAGTACCTCCGCAGCATCTGTGCCACCCCGTTTTCGGGGCCTCGCGCCGTCGAAACCGAGCACTTTGCACTCAACCAGGTTACATCGAGTGACAAAAAATGCTTCTAGATGCTACAAGGCGTGACAAATTTGTCAGCCCTTTTGTGTCACCGACTCAAAAAGTCAGCACCCCATTCGCCTTCAACCACCGAATATCCCGCTGCGCCAACCCCGCCACCTGGTGCCCGGCCAGGTGCTCGATCTGCCACATGATCTCTTCGGTTTCCGCAGGCTTGGTGTGCGTGATGTAGATCGGAAACTGCTTGCCCGGATCGATGTGCGCCAGCTCGTCGGCCAGGGCGCGGGGCGACAGGTGCAGGCTGCGTTCGGCCAGGGCCTGCTCGCGGTTGCTGAATGCTGTTTCTATGACGAGCATGGCCACGTCCAGGGCGTTAAGGCGGTCCCAGAAGGGGGTGTTGCGCTCGGTGTCGCCGGTGAAGACCCAGTTGGCGCCGCCCTCGGCGCGGCTCACGGCAAAGCCGCAGGCGGGGACGGTGTGCACGGCCGGCAGCACCTCGATGCGCTTGGGGGCGGCGGTGCCCAGTTGCAGCACCTGGCCCACGGCAATGTCGTGAAAGCTCACGAAGGGGGCCTCGGGGCTGGGAATGCTCTCGAAGTCGGGCCAGATGACGTTGTTGAACACATGGGCGCGTAGCGCCTCGATGGTGGCTCGCAGGGCGTGCACGCGCAGCGAGCGGGTGCGGCGGCCACCGACGGCGTCGAGCATGAGGGGCAACGCGGCGATGTGGTCGAGGTGGCAGTGGGTGAGCACCACGTCGTCGATGCCGGCCATTTCTTCGAGGGTGAGGTCGCCCACGCCGGTGCCTGCATCGACGAGCAGGTCGGTGTCGATCAGAAACGAGGTGGTCCGGCAGTCCTTGGCAATGGCGCCCGAGCAACCCAGCACGCGAACCTGCATTGTGAGAGACCCTCTGCTTGTGTCTTCTGCCGTCATTTGGTTTCGAAGCGGGTTGCGCCGTCCCATTCGGGGTCTTGGGGCCGCAACGCCATGGAGGCTAATCGTTGTGCGTAGAGCTGGTAAAGGACTTTTTTGGCATCCGCGGCCAGCAGCGGATCCAGCAAGTTGCGGCCCATGGCCCAGTCCTGACGGCGGTAGGCGGCCAGCACTTCGGCCCAGCGCTGCAGCTGGGCGGATTGCTGCAGTGCGGCAGGGCTCTGGGCCTCCGCTTGCGCGGTGGCGCCGAGCGGCGTGAACACGGCCACGGCCTGCGCGCGGCCCTTGACGAGCACGCTGTCGAGCTCCTGCCAGACGAAGCCGGGCGCGAGTTCGCGGGTGGCGCCGCTGGCGACGATTTCCACGCCGTAGTGCACGCTCAGGCCTTCGAGGCGGGAGGCGAGGTTGACCGCATCGCCAACGACGGTGTAGCTGCGCCGCGCAGCCGAGCCCATGTCGCCCACGCTCATGACGCCGCTGTTGATGCCGATGCCCACGCTGATCTCGGGCCGGCCGGTGCTGCGGTGGAGGTTGTTGATGTCGCGCACGGCCTCGGCCATGTCGAGCGCGGCGCGCACGGCCAGGGTGGCGTGGTCAGGGGTGTCGATGGGGGCGCCCCAGAAGGCCATGACGCAGTCGCCCATGTATTTGTCGACGGTGCCGCGATGCGTGCTGATGACGCTGGTGAGCCGGTTGAACACGTTGTTCAGGAAGGCCTGCAGTTCGGCCGGTGCCATCTGCTCGGACAGGCGGGTGAAGTTGCGCATGTCGCAGAACATGACGCTCATGTGCTTGCTCTCGGCGCGCATGCTGTAGCGGCCGGGGGTGACGAGCATTTCCTTGACGAGCTGCGGCGGCACGTAGGTGCCGAAGAGCCGCACCAGCCCCCGGCGTGCGCGCGACTCGATGAAGTAGCCCCAGCCCATGTTGAAGGCAAAGGCGAGCACCGCCATGGCCAGTGCGGAGGCAAGCGGCAGCACGAGGCTGTGGCGCTGGTAGAGCCAGGCATTGACGCCGACCAGCGCCGCGAGGGTGGCAATGGCCAGCACCACGGCGCGCGGGGCGGGCAGCAGCGACAGGCCCAGCGCCAGCACGAGCCCCGCGGCCAGCACGCTGAGCACTTCGTAGCCGGGGGCGTAGTCGGGCACCGCGAGCAGGCGGTGGTCGAGCATGGCCGAGACGATGTTGGCATGCACTTCGACGCCGGGGAAGGCAGCGCCGACAGGGGTGGCGCGCAGGTCCTGCAGGCCCGGCGCGGTGGCGCCGACGAGCACGATGCGGTCCTTCAGCTCGCCGGGCGCAAGCCGCCCTTCGAGCACGTCGCCGGCGGACACGTAGCGGAACGATCCGCCGTGCGCTCCGCCGGGGCCGCGGAACGGCACCTGCATGGAAGCGGCTTCGTTGACGGGTATGCGCAGGCCGCCGGCCAGCAGGGACTGGAGCGGCGGCGCGGCGGCGCCGGGTCCGCTGGGTGCAAAGGCCGGCCGCACGGGCGGCGAGCCGCTGGCGAGCCGGTAGACGGCCAGACCCAGCGATTCGTAGTAGCCGGGCCGGGCGCGGTCGCCCTCATAGCGGGCGATGAGCGGCACGGCGCGGATGACGCCGTCGCCGTTCGACATGACCAGCGTGTTGAGAAAGCCCGCCGCCGGCGCGGCATCGGCCAGCACCGGCAGGCTGGCGCCAAAGCCGTTCCAGGCGGTGGCATAGCCGCGGCCCGGCGGAAAGGCCTCGGCCTGCAGCACGGGGGCCGGCGGCAGCTGGCCCTTGGCGCCGGGCTTTTCGGTGCGCGTGAAGTAGTAGCCGAGCGCCACGCGCTGGCCCTGCATGGCGGCGGCAAAGATGGCGTCGTTGTCGAGCGTGGGAGCGAGCCGGTCGATTTCAGCGGCCAGGCCCGGCATTTCGCGCAGCGGCCCGCGTGCGATCTGGCGCAGCTTGTCGAGGCCGGAGCTGCGGTCGGGCTCGACGAACATCACGTCGAAGCCCAGCGCCGCCGCCTGCTGCCGCCCGGTGAGCTCCCGGGTGAGCCGGGCCAGCTTGTCGCGCGACCAGGGCCATTGGCCCTGCCGGGTGAGGCTGGCGTCGTCGACGTCGACGATCACGATGCGCGGATCGAGCGTGCCCGGCATGGTGGCGCGCAGGCGGGTGTCGTAGATCAGGTGGTCGAGCCGGTCGATGGCATCCAGGCGCCAGAGGCCGGTGGCATGCGCGAGCGCGAGCAAAACCGGCAGCAGGGTGATGGCAATGCGCGGCCAGTGGCGCCTGAGCGCGGTCACTGGTGCTGCACCCTTGGCGCTGTTGCGCCGCGGGAATCAGACGCGCACGAACTGCATGCGCGTGGCGCCGCCAAGCTCGAGTACGTCGCCTTCCTGCAGCCCGACGGGCTCGGCACCGAGCGGTGCGCCGTTGAGCGTGACGCCGCCCATGATGGTGGAAGCCATGTAGCTCTGGCGGCGGCGCGTGACCACGGCCACCGCAACGCCGGGCTTGCCGATGGTGGTGACCACCTTCTGCAGCGGCACTTCCTGGCCCTGGTCGGTGCCCGAGAGAACGCGCAGTGCGGGCATGCCCAGTTCGAGCAGCGCGCCGGCTTCGGTGGGTGCGGCCGACAGAGGGACGGAAGCCGCGTAATCGCCGCGCGCAGCACCGCGGGGGGAACCGGCGTCGGCGGCCGCGCTGCTGCGGGCGCGGAAGTGCAGGCGGCAGCCGCCGATTTCGATGACGTCGTTGTCCTTGAGCTTCTGCTGCTTCTGGACGACGATCGCATTGACGTAGGTGCCGTTGGTGCTGTTGAGATCTTCAATTTCGACTTCAGCGCCGCGCATGTGCAGCACGGCATGCTCGCCGCTGACCGCGAGATTGTCGAGCACGATGTCGTTGTAGGCGCGCCGCCCCAGCGTGGTCCGGTCCTTGGCAAGCGCCATTTGCCCGATGACAGTGCCATCGATCGAAATGATCATCTTCGGCATTGCCGACTCCCTGAATGCATGTTTTTATTCAGGCGCACTGCCAACGCGCGCCCTGGCCAGGACAACTGAAATATTGTCTCGGCCGCCATTGTCGTTGGCAACGGCCACCAGAAGTGATGCTTTCTGCTGAAGCTCGACATCGTGATTCAAAAGCGTGAAAAGCTGCGCATCCGGGACCATCTCGCTGAGCCCGTCGGAGCAGAGCATATAGAGGTCGTCGGGCCTTGCGGTGTGCTCGTGCATCTCGAGCACCACCTGCGGCTCCACGCCCATGGCACGCGTCACCAGGTTGCGGTGCGGGGAGATCAGCGCTTCCTCGGCGGTGATGGCGCCGGCGTCGAGCTGCTGCTGGCGCAGTGAATGGTCGCGCGTGAGCTGCTCGAGCTTGTTGTTGCGAAGGCGGTAGCAGCGCGAATCGCCGATGTGGCCGACCAGCACGCGCTGGGGCCGGAACGCGGCCAGCACCAGGGTGGTTCCCATGCCCTGGAGTTCGGCATTGGCCAGGCCGGCTTCGAGGATGGCGGAATTGGCCTCGTCGGTGGCCGCCTGCAGGGCGCGCCGGACCACGCGCGCGGGCGCCTGCAGGCCGGCCTGCGCGAACCAGCGCGCAAAGCTGGCGTGCACCAGCGACACGGCCATGGCACTGGCCACTTCGCCGCCCTTGTAGCCGCCCATGCCGTCGGCCAGCACGGCCAGGCCCAGGGCCGGGTCGACGTGCAGGTCGTCCTCGTTGTGGGCGCGCGCGCGGCCGACGTCGGTCAGCGCCGCAAAGTCCCAGGAGAGCTGGGGCCGGGTGGAGAAAAGGGACGCGCCGACACTCGCCATATGTTTTCAGGAAGCGTCGACGCGCGACGGTTTCAGTGTCCCTCGGCGGCCTGCGCGCGCCGCTGCAGCAGGCGGCCCACGGCCACCACGAAGAAGGCGCCGGCAGCCGCGGCCGCATAGTGCAGCCAGGGGTTGGCAGCCAGCACGCCGTGCAGCGACACGTCGCTGGCAATGGTTTCGCCGCCGACCCAGCCGATCAGGGCGGCGCCCAGCATGACGACGATCGGAAAGCGTTCCATGAGCTTGATCATGAGCGTGCTGCCGAAGATCACCAGCGGAATGCTGATGGCCAGGCCAAGCACCAGGAGCACCATGTTGCCCTGCGCGGCGGCGGCCACGGCAATCACGTTGTCCAGGCTCATGACCAGGTCCGCCAGCAGGATGGTGCGCACGGCCGCCATCATGCTGCCGTATTCCTTGGCTTCGCCTTCGCCTTCATCTTCTTCGCTCAGCAGCTGCAGGCCGATCCACAGCAGCAGCAGGCCGCCGACGATCTGCAGGTAGGGCAGCGCCAGCAGCCTGGCCGCCACCACCGTGAGCACGATGCGCAGCACCACGGCCGCGCCCGAGCCGAACAGCACGGCCTTTTTCTGCTGCGCGGGCGGCAGCGATCGCGCCGCCATGGCAATCACCACGGCGTTGTCGCCCGAAAGAATGATGTTGATCCAGACAATCTTGATCAGACCGATCCAGAAGTCGGCGCCTTGAAGGAGTTCCATGTCTCTTGTTCCACTGTGTTGTAGTGAAAAAAGCGCCCGCAATCCAGATTGCGGGCGCTTTTTCTTTTTGCGTGGTTGCGCGGAGAACTGCCGGGGGCTTGTTTAGAGCTGGGCCTTGAGCAGTTTTGCCAGTTCCGAGAAGTTGCGCGTCACGGTGAAGCCGCACTCTTCCATGATGGCGAGCTTGGCATCGGCCGTGTCGGCACCGCCCGAGATCAGCGCGCCGGCGTGGCCCATGCGCTTGCCGGGAGGGGCGGTGACGCCGGCGATGAAACCGACCACCGGCTTCTTCATGTGTTCCTTGCACCAGCGGGCCGCGTCGGCTTCGTCGGGGCCGCCGATTTCGCCGATCATGATGACGGCGTCGGTGTCGGGATCGTCGTTGAAGGCCTTCATCACATCGATGTGCTTGAGGCCGTTGATCGGGTCGCCGCCGATGCCGACTGCCGACGATTGGCCAAGGCCGATTTCGGTCAGCTGCGCCACGGCTTCATACGTGAGCGTGCCCGAGCGCGAGACCACGCCGATGCGGCCCTTGCGGTGGATGTGGCCGGGCATGATGCCGATCTTGATTTCGTCGGGCGTGATGAGGCCGGGGCAGTTGGGGCCCAGCAGCAGGGTCTTCTTGCCGCCGGCCGCTTCCTTGGCCTTCATCTTGTTGCGCACTTCGAGCATGTCGCGAACCGGAATGCCTTCGGTGATGCAGATCGCCAGGTCCAGGTCGGCCTCGACGGCTTCCCAGATGGCGGCGGCCGCGCCGGCCGGCGGCACGTAGATCACCGACACGGTGGCGCCGGTTTGCGAAGCGGCTTCCTTCACCGAACCGAAGATCGGGATGTTGAAGATCGACTCGCCGGCCTTCTTGGGGTTCACGCCCGCGACGAAGCAGTTCTTGCCGTTCGCGTATTCCTGGCACTTCTCGGTGTGGAACTGGCCGGTCTTGCCGGTGATGCCTTGCGTGATGACTTTGGTGTCTTTGTTGATGTAGATCGACATGACTTGTTCCTTAGGCCTTCTTGACTGCTGCGACGACCTTCTGGGCCGCTTCCGCCATGGTGTCGGCGCTGATGATCGGCAGGCCCGAATCGGCCAGCAGCTTCTTGCCTTCGACTTCGTTGGTGCCCTTCATGCGCACGACCAGCGGCACTTGCAGGTTCACGGCCTTGCAGGCTGCGATCACGCCGGTGGCAATGGTGTCGCACTTCATGATGCCGCCGAAGATGTTGACGAGGATGGCTTCCACGTTCTTGTTCTTCAGCATGATCTTGAAGGCTTCGGTGACCTTCTCGGGGGTGGCGCCGCCGCCCACGTCCAGGAAGTTGGCCGGCTCGCCGCCGAACAGCTTGATGGTGTCCATGGTGGCCATGGCCAGGCCGGCACCGTTCACCAGGCAGCCGATGTTGCCGTCCAGGCTGATGTAGGCGAGGTCGAACTTGGAGGCTTCGACTTCGGCCGCGTCTTCTTCGTCGAGGTCGCGCAGGGCCACGATTTCGGGGTGGCGGAACAGCGCGTTGCTGTCGAAGTTGAACTTGGCGTCCAGCGCCATGACCTTGCCCTTGCTGTCACGGTTGAGCGGGTTGATCTCGACCAGCGAGGCGTCCGTCTCCATGTAGCAGGTGTAGAGCTTCTTGAGGATGTCGACCGTTTGCGCGGTGGAATCGGCCGGCATGCCGATGCCGTCGGCGATCTGCTTGGCCTGCTCGTCGGTCAGGCCCTTTTCGGGGTCCGCGAACACGGTGATGATCTTCTCGGGCGAGGAGTGGGCCACTTCCTCGATGTCCATGCCGCCTTCGCTCGAGGCGATGAACGCGACCTTCTGCGTCGCGCGGTCGGTCACGGCCGAGACGTAGTATTCCTTGTTGATGTCGGCGCCATCTTCGATGTAGAGGCGGCGCACCTTCTGGCCTTCGGGGCCGGTCTGGTGGGTCTTGAGCTGCATGCCGAGGATCTCGCCGGCGAGCTTCTTGACGTCTTCGATCGACTTGGCGACCTTGACGCCGCCGCCCTTGCCGCGGCCACCCGCGTGGATCTGGGCCTTGACGACCCACACCGGGCCTCCAAGTTTCTGGGCGGCCTCGACCGCCTCCTGAACCGTATAGGCCGGAATGCCGCGCGGCACCGGCACGCCGAACTTGGCAAGGATTTCCTTGCCTTGGTACTCGTGAATCTTCATGAGGGATGTCTCTCGGAAGGAGGAGGTTGAGAACGGGGGATCTGGGGTCTGAGGCGTCTTTGGCTCTGTTGCTCGCGGGCGACGGCAGCCTGACGGCTGGGGGCGGCGAACAACCGCGGACTGTATCATGGTGCGGCGCACCAATACTCGACGTGGCCTTGCGGTCAATACGTACTTTCTTCTAGCCCCTCTACGCATACTCCGATATGGCCAAGGTTTTCATCGACGGCGAAGCCGGCACCACCGGCTTGCAAATCCGCGAGCGGCTCCAGACGATGCCGCAGATCGAACTCGTGAGCATTGCGCCCGAGCTGCGAAAAGACGTGGCCGCCAAGCGCGAGCTGATGGCCGGCGTCGACCTGGTGGTGCTGTGCCTGCACGACGATGCGGCGCGCGAATCGGTCGCGCTGATCGACCAGCTGCCCGGCAAGAAGCCCAAGATCATCGACGCCTCCACCGCGCACCGCGTGGCGCCCGGCTGGGTGTTCGGCTTTCCCGAACTGGCGGCCGGCCACTGGCAGGCCGTGGCCGCGGCCGACCGCGTGGGCAACCCG
Source organism: Variovorax sp. 05T418 (assembly GCF_056396385.1). Classification (NCBI taxonomy): domain Bacteria; kingdom Pseudomonadati; phylum Pseudomonadota; class Betaproteobacteria; order Burkholderiales; family Comamonadaceae; genus Variovorax; species Variovorax sp. 05T418. Next base: position 78,558 of record NZ_JBFTLJ010000008.1, on the reverse strand, counting down.
GGCTGCTATGCCACGGGCGCCATCGCCATGGTGCGGCCGCTGGTCGACGCCGGCCTGCTGCCGGCCGACTTTCCGATCTCGCTGCCTTCGGTGAGCGGCTATTCGGGCGGCGGGCGGGCCATGATCGAAGACTATGAGAACGGCAAGGCGCCGCTTTTCGAGACCTACGCGCTCGGCCTCAAGCACAAGCACATTCCCGAGATCATGAAGTACACCGGCCTTACCCGCCGGCCGGTCTTCATTCCTTCGGTGGGCAATTTCAAGCAGGGCATGCTGGTGCAGCTGCCGCTGCACCTCGATCTGCTGCCCGGCAAGCCGAAGGCCGGCGACCTGCAAGAGGCCCTGGCCGCGCACTACGCCAAGAGCAACACGCCCGAGCAGTTCGTGAAGGTGCTGCCGCCCACCGATGACGGCAAGCTCGACGCGCTGGCGCTCAACGACACCAACCAGCTAGAGATCCGCGTGTTCCCGAACGAGGACCATCGCCACGCCGTGGTGATTGCGCGCCTGGACAACCTGGGCAAGGGCGCGAGCGGCGCCGCGGTGCAGAACCTGAAGCTGATGCTGGCGCTCTGAGCGCCCGCGGCTGAGCCTTTCCTGGCAGGCCGGGGCCGCGCGCCCGGCCGTCAGTCTTCGTCGAAATCGCTCCGCAGCACCTTGGCCACCACCGCGCCCGAAAAGCCGCGCGCCAGCAGGAAGCGCGTTTGCTTGGCGCGCTCCTTCGCATCGGCGGGCGGTGCGTCGAAGCGGCGGCGCCACAGGGCCGTGGCGCGCTCCACCTCGGTGTCCTGCAGGCTGGCCACGGCCTGTGCAATGGCCTCGGGCGCAATGCCCTTGGCCTGCAGCTCCTGCCGCACCCGCAGCGCGCCCGAGCGGGCGGCGCGCTGGTTCAGCACCGAGGCCACCACGCGCGGCTCGCTGATGAAGTCCTTGGCGGCCAATTCGTCGAGCGCGCGGGCCAGTTCGCCGGGTGTTTCTTCGTGCCTGGCCAGCTTGCGCTCCAGTTCCGCGCGCGAATGCTCGCGCTGGCTCAGGAGCCGCAGCGCGCGGCCTTTGAGGGAAGGGGCGCCGAAAGCCATGCGCTGCCTGCGCGCGTGCTCGCCGGCTTACTCGCCCTTGTCGGCTTTGTCGGCCTTGGGCGCCTTGGCGGGCTTCTCGGCCTTTTCGGGGGCGGGAGCGTTGGCATCGGCCGCCAGCAGCGGAATGCCCAGCGATTCGCGCACCTTGTTCTCGATCTCGCGCGACAGCTCGGGGTTCTCGCGCAGGAACTCGCGGGCGTTGTCGCGGCCCTGGCCGATCTTTTCGCCGTTGTAGGCGTACCAGGCGCCCGACTTGTCGAGGATCTTGGCGTTCACGCCCATGTCGATGATCTCGCCTTCGCGGCTGATGCCTTCGCCGAACAGGATGTCGAACTCGGCCGTCTTGAACGGGGGCGACACCTTGTTCTTCACCACCTTGACCTTGGTTTCGTTGCCGATGGCCTCGTCGCCCTTCTTGATGGTGCCGATGCGGCGGATGTCCAGCCGCACCGAGGCGTAGAACTTCAGCGCATTGCCGCCGGTGGTGGTTTCGGGCGAGCCGAACATCACGCCGATCTTCATGCGGATCTGGTTGATGAAGATGACCATGCAGTTGGTCTTCTTGATGGTGGCGGTGAGCTTGCGCAGCGCCTGGCTCATCAGGCGGGCCTGCAGGCCGGGCAGCGAGTCGCCCATTTCGCCTTCGATTTCGGCCTTGGGCGTGAGCGCGGCGACCGAGTCGACCACGATCAGGTCGACGGCGCCCGAGCGCACCAGCGAATCGACGATTTCGAGGGCCTGCTCGCCGGTGTCGGGCTGGCTGATGAGCAGGTCGGACAGGTTCACGCCGAGCTTCTGGGCGTACTGCACGTCGAGCGCGTGTTCGGCGTCGACGAAGGCGCAGGTGCCGGCCTGCTTCTGCATCTGGGCGATGACCTGCAGCGTGAGCGTGGTCTTGCCCGAGGATTCCGGGCCGTAGATTTCGATGACGCGGCCGCGCGGCAGGCCGCCGACGCCCAGCGCGATGTCCAGGCCGAGCGAGCCGGTGGAGACCACCTGGACGTCTTCGAGCGCCTCGCCTTCGCCGAGCCGCATGATCGTGCCCTTGCCGAACTGCTTTTCGATCTGGGCCAGCGCGGCCTGCAGGGCCTTGGCCTTTTCGCTGCCTGCGACCGAGATGCTGGTGCCCTTGACGAGTGCGTCCATGAAGAAATCTCCTTGAAAATCAACGGTTTGTGTGTGGAGGCGGTCCATCTGCTTTTAATCACAGGCTGGATGCTTGAACAGTAGTGTAGAGGCTGATTGATTTGAGTAAATCCATTTTTTGGTCAGTTTGCTTTACCATCTAGCCGATGGCCGAATCCGCTTTTCCGACCGACCCGGACGCCTGGCGGCAGACCCACCTGGGCCGCCTGCTGGGCCATGCAATGCGCCGCTTCGACGAGCGCGTGCTCGAACTCATGGCGCATGACGTGAACGTGCCGCTGGCGCTGTCGAACCTTGCGGCGCGCGCGCAGGTGAGCGCGGCGCACATCCACATCACGCGGCACCTGGCGCGCGAGGGCTCGCGCCTGACCGAGCTCGCGCAGCGCGCCGGCATGACCAAGCAGGCGATGGGCGCGCTGGTGGACCAATGCGAGGCCTGGGGCCTGGTCACGCGCGGGCCCGATCCGCTCGATGCGCGGGCGCGGCGCGTGCTCTTCACCACCGACGGCCTGGCCTGGCTCGACGCCTTCCGCGGCGCCGTGACACAGGCCGAGCGCGAGTTCCGCGCGAGCGTGGGCAACGACATTGCCACCGTGGTAACCATCGGACTCGAGGCCTACACGGCGGGCTAGACTCGGCAAAAGAGACATGTGTGAACGCGGCGCCAGTGCGGCGCCCGAACCGGCCGGAGGTGGCTCATGCGGATTCTGATTGCCGAAGACGACCAGGTGCTGGCCGATGCCCTGCTGCGCAGCCTGCGCACCTCGGGCGCGGCGGTCGACCACGTGGCGAACGGATCGCAGGCCGACACCGCGCTCATGACGCACAGCGAGTTCGACCTGCTGATCCTCGACCTGGGGCTGCCCAACCTGCACGGCATCGAGATCCTGAAGCGGCTGCGCGCACGCGGCTCGCAGCTGCCGGTGCTGGTGCTCACCGCGGCCGACAGCGTGGAGGAGCGCGTCAAGGGCCTGGACCACGGCGCCGACGACTACATGGCCAAGCCCTTCAGCCTGCAGGAGCTCGAGGCGCGCGTGCGGGCGCTCACGCGGCGCGGCATGGGCGCCACCAGCAACACGATCCGCCACGGCCCGCTGGTGTACGACCAGGCCGGCCGGGTGGCCACCATCGACGGCAAGATGGTCGAGCTCTCGGCGCGCGAACTGGGCCTGCTGGAGGTGCTGCTGCAGCGCGCCGGCCGCCTGGTCAGCAAGGACCAGCTGGTGGAGCGCCTGTGCGAATGGGGCGAGGAAGTGAGCCTGAACGCGATCGAGGTCTACATCCACCGGCTGCGCAAGAAGATCGAGAAAGGCCCGGTGCGCATTGCAACGGTTCGAGGCCTCGGCTACTGCCTCGAGAAGATTCCTTGACGCGCCGCCACGCGTAGTGCCCGAAGACCCCCGGGGGCAACTGCCTTGAAACTCTTCCAGCGCGCGCAGCGCTCCCTGTTCGGCGAGATCCTCGACTGGATGCTCACGCCGCTCCTGCTGCTGGTGCCGGTGAGCATCGGCGTGACCTGGCTGGTGGCGCAGGGCATTGCCAATGCGCCCTTCGACCGCGCGCTCGAATACAACGTGCAGACGCTGGCGCGGCTGGTCACGGTGCAGCAGGGGCAGACGCAGTTCGTGCTGCCGCAGCCGGCGCGCGAGATCCTGCGGGCCGACGGCGCCGACCGCGTCTATTACCAGGTGCTCGACAGCCACGGCGCGCTGCTCAGCGGCGAGCCCGACGTGCCGCATCCCAATTCCGACGAGCCCCCGGTTCCCGGCGTGGTCACGCTCCGCAACGGCGAGATGCGCGGCAAGTCGGTGCGCGTGGCCTCGCTCTGGCTCGCGGGCCCCGACAGCGACGCGGAGCCGGCGCTGCTGCAGGTGGCCGAGACGCGCGAGAAGCAGTCGGTGCTGGCCACCGAGATCATCAAGGGCGTGCTGCTGCCGCAGTTCGCGATCCTGCCGCTGGCCGTGCTGCTGATCTGGCTGGCGCTGGTGCGCGGCATCAAGCCGCTGTCGGTGGTGGAGGCGCGCATCCGCGAGCGCCGCCCGGGCGACCTGAGCCCGCTGGACGAGTCGTCGGTGCCGCTCGAAGTGGTGCCGCTGGTGTCGTCGGTCAACGAGCTGCTCGACAAGCTCAACGATTCGATCCACACGCAAAAGCGCTTCCTGGCCGATGCGGCGCACCAGCTCAAGACGCCGCTCGCGGGCCTGCGCATGCAGGCCGACCTGGCACAGCGCGAGGGCGCCAACGCCGACGAGCTCAAGCAGTCGCTCAAGCAGATCGGCCGCGCCAGCGTGCGCGCCACCCACACGGTGAACCAGCTGCTCTCGCTCGCGCGCGCCGAAAGCACCGGCGCCGGCACCGGCCGCCAGGCCTGCGACCTGGCGCGGCTCACCATCGAGGTGGTGCGCGAAGCGGTGCCGCGCGCGATCGAGAAGCGCATCGACCTGGGCTACGACGGCGCCGAGGCAGGCGCGCCCGGCGTGGTGATCGAAGGCAACCAGACCCTGCTCAAGGAGCTGGTGCGCAACCTGCTCGACAACGCGATCAACTACACGCCCTCGACCGCCGAGCGGCCCGGCGTGATCACCGCGCGCGTGCTGGCCGACCCGTTCGGCCACGTGGTGCTGCTGCAGGTGGAGGACAACGGGCCGGGCATTGCGGAGTCCGACCGCGAACTGGTGTTCGAGCCGTTCTACCGCGTGCTCGGCAACGAGGCCGACGGCTCGGGCCTGGGCCTGCCGATCGTGCGCGAGATCGCCAACCAGCACCATGCGCAGGTGAAGCTGGAGGACGCGCATCCGGGCCGGCAGCCGCCGGGGGCGCGCTTCACGGTGCGCTTCGAGGGCGAAGAAGCCGCGGCCTGACGAGACGCGGCGGCGGGGTCGTCAGGGCGTGCCCTTGGCGTCCTTGCGGATCTGGAGCCACTCGGGATGCACCTGGCGCGCGAGGCGCTGCGGCTCGCGCTCGTTGAAGCCGGCGGGCGTGAGGCCGAAGCCGGCCAGGTCGCCGCGCGACCACAGCCAGTAGCCCAGGTTGGCGGCGAGCAGGGCAACCAGCACCAGGCGCAGCTTCATGGTGGCCGGCCTCAGAACGCCATGCCGCTCGGGCGCACGCTGACTTCGTCGCTCGAGACCAGCTGCAGCCCGCCGGCGGTGCGCACCTGGAGCTCGCCGCCCCAGGCCACGCCCTCGCACAGGCCGAAGCTGCCGTCGCTGAGCTGGACTTGCCGCCCGCGCAAGGCGTCGCGCGCGGCAAAGCGCTCGGCAAACGGCCCAAAGCCCTCGGCCTCGAAGGCCTGCACGCTGCGCACCAGCGGCGCGGCCAGCTCGGCCAGCACCTGGGGCGCGGTGGCATCGGGGCGCCACTGGCGCAGCCAGGCCGGCGGGGTGCGCATGCCATCGCCCTCGCGCGGGCCGATGTTGATGCCGATGCCGATCACCAGGTAGCGCGGCGGGGCCGGCGCATCGGCGCGGCCCGCATGCGGCATGGCGGTTTCGATCAGGATGCCGGCCAGCTTGCGGTCCTCCACCCACAGGTCGTTGGGCCACTTGAGCGCGACCTTGGCCGCGCCCGTGGGATCGAGGCTTTCCGCCACGCTCACACCCACGGCCAGCGAGAGGCCGGCCCAGTCGCGCGGCGCGAGCGGCAGGCCCAGCGAGAAGGTGAGGGAGGCGGCGCCTTGTTCTTCGCCCTGCTGCGCGCTCTGCCAGGGCCGGCCGAGGCGGCCGCGCCCGGCCGTCTGGCGCTCGGCCACCAGCAGCACCGGTTCGACACGTCCGGCGCGCGCGCGGCGCATCAGTTCGGTATTGGTGGAGTCGATCTCGGCCACCGCCTCGACCGCGAAGCCGGGCAAGAGCGGCGCCACCGCCGCAGCGATCCGGTCTTCGAGCCAGGCGGCCTGGGTACCCATCATGCTCAGCCCTTGCCGGCTCCGTCGGCCTTCTTGGACTTCTTTTTTTCCGGCTTCTTTTCAGCCTTTTTTTCGGCTTTCTTGTCCGCCTTCCTGGCTTCCTTTTTCTCGGCCTTTTTCTTTTCGGCCTTCTTCCTGGCCTTTTTCTTCTTTTTCTTTTCTTCGTCTTCGTCCTTGGGCGTCAGCAGCGTGCCGCGGCAATTCTCGGAGCCGCACCAGCAGGGAAACTCGGACAGCAGCTTCGGCGTGTAGGGTTCGTCGATGATCAGGCCGTAGTCGTAGTTGAGCTCTTCTCCTGCAGCGATGTTGCGCAGCGCCTTGATATAAACGCGCCCATCGATCTCGTCGGCCTCGCAGTTCGGCTCGCACGAATGGTTGATCCAGCGCGCGTCGTTGCCCTTGACGTTGCCGTCGATCACGCGCCCGTCGTCGATGTGGAAGTAGAAGGTGTGGTTCGGCTGGGCCGGGTCGTGCGGGTGGCGGCGCAGCGCCTCTTTCCAGCTGATGACTTCGCCCTTGTATTCGATCAGCGTCTCGCCCTCGGCCAGGTCGTCCACGGCGAACACGCCGTTGCCGTGGACATCCGAGCGCCGCATCTGGATGCGGCGGCCGGCGAATTGTGGGGATTTGGAAGGCATCGCCGAAGTCTGTTAGGTTGAATATGCACACATGCGCGTGTGCGCGTGCGCACACGCGGGAAGCCGCAGATTGTATGTGGCCCCCACGCTCCCGCACTGCGTGTCGTCGCTGCCCCCCGAGGGGGCCGCAGGCCGCCTTGAGGCGGCTCGGCGGCGGCCTGAGAACTCTTTTAGGAATTTGTTGATGAAGACCTTGGTAATCGCAGAAAAGCCGTCGGTGGCACAGGACATCGTCCGTGCACTCACGCCGGTGGCCGGCAAGTTCGACAAGCATGACGAGCATTTCGAGAACGACAGCTATGTCGTGACCAGCGCTGTCGGCCACCTGGTCGAAATCCAGGCGCCCGAGGAGTTCGACGTCAAGCGGGGCAAGTGGAGCTTCGCGAACCTGCCGGTGATTCCGCCGCATTTCGACCTGAAGCCGGTCGACAAGACCAAGACGCGCCTGAACGCCGTGGTCAAGCAGGCCAAGCGCAAGGACGTGACGCAGCTCATCAACGCCTGCGACGCGGGCCGCGAGGGCGAGCTGATCTTCCGCCTGATCGAGCAGTACGCGGGCGGCAAGACCGGCCTGAACAAGCCCGTGAAGCGCCTGTGGCTGCAGTCGATGACGCCGCAGGCCATCCGCGACGGCTTCGACGCGCTGCGCACCGAAAAGCAGATGCAGGGTCTGGCCGATGCCGCGCGCTCGCGCTCCGAGGCCGACTGGCTGGTGGGCATCAACGGCACGCGCGCCATGACGGCCTTCAATTCGCGCGACGGCGGATTCTTTTTGACGACCGTGGGCCGCGTGCAGACGCCCACGCTGTCGGTGGTGGTCGAGCGGGAGGAGAAGATCCGCAAGTTCGTGAGCCGCGACTACTGGGAAATCCACGGCGTGTTCCAGGCCGAGGCCGGCCAGTACCCGGGCAAGTGGTTCGACGCCAACTTCAAGAAGCCGCCGCCGGGCCCCGACGGCACGGCCGACGCCGAGATCCGTGCCGACCGCGTGTGGAGCGAGCGCGAGGCGCGCGAGATCGCCGATGCGGCGCGCGGCAAGCCCGCCAGCGTCACCGAGGAAAGCAAGCCCACCACCCAGGCCTCGCCGATGCTGTTCGACCTGACCTCGCTGCAGCGCGAGGCCAACGGCCGCTTCGGCTTCTCGGCCAAGACCACGCTGGCGCTGGCGCAGAGCCTGTACGAGCGCCACAAGGCGCTGACCTATCCGCGGACCGACTCGCGCGCGCTGCCCGAGGACTACCTGCCGGTGGTCAAGGACACCATGAAGATGCTCGCCGAGAGCGGCATGAAGCACCTGGCGCCCTTCGCGCAGCAGGCGGTCGACGGCAGCTACGTGAAGCCGAACAAGCGCATCTTCGACAACGCCAAGGTGTCGGATCACTTCGCGATCATTCCCACGCTGCAGGCGCCGAGCGGCCTTTCGGACGCCGAGCAGAAGCTCTACGACTTCGTGGTGCGCCGCTTCATGTCGGTGTTCTTCCCGAGCGCCGAGTTCCAGGTGACCACGCGCATCAGCACGGTCGAGACCAATGGCAAAAAATACCCGTTCCGCAGCGACGGCAAGGTGCTGGTCAAGCCGGGCTGGCTCGCGATCTGGGGCAAGGAAGCCATCAGCGACGACGACGAGAAGGACGGCAAGAACCTGGTGGTGGTGAAGCCGGGCGAAACGGTGAAGACCGAATCGGCCGACCTGAAGGCGCTGAAGACCCGGCCGCCCGCGCGCTATTCGGAAGCCACGCTGCTGGGCGCGATGGAAGGCGCCGGCAAGACCATCGACGACGACGAACTGCGCGAGGCCATGCAGGAGAAGGGCCTGGGCACGCCAGCCACGCGCGCGGCCACCATCGAAGGCCTGATCACCGAGAAATACATGCTGCGCGAAGGCCGCGAGCTGATCCCCACGGCCAAGGCCTTCCAGCTCATGACGCTGCTGCGCGGCCTGGGCGTGGAAGAACTCTCCAAGGCCGAGCTCACGGGCGAGTGGGAATACAAGCTCGCGCAGATGGAGAAGGGCGCGCTGAGCCGCGACGCCTTCATGCGCGAGATCGCCGAGATGACGCAGCACATCGTCAAGAAGGCCAAGGAATACGACCGCGACACCGTGCCGGGCGACTACGCCACGCTGTCGACGCCATGCCCCAACTGCGGCGGCGTGGTGAAGGAAAACTACCGCCGCTACAGCTGCACCGGCAAGGCCGGGCAGGAGCCCTGCGGCTTCTCGTTCGGCAAGTCGCCGGCGGGGCGCACCTTCGAGGTGGCCGAGGCGGAAGTGCTGCTGCGCGACAAGCACATCGGCCCGCTGGAAGGCTTCCGCTCCAAGGCCGGCTGGCCCTTCACGTCCGAGATCGTCCTCAAGTACGACGAAGAGGCGAAGAACTGGAAGCTGGAGTTCGACTTCGGCGACGACAAGAACGCCGACACCGGCGAGATCGTCGATTTCAGCGAGCAGGACACGGTGGGCCCGTGCCCGATCTGCGGCGCGCCGGTGTTCGAGCACGGCAGCAACTACGTCTGCGAGAAGTCGGTGCCCACCACTGCGCAGCCGACGCCCAGCTGCACCTTCAAGACCGGCAAGATCATCCTGCAGCAGCCGGTGGAGCGCGCGCAGATGGAAAAGCTGCTGGCCACCGGCAAGACCGACCTGCTCGACAAGTTCGTGAGCATGCGTACGCGCCGCGCCTTCAAGGCCTTCCTGACCTGGAACGCCGAGGAGGGCAAGGTGACCTTCGAATTCGCGCCGCGCGAAGGCGGCAGCAAGTTCCCGCCGCGCAAGACCTTCGGCAAGGCCGCGCCGGCGGGCAAGACCGCGGCGGCCAAGAAGGTGGCGGCCAAGAAGACGCCCGCCGCCAAGAAGGCACCGGCCGCGAAGAAGGCCGCGGCGCCACGCAAGCCGGGCGCGGGCCTCAAGCCCAGCGACTCGCTGGCCGCGGTGATCGGCGCCGAGCCGGTGGCGCGCACCGAGGTCATCAAGAAGCTCTGGGACTACATCAAGGCCAACGGCCTGCAGGACGCGGCCAACAAGCGCGCGATCAATGCCGATGCCAAGCTCAAGCCGGTGTTCGGCAAGGACCAGGTGACGATGTTCGAGCTCGCGGGCATCGTGGGCAAGCACCTGTCGGCGCCATGAAGACCACCATGCAGCGCAGACACTTCGCCGTCGCGCTCGCCGCGGCCTGCACGTTGGCCGTCGGCGCGGCGCAGGCGGCCGCCTGGCCCGACAAGCCCGTGAAGCTCGTGGTGCCGTTCCCGCCCGGGCAGGCCACCGACATCTTCGCGCGCGCACTCGCCGAGCAGCTCGGCAAGCGGCTGGGCCAGCCGGTGATCGTCGACAACAAGGCCGGTGCCGGCAGCAACATCGGCACCGAGTTCGTGGTGCGCGCGCCGGCCGACGGCTACACGCTGGTGGTGGCCGGCAGCGCGATGGCGGTGAACCAGACGCTCTACGCCAAGCCGGGCTTCGACCCGCGCAAGGACCTGGTGGGCATCTCGCTGATTGCCACGGTGCCGCTGGTGTTCCTGGCCACGCCCGAAAGCGGCATCCGCAGCATGGCCGACCTGGCCGCGCGCGCCAAGGCCGAACCGGGCCGGCTGAGCTATGCGAGCGCCGGCATCGGCGGCACGCAGCACCTGTCGGGCGAGATGTTCAAGTCGGCCGCGCGCGTCTTCATCACCCACATTCCATACCGCGGCAGCGGGCCGGCGCAGTCGGACTTCCTGGGCAACCAGATTCCGCTGATGGTCGACTCGGTGACGGCCGCGCTGCCGCACATCAAGTCGGGCAGGGCGGTGGCGCTGGCGGTGACCTCGGCCAAGCGCTCCTCGCAGCTGCCCGACGTGCCCACCGTGCGCGAAAGCGGCGTGGCCGGCACCAGGGACTTCGAGGCCGTGGGCTGGCTCGGCCTGATGGCGCCGCGCGGCACGCCGCCCGAGATCACGGCGCGGCTGAACCAGGAAGTGACCGATATCCTCAAGAGCGAGCAGATGGCGCGCTTCATCCGCGACCGCGGCTCCGAGCCCGCGCCCACCACGGGCGCCGAGTTCGACCGCTTCGTGGCGAACGAGATCCAGCGCTGGGGCGGCGCGGTGAAGGCATCGGGCGCCAAGCCCGAGTAGCCCTTTTGCCGCGCGCCGCTCAGGCGACGGCCGGCGGCGCTTGCTCCTCCGCGCTGCGGTCGGCATCCGCCAGCAGCCAGCGGCGGAAGTGGTCGAGCGTGGCCAGCTGGCCGCGGCCCTCGGGGTAGCAGAACCAGTAGCCCTGGTCGCCGCGGTAGCCGCCGCCCGGCAGCGGCTCGTCCACCAGCCCCGAGGCGATCTCGTCCTGCACCAGGCAGCGCGGCACCAGCGCCACGCCCATGCCCACCATCACCGCGCGGATCATGGTCTGGAACTGGTCGAACTGCGGGCCCGCGAGCGGATCGAGCCCGCGCACGCCGTGCGCCTCGCTCCATTGCAGCCACGATTGCGGCACCGTGACATGGCGCAGCAGGGTGCAGCGCGCCACGTCCTGCGGCGTACGGATGGCGGCTTCGGCCAGGCCCGCGCGCGGCGCGATCAGCGCCACGTCGCGCCCGGCCAGGTAGTGCGAGCGCGCGCCGGGCCAATGGCCGTCGCCGAAGAGGATGGCGCAGTCGAGCTCGGGGCGCTCGAAGTCGTAGCCATGCACGAAGGGCACGAAATGCAGCGTGATCTGCGGATGCAGGCGCTGGAAGTCGGGCAGGCGCGGAATCAGCCACTTGGCGCCGAAGGTGGGCAGGGTGGACAGGTGCAGCGCGCCGCCGCCGTCGCCGCTGGTGATGAATTCCAGCGTGGCCGCCTCCAGCTGCGCGAGCAGGGCGCGCACGGCTTTTTCGTAGCGCTCGCCCGCGGGCGTGAGCGCCAGGCGCTTGCGGCTGCGCTCGAACAGCGGCACGCCGATCCAGCGCTCCAGCTCCTGCACCTGCTTGCTGACCGCCCCCTGCGTGAGGTGCAGCGCCTCGGCGGCGCGCGAGACGCCGCCGAAGCGCACCACGGTGGAAAAGGCGCGCAGCAGGTTCAGCGGCGGGTTGAGGCGGCGGAGCGACATGGCTGGATGCCCATTAAAACATTCCAGATCAGAATGTTAGCTGGTCTATCCTTTGCTTCAAGTAGCGCAGCAACTTTTGCTTCATTGCTTCCGTCTCATTGGAGAAACCCCCATGCAACGTCGTCATCTTCTTTCTGCCCTGGCCGCTGTTTCTGTCGCGCCTGGAATATCCTTTGCCCAGCAAGGCAAGCCGATCCGCATGATCGTGCCCTTCCCGCCCGGCGGCGCCACCGACATCACGGCGCGCGTGCTGTCGGAGCCGCTGGCCAAGATCCTCCAGCAGCCCGTGGTCATCGACAACCGCGCCGGCGCCGGCGGCTCCATCGGCATGGCCGAGGTGGCCCGCTCCGCACCGGACGGCCTCGCCTTTGGCGTGGCCACGCTCTCCACGCACGGCGTGAACCCGGCCGTCTACCAGAAGCTGCCTTATGACCCGCTCAAGGGCTTCGTCGCCGTGACCGAGCTGGTGAAGGCGCCGGGCGTGGTCGTCATCAACCCGCGGGTGCTGCCGGTGCAGAGCTTCGCGGAGCTCGTGAAGTACCTGAAGGCCAATCCGGGCAAAGTGTCGTACGCCTCGCCGGGCAACGGCACCATCGGCCACATGTGGGGCGAGCTCTTCAAGAGCAGCACCGGAACCTCGATGGTGCACATCCCCTATCGCGGTGCGGGCCCGGCCATCAACGACGTGCTCGCGGGCGAGGTGCCGGTGTACTTCGACCAGGTGGCCTCGTCGCTGCCGCACGTGAAGGCGGGCAAGCTGAAGGCGCTGGCCGTGTCCTGGAGCAGCCGGCTCGACGTGCTGCCCGAAGTGCCGACCTACCGCGAGCTCGGCTACCCGGCCAACAACGATCCGTCGTGGTTCGGGCTGGTGGCGCCCGCCGGCACGCCGGCCGACATCGCGCTGCGCATGCAGCAGGCGGTGGCCACCGCGCTGAAGGACAGCTCGGTGCGCGAACGCCTCGCCCTGCAGGGACTCTATGCGTCGGGCACCACGCCGGCCGAGTTCGCGAAGCAGATCGACAGCGAGATCGAGAAGATGAAAAAAGTCGCCGCCTTCGCCCGCATCCGATTGGACTGATCTCGTCTGCCTATGCATCCTGTTCTGAAGATCATTCAAACCCGCGCCCAGGTGACCAGCATCGCCGGGCACACGCCGCTGGTGCTCGATTCGCCGCACAGCGGCACCGTCTACCCCGAGGACTTCCGGCCCGTGTGCGACCTGGCCACGCTGCGCCGGGCCGAGGACACGCACGTCGAGAAGCTCTACGCCTTTGCGCCCGAAATGGGCGCGGCGTGGATCGAAGCGCACTTTCCGCGCAGCTACCTGGACGCCAACCGCGACACCACCGAGCTGGACACCGCGCTGCTCGACGGCCCGTGGACCGAGCCCCTGTCGACCGACCCGCGCGTGCTTGCCAAGGTGCGGCTCGGCAAGGGCCTAGTCTGGAAGCTCACCGACGAGGGCCTGCCGATCTACGACCGGCTGCTCACTGTGGACGAGGTGCGCGCGCGCATCGACAACTGCTGGCGGCCCTACCATGCGGCGGTGGCCGAGGCCATCGACTCGGCGCATGCGCGGCACGGCTACAGCATCCACATCAACTGCCACTCGATGCCGGCGGTGGCGGGCAGCCATGCCACCGATTTTCCGGGCCTCGTGCATGCGGACTTCGTGATCGGCGACCGCGACGGCAGCACCGCCGACCCGGCGCTGTCGCAAAGGATCTGCGCGCACCTGCGCGCGCGCGGCTACAACGTGGACTACAACCATCCCTACAAGGGCGTGGAACTGGTGCGCCGGCATGGCCGGCCGGCCGAGCACCGGCACAGCATCCAGGTCGAGGTCAACCGCAAGCTCTACATGGACGAGGCCACGCTGGCGCTCGACGAGGCCGGCGCGGCGCGGCTGCGGCAGGATCTGCAGTCGATGGTGGCGATGCTGCTGGCCACCGATCCGCGCTGACCGGCAACAACAACAACCCTGCCGCCGGCGCGTGTGTTGCGGCAGGGCCGGAAGGCACCGGCCTATAGTGGCCGCGAGTCTTCCCACCCTTGCCTGGAGTTTTACGTGAAGCCATTCATTGCAGCTGTTCTTGCCATCGCGATGGGCGCCCTGGCGGCGGGCTGCGCCGGCACGGGGTCGGCCGGCAGCGGCGACCGCGCCGCCTCGTCGTCCGGCAGCGGCGTGACCGTGTTCGGCACCATCGATGCGGGCGTGAGCGGCAGCACGAACCGTTCCGAGCGGCGCTAAGCCGGCCGGGGCGTCAGCGCCGCAGCAGTGCCTGGCGCAGCACCCGCGCCGCGCGATCGCGGATGCGGCCGTGCCCGGCATCCGGCAGGGTGCGCGGCGCCACCTTCGCGGTGGCGCAGGCCCAGAGAAAGTCGTGCAGGATCGGCGTGTCGTCCACCGTCTCAGTGCTGCCGTACTTGTGGAATTCGGGGTGCCACTGCGTGGCGGCGATGTAGCTGCGGCCCCTGTCGGCGCGGCGGCGGATGGCCTCGGGCACGCGGTCGGGCAGGCTCCAGGCCTCGATCTCGAAACCCGGCGCGAGGTCTTTCACGCCCTGGTGGTGGATGCTGTTGACCTTGGCGGTCTTGACCTCGGGGTAGAGCTTGGCCAGGCGCGTGCCCTCGACGATCTCGATCTGGTGGAAGTTCTGGTCGTAGGTCACCGGGTCGCGGTGCCGCACGGTTTCGGGGTGCTCGTGCTGCGCCTCGATGTCCTGGTAGAGCGTGCCGCCGAAGGCCACATTGATCAGCTGCAGCCCGCGGCAGACGCCGAAGATGGGCTTGCCGGCCTGCTCGAAGGCCTCGACCAGCGCCAGGTCGTACAGGTCGCGGATGCGGTCGCCCACCCAGGCGTCCTTGAGCGGCACCTCGCCGTAGCTGCCGGGCCAGACGTCGGCGCCGCCGTGCATCACCACGCCGTCGAGCCATTCGGCATAGTGCGAGAGCTTGGTGTCGCCGCGCGCGGTTTCGCCCGTGGGGCAGGGCACCATCACCACCATGGCACCGGCCGACATGAGCCAGTGCGCAATGGACTGCTCGACGTACTGCAGCGTCTTGTTGGTGAAGAGCGAACGCGCCGGATCGGCGTGGGAAAAGCAGGCGGACAAGCCGATCTTCAGCCGGGCGGAAACGGGTTGCGGCATCGCGGGACGAGCAGGGCGTGCTGTGCGAAAAGGAAAGTCCATTGTGGCGCTTTGGCCTCTCGCACGGGGTCGGACGACACGCCAAAGTATGCTTTCAACGCCGCCACGACCAAGAAGGAAGACAAGCCATGAAAACGATCCAGGGCCCGGCCATATTCCTGGCCCAGTTCGCCGGGGACGAAGCCCCGTTCAACTCGCTCGACGCCATTGCCGGCTGGGCCGCCGGGCTGGGCTACAAGGGCGTGCAGATCCCGAGCTGGGACGCGCGCCTGTTCGACCTGAAGAAGGCCGCCGAGAGCAGGACCTACTGCGACGAGGTCAAGGGCACGTTGGCCGCGCACGGCCTGGAGATCACCGAGCTGTCGACCCATCTGCAGGGCCAGCTGGTCGCGGTGCATCCGGCCTACGACGCGGGCTTCGACGGCTTCGCGGCGCCTGAGGTGCGCGGCGATCCGGTGCGGCGCCAGCAGTGGGCGGTGGAGCAGCTGCACTTCGCCGCGAAGGCCTCGGCCAACCTGGGGCTCACGGCGCATGCCACCTTCTCGGGCGCGCTGGCCTGGCCGTACCTCTATTCGTGGCCGCCGCGCCCGCCGGGACTCATCGAGGAGGCCTTCGACGAGCTCGCGCGCCGCTGGCGCCCGATCCTCGATGCCTTCGACGCGGCGGGCGTGGACGTGGGCTACGAGATCCACCCGGGCGAAGACCTGCACGACGGCGTGAGCTACGAGATGTTCCTGGAGCGCGTGGACAACCACCCGCGCGCCTGCCTCCTGTACGACCCGAGCCACTTCATGCTGCAGCAGCTCGATTACCTGGCGTACATCGACCACTACCACGAGCGCATCAAGATCTTCCACGTGAAGGATGCCGAGTTCAACCCGACCGGCAAGCAGGGCGTCTACGGCGGCTTCCAGAGCTGGATCAACCGCGCGGGGCGCTTCCGCTCGCTGGGCGACGGGCAGGTCGATTTCAGCGCCATCTTCTCGAAGATGGCGCAGTACGACTTCCCGGGCTGGGCGGTGCTCGAATGGGAGTGCTGCATCAAGCACCCCGAGGACGGCGCGCGCGAGGGCGCGGCCTTCATTGCCGACCACATCATCCGGGTGGCGGAGCGGGCTTTTGACGATTTTGCGGCGGGCGGCGTGGACGTGGCCGCCAACAAGCGGATGCTGGGGATCGGCTGAAGCGCTTTTGAGCTATATTTTTGATAGCATCAAACACTTGGCCGGCGGGTGTTTGATGCCGAATTCGCCACGGCGTTGTTTTTAAGACAAGCAACTGTCATGCCCCGCGGGCTATAATGCCGGGTTCGTTTCGATACCACGACGAAGCACTTTTCGTCACTCCGCCGGCTGACCTGCACTGTCCCTTGGATTTTTCAGGCCTCTTTCCCCCAAGCCGGCTTCACAGTGTGTTGGAGCGCCAGACCGGGCGCCCATGATTGCCACCACTGCCTTCGTTCTTGTTGAAGCGAATAGCGCGTCCGCCGCGCCATTCCGGCCGGCCCACGCCCGTTTTCAATTATTTTTCCGGCATCTTGCGCACACTTTCCGCGCAGGGTGCCAAGGCTTCATGGACATCATTCAACACAGTATCGCGGTGGGCAAGTACCTTGTTTCTCCGCTCATCCGCCACCAGGACGACGGCAATTTCGCCGCATCCGTCTCGATCCGCTCCGGCCGGGGCAGCGGCATGCACGACCGCGTGATGCGTTTCACGCCGCGCTTTGCCAGCCACGCCGCCGCGGCACGCTATGCCGTCGCCCAGGGGCTCGGCTGGGTGCGCGAACGCCACCCCCGCAGCGCGCCGCTCGCTTTGCCGTGCGCGGGCTGAAACAATTACGCCCATCTTCATCTCCAACACACATCGAACGAGAATTCAGAGGTAATCACACATGCCCAAGGAAGAACTGATCGAAATGAACGGCGCAGTGACCGAAGTCCTGCCCGACTCGCGCTACCGCGTGACGCTCGACAACGGCCATCAGCTGATCGCCTACAGCGGCGGCAAGATGCGCAAGCACCACATCCGCATCCTGGCGGGTGACAAGGTGTCGCTCGAACTCTCGCCCTACGACCTGACCAAGGGCCGTATCACCTTCCGCCACCTGGAGCGCCGCGGCCCGCCGCCGACCAACTCCGGCAACAACAACGCACCTCGCCGCTGATCCGCGACGGACGAAGGGCCTTGCAAGCGCCCCGCGCGGGCGCTTGGCAAGGCCTTTGTTTTTGTTGCGGCCGCCCGGCTGCAAATCGATGACCACATCCCCTTCCACCGCCGGCGGCCCGCCAGCCGGCAACGGTTTTGCCACGCTGGCGCTCTCGCCCCAGATGCTGGCCAACCTCACGCAGCTGGGCTACACGCAGATGACGGCGATCCAGGCGGCCGCGCTGCCGCCGGCGCTGCTCGGCAAGGACCTGATCGCGCAGGCCAAGACCGGCAGCGGCAAGACCGCCGCCTTTGCGCTCGCGCTGCTCTCCAACCTGAACCCGCGCCGCTTCGCCATCCAGGCGATGGTGCTGTGCCCCACGCGCGAACTGGCCGACCAGGTCACGACCGAAATCCGCCGCCTGGCGCGCGCGGAAGAGAACATCAAGGTGGTCACGCTCTGCGGCGGCGTTGCGCTGCGCGGGCAGATCGCCAGCCTGGAGCACGGCGCGCACATCGTGGTGGGCACGCCGGGCCGCATCATGGACCACCTGGAGCGCGAGAACCTGAATCTCGAGGCGCTCAACACGCTGGTGCTCGACGAAGCCGACCGCATGCTGGACATGGGCTTCTTCGACGACATCGTCAAGGTGGCGCGCCAGTGCCCCAAGGAGCGCCAGACGCTGCTGTTCTCGGCCACCTACCCCGAAGGCATCGCCAAGCTCGCGCAGCAGTTCATGAAGAACCCCGAGCAGATCACGGTGCAGGCGCAGCATGAAGGCAGCAAGATCCGCCAGCGCTGGTACCAGGTGAAGGAAAGCGAACGGCTGCATGCCGTGAGCCTTTTGCTCGACCATTTCCGCCCCGTGAGCACGCTGGCCTTCTGCAACACCAAGCAGCAGTGCCGCGACCTCGTCGAGGTGCTGCAGGGCCAGGGCTTCAGCGCGCTGGCGCTGTTCGGCGAGCTGGAGCAGCGCGAGCGCGACCAGGTGCTGGTGCAGTTTGCCAACCGCAGCTGCTCGGTGCTGGTGGCCACCGACGTGGCGGCGCGCGGGCTCGACATTGCGCAGCTTGAAGCCGTGATCAACGTCGACGTGACGCCCGACGCCGAAATCCACATCCACCGCATCGGCCGCACCGGCCGCGTCGGCCAGCAGGGCAGCGCCGAGGGCCTCGCGCTGAACCTGGCGAGCATGGACGAGATGGGCAGCGTCGGCAAGATCGAGCAGCTGCAGGGCCGCGAATCCGAATGGCACCCGCTGGCCGAGCTCACGCCGGCCCAGGGCGCGCCGCTCGCGCCGCCCATGGCCACCTTGCAGATCGTGGGCGGGCGCAAGGAGAAGATCCGCGCCGGCGACGTGCTGGGCGCGCTCACCGGCGACTGCGGCTACGCCAAGGACCAGGTCGGCAAGATCAACGTCAACGAGTTCTCGACCTACGTGGCCGTGGAGCGCGGCATTGCGGCCGAAGCGGCGCGCAAGCTCTCGAGCGGCCGCGTGAAGGGCAAGAGCGTGAAGGTGCGCCTGCTGGAGCTCTGAAAGTCACCCCGCCGTGCCGGTTGCTTCGGCTTCCGGCAGGCAAAATCCCCGCTGTGGCCTAATTGAGCCTCGAACATCACTTTTTTACCCGAGCTTTTCATGCCCAAGAAAATTCGTACCGAAGCCGACCGCGTTGCCACCCCGAAGCCGACGCCCATGCCCGGCTACGCCCTGCCCAAGTCCGGTGGCGGCCAGAAGGTCAGCCTGGAACGCGGCACCGCCACGCGCAGCAAGAAGAACCCCGGCAAGCGCGCCAAGAAGGGCGGCTGATCCGGCCCCCGGAGGCTCGCAAGAGCCGCGACGAACGCGCCCCCGGGCGCGTTTTGTCATTGGGACCGCCATAAAGCCAATCCGCGATGTCCGACGACAACCAGATCTTCATTCCGCCCTCGTTCTTCGCGGTCTACAGCGATGCGCGCCAGCGCCTCTCAGAGCCGATCGGCGTGGTGCGCGAGCGCTACGAGATCTGCGAGGACCTGGCCAGCCACCTGGTGGGCCACGCGCAGATCCAGCACCACACCGAGGTGCCGGTCGAGAGCGAGATCCTTCGGCGCATCCACGCCGGGCTCAGGGCGCCCGAAGCCGGCGTGTCGGCCGCCGAGGCCGGCTGGATCGTGCAGCGGCTGGCTGAATTGCTGGGCTGGCCCGGACCCGAGCTGGCTGCGGACTGACGCAGAGCGGCCGGGCACCCGTCAGGCCGGCGCGGCGCGCCTGAGCAGGCTCAGGTAGCCAGGCTGCACTTCCATGCGCGCGATGGCGCCACGCCGCTGGAGCAGCCGGTGCGCCTTTGGCAGGCTCCAGCAGGGCAGGCCGGTGAACATGTGGTGCTCGCAGTGGTAGTTGACCCAGTAGGGCGCCACCAGCGCGCGTTCGAGCCAGCCGGCCTGCGTGGTGCGCGCCTGGCGCAGCGGATCGGCCTCGTTCTGCGCCACCAGCGCATGCTCGGCGATGTTGCGCACGCGGCTCACGAGCGGCAGCCAGGTGGCCATCGGCAGCAGCCACATCAAAAGCCAGGCCCACCCATACCCGGCCAGCGCGAAGGCCAGGAAGCCGAGGCCGTTGCCGGCCAGGAAGCGCCGGTCCTTCGCCAGCTCGCGCCCGAATGCCTTCAGCGCCGATTCGCCCGGGGCACGATGCCGGATGCCCTCGGCAATGTGGCCGAAGCGCTGCTTGTAGAAGGTCTGGCCGCTCAAATCGCGCACGACCTTGCGCCACATCGAATCGCGCGAGATGGGGAAGGGCGCGGACAGCACGAGGTCCGGGTCTTCGGTCTGCTGCACGAAGCGGTGGTGCTGCAGGTGGTAGGGCCGGTAGTCGCGCAGCGTGGAGGAGCACAGCCAGTAGCCCACCCAGTCGTTGATCCGGCGATTGCGGTGCAGGCCCGCATGCGCGGCATCGTGCATGAGGATGAAGAGCCCGAGCTGCCGCGCGCCGACGATCGGCACCATGAGCGGCATGGTCCACGGCCACAGGATGCCCGCGAGCATCGCGGCGCCGATGACGCCCCAGCAGTGCGCCACCAGCCACAGGCCCTTCCATGAAGAGCGGGTGGTAAGCGACTGCCACTCTTCGTTGGAGAAGAAGTCCTCGGGTTGCGCGCGGGGGGCGACGGCCATCGGGCCAGTATGCGCCGATGGCCCGGCCGCGGCACGCGGAATTCCCCGGGGCTTCAGTTGTCGATCACCTTGCGGGCGAACAGCTCGAGGTAGTCCATCAGGCGGTTGGCGCCGGCAATGGCCGCGGCCTCGTCGCCGGTGGCGATGCCCTGCGCGAGTTCGAGGTGCGCATTGGCGCCTTCGACGATCTCGCCTTCGTGCTGGTAGGCGTACCAGAAGCGGCGGCACTGCACGATGAGCGGGATCACGGCCTTCACCGCCGAGTCGTTGTGGCTCGCCTGGTGGTTGACGAGGTCGAGCGCGCGGTCGGCCTGCATGTAGTCGTTCAGGTCGCCGCGATGGGCCGCCTTCACCATCAGCTCGGCGCAGCGCACGATCTCCTTGCGCTGCAGCGCGGTGGCGCGGCGCGCCGAGCAGGCCGCGATCAGGCGTTCGAGCACGCGCCGGGTCTGGATCACGTCGAGGTGGTCGGCCAAGTCGATGGTCGACACCAGCAGGCCGCGGCGCGGCTGCTGCACGATGAGGCCGATCGACACCATGCGCATCAGCGCCTCGCGCACCGGCGTGCGGCCAAGGCCGGTGCGCTCGGCGAGGTCGGCCTCGACGATCTGGCTGCCGGGCTCCAGCTGCAGCGTGGACAGCAGCGTCTCGATCGCGTCGTAGGCGAGGTCGGCGGCCCGTCGCTTGGGCTGGGGGCGGGGCACGGTCTTCGGGGGGGGCATTGTTTTCTTTTGCTGCTGGTGCTGCTGCTTCGGCTTCATTGTCGGTCCACATCGCCATCCGGGCGCGCGAGGCCGGCCAGGGTTGCGATGCGCGCCGGCGACAGTGGCGGCCGCGGCGCGGGCGGGGTCCAGCCGAACAGGAACTGCGCCGCATCGCCGCACACGCGGCCCTGGCAGGCGCCCATGCCGCAACGGCGATGGAGCTTGGCATCGGTCCAGCCGCTGCAGCCCGCGAGCGCTGAAAAGGGCACGTCTTCGCAGCGGCACACGAGGGTGTCGGGCTGCGGCATCTGCCTGATGACGGGGCCGAGCGCGAAGCTGCGGTGCAGCTGCGCGGCAAAGGCATTCCAGCGGGCGCGCTCGGCTTCATGCGGCCTCGCTGCGCGCTCGTTGCCGACGGCTGCATGGCCGGCGATGGTGCCCTGGGCCAACGCGCGCTCGCTGCCGCCGAAGCCGGTGCATTCGCCGGCCGCGTAGATGCCGGGCAGGCTGGTGGCTTGCAGCGCATCGACGGCCAGCGCCTGTGCGCCGGCCTCCGCGGGTGTCAGGTCGCAGCCCAGCATCCGGCCGAGCTGTATGTTGGGCACGAGGCCGAAGCCGCAGGCGATGCGGTCGCAGGCGATCTCCACCTCGCGCTCGCCCAGCAGGAGCCGAACCGATTCGACCTGCGTGCCGCCGTGGGCCGAGACGATGCGCGACGAAGTGCGGTACTGAGGATCGGCCAGCGTCACCGCCTGCATCGCCTTGCCCGGCCAGCGCAGCAGGCTGGCGGCAAAGCCCGCAACCGCCGCGAACGAGGCCTGCTCGGCGATGCGCACGACCTTGGCGCCCGCCGCGCGCGCCGTTGATGCAGCGGCCAGCAGCAAGGGTCCGCTGCCGGCGACCACGATGCGCTCGCCCTCGACCGGCAGCCCCGCCTTGATGAGCGCCTGCAACCCACCCGCGCCCGTGACGCCGGGCAGCGTCCAGCCCGGGAAGGGCAGCAGCAGCTCTCGCGCGCCGGTGCAGAGGATCAGCTTGCTCCAACGCATGCGCCAGCCGCGTTCGGCGTCTTCGAGCAGCAGTTCGTTGCGCGCAGGCGCCGCGACGACGCGCGTGCCGCTGCACACGCGGATGTTGGCGTGGCGCTCGAGCGCATCGCGCCACCTGCGTGCGGCCACGGGCAGCGACGCGCCGGGCCCGTCGCGCCAGATCTGGCCGCCGGGCGCGGGGTTGTCGTCGACCACGGCGATCGAAGCGCCGCTCGGCGCTGCCGCCACGGCCGCGGCCATGCCGGCCGGGCCTGCGCCGACGATCAGCAGGTCGCAGTGCGCCAGCACCATGGCCGTCATGCCAAGGTCTCCACGCGCATGCCTTCGGCGCAGACCGCCTGGCAGGCGAGCCTTTGCCGGCCATCGATCCGCACGCGGCATTCCTGGCACACGCCCATGCCGCAGAAGGGCGCGCGCGGCTGGCCCGTGACGGAGCTGCGCGCCACGCCCATGGCGCCGGCCACCCGCAAGGCGGCGGCGACCGAACTGCCCGCCTTCACGCGGACGGGTTGGCCGTCGATGTGCAGCAAGGTCTCGCCGCTCATGCGCGCTTCTCCAGCAAGCCGCGCGGCGCATACGGCGCCGCATCGAATTCAGGCGCGGCGCCGGTCATCAGCGCCGCGAGCAGGTGCGCGCTGCCCGGCGCGGTGGTCACGCCCAGGCCTTCGTGGCCGACCGCGAGCCAGAGCTTCTCGCGCCAGGGGTGCTTGCCCAGCAGCGGCAGCCCGTCGGGCGTGGCGGCGCGCAGGCCGGTCCACGAGCGGACCGCATTGAGATCCGCGAGCCCCGGCAGGTAGCCGAGCGCGCGCTGCAGCATGCGCGCGAGCATCGGCGCTTCGACCGCCGGATCGGTGGTGTCGAACTGGCGCGAGGAGCCGATCAGCAGCTGACCCGTGGGCCGCGGCTGCACGTTGAAGGCGACCGAATCGCCATCGCTGTGGTGCGCGCTCGTCACATAGCCGAGTTCGACGAGCTGGTGGCGCACCGTGCCCGGGTAGCGGTCGGTGATCAGCAGGTGGCCCTTCTTGGGGCGGATCGGAAGTTCGGGGCACAGCGCCGTGGCTTCGATGCCGTTGGCCAGCACGATCTGCGGCGCGCTGCGGCGGCTGCCGTCCGCGAGCCGCAGCGTGCCGTCAGCTTCGATCGCATCGACCTTCGCGTGCTCGACGCGGATCGAAGCGCCGCCCTCTGCGAGCAGCCAGCGCGCCGCGTTCGGCGCATAGAGGATGCCGTCGCCGGGCACTTCGAGCGCGCCGGCGAGGCCCTTGCGCAGCGCGGGCTCGGCGCGCGCGAGCGTGGGCGCATCGAGCAGGCGGCTGTCGACGCCGTGTGCATGCAGTCGCTCGCGCTTGCGCTCGGCCTCGGCCATTTCTTCTTCGTTCGCCGCGATCCAGAGCGTGCCGCAGGCGCGGTACGCGCAGTCTTCGCCCATGCGGAGCGCCAGGGCGCGCCACTGCGCGATCGAATGGCGGCTCAACGCAAGCTCGGCCGGGTTGTCGTCCATCACCACCAGGTGCCCCATGCCCGCGCCGGTGGCACCGCCGATGCGCGCATCGAGCACCAGCACGCGGCGGCCGGCCCGCGCGAGCGCATGCGCGCAGGCGGCGCCGACGATGCCGGCGCCGATGACGATGGCATCCGCATCCATGCCGTGCGGCGTCAGAGCCGAATGCCCCAGCCGAAGGGGTCGCTGTCGTCGATCAGCAGCGTGGCTTCGGCGCTGACGTGGGCGCGGCCGCGCAGCGTCGGAACGACCTTGCCGCCGTCTTCCAGCGTGTAGCTGGCCTCGAAGCGGCTGCCGATCACGCTGGCCTGCGTCCACACCTCGCCCGGCGCGAGCTTGCCGTCGGCCGCGAGGCAGGCGATCTTGGCGCTGGTGCCGGTGCCGCAGGGCGAGCGATCGTAGGCGTTACCGGGGCACAGCACGAAGTTGCGGCTGTCGGCGCCCTCGCTGTCGTCGGCAAAGAGTTCGATGTGGTCGATCTCCGCGCCCTCGGCGCCCGTGATGCCCTGTGCCGCCAGCGCGCGGCGCAAGGCGGCGGTGTAGCCGGTCAGCGCGGCGAGGTTGTCGCTCGCCACGCGCTGTCCGTGCTCGCTCACGAGGAAGAACCAGTTGCCGCCCCAGGCGACATCTCCGCGCACGGTCTCGCGCACGGTGCCATGACCGGCCAGCTCGACCGCCACCTGGTGCAGGTGCCGATACGCCGGCACGTTGCGCACGCTGACCGAACCATCGGCATGCAGCGTGGCGGTGACGGTGCCCACGGGCGTTTCGATGCGGTGCTCGCCGGTGCCGATGCGCCCCATGTGCGCGAGGCTCGCGACCAGGCCGATGGTGCCGTGGCCGCACATGCCGAGATAGCCGGTGTTGTTGAAGAAGACCACGCCGGCCGCGGCATCCTTCGACACGGGTTCGCACAAGAGCGCGCCCACCACCACGTCGCTGCCGCGCGGCTCGAGCACCGTGGCCGCGCGCCATTGGTCGTGCCGCTCGGCCAGCAGCGCGCGGCGCGCGGCCATGGTGCCGCCGCCGAGATCGGGAAAGCCGCCGACGACCAGCCGCGTGGGCTCGCCGCCCGTGTGCGAATCGATGACCTGGATACGATGCATGTCGTCCTTCAGCTTCAGTAGCTCGCGAGCGGAACGGGCGCGGCGTTCTTGAAGGTGAACACCGTGATCGGCGCCTGTTTCATGTTGCCCTTGTCGTCGTAGCTGTAGGTCGCGGCCACGCCCTTGTAGGTGGTCTTGTAGAGCTCGGCGCCCACCTTGTCGGGGTCGGTGGAGTTGGCCTTCTGCATCGACTCGCCGATGAACATCAGCTGGTCGTAGTACGAGGCGGCATACGCATCCGCATCGGCGTTGAAGCGCTTCTTGAACTTGGCCTTGAAGGCCGGGCCGCTCTGCGCCTTTTCAAGGATGGAGCCGCCCTGCGCGCAGAACACCAGGTCGTTGACCGCGTCGCCGCCGAGCTTGCCGGTGGCCGGGCTGCAGACGGTGTCGCCGCCGAGCAGCTTGCCGGGCACGGCCAGCTGCTTCATCTGGCGCGCCATGGGTGCGGCCTGCGGCGCGTAGCCGCCGAAGAAGATGGCTTCGGGCGCCTTGGCCTTCATGTTGGTGAGGATCGCGGTGAAGTCCACGGCCTTGTCGGTGGTGAACTCCTGGCCCACGATGGTGAGGCCCTGCTTCTTCGCTTCCTTGCTGAACTCTTCCGCCAGGCCCTGGCCGAAGGCGGTGCGGTCGTCGATCACGCCCACCTTGCTGACCTTGAGCACCTTGGCCGCATACACCGCCATGCTGGAGCCGATCTGGTTGTCGCTTGCGATGATGCGAAAGAGGTTCTTGTAGCCGCCCTGCGTGACCTTCGGGTTGGTGCCCACGGTGGAGACCATGGTGCCGCCGTCGGCATAGATGCGCGACGCCGGAATGGCCACGCCCGAGCAGTACGGCCCCATCACGTACTTGACGCCGTCGTCCACCAGTTTCTGCGCCACGCTGACGCCGGTCTTGGCGTCGCACTGATCGTCTTCGGACACGAGCTCGAACTTCAGCGTCTTGCCGCCGACGGTAATCTTCTTCGCGTTGAGTTCCTCGATGGCCAGGCGCACGCCGTTTTCGTTGTCCTTGCCCGCGAAGGCATTGGGGCCCGAGAGCGGCCCGCTGTGACCGATCTTGACGACCTGCTCCTGCTGCGCATGCGCGTGGCCTGCAACGGCGATGGCCGCCACGAGGCCGAGAAACGGAATCATGTGTGCTTTGGACTTCATGCTTGTTCCCAGGTAAGGACGATGAAAAAAAGTGAGAGCGCGCGTTATGACACGACCGACTGGTATTGCACAGGCCGCGTGGCCAGCGCCTTCTTCACGATGGCCTCGATGGCGGCGCGCTCCTGGCCGATGAGCGGCAGCCGCGGGCGGCGCATGTGCTCGCTGCCCACGCCCACCAGCACGTCGATCAGCTTGAGGTTCTGCACCAGCTTGGTCGACACGTCCAGGTGCAGCATCGGCGTCATCCACTGGTAGAGCTTCAGCGCCTCGGCGAAGCGGCCGGCCTTCATCAGGTCGTACAGCGCCACCGTCTCGCGCGGGAACGCGCAGCCCACGCCGGCCAAGAGGCCGTCGCAGCCCAGCGCCAGGCCTTCGTAGGCCAGGTCGTCCACGCCCAGGAACAGCTGGTAGCGGTCGCCCACCGTGTTGCGCAGGTCGGTGATGCGGCGGATGTCGTCCGAGCTTTCCTTGATGGCCGCGATCCATTCGCAGTCCGCCAGTTCCAGCATGTGCTCGGGCTTCAGGTCGACCCGGTAGGCCACCGGGTTGTTGTAGACCATGATGGGTTTTTGCGCCGCGTTGGCGATGGTGCGCACATTGAGCATGGCTTCGCGCGCATCGGCCACGTAGATCACCGAGGGCATCACCATGAAGCCGGCGACGCCGAGCTTGTTGGCCCCGTCCACGTAGCGCAGCGCCTCGCGCGTGCTGGTTTCCGACACATTGGCCAGCACCGGGATGCGGCCGTCGGCGGCTTCGAGCGCGATCTTGGCGACCTGCAGCTTCTCTTCGAGCGTGAGCGTGCTGGCTTCGCCCAGCGAGCCGCAGGTGACGAGGCCGTGGATGCCATTGCGGATCTGGAAGTCGATGTGCCGCGCGGTGCCTTCGGCATCGATGCTTTCGTCGGCCTGGAACTTGGTGGTGATGGCGGGAAAGATGCCTTGCCAGCGGGGTTGGGTCACGTGAGCGCTCCTGGATGTGCGGTGGGGAAGGGTCCTACTTTAAATATATTAGTGATATATCGTCAAGATATGCGTAGGGTGGGCGCTCTTCCGGGTTGGGTTCTTCTGTGATATCGGGGCGAAGGCGGATTCGTTATTCAGGGTGCGATCACGCCGACGGGGTACCTTGCTCCGCGAATGTCCCCCGGCCTTCGGCCTCCTCCTTGATTTCGCTGCGCAAGGCACCCCATCAGCGTGCTCGTGTTCAGAGCACTGGTTGATCAGCCGCGAACCGACAGCGTGCCTCGTGCACAGGGCATCGGGTGCTCCCCGCAGCGAAATCAAGGAGGAGGCCGCAGGCCGGGGGACATTCGCGGAGGGGAGTACCCGGTGGCCTGTGCACGCGCCCCGGACAAGAACGACAGCGCCAAGAACAAGATCAGTCGATCTTCGCCCCCGAAGCCTTGACCACCGCCCCCATTGCATCCCAGTCCGCGCGCAGCAGCTTCTGGAACTCTTCGGCGCTCTGCATGCGCGGCTCCACGCCCAGGCGCTTGAAGCGCTCCTGGATCGCCGGATCGGACAGCACCTTGTTGGTTGCCGCGTTGAGGCGCTCGACCTCGGCCTTGGGCGTGCCGGCCGGGGCGAGCAGGCCGATCCATGAATCGAAGGCGTAGCCCGGCAGGCCGCTCTCGGCCACCGTCGGCAAGGTTGGCAGGAACGGGCTGCGCGCCTGGCCCGTGGACGCGAGCAGCTTCATGCGCGGATCGGCCTGGAAGCCCATCACGCCGATGCTCGACGAGATCACCGCCTGCACGCGGCCCGCGAGCACCTCGTTGACCGCCTCGCCGGTCGACTTGGTCGGGATGTGCGTCATCTGCAGCCCGGCCTTGGCAAGGAACGACGCCATCGCCAGGTGCGTGGCGCTGCCGTTGCCGGCCGAGGCGTAGTTGTACTTGCCCGGATTGGCCTTGACCTCCTTGATGAAGTCCGCCGTGCTCGACACGTTGAGCCCGCTCGATACGGCCAGCGCGTAGCCCGCGTTGCCGATGTTGGCCACGCCCACGAAATCCTTCAGCGGGTCGTAGGACAGCTTGCTGTACAGGAAGCCCGCGATGTTGTGGCTCGCAGCCGCGAGCAGCAGCGTGTTGCCGTCCGCAGGCGCCTTGGCCACCGCGGCCGCGCCCACCGTGCCGCCCGCGCCCGCGCGGTTCTCGACGATGGCGCTGGCATTGAGCGCCGCACCCAGCTCGGCGTTGAAGGCGCGCGCCACCGTGTCCTGCACCGCGCCGGTGCCGAAGGGCACGACGATGTGGATCACGCGTTGTTGTTGCGCATGCGCGGGCACGAGCGCGCCGAGCGTTGCGGCGGCCACGAGGGCGGCGAGCGAACGCCGGGTGAACACGGAGGAGGTCATCGAGGTGGCCGCTTTCATCATCATCATCGTTGGCAGTGAAAGATCTCAGCCGCCAGAGGGCAGCCAGCGCTGCACCAGCTTCACGAAGTAGCTGGCACCGATCGGAATGATCTCGTCGTTGAAGTCGAACGAGGTGTTGTGGATGATGCAAGGGCCGGGCCCGTGGCCGTCGAGCCGGTGGTCGCCGTCGCCATTGCCGAGGAAGGCATAGCAGCCGGGCCGCGCGAGCAGCATGTGGGCGAAGTCTTCGGCGCCCATCACGGCGGGAAAGTTGTCGGTGACCATGTCGTCGCCCACCACCTCGCGCATCACGCTTGCGGCAAAGCGCGCTTCGGCCGGGTGGTTGACCACCGGCGGCGAGGAGCGGTTGAAGAAAACCTCGGCCGTGCAGCCGTGCGCCGCGGCCACGCCGGCGGCCACTTCGCGCAGGCGCGCCTCGATCTTGTCGATGGCCTCGATGGAGAAGGTGCGGATGGTGCCGCCGACCGTGGCCACGTCGGGAATCACGTTGGGCGCATCCGAGCCCTGCAGCTGCGTGACCGCGAGCAGGGCGCGCTCGGTGCTGGGAATGGTGCGCGGCACGATGGTCTGCAGCTGCTGTGCGAGCGTGACCACCGCGGCCACCGGGTCGATGCCGGTATGCGGCATCGAGGCGTGCGTGCCGCGCCCATGCATGGTGATCTTGTAGGTGTTGCTCGAAGCCATCAGCGCGCCCTCGTTGAGCGCGAAGCGGCCCACGTCGCCGACCGGGAAGTTGTGCAGCGCAAAGACCGCGTCGCACGGAAAGCGCTCGAACAGGCCGTCCTGGATCATCTTCTTCGCGCCGGCCTTGCCCATCTCCTCGGCGGGCTGGAAGATGAAATGCACGGTGCCGTCGAAGTCATCGGGCCCCTGCTGCGACAGGTGCCAGGCGGCGGCCAGCAGCATGGTGGTGTGGCCGTCGTGGCCGCAGGCGTGCATGCGGCCCGCATGCGTGGACTTGTGGGCGAACTCGTTGGCCTCGTGCAGCGGCAGCGCGTCCATGTCGGCGCGCAGGCCGATGGTGCGCGCACTGGTGCCCTTGCGCAGCACGCCGACCAGGCCGGTGCCGGCAATGCCGCGGTGCACCTCGATGCCCCATTCGGCGAGCAGGCCCGCCACCTTTTCGGAGGTGCGGTGCTCCTCGAAGCCGAGCTCGGGATGGGCATGGATGTCGCGCCGGATATCGACGAAGCGGGAGGCGTGGGCGGCAAAGGAATCGACGATGTTCATGGTGGCAGGCAAGGGTCGTGGGGGCGAACGATTCTGGCGCAAGGCGGCGCGCGGCGCCATGCGTGGCAGCAAAAGGGCAACCGGTCAGAGGCCGGCCAGCACCTGGCCGAGCGTCTCGGCCAGCAGGTCGGCATGGGCTTCGGAAAACACCAGCGGCGGGCGGATCTTGAGCGTGTTGGCGTGCTCGCCGGTGGCGCTCAGCAGCACCTGCCGCTCGCGCAGGCCATTGACGATGCGCGCGGTTTCCGCGGTGGCGGGCGTGCGGGTGCGGCGGTCGGTGACGAGCTCCACGCCCACGAACAGGCCCGCGCCGCGCACGTCGCCGATCAGCGCATGGCGCTCGGCGAGCTTCGCGATCTGCGCACGCAGGTAGCTGCCGACGCGCTGCGCGTTGGCCATCAGGCCTTCGCGCTCGACCACGTCGAGCACCGCCATGCCCGCGGCCATCGACACCGGGTTACCGCCGAAGGTGTTGAAGTAGCGGCACTCGCGGCCGAAGGCGGCCAGCACCTCGGGCCGCACCGCGAGGCCGGCCAGCGGATGGCCGGCGCCCAGCGGCTTGCCCATGGTGACGATGTCGGGCACCACGCCGTGCCGCTGGAAGCCCCAGAACGCGTCGCCGGTGCGGCCGAGGCCGGGCTGCACCTCGTCGGCAATGAAGAGGCCGCCGGCCTCGCGCACCGCGTCCACCGCCTCGGCCATGAAGCCGGGCGGGTCGGTGAAGATGCCGTCGCTCGAGAACACGGTGTCGACCATCAGCGCGGCCGGGCGCATGCCGCGCGCCTTCAGGTCCGCGATGGCCTCGCGCACGCCATCCGCGAACGCGCGACCCAGTTCGCCGGGCGCAGTGCGGTAGCTGTCAGGCGCGGGCACGGTGCGCACCGCATCGCCGAGCTGCACGAACTTGCCGAGCGAGGGCGAGGCCTCGGCGATCGACGCGGTGACGCCGTGGTACGCAAAGCGCGTGACGATCAGTCCCTCGGCCCTGGTGTGCGAGCGTGCGATGCGCATCGCCAAGTCGTTGGCCTCGCTGCCGGTGCAGGTGAACATCGCGTGTGCGAGCTCGGCTGGCAGGGTGGCGAGCAGCCGCTCGGCGTAGTCGAGCACGCCTTCGTGCAGGTAGCGCGTGTGGGTGTTGAGCACGCCGGCCTGGCGCGCGATGGCCTCGACCACGTGCGGGTGGCAATGGCCGACCGAGGCGACGTTGTTGTAGGCGTCGAGATGGGGCCGGCCCTCGGCGTCGTACAGCCACACGCCTTCGCCACGCACCGGGTGCAGCGGCGTCTCGTAGAACAGGCGGTAGGCCGGGCCGAGCACGCGCGCGCGGCGCTCGACCAGGGCCTGGGTCGAAGGGGCGAGGGAAGTCATGGGCGGTCTCTCAGAGGTTCAGCGCGCGGCGAAAGGCTGCTGTCGCCGCGGCGCTGCCGACGCGCTCGCAAGCCTGCAGCCGCGCCCACGACAGCGGGTTGTTGCGCAGCAGGTAGGGCGCGTTCTCGGGATAGCGCGCGGCGCGCCAGCCGCTGATGGCCACCACCATCACGAGCCGCGCCGTGATCAGGTCGAACAGCACGCCGGCCTCGGCCGGCGACAGCGGCCGCACGGCGTGGTACGCGGCCACCAGCGGCACGATGGCCGCGAGCGGATCGTCGCCGGTGCCGGCCTGGTAGGCGGCGGCCACGGCCAGGTCGTTGATGCACGGCGCGCGCACCATGTCGCCGAAGTCGAGGATCGCGGCAATGCGGTCGGTGTCGGCCGGGTCGACCAGCAGGTTGTAGATGTTGAAGTCGTTGTGGATCGGCTGCGCGGGCAGCGTGCGCAACACCGGCTTGGCATCGCGCTCGAAGCGGTCGAGCGCGGCGCTGGCCAGCGCGCGGCGCTCCGGCTCGGCGATGTGGGCGAGCAAGCCGCGCACGCTGTCGGCGCGCTGCAGGTCCCAGGGCAGCGGCAGTTCGCCCGCCGGATGGTCGAAGCCCGCGAGCGCCACGTCGAGCCGCGCCAGCATGCGCGCGAGGTTCTGCTGCTGCAGCGGCGTGCGCGGCGCCTCGGGCAGCGGCAGGCCGGGCAGGTAGCTGAAGAGGCGCACCACGCGCGGCAGGCCGTCGCCCGGATCGCAGACGAAAGAGGCGGCGCCGCCCTGCGTCGGCACGATGCGCTGCACCGGAAGACCCGGGTCGACGACCGCGAGATGCAGCAGGGCCTGGGTCTGGAAGTCGGCGACCAGTGCGGTCTCGGCCGGGTGCGAGATCTTCAGCATGAAGCGGGCGCCGTCGGCGGCGCGCTCGAGCCGGTAGTTGCGGTCGCGCTCGCCGGTCAGCGGCTTCATCTCGCCCTCGATGCCGTAATGCTCGCGTGCGAGTTCGCGCACCCAGGCGCCGTCGAGCGCGGGCGAGGCTTCGCTGAGCACCTGCGTGTCGGCGAACTCTGCAATCGTCATGCCGCGCTCTCGAAACCGCGCAGCGCGCTCGCGATGTTGGGCCCCAGGTCGTCGGACAGATAGCCGCCCTCCTGCACCAGCACCGTGGGCAGCCCCAGGCGCGCGATCTCGGCCAGCAGCACGGCGAAGCCGGCGGTCTGGATCTTCATGCCCTTGTAGGGATCGCGCTCGTGCGCGTCGAGCCCCAGCGCCACCACCAGCGCGCCGGGCGCATAGGCGCGGATGCTGTCGCAGGCATCGCGCAGCGCGGGCAGGTAGCCGTCGATGTCGGTGCCCAGCGCGAGCGGCTTGTTGATGTTGTAGCCCAGGCCTTCGCCTTCGCCGCGCTCGTGCGCGTGGCCGATGAAGAAGGGCGTGAAGTTGCGCGGATCGCCGTGCAGCGAGATGGTCAGCACGTCGGCGCGGCGGTAGAAGATGCCCTGCGTGCCGTTGCCGTGGTGCACGTCGATGTCGAGGATGGCCACGCGGTCGTGCACGCCGCGCAGATACTGCGCGGCAATGGCCACGTTGTTGAGGTAGCAGAAGCCGTTGGCGCGATCGGCATACGCGTGGTGGCCGGGCGGGCGGCACAGCGCATAGGCCACGCGCTCGCCACCCCGAACGAGCTGCGCGGCATGCGTCGCCATGTTGGCCGAGGCGACGGCGGCCTCCCAGGTGCGCGCGCCGATGGAGCAGGCGTTGTCGCCCATGTGGAAGCCGGCCTGGCCGACCACGCTGTCGGGGTAGGTGCAGGGCTGGCCCGGGAAGGGATGGATGTTGGGCATCACCTCTTCGGACGGATCGTCCAGCAGCTGCCAGCGCGCGTAGGCGGTCTCGAGAAAGCGCAGGTACTCGGGCGTGTGGATGGCGGCGCGCGGGCCGGCGCCGAAGTCGCGCGGGGCAACGATCTCGTGGCCCTCGCGCTGCACCGCCTCGAGCAGGCGGAAGGCGCGCTCGGGCTGCTCGTTGCTGCGCTTGAGCTTGCCGCGCACCATGAACAGCTGCGGATCGTGGTCCTTGTGGGTGTCGCTGTAGACGACTTTCATCGGTGTGTTTCTCCGGTCTCAGGCATTGGCGGGATGAGGCGCGGCGCCGTGCTGCTTCACGAACAGCGCGCGCACGTGCTGCCAGGCGTCTTCCAGGTGCACGCGCATCGCGGCCTTGGCGGCCTCGGGGTCGCGGCGCACCAGGGCGTCGACGATGGGGCGGTGGGTCTCGGCCATGGCGGTGGGGTCGTGGTAGACCGCGTCGATCAGCGCGATGATCATCTGCATCTCGGTCTGCGTGTTCATGAAGATGCGGTGCAGGTGCGCGTTGCCCGAGAGCTCGCAGATCAGCGTGTGCAGCGCCAGGTCGTTGGCGATGCGGTGGTGCTGCGGCTGCGTGTTGGCCTCGCGCACCATGGCCTCGACCAGCGCCTGCACGCGCGCGATGCCCGCGTCGTCGGCCTTGCGGCAGGCCAGCTCGATCGAAGTGAGCTCCAGGCTCAGGCGCACTTCGAACAGGTCGTCGATCTCCTGCACGCTGATGGTCCGCACCGCGAAGCCGTGGCGCGGCTTGGCGACCAGCACGCCCTGGCGCTCGAGCCGCCGCGCCGCCTCGCGCACCGGCGCGCGGCTCACGCCCATGCGGCGCGCGATGTCGGCCTCGACGATGCGGCTGCCGGGCGCCAGGCGGCCTTCGACGATGGCGCGCGTCAGCTGGGCCTCGACCAGCCCGACGAGGTCGGTCGACTCGACCGATTCGAACAGGGCCGCGTCGGCAGCAGCAGGAGGAGGAGAAATTGTGGAAATTGCCATGTTGCTTGTCTCGTCATTGGTGTGCGCCAGGGGCGATTCTTCACCGGATGGCATCTGGCGCGGCCGGTGCGGTCTTCAGGCCCCGCCCCGCGCGCGCCAGGTAGATGCCCGCCGCCATGATCAGCGCAATGCCGGCCATCGCGATCGCGTCGGGCGGCCGGCGGAACCAGAAGGTGCTGAAGGCCACGGCCAGCAGCAGCTGGAAGTAGTTGAGCGGCGCCAGCGTGGAGGCCTCGACGCGCTCGAAGGCAGCCAGCAGCAGCCACTGCGCCGCCGCGCTGCAGGCGCCGCCCGCGAGCAGCAGCGCCACGTCGCCCCAGGGCGGCGGGTGGGCGGGCAGGAAGAAGGGCGCGGGCAGCAGCGTGACGACGAAGCAGGCCAGCGCGGTCCAGGCGTACTGCACCGGCCCCGCGACCAGGCCCGCGAGCCGCCGCGTGAGCAGCTGGAAGATCGCGTAGCAGACGGCCGCCACCGCCATCAGCACCGTGCCGAGCAGCGGCAGGTCGGCGCCCGGCCGCACGATCAGCAGCATGCCACCGAAGCCGACCGTCACGGCCACCCAGCGGCTGCGCCGCACCTGCTCGCCCAGGAGCCACGGCGACAGCGCCACCATCAGCAGCGGCGCGGTGAAGTAGATAGCCGTGGCCTCGGCCAGCGGCATCCAGATGAGCGCCGTCATGAAGCAGGTGGCCACCGTCGCGAGCATCAGCCCGCGCAGCAGCAGCAAGGGCTTGTGCGGCGTGCGCCACATGCGCAGGTCGCCATGGCGCAGCAGCATCGCCAAGGCAATGCCGCTCACCGCGACATAGCGCATCACGTTGACGAAGGGCGCCGGGTAGAACTGCAGCATGTACTTGCAGAACGCGTCGTAGGAAGCAAAGGCCACCAGCGCGCAGAAGAACAGCGCCACGCCGGCGCGCCTGGAGCCCGCGGGGTGCAGTGCGAGAGCCGTGGCGGCGGTGCTCATCGCGCGGCCTGGAAGCCCCGCGGGAAACTCTCGTCCGTGCAGAAGGCCTTCACGCGAAGCTTTCTTCGAAGATCGCCATCGCGCGGCCGAAGCGCGCGAACATGTCGTCGACCTGTTCGGCCGTGATGATGAGCGGCGGGCAGAAGGCGATGGAGTCGCCCATCGCGCGCACGATGAGGCCCTGCGCCAGCGCGAGTTCGGCGAGGCGTGCGCCGGCCTTCTGCGCGGGATCGAAGGGCGTGCGCCTGGCGGGGTCGGCATACAGCTCGATCGCGCCGATGAGCCCCACGCCGCGCACCTCGCCGACGTACCTGCGCCCGGCGTAACTCTGCAGCCCTTTCTGGAATTGCGGCACCAGCGACTGCACGTGCGCGAGGATGTTCTCGTCTTCGTAGACCTTGAGCGTCTCGAGCGCGATGGCGCAGGCCACCGGATGGCCCGAGTAGGTGAAGCCGTGGCCGAAGGTGCCGATCTTGCCGCTGTTGGCGGCCACGGCCGCATGCACCTTCTCGTTGACCATCACGGCCGAGATCGGCACATAGCCCGACGAGAGCGCCTTGGCCGCGGTCAGGATGTCGGGCTTCAAGCCGAAGGTGGTGGAGCCGAACATCTGGCCGGTGCGGCCGAAGCCGCAGATCACCTCGTCGGCGATCAGCAGCACCTCGTACCTGGCCAGCACCTTCTGGACCTTGTCGAAGTAGGTGGCTGGCGGCACCAGCACGCCGCCCGCGCCCATCACGGGCTCGGCGATGAAGGCGCCGACCGTCTCGGGGCCTTCGTCGAGGATGCGCTGCTCGAGCGCAGCGGCCAGCCGCGTCGCAAAGTCTTGCTCGCTCTCGCCGGCTTCGGCATAGCGGAAATGGTGCGGGCAGTCGACATGCAGGATGCGGTCGATCGGCAGGTCGAAGTCGCGGTGGTT
Organism: Variovorax sp. 05T418; assembly: GCF_056396385.1. Taxonomy (NCBI): domain Bacteria; kingdom Pseudomonadati; phylum Pseudomonadota; class Betaproteobacteria; order Burkholderiales; family Comamonadaceae; genus Variovorax; species Variovorax sp. 05T418. The sequence goes on along the minus strand of NZ_JBFTLJ010000008.1, from coordinate 43,048 downwards.
CGGCGCGAGGCCGCTCAGGCTCGCGGCCGCGACGGTGACGCCGTGGTACGCGTTGCGGCGCGCGATGATCTTTTTCTTTTCAGGCTTGCCGATGGCGTTGTGGTAGTACCAGACCAGCTTGACCGCGGAGTCGTTGGCCTCCGAACCCGAGTTGGCGAAGAACACCTTGGACATCGGCACCGGCGCCAGCGCGAGCAGTTTTTCGGCCAGCGCGATGGCGGCCGGGTTGGAGCGGCCGTTGAAGGTGTGGTAGTACGGCAGCCCGTGCAGCGCTTCGCTGCCGGCCTTGGCGAGGCGTGCGTTGCTGAAGCCCAGCGAGGCGCACCACAGGCCCGACATCGCCTCGAGATAGCGGCGGCCCTGGTCGTCCTCCACGAAGATGCCATCGCCGCGCTGGATCACCAGCGGGCCGAGCTGCGGATGCGTCGCAAGGTTGGTGAAGGGATGCAGATGCGCGGCGATGTCGTTGGCGGCGTTCTCTGCGTGCGTGCTGGCGTTCATGAAGGCGGTTCCGTTGTGTAGGGAGTTCGATCAATAGCCGCGCGCCAGGTCGACCTGGTTGGCGGGGCGCCGGCCCTGGCGCAGCGACGCAAGGTTGTCGAGCGTCTGGCGCGCGATCACGAGGCTGTCGGTGCGCGTGGCGATGTGCGGCGTGACGAGGATGCGCGGGTCGCCCCAGAACGGATGGTCCGGCGGCAGCGGCTCCTGCGAGAAGGCATCGAGCGTGGCCGCCGAGAGCTGGCCCGCATCGAGCGCCGGCTGCAGGTCGGCCTCGACCAGGTGGTCGCCGCGGCCGACGTTGATCAGGTGCGCGCCGCGCGGCAGCCTGGCGAACAGCGCGGCATCGAGAAAACCGTGCGTCTCGGCGGTGAGCGGCAGCAGGCACACCAGCGTGTCGCAGCCCGAGAGGAATTCATCGAGCTGCGCGGTGCCGTGGAAGCCCTCGACGCCGGCCGGCAGCGCCTCTTTCTTGCTGCGGCTCCAGCCGCGCACCGGGTAGCCGATGGCGGCCAGCGCCTCGGCGCAGGCCATGCCCAGCGTGCCCAGGCCCGCGATGCCCACGCGGTGGTGGCGCGGCGACACGATCGGCTGCTCCTCCCACCGGCGGGCCGCGGAACTCGCAACGTAGGCGCGCATGCCGCGGTGCTGCTGCACCACGGCCCAAGAGACATAGGCCTTCATGCCGGCTGCCATGCCGGTGTCGACGATGCGGCACAGCGGCAGGTGGCGCGGCAGCTGCGCATCGGCCGTGATGTGCTCGATGCCCGCGGCCAGCGACTGCACGAGCCGCAGCTTCGGCATCCGGGCGAGCAGGCCGTGCGGTGGAAACCAGCAGACGGCTGCGTCGATCTGGTCGAGCGCACCGAGCTCCGCGCCCAGGCGCAGGTCGATGCCCGGATGGGCCTCGCGGAAGGCCACGGCGAGGTACTCCATGTCCAGCACCTCGCTCAGGATCGCCACGCAGGGCATGTCGTCCTTCGGCGCCATCACGCGACCAGCGCCTCGGCCGGCGACGCGGCGGACACCAACCGCGGCACCGCCTCGATCAGCTTGCGCGTGTAGGCGTGCTTCGGGTCGCCGAGCACCTTGTGCGTCTCGCCGTATTCGACGACCTCGCCGCGCTGCATCACCGCGATGTGGTCGCACATCTGGCCGGCCACGCGCAGGTCGTGCGTGATGAAGACCATGGCAAGCTGGAACTGCTCGCGCACCTGCGCGAAGAGCTCGAGCACCTGCGCCTGCACCGACACGTCGAGCGCCGACACCGGCTCGTCGGCCACCAGCAGTTCGGGCTGCATGGCCAGCGCGCGCGCAATGCCGATGCGCTGGCGCTGCCCGCCCGAGAACTCGTGCGGGTAGCGCTCGGCCGCGTCGGCGCCCAGGCCCACGAGCTTCAGCAGCTCCATCGCGCGCGCCATGGCTTCGGCCTTGCCCACGCCCTGCGCGATCGGTCCGCCTGCGATGGCCGCGCCCACGCGGTGGCGCGGGTTGAGCGATGCGTACGGGTCCTGGAACACCATCTGGATCTTGCCCGCGGCCTCGCGCCGGAAGGCCGGCCCCTGCGACAGGCTGCGGCCCTTGAAGAGGATGCGGCCGCTGTCGAACGGCGAGAGCCCCACCAGGCAGCGGCCCACGCTCGACTTGCCCGAGCCCGATTCACCGACCAGCCCCAGCGTTTCGCCGCGGCGCAGTTCGAAGCTGACGTTCTTTGCGGCCTGCACCGAGCGGCCGCGCTTGAAGAGGCCGTTGCCCGAGCTGTAGGTCTTGCACAGGTCCTGCACCTGCAGCACGCGCACCACCTCGCCGCTTGGCGTGTCGCGCTCGGCAGTGCCGGTGGGAATGGCGGCGATGAGCTTGCGCGTGTAGGGGTGCTGCGGCGCATCGAGTACCTGGCGCACCGGCCCGGCCTCGACCACCTGGCCGGTCTGCATCACGACCACGTGGTCGGCAATTTCCGAAACCACGCCGAAGTCGTGCGTGATGAACAACACCGCCGTGCCGCGGCGCTGCTGCAGCTCGCGGATCAGCGCGAGGATCTGTGCCTGCGTGGTCACGTCGAGCGCGGTGGTCGGCTCGTCGGCGATCAGCAGCACGGGCTCGAGCACCAGCGCGCAGGCGATCATCACGCGCTGGCGCTGGCCGCCCGAGAGGCGGAACGGATAGGCGTCGATCAGCAGCTCCGGATCGGGCAGGCCCACGTCGGCCAGCGCGGCCAGGATGCGCCGCCGCTTCTCGGCCGCGGGCACGCTGCCGTGCGCATCGAAGACTTCGCCGATCTGCTCGCCGATACGCATCACCGGGTTGAGCGCCGTCATCGGCTCCTGGAACACCATGCCGATGCGGCGTCCGCGCAGCTCGCGCATCTGCGGCTCGCTGAGCTGCAGCAGGTCGCGGCCCTCGAACAGGATCTGCCCGGCCACGGGCTCCACATGCGGGCGCGGCAGCAGGCCCATCACGGCGTTGGCGATCATCGACTTGCCCGAGCCCGATTCGCCGACCACGCACAGCGTCTGGCCCGGCAGCACCGACAGCGTGGCGCCGTCGACGGCCAGCGCGCGGTCCGCGCCCCTGGGCAGGCGGATGCCGAGGTTGACGACATCGAGCACCGGCTGCACCGGCTTCATGGGCGTGACGGTGGCGCTCATTTGCCCCTCCCGTCGAGCCGCGTGTTGAGCCCGTCGCTCAGGCCTTCGCCCACCAGGTTGAGCGCAAGCACCGTCAGCACGATGGCCAGGCCCGGGAACAGCGCCATCCACCAAGCCTGGCGCAGCACGGTGCGTGCGGCGCCCACCATGTAGCCCCAGCTCATCTGGTTCGGGTCGCCGAGGCCGAGGAAGCTCAGGCTCGACTCCAGCAGGATGGCCGTGGCCGTCATGAGCGAGGCCATCACGATGATGGGCGACATGGCGTTGGGCAATATCTGCGTCAGGATGATGCGCGGCGTCGACTGGCCCGCGAGCAGCGCGGCCTGCACGAAGTCGCGCTGGCGCAGCGTGAGGAATTCGCTGCGCACCAGCCGCGCCACCGGCGGCCACGAGACGATGGCAATCGCCACCACGATCGAATTCACCGAAGGCTGGAAGATCGCCACCAGCACGATCGCGAGCGCGAAGCTCGGCACCGCCTGGAACAGCTCGGTGAAGCGCATCAGCGCCGCGTCGATCCAGCCGCCGAAGTAGCCGGCAATGGCGCCGAGCGTCACGCCGATCAGCAGCGCGACCACGGTCGACACCAGCCCGATCAACAGCGAGATGCGCGCGCCGTAGATCACGCCCGAGAGGATGTCGCGGCCCAGCGTGTCGGTGCCGAGCGCAAAGCCCGGCTCGGTCCACGGCCGCACGAAGGGCTGCTCGACCATGTTCCACGGATCGTTGGTCGCGACCCACGGACCGATGAGGGCGACGACGGCCACCAGCACCAGCACGGCCATGCCGAGCACGGCGCCCTTGTTGCGGCAGAAGCGCCGCCAGAATGGACTTTGCAGCAGGGTCATAGCTCGATCCGGGGATCGACCAGCGTGTAGACGAGGTCGGTGATGAGGTTGAACAGCACGGCCATGGCCGCGGTCACAAGGAAGGCGCCGAGCAGCAGGTTGTAGTCGCGCTGCAGCAGCGCGTCGAACATCAGGCGGCCGATGCCGGGCCAGGCGAACACGGTCTCGGTCAGCACCGCGCCGCCGATCATTCCGCCGGCCTGGATGCCCGCGAGCGTGACCACCGGCAGCAGCGCGTTGCGCAGCACGTGCGCGCGCAGGATGCGGCCGGGCTTCACGCCCTTGGCGCGCGCGGTCTTCACGAAGTCCATCTGCGCCACCTCGAGCATGGCGGCGCGCGTCATGCGCGCATACACCGCCATGTAGAAGAGCGCGAGCGTCAGCGCCGGCAGCACCAGGTGGCCCGCGATGTCCCAGGCCAGCGCGAGGCCGGTGGCGCCGGAGCCCACGGTGCTGAAGCCGAAGCCCGGCAGCCAGTCGAGCTGCACCGTGAACACCAGCACCGCCATCAGCGCGAGCCAGTAGAGCGGCGTGGCATAGAAGATGAGCGCGACCACGGTGATCGAGCTGTCGACCCAGCTGCCGGCGCGCCGCGCGGCCAGCGCCCCGAGCGTGATGCCGAACAGCAGCGACAGCGCAAACGCCGTGCCGGTGAGCAGCAGCGTGGCCGGCAGCCGGTCCATGATGAGCTTCAGCACCGGCTGCTGCTGCCGGTACGAGAAGCCCAGGTCGAGCCGCACCACCTTGCCGACGTAGGTGGCGAGCTGCGTCGTGATCGGCTGGTCGAGCCCGAACTGCGCGCGCAGCTGCGCCACGAACTGCGGATCGGACGCGCCCGCCTCGCCCGCCAGCACCGACACCGGATCGCCCGGCGCCGCGCGCACCAGCATGAAGTTGACCGTGGCGATCAGCAGGATCGCGAGCAGGCCCTGCATCACGCGGCCCAGCATGAACTGCGTACGTTTCATCGGCGGCTCCTGTTGCGTTGCATGTGCTGCGGGCCGGCCGTCATGCGAGCGTCGCGGTGCCCAGGCTGTCGTTCAGGCCGATGCCCGAGCTGATGATGTTGTTCAGCTTGGTGCGGTACAGCGTCGGAAAGTTGAGCTCGTGCAGCCAGGCCACGGGCACTTCGTCGAGCAGGATCTTCTGCACCTGCAGGTAAATGGCCTTGCGCTTCTCGGGATCGCTCTCCTTGGCGCCGGCATCGAACAGCTCGTCGACCTTCGGGTTCGAGTAGCCCTCGACGTTGTTGAAGGGCGAGCCCTTGGCGATGTTGCCGGTGGTGTAGTTGCGCGCCACGCCGAGCGCCGGGTCGCCGTACTGGTAGACGTAGGTGAAGGCAAGGTCGTAGTCCCACTCGTTGAGCTTCTGGTTCCAGCCGGCCACGTCGGTGGCCACGAGCTCGACCTTGATGCCGGCCTGCGCGAGGTTCTGGCGCAGGATCTCGGCCGAACGGGCCCAGGTCTCGCCGTAGGGCAGCGGCAGCAGGCGCAGCGTCTCGCCCTTGTAGCCGGCTTCTTCGAGCAGCTTCTTGGCGGTGGCCACGTTGCGCGGGTACTTGGCGACGTCGGTGCTGTGGAACTTGATGTTGCTGTTGAACGGCCCGGTCGCCGGCTTGGCGAAGCCCTGCCAGGCGATCTTGGCCATGGCTTCGCGGTCGATCGCGTACATCACGGCCTGGCGGAACTTGAGCTTGTCCATCGGCGCCTTGCGGTTGTTGAGCCACAGCCACGAATGCGGCGCGAAGAACTCCCAGCCCTTGGTGGTGACCGCCGCGCCCGGCAGCTTGGAAAGCCGCAGCACGTCGAAGTATTCGACCGCGCCGCCCGGCACCAGGTCGACCTTGCCCGACTCGAAGGCCGCCGCGCGCGAGGCCGCATCGGGAATGATGTGGAAGTACACGCTCTCGACCAGCGGCACGTCCTTGACGTGGTACTTGTCGTTGGCCACGAGCTGGATGTACGAGCCCTTGACCCATTCCTTGAACTTGAACGGCCCGGTGCCGATGGGCGTGGCATTGGCCGGGTTGGTCGCGAACTCGGTGCCCTCGTAGATGTGCTTCGGGATCATCGGCATGCTGCCGACCTCGAAGATGCCGATGAAGGGGCCGAAGGGGTACTTGAGCTTGAACTCGACCGTGAGCGGATCGACGGCCTTGATGCTTTCCACCGCCGCCAGGTTGGCGCGCAGGCGCGCATGCGTCTTGCGCAGGAACACGTCGGCCGAGAACACCACGTCGGCCGAGGTGAAGGGCTTGCCGTCGTGCCACGTGACGCCGGGCTTGAGCTTGAAGGTGTAGAGCGTGCCTTCCTTGTTGACGGTCCACGAGGTGGCCAGCGAGGGCAGCGGGTTGATCTTCTCGTCGTAGCGCAGCAGGCCCTCGTAGATGTTGCCCGAGATCATCTGCGTGGGGCCGTTCTGCGTGATGCCCAGCATCAGGCCCGGCGGCTCCGGCTGCACCACGGCGTTGATCACGCCGCCCTTCTTGCCTTGCGCGAGCAGGTGCAGCGGGACACCCGCCAGCGTCAATCCGGCGGCCGAGGCGGCGCCCATCTGGATGAGGTTGCGACGTTTCATGTGCGGAAACTCCTTGTGGCTCTGTGCGAGCGGGTGGGGACGAAGAAACGGGAACGAAAGAACGCGGGCGCCGGCAATGGCGGCACCGCCGCGCTCAGTCGCGGTACGAGGTGGCGGGAAGCGGATCGATGCGCTGCAGCAGTGCGCGCCACTCGCGCGCGTTGGGGTCGGGCTGGCCCGGCTGGCGCACGCTGTCGCCGCTTTCGTACTGCTGCGCGGTCTTTTCGCAGACCTCGGCCGGCACCGGATACACCGGCAGGCCGCTCGACTGGATGGCCACCTGCACGCGGCAGGCGCGTTCCAGGTTCAGCATGAGGATGAAGGCCTCGGGCACCGTGCGCCCGAGCGTGACCAGGCCGTGGTTGCGCAGGATCAGCGCACGCGCCGTCGGGCCCAGGTCGGCCACCAGGCGCTCGCGCTCATCGGCGTCCAGCGCGATGCCCTCGAAGTCGTGATAGACCACGCGGTTGTAGAACTGCAGCGCCCACTGGTTGCAGGGCTGCAGCCCGCCCGCCAGCGACGACACCGCCACGCCCGCCACCGTGTGCGTGTGCAGCACGCAGGCCGCGTCGTGGCGCGCCGAATGCACCGCGCTGTGGATGGTGAAGCCGGCCGGGTTCACGTCCCAGGGCGAGTCGTCGAGGATGCGCCCCTCCAGGTCGATCTTCACCAGCGACGAGGCCGTGATGTCCTTGAACAGCATGCCGAAGGGGTTGATCAGGAACTGGTCTTCGGTGCCCGGCACGCGCGCGGAGATGTGCGTGTAGATGCTGTCGTCCATGCCGTAGTGCGCCACCAGCCGGTAGGCGGCGGCCAGGTCTTCGCGCACCTGGCGCTCGGCATCGGAAACGGATGGGGCCTGGCGGCCCACTGCCTGCAATTGCATGTCGCGCTCCTTTTTCAGGCCCGGCGGGAGGCCGCCGGCGCCATGTTCGGGGTTCATCGGATCGACTGCGCAAACTGTCGACAGTCAACCGACGACAGTCTTAAGCAATATGCAGGCCTGCGTGATGGGGTAAGCCCTTGGTGAGGCGGCTGGAAGTGCGCAAAGGCGCGCCGGCGAAGGGCGGGCGCCAGGAAAAACGCCGCGCGCACTGGAGAAAGTGCGCGCGGCGCGTGGGGCCGGACGGTGCCTTTGGGGCGGCATGGCTGCGCCATGAAGGCGCCGGATGCACCAGGGTGCAGCGGGAAAGTGCCCTCTTCAGCGCAGCCGGCCTTCCTCTCGCAGCCGCGCACCGATGCGGCGGATCTCGGCCTCGCCCTGCTCGAGCGCCGCCTTGCTGGTGTGCACCGAGTAGTGCCCCATCACCAGTTCATGCGGATGCTTCGCGGCCGAGCCCAGCACGAAGGAGGTGTCGCCTTGGGCCACGAAGCCGATGGCCGCGCCCGATTCCTCGAACACCGCCAGCTCGCCGGCGGCGACCGGTTCGCCGCCGCCCGCATCGAGCCGGCCCGCGTCGACCGCGATCCAGCCCACCGTGTGGCCGGCCGGCGGCGTGTAGCGCCAGTGCTCGCCGTCCTTCAGCTGCACGGCCAGGTAGTTGATCGGCGCCGGGGCCGGAATGGGGCTTTGCGCCGCGCCGTGGCGCCCGAGCAGCACGCGCGCCGGGCCTTCCCGCGGCACCTGCGAGGGCGCGAGGTAGATGCTCTGCGCCGGCGCGTTTTCTTCCGAGGCCGGCAGGGCCAACCAGAGCTGGAAGCCCTGCACGCGCTTCGTGTCCGGCGCGGGCGCGCCGTCGTGCCACACGCCGTTGCCGGCGCGCATCCACTCGACGCCGCCGGCCGGCAGCACGCCCTGTTCGCCGGTCGTGTCTTCGTACCGCGTGTCGCCTTCGATCAGCCAGGTCAGCGTGGCAATGCCCGAATGCGGGTGCATGCCGAAGCCCTTGCGGCCGCCCGAAGTGTCGAAGCCGAAGAGGTCGAGGAACACGAAGGGCTTGAGGAATTCGCCCAGGTCGCCCGGGCTCATGAGCCGCGTGATCGGCCCGTGCTGGGAGCCGCGCGTGCGGTAGACGATGGCGCGGGCTTCGGTGGTGATGGTGGTGGCAACGGCGGTGGTCATGGGAAGCTCCTTAACCGATGGAAGAAGAAAGAAAGATCAGGCGGCGCTGGCCGCCGGCACCGGGCGCAGGCGCCACGCCACGAAGGCCGACAGCAGCAGGAGCACCACGGCCGGCGCGGGGCTGCCGCCGATCAGCACGAGGTGCGTGGCCACGGCGCCGGCCATGGTCGCGGCCAGCAACAGGCCGCCGACGAAGCCGGTCGCCGGCACCAGCAGCAGCACCGCGCCGCCGACCTCGACCACGCCCGTCAGGTAGCGGAAGCACTGGCCGAAGCCCACCGCCTCGAACACCTGGACCATCTGCGGCACGCCGGCCAGCTTGGCGAGGCCGGCGGCACCGAAGGCCAGCGCCAGAAGAATGCGGACGCCCCAGACGATGCGGCGCTGGGTTGTGGTGGAAGTGGAAGTGAGGGATGTGGAAGTCATGGGCACAAGGTTAGGGCGGCCCCCATTGGTCGACTAGACGGTAGAATCGGATTGCACTCGTCCATCAAAAGAAGGAATCCGCCATGCTCGACCTCAACGACATCGCCATGTTCGTGCAGGTGGTGCGCCACGGCAGCTTTGCCGGGGCGGCGCGCCGGCTGGGCCTGCCGCCCAACACCGTGAGCCGGCGCATCCAGCAGCTCGAGGCGCAGCTGGGCACGCGGCTGATGCAGCGCTCCACCCGCAGGCTCACGCTGACCAGCGCGGGCCGGGCGTTCCACGAGCGCTGCGCGGGCGCGGTCGACGGGCTGGTCGAGGCCGGGCAGGCGCTGATCACCGGCAGCCAGCAGCCCAGCGGCCTGGTGCGCGTGGCGGCGACGGCCGATTTCTTCGACTTCTTCCCGATGGAGTGGGTGGCCGGCTTCCTGGCCGCGCACCCGCTGGTGCGCGTCGACTTCGTACTCAGCGACGCCAGGGCCGACCTGATCGCCGAGCAGATCGACATCGCATTCCGCGGCGGCGCGCTGCCCGACTCCGGCTACGTCGGCCGCAAGCTCCTGGGCGCCCGGACCGACGGCATGGTCGCGAGCCCCGCCTACATCGCCGCGCGCGGCGCGCCCGCCACCCTGCAGGAGCTGGCGGAGCACGACTGCGTGACCTCGCCCCATCCGAGCGGCCGCGCCCTCTGGCGCCTGGCCGGCCCCGGCGGCGCGGAAGAAGAAGTGCAGGTTGGGGGCCGCTTCAGCGGCAACACCGCGCAGGCGCTGCGCAAGGCCGCGCTCGCCGGCCTTGGCATCGCGCTGCTGCCGCCCACCATGGCCCGGCTCGACCTGGAGGCCGGCCGGCTGGTGCCGGTGCTGCCGCAGTACCAGCGCACCGGGCAGGGGCTGAGCGTGCTCTACCCGAGCCGCAAGCACCTGCCGCTGGCGGTGTCGGCGTTCATCGGGATGGTGATGGAGAAGCTCAGCGCGGTGGAGGCGCTGCCGGAGATGCTGCGCACCGAATAACGGGTTTCATGACCCATGCTCAGCCGCGCGGGGCCGTGTTGCGCAGCGCGTGCCGAATGGTCGACAGGCCGCGCAGCAGGTGCGCATCGAGCTCCTCGAGCATCGCGTTGAGGTCGCTGCCGATGGCCAGCTCGAGGAACAGGTGGTGGTTCTCCGCGAAGTCGGGCTTGGGCGCATGGGTCAGGCGGCACACCGCAAAGCCGAGCTGGATCTTCTGCGTCATCTGGTGCCAGACGTCGAGCAGCAGCTGATTGCCGCAGCGCTCGTAGACCAGGCCGTGGAAGTGGGCCTCCGCCGCGCTCTCGCGATGCAGCTCGCTGCTGGAAGCGGCTTCGGCCAATGCCTCGTAGCGCGCGGTCATCTCGGCGCGAAAGGCTTCGTCGCGCTGCGGCCACAGGCGGATGAACGCCTGCCTTTCCATGATGCGGCGCACCTCGTACACGTCGCTCATGGTTTCCTCGCTGATGTCGGTCACGTAGGTGCCGGCGTAGGGCTTGTTCACGAGCAGGCCGGTCTCGATGAGCTCGCGGATCGCCTCGCGCAGCAGGCCGCGGCTGACGCCGAACTGGGTGGCGAAGTGGCTCTCGACCAGCTGCGTGCCGGGCGCGATCCTGCCGGTGAGGATGGCGTCGCGCAGGGCCTGCGCCACGTAGTCGCGCCGCGTGGCCGAGGGGGCGGGGGCGAAATCGGGGAGGGTCTTCATCGCGGCGGGTCGGGTGTCGGGGCGTGGGCGGTGGACGTCAATGGCTGCGCAGGGCAAGGCGCTTTTCGAGGCGGCTTGCGGCATAGGCGCCAGGGTAGATGAGCACGAAGTACACCACGGCCACGGCCGTCAGGATTTCCAGCGGCCGGTAGTAGGCGGCGCTCAGCGCGCGGCCCTGGTACATGAGCTCGTGCACCGCGATGACGGACGCGATGGACGTGTTCTTCGCCAGCTCGATGCCGCGGTTGGTGAAGGCCGGCAGCATGCGCTTGAGCACCTGCGGCAGCACCACGCGGCGCAGCACCTGCACGCGCCGCATGCCCAGGGCGCGCGCGCCTTCCCACTGGCCCGCCGGCAGCGAGGCGATGCCGCCGCGGAAGATCTCCGAGCAATAGGCCGATGCATTGAGCGAAAGCGCCAGCAGCGCCGCCACGTAGGGCGTGAGCTGCCAGCCCGTGAGGATCGGAAACGCGTAGAAGAACCACACCAGCTGGATCAGGATCGGGATGTTGCGGAACAGTTCCATGTAGCCGCGCGTCGCGGCGCCCACGAGGCGGCTTTTCGAGCGCGCGCCCAGCGCAATCAGCAGGCCGATCGCCATGGCCGAGGGAAAGGCGACGGCCCACAGGCCGGCCGTGACGCCCACGCCCTTGAGCAGCACGGGCCAGTGCTGCAGCACGGCCGAGAAGTCCCAGGTGAAGTCCATCGTCAGTGTCCTGCGGCGCGGGTGGAAATGGCCAGGCGATGCTCGGCCACGCGTGCGACGAGGCTCAGCGAGAACAGCGCCAGGAAGAAGATGGCTGCGACCACCGTGTACACCTCCAGCGGCCGGAAGGTGATCGAGTTGAGCTGCATGGCCTGGTAGAGCAGGTCGGAGTAGGCCAGCGTGGAGGCCAGCGCGGTGGTCTTGATGAGTTCGAACGAACGCTCGATGAACGGCGGCAGCATGCGCGCGAGCGCCTGCGGCAGCACCACGCGGCGCAAGGCCTGGTGCGAGCGCATGCCGACGGCGCGCGCCGCTTCCCACTGCCCGCGCTCGATCGACACCAGGCCGCCGCGGAACACCTCGGCGAAGAACGCGCCCGACTGCGTCGACAGCGCGATGACCGCCGCCGCGTACGGGTCCAGGCTCACGCCGATGAGCACCGGCAATGCGTAGAAGGCCCAGAAGAAATGCACCAGCGGCGGCGTGTTGCGATAGAACTCGATCACCCACAGCGCGGGCCTGGCGAGCCACGTCCTGCCCGACAGCCGCAGGGCCGCGAGCACGACGCCGAACACCACGCCCAGCGCGATGGCGACGGCGGCGATCTTCATCGTGCCGAGGAAGCCCGCCAGGAGCATGTCGCGGTGCGCCCAGACGCCGCTGAAGTCCCATTCGTAGTTCATGTGCGCCCGCCCGCCGGTTCGATGCGGCCCGGCCTACTGGCCGAGCGTTTCCTTCATCACGCCGGGCACGGTGGCCGGGTCGATGCCCTTGGTCTTGAGGTACTGGCCGTACAGCGCCTGCGTCTGGCCCGAGGCATAGAGCTTGCCGATTAAACCGTCGAGCTGGTTGCGAAAGCCCGCATCGGCCTCACGCCGGATGCCCACGCTGGTCGGCAGCGCGACGACCGGCTGCGGCACCTGCACCTTGCCCTTGCGGATTTTCGAGTACGCAATGACCAGCGCCGGGTGATAGAAGCCGATCGCGTCGACGCGGCCCGACATGAAGGCCGCCACGGTCTCGTCGGTGTTGGTGAAGCGCTCGATCTTCGCCTTCGGCAGGCGGGTGGTCAGGTCGCGGTCGGTCGCCGTGCCGAGCGCCACGCCGATGCGCACTTCGGGCTTGTCGAGGTCGGCCCAGTTCTTGGCGACGAGGCCGTCCTTGGCGAGCACGCCCTGCGCATACCAGAGCAGCGGGCTGGCCGGAAAGTCGATCGCCTTCTTGCGCTCCTCGGTGGCGTCGAGCACGAACATGGCATCGATCTGCCCGGCCTGCAGCGCCGCCACGCTGTTGCCCCAGGTGGTTTCGACCGGCGTCATCTTCACGCCCATCTCCTTGGCGACCTGTTCGCCGAGCAGCACGCCGAGCCCGGTCCAGGTGCCCGAGGCGGGATCGCGGAAGTACCACGGATCGCCGGGCGCGACGCCGATGCGCAGCTCGCCGCTCTGCTTGATCTTCTGCAGCGTGTGGGTCTGCGCGCCGGCGGCAAGGCTGCCGAGCGACAGGGAGGCGGCGAGCGCCAGGGCGACGGCACGGCGCAGGCGCTGGAAGGGAGTGGTGGCGTTCATGGGATGGGCTTTCCGTGGACTGTGAAGTTGAAGGGGGCGTTGCGACGTTCAGGCGGCCGCGGGCAGCGCGCCATGGGCCTCGTTCGCGCTCGCGATGTAGGCGCGGTAGAGCGCGTCGAGCCGCTGCGTGAGCGGGCCGAGCGGCGCCAGCGCACGGCCGTCGACCGACGACACCGGCGTGAGGCCGGCCAGCGTGCCGGTGACGAAGGCCTCGTCGGCCGCGTAGACCTCGGCCAGCGTGAAGTCGCCCTCGTGCACCGGGATGCCCGCCTCGCGTGCGAGCCGCACCACGGTGGCGCGCGTGATGCCGTTGAAGCAGTAGCGCCCCGACGAGGTCCACAGCGCGCCGCCCCGCACCGCGAAGAAGTTGGTGGAATTGCAGCTCGAGACGAAGCCGTGGGGGTCGAGCATCAGCGCCTCGTCCGCGCCGGCCTGGATGGCCTGGATCAGGGCCTGGATCAGGTTGAGGCGGCTGTGCGAATTGAGCCGCAGGTCGAACACGTCCGGCCCGCTGCAGCGCAAGGTCGAGGTGAAGAGCTTCAGGCCGTTGCGCTTGGCCTCCGGCGTGACCACCTTGTGCTCGGCCACGCACACCACGGTGGCGCCGCCGATGATGAAGCGCGGGTCCTGGTTGGGCGTTTTCTTGACGCCGCGCGTGACCATGAGCCGGGCGTGCGCGCCGTCGCGCATGCCGTTGCGCAGGAAGGTGTCGACGACCACCTGCTTCATCTGCGCCCGGGTCATGCCGATGTCCAGCGCGATCGACTTCGCGCCCTCGTACATGCGCTCGATGTGGGCGTCGAAGGACACGATGCGGCCGTCGACCAGGCGCACGCCCTCCCACACGCCGTCGCCGCACACGTAGCCGGCGTCGAACACCGACACCACCGCCTGGTGGCGCGGCACGAACTGCCCGTTCACGTAGACGAGCACTGCGTCGTTGCGTGCATCGGGGGCGTAGGCCTGGGAACTGGTCTTCGAGGGGGCGCTGTCGGCGTGCATATGAATGAGGGTCCTGGGATCAGAAGTGGAAGGCGGTGAAGCGCTCGATGAAGCGCTGCGTGCGCTCCTGCTTCGGGTGCTTGAGCACCTCGTCGGGCGTGCCGCTCTCGTGCAGCAGCCCGTCGGCGAGGAACACCACCTTGTTGGCAAAGTGATAGGCAAAGCCGAGTTCGTGCGTCACGAGCAGCATGGTCCGGCCTTCGTCGGCCAGCGCGCGGATGGTGCCGAGCACCTCGCCGACCAGCTCGGGATCGAGCGAGGAGGTGGGCTCGTCGAACAGCAGCACCTCGGGCTCCATGGCCAGCGCGCGGGCGATGGCGACGCGCTGCTGCTGGCCGCCGGACAGGTGGCCCGGGTAGGCGGCGGCTTTTTCCGCGAGCCCCACCTTGGCGATTTCGGCCAGCGCGCGCTCGCGGGCCTCTGCCGCGGGCAGGCGCTTGACGGTCACCAGCCCCTCCATGACGTTCTGCAGCACCGTCATATGCGGGAACAGGTTGAACTGCTGGAACACCATGCCGACCTGCTTGCGCACCTCGCTGAGCTCGGCCTCGCCATAGCGCAGCGTGTCGGAACCCGGCACGGGCCGGCCCACGGCGCGTCCCTTGAGGACCACCTGCCCGGCGGAAGGCACTTCCATGAAGTTGAGGCAGCGCAGCAGCGTGCTTTTGCCAGAACCGCTCGAACCGATGATGGCGATGCGGTCGCCGGGCAGCACGTCGAGGTCGATGCCGCGCAGCACGTGGTGGCTGCCGTAGCGCTTGTGCAGGGCCTGGATGCGGAGAACGGGCGGCGGGGCGGCTGTCATGGCATGCAATGGTATGGATTGTCGAACAATCGACAATCGGGAGTTGTACTATCCATGCAAAGTCCATGCCATGCTTCCCCACGAGGGCGCTCGACAGCCGTGTGCGGCCGCTTCGCCCCTGCGGGAGAATCGCCCCCCATGAAAATCGAAAAAGACACAGTCGTCACCCTCAAGTACAAGGTCGCCGACGCCCAGGGCAAGCTCATCGAAGCCAGCCCCGAGCCGATGGCCTACCTGCATGGCGGCTACGAGAACACGCTGCCCAAGATCGAGGAAGCGCTCGATGGCAAGGAAAAGGGCTTCCAGACCACGCTGAACCTGGCGCCCGAAGACGCCTTCGGCCTGCGCGACGAGTCGCTGGTGCGCAGCATCCCCAAGTCCGAATTCCCGCCGGGCGTGAAGGTGGGCGGGCAACTCGAGGGGCGGCTCGACGATGGCACCGAGCACCTCTTCACCGTGATGAAGATCAAGGGCCCGGTCGTGCTGCTGGACGGCAACCACCCCTGGGCCGGCAAGGCGCTGAAGTTCAGCCTCCAGGTGACGGACGTGCGCGCGGCGCTGCCGGTGGAGATCGAGCATCGGCACGTGCATGGTGTGCATGGGCACCATCACTGACCTGTAGCCGGGTCATGGATTTCCCGAACGCCTCCAACATCTCCAGTGTTTTCGGCGTCGTCGCGCCCCTGCTTATCGGGGTGGCTTTCCTTTGGGTGGTGTGGCGCACCGAGTCGCGCCATGTCCTTCTGAACCGCTTGTGGCAGCTAGTTCATGGGAAACAGGAAATTTCCGATCCGCAGGTGCGCGCATTTGTTGATGAGCAGACAAGCCTGATCTCCTTTCGCATGTTTGCCGGCGTGCCCGTCGCCAGCTTGAAAGAAGCGCATCAACTCATTGAATGGACGAAGCTGAACGGAGTGCAGATGCGCACGCTGAGCATGTGCGGAGAACTCTTTGATGCGGAGCTTCGTCAAGTCCGGGTTCACAAGCTGCCGTCGCGTTTTTCGCAAACTTTGAGGCTGGTCTGGCTTTTTTTCGTAGTCGCGATCGGCTTCGTCTGTGTGACAAGTCTCTTCTCCTCTCAGACGCTCCTCACGCTGAAAAGCACGCAGCGATCTTTCTGGGCAAGTCCAACTGAGATGAAGTCTGCTTGGCCTCTCGGCGCTGCGGCATTGAGAGCCGGCGATTGCTCACAAGCTGCAAGTGCGAATTCAGCGCGCACGTCGTTCAGCGAACAGGAAGTCAACATTCTTTGCGGCATTCTGAAATCGGATGGCATGGCCGAGTTCGTGAAAAAGGCATTGAGCGAGCAGCGATGGTCGCTGGTCATGTTGATTGCGTTCGCCCTGTGGCTCTCATGGATGGGCCTGTTTTCATGGGCGTCCGGATCCGTAGCTCACAAGTTGGCAAAGCGCGGCATTGATCCATCGCTGCCAGGTACTCAGCTGAGCTTGGACCTCCGCGACTAGCTGCGCTTCTTCCAGAACCGCGGCGCCTTCCCGATCCGGCCCAGTGCCTTGCGGCAGGCCTTCGCGCCCGCCGCGTGGCGCGCGCTGAACCACCCGACGGCGAACCATGCGCGCGCATCGCGCGCCGTGGCTTCGCGGTAGAGCGCGAGCGCCACGGCTTCGTCGTTGAATTCGCCCAGCGCGTCCTGTGCGGGGCGCAGGCGCTTCAGGTAGTGCTCGGCGGCCGGCTTTTCCTTGTCGTCGTCTGCATCGGCGGCGAACAGCGGCGCCGCGAATTCGGCCAGGTAGCGCAGGCGCTTGAGCCGCTTGCGCGTGCGGTGCTGGTCTTCGGCCGACAGCGATTCGAAGCGGCGGCCGTCGCGCACCGCCTGCCGATGCAGCCGCTGCAGGCGCTTGCGCAGAAGGCGGCGCGCCTCGGCGGCGTCGAGCGGCGCCGGCGCTGACGCGGGCTGCCCGGCACCTTCGGCCTCGGCCTGCGGCGCAGCTTCCCCGGCGGTGGCCGCGGTGAAGCCGATCAGCGACACCAGCACCGCCTGGAACGCCGGCGCGCGCACCACCTCGCCGGGCGAGGGCGCCTCGGGCGCCGCATCGTCGCCAGCCAGCGGATCGAACTCCGGCGCCCCCGCCTCGCGCAGTTGCGGCTGCGCCAGCCTCACGACCTGCTCGCGGTCGCGCAGCGCGCCGAGCGCGCGGAAGGCCTCGACCAGCGGCGGCTCCCATTCGCCGCCGTTGAAAAGACCGGTGCGCGGGTCGAGCCCCGCGAGTTCGCGCAGCGCGGTGCGCAGGCGCCGGATGCCGATGCGCAGCTGGTGGATCTGCTCTTCATCCGTGCTGCCCGCGGCGATCTCGCTCGCGTTGGGCAGCATCTGCGCGAGGCACGAGGCGACCACGGCCTGCTGGATGGCGCGGCCGCCCGGCTTTTCTTTCTCGTTGGCAAAGCGCGGCGCCTCGGCCTTCACGGCCGGAACCGCATCGACTTTCGCCAGCAGGCGCGCGCCGCGCTCGGCCTTGGACACGGTGCTGAACCACAGGCCGTGCTGCTGCGACCAGCGGCGCGCGAACGCCACCAGCCCCTGCACGCCGCCGCGCTTGAGCTCGAGCTCCAGTTCGCACACGGGCGATTCGCGCTCGTCCGGCGTGCCCGCATGGGCGATGACCTTGCCGACATCGAGCGCCAGCTCCACCACGGCCGCGCCGGCGCCGGTGGTGCGCACATCGCGCGTGAGCCGCACGATGTCGGTGGACTGGCGCTCCACCAGCGGTGCGCCGCTCGCGGCCAGCACCTGGGCAAGCCGCTCGCCCACGGGCGTGCCCTGGTGGCGCTGCGGGTCGATGGCCGGCGCGCCACCGCCCGCCGCCGCGGCGCCCAGGTCGACGTTGTGTTCGAGCCGGTGCAGCGCGTTGTCGCCGGTGGCCTTGACCGTCTGCACCCAGCGCGGCCCTTCCTTGCGCAGCCGCAGCACGATGCCCTGGGCGGCCAGCGCCTGGTCCTCGGTGTCGAAGTAGCGCGCCTGCAGCCGCGTGCGCACCACGCTGCCGCGCCGCATGGCGGCCTCGACGGCTTTCAGGCGCTGTGCGGGAACATGAAACTTGAACTCGATTTCCATGCCGGCCATGATGCCCGGTCTTGTTCATCGCGCCGCCGGCTTTGCGCCTGCCGCTGCGCATCAGGAAAGAAGGAAAGGCTCGCCATGGCCACACCGCTCGATCCCACCGCCCTGCTCGCCGCAGGCGCCGCCCCATCGGCCAGGGCACTGGCCGCCGGCCAGCTGAGCGCCGCGGCGCTGTGCGAAGCCGCCATCGCCCGCATCGAGGCGATCGACGGTGCGCTCAACGCGGTGGTGGTGCGCGACTTCGCCCGCGCGCGCCGCCAGGCCGCCGAAGCCGACGCGGCCCTTGCGCGCGGCGAGCGCCGGCCGCTGCTGGGCGTGCCGATGACGGTGAAGGAGGCTTTCAACGTGGCCGGCCTGCCGACCAGCTGGGGCCTGCCGCAGTTCCGCGATTTCGTGCCGCAGCAGGACGCCGTGGCCGTGGCGCGCCTCAAGGCGGCGGGCGCGGTGATTCTCGGCAAGACCAACGTGCCGCCGGCGCTGGCCGACTGGCAGAGCGCCAATCCGGTGTACGGCCGCACGGTGCACCCGCTCGACCCCGGGCGCACGCCGGGCGGCTCGTCGGGCGGCGGCGCGGTGGGGGTGGCCACCGGCATGGTGGCGCTGGAGCTGGGCTCCGACCTCACGGGCTCGCTGCGTGTTCCCGCGAGCTTTTGCGGCGTGTACGCGCACAAGCCGAGCCACGGCCTGCTGCCGACGCGCGGCTTCGCGTTTCCGGGCACCGAGGAGGCGCTGGCCTCACTGCCCTCGGTGATCGGGCCGATCGGCCATGGCGCCGAGGACCTCTCGCTGGCGCTCGATGTGCTGGCCGGGCCCGATGCGGCCCCTGCGGCGCAAGGCCGCTTCGTGCTGCCGGCGGCGCGCCATGCGGCGGCGAAGGACTGGCGCGTGCTGGTGGTCACCGCGCATCCGCAGGCCGCGGTGGCGGCCGACGTGCGCGCCGCGGTCGAGGGCGCCGGGCAGCGGCTGGCAAAGGCCGGCGCCTCGGTGGCCCGAGCCTCGGACCTGCTGCCTGACCTGGCCGAGATCGGCGACGCCTACGGCCAGATCGTGCAGACCGTGCTCGCGCAAGCCGAGCCCGGCGGCCGCTCGCCGATGCAGCTTCGCACCTGGTTCGACCTGCTGGCCACGCGCACGCGCATCCGGGCGCAGCTGCGCACGCTGTTCACGCAATTCGACGCCGTGCTGTGCCCGGCGGTGGGTTGCGCGGCCTTCGAGCACATGGCCGAGCCCGATTTCGAGAAGCGCACGCTCACTATCGACGGAAAGCCCACGCCCTATGGCACGCTGGCTGCCTGGTCCGGGCTCGCGAGCCTGGGCGGGCTGCCCGCCACGGTCGCGCCCGCGGGCTTCACGGCCGGCGGATTGCCGCTGGGCGTGCAGATCGTCGGCCCGTATTTCGAGGACCGCAGCACCCTCGCGCTGGCCGGGCTGCTGGCCAAAAGTGCCGCTTGAAAAAATAATGTGGACACCGTACATTTTCTTTGGTATCTTTTGTGGACGGTGTACACAACACACCGGCAAAGCTCCGATCCATTCTTCATCGACACAGGAAAGACAACCATGGCCAACAAGCAGATCTTCGTGAACCTCGCCGTCAAGAACCTCGACAAGTCCAAGGCATTCTTTGCCGCGCTGGGCTACACCTTCAACGAGAAGTTCACGGACGCCAACGCCGCCTGCATGGTGATCCAGGAAGGCAGCATCCACGCCATGCTGCTGGTGGAAGACTTCTTCAAGACCTTCACGAGCAAGAGCATTGCCGACACCAGCAAGAGCACCGAGGTGCTGCTGTGCCTGTCGTGCGAAAGCCGCGCCGAGGTCGACGAGATGGTGGCCAAGGCGGTGGCCGCGGGCGGCACGGTGCCGCGCGAGCCGCAGGACTACGGCTTCATGTACGGCCACGGCTTCCAGGACCTCGACGGCCACCTGTGGGAGCTGATGTACATGGACCCGAACGCCGAAGTGACCCACCAGAACGCCTGAGGGCGCGCCGCCAAGCACGCAGAACGATGCCCATCGTTCCATATGCGCTCCTCACTGTTGCGCGGAGGGCCCCTTCCCTGAAGCGCGTGCGCCCCGATATTCCGGACAGCAGCGTTGCCGCGCATCCGGCCGCGGCACGCCCAACCGAAAGGAATACCGAGGTGTCCAGCAACAACGACAGCAGCAGCCCTATCGAGGACGGCCGCAGCCCCGTGCTGCAGGTGAGCCCGCTCGGCTTCCCGTGGCAGACGATCGACCCGTTCCTGTTCTGCGTCTATCACGACGACGCCTATCCGAAGGCCAACGCGCAGATGGGGCCCGAGGCGCCGCTCGCGGGCCGCCAGATCGGCCAAGACTTCAGCCGCAAGGACGGCTGGAGCATGTACCACGGCGACACGGTGCCGGGCTTTCCCTCGCACCCGCACCGCGGCTTCGAGACGGTGACCATCGTGCGCAAGGGGCTGGTCGACCATTCCGATTCGCTGGGCGCCACCGCGCGCTTTGGCGGCGGCGACGTGCAGTGGCTCACGGCCGGCAAGGGCATCGTGCATTCGGAGATGTTTCCGCTGCTCGATGCGAACGCGCCCAATCCGCTCGAACTGTTCCAGATCTGGCTCAACCTGCCGGCCAGAAGCAAGATGGCCGAGCCGCACTTCACGATGTTCTGGTCGGAAGCCATCCCGCGCCTTGCGTCCGACGACGCGGCGGGCGGCCGCACCGAGATCGCCGTGGTCGCGGGCCGGTTCGGCGGCACGGCCGCGGGCAACGGAGAGCCGATCCGCCCGCTGCCGCCGCCGCCCGATTCATGGGCCGCGCAGGCCGATGCCGACGTCGCGATCTGGACGCTCAAGATGACGCCCGGCGCGCAATGGACGCTGCCGCCCGCCGCGGGCGAAGGCACGCGGCGCATGCTGTACTTCTTCAAGGGCGCGGAGGCGACCATCGCCGGCCGGCGCGTGGAAGGCCCGGCCGCCATCGAACTGCGCGCCGACACCGCCGTCGAGCTGTGCAACGGCGATGAAGAGCCGGGCGAATTCCTGCTGCTGCAGGGGCGCCCCATTGCCGAGCCGGTGGCGCAGTACGGTCCGTTCGTGATGAACACGCAGGCCGAGATCAGCCAGACGCTGGCCGACTACCGCCGCACGCAGTTCGGCGGCTGGCCCTGGAGCGATCCGGCGCCGGTGCATGGCCGCGATGCGGCTCGCTTTGCGCGGCACCCCGGCGGGCGCGAGGAAAAGCCGGCGGCCTGAGCCCCGCGGCTGCGCGGCCTCAGAGCGCCTTGAGGATCTCGGTCGCGGGCGCGGTCATGCTCGGCACGAACTCGATCACGTGCGTGCTGGCCACGCCGTTCTGCACGAAGGGGTCGCGTGCGAGCACGGCCTCGAGCTCTGCCCGGTCGCCCGAGCGCGCGAAGATCACGCCGCCCTTGCGCGGCACCTGCCGGCCCGAGGCCAGGAACAGACCACTTTGGTAGTGCTTTCGCAGCCACGCCATGTGTCCATCCATCAACACATCGAGCTCTTCAAGCGGACGGATGTAGGTGAGCGTGACGATGAACATGGCAGGGGCGGCAAGTGGATCGGAAGGCTCCGATCGTATGGCCTGGAACGCGGCCACCGCATGACCAGAAGTAACGGTGTGATCCAGGTTTTACGGCTTTCTGATACCGTCTTTTTTGTTGCCCTCGACTGCAAAGGAGAGTCGCCCATGCCGCTTCGCTCGCCGAGCCTTTTGCCGCCCAGCTTCGTACCGCCGTACCTGCTGGACCGGCTGGCGCAACATGCCGGTGCGCATGCCAGCGCGAAGGCGGCGCAGACGCTGATGATCGACCTGCAGCACCGCGGCCTGCGCGAGGCGGTGGCCGGGCAGGGCGTGTCGTCGGGCCCCGCGCCCAGCTATGTGCGGCGCGGCTCGCCCGCGCGCGCCATCCACGACGCAGAGCACACCATGGTCCTGCCGGGGCGGCTGGTGCGTGCCGAAGGACAGGCCGCCACCGGCGACATCGCCGCCGACGAGGCCTACGACTACCTGGGCGCCACCTACCGCCTGTACCACGACATCTTCGAGCGCGATTCCATCGACGGCGCGGGCATGCCGCTCACGGGCAGCGTGCACTACGGCAACGACTACGACAACGCCTTCTGGAACGGCCAGCAGATGGTGTTCGGCGACGGCGACGGCGAGGTCATGAACCGCTTCACCATCGCGGTGGACATCATCGGCCACGAGCTCACGCACGGCGTGATCGACCACGAGTCGGGCCTGGTCTACCAGGGGCAGCCGGGCGCGCTCAACGAGTCGATCTGCGACGTGTTCGGCGCGCTGGTCAAGCAGCACCTGCTCAAGCAGACGGCGCAGCAGGCCGACTGGCTGGTGGGCGCGGGGCTCTTCACCGGCAAGGTCAAGGCGCGCGCGCTGCGCTCGATGGCCGAGCCCGGCACGGCCTACGACGACCCGGTGCTCGGCAAGGACCCGCAGCCTGCCCACATGAAGGACTTTGTCGACACGCGGCAGGACAATGGCGGCGTGCACATCAATTCCGGCATTCCGAACCGCGCCTTCCATCTCGCTGCCACGGCCATCCAGGGTCCGGCATGGGAGACGGCCGGGCGCGTCTGGTACGACACGGTATGCGACCGGCGGCTGCGCCAGGACGCCGATTTCCTGGCCTTCGCACAGCTCAGCGTGGAAAATGCGGCCAGGCGCTTCGGCGCCGGCAGCGCGGCGCACCAGGCCGTTGGCGCTGCATGGAACACCGTGGGAGTCACACCATCATGATTCAGCTTCCGCCCCTGGACCAGGCCTCCGTCGTGCGGGTGACGCGCGAGGGCGGCGTGGCCTACGTGCCGGGCCTGTCGCGCCCGCGCAGCTACCAGCTGGGCAACTGCAGCGAGGAACTGCGCCAGCAGATCGGCGAGGCGCTGCAAAGCGCGGCGCCGCACGCGGAGCCGCGCGGCGGCCCCGGTTCGCCGGGCGGCGACCAGCGCTTCTACCGCGTGGAAGTGGTGGTGGAAAGCGCCACCTCCCGTTCAGGTTCTTCGGTCAGCTTCGAGGTGCCCGAGAACGAGGCGCCCGCGTCGCTGGTGCACCTGTGGAAAGACGCGGCCGAGCGCTGAGGCTTTTTCTTCTCCGCCGAATCAAGGGCCGCCGAGCACCGCCGACGCCACCAGCCACACGTTGGCCGCGCTGATCACGCCGAACAGTCCCCAGGCCAGCAGCTTGACCAGCGTGCCGTTGGCAAAGCCGCCCATCAGCGCGCGGCTGCTCGTGAAGCGGATCAGCGGCCACATCGCGAAGGGCAGCTGGAAACTCAGCACCACCTGGCTCAGCACCAGCATCTTGCCCACGCCGCCATCGCCGAACCACCAGACCCCCAGGAACGCCGGCCCGAGCGCCAGCCCCCGCGTGATCAGGCGGCGCTGCCAGCACGGGATCTTCAGGTCGAGAAAACCTTCCATGATGATCTGGCCCGCAATGGTGCCGGTGAAGGTCGAGCTCTGGCCCGAGGCCAGCAGCGCAATGCCGAACAGCGTGGCAGCGAACGCGCTGCCCACGATGGGCTCGATGAGCCGGTAGGCGTCGTCGATCTCGGTCACTTCCACATGGCCGGTGCTGTGGAAGGCGCTGGCCGCCAGCACCATGATGGCCGCGTTGACCAGCAGTGCGAGCGAAAGCGAGAACACCGCGTCGAAGGTGCAGAAGCGCACCGCCTCGCGCCGCGCCGCATCGCTGTCGGCCACCAGCCGGGTCTGCACGATGGACGAATGCAGGTACAGGTTGTGCGGCATCACGGTGGCGCCCACCACGCCGATCGCAAGGTACAGCGCGCCCGGCTGCTGCAGCCGCTCGAAGCTGGGCGCGAAGCCCATTGCCACGCCGAACCAGTTGGGCTGCGACATCGCAAGCTCCACCACGAAGCAGCCCGCGATGGTGCCCACCAGCCCGAGCACGATCGCCTCGACGCGCCGGAAGCCCGCACCCTGCAGCCCCAGCACGAGCAGCGTGTCGAACGCCGTGATGCCGATGCCGACCGGGATCGACACGCCGAACAGCAGGTGCAATGCGAGCGCGCTGCCCAGCACCTCGGCCAGGTCGCAGGCCACGATGGCCAGCTCCGCGCCCAGCCACAGGAAGCGGCTCACGCGCGGCGAATAGTGCTCGCGGCAGGCGCGCGCCAGGTCTTTCTGCGCCACCAGGCCAAGCCGCACGCACAGCGTCTGCAGCAGCATGGCCGCGAGGCTCGCGAGCAGCACCACGAAGAGCAGGCCGTAGCCGAAGCGCGAGCCGGCCTCGATGTCGGTCGCCCAGTTGCCCGGGTCCATGTAGCCCACCGAAACCAGCAGGCCCGGGCCCGCGTAGCGCAGCAGCTTCTTGCCGAAGGGCAGGTCCTGCGGGACCGCCACGCTGCCCTTGACTTCGGAGGGGCAGAAGGGCGCGGTGGCCGTGCGGGGCAGGGGAAAGAACATGCGGGCGATGATAGGGTCGCGCGCGGGACCGCTGTCCCAGCGGCCGGTCTTTTAGATTCGGCGGTCCCATTCCACACACATGAAACTACGGAGCTTTTTTCCATGATCCACGTCGTCGCCGTCATCACCGCCAAGCCGGGCCAGCGCGCCAGCCTGCTCGAAGCCTTTGCCGCCAACCGCGCGGCCGTGCTGGCCGAGGAGGGCTGCATCGAATACGGCGCCACGGTCGACGCGGCGGGTGTGCCGGCATCGAAGGCCAGCTTCGGCCCCGACACCTTCGTGGTGATCGAGAAATGGGAAACGCTGGCCCACCTGCAGGCCCATGCGGTGGCACCGCACATGGCGGCCCACGGCGCGAAGACGAAGGAGCTGGTCCAGAGCAAGCTGATCCACGTGCTCGAGCCGGTCTGAAAATCGGCCTTCGCGCGCGGCGCAATGCCTGCTACCCTCGCGCCGGGATCAGGCATCCCGAGGAGGGACACGAGGCATGGCGATCTTCTTCAGACCGCGGGGCATGCGCCTGCGCGCTTTCACCGCAACACTCTTCGCATCGGCCGCGGTGGTGCTGGCGTCCGGCTGCGCGCAGCTCGCCGCGCCACCCTATGCGGCCGACTACGAGGCGCTCGACCGGCTCGAAGCCACGCGCCCCGGCATGGTGGCGGTCGCCAAGGTGCAGCCGGCCGACCCGAACGACAGCGTCAACACCCTGCGCCTGCGCCGCGCGAAACTGCTTTCGCCCAGCGGCAGCTTCGCGCAGTACCTGGAAGACGCGCTGGCGCGCGACCTGGGAGAAATATCGGCCTACGACCCCAAGGCCCCGACCCGCATCGCGGCGCGGATTCTCGTCAACGAACTCGACCTTGGCGTGATCAACGGCAGCGGCCGCATGGAGGTGGAGGTGGTCGTGACGCGCGCGTCCGCGCAGAGGCTGCACAAGACCTACCGCGGCGAGCTCGCCTTCGACTCGAGCTACGCCAACATCGTGGCCGTGCCCGCCGGACAGGCGGCCTATCCGCGGCTGGTGCGCGCGCTGCTGCGGCAGGTGTATGCCGATCCGCAGTTCATCGCGGCGATTGCACCCTAGCCACAGCCATTGCCGGAGAAAGCCGCACCATGCCTTTTCTTTTTTCTTCTTCGGCCGCTCGCCTGTTTGCCGCTGCGGTCCTGGCGGCCTTGCTGGCCGCCTGCGCCCATCCGATCACGATGATCACGGAAACCGCGCCGCCGCGGTCGCAGGCGCGCCTCCTTCCCAAGAAGGTGGCCTACGTGATGACCGACGCCCAGCGCGACCAGCAGGTGACCACCGCCGGCGGCAGCGGCGACCGCGTGAGCTACTACCCGTACCGCGACCTCGAGAAGTCGATCCGCGATGCGCTGCGCGCGGTCTACCGCGACGTGGTCGTGCTGCGCACCGCCGGCGATGCCAAGGCCAACGAGGCGGCGGGCGTGTCGCTGGTGTTCACGCCGCAGATCAGGACCGATTCGAGCTCGTCCTCGTGGATCACCTGGCCGCCCACCTCGTTCACCGCCGAGGTGAGCTGCGTGGTGAGCGATGCCGCCGGCGCCGAGCTCACGCGGGTGCGCGCGGTCGGCAACGGCACGGCGGAGTTCGGCGAGTTCAATGGCGACTACGGGCTCGCCGCCCGCCGCGCCGCCACGCGGCTGACGTCGCAGCTCAGCAGCGAGATCCGCAGGAACGAGAAGCTGCGCTGAAACGCCCGGTGCTCGCCCATGAAAAAACGCGCCCTCGGGCGCGTTCTTGTTGTCGGAGCCGCGAAGCTTTTTACTTCGCCACGACCTTCACCATCTCCAGGCACTTGTTCGAGTAGCCCCATTCGTTGTCGTACCAGCTCACGAGCTTCACGAAGGTGCCGTCCAGCGCAATGCCGGCTTCGGCGTCGAAGATCGAGGTGCGCGGGTCGCCGCGGAAGTCGGTGGCCACCACCTTGTCCTCGGTGTAGCCCAGCACGCCCTTGAGCGCGCCTTCGCTCTGCGACTTCATCTCGGCGCAGATTTCCTTGTAGGTGGCTTCCTTCTCGAGCTCCACCGTGAGGTCGACCACCGACACGTCGGAGGTCGGCACGCGGAAGCTCATGCCCGTGAGCTTCTTGTTGAGCTCGGGAATCACCACGCCCACGGCCTTGGCAGCGCCGGTGCTCGACGGAATGATGTTTTCCAGGATGCCGCGGCCGCCGCGCCAGTCCTTGTTGCTCGGGCCGTCGACGGTCTTCTGCGTGGCGGTGGCGGCGTGCACGGTGGTCATCAGGCCGCGCTTGATGCCCCACTTGTCGTTCAGCACCTTGGCCAGTGGCGCCAGGCAGTTGGTGGTGCAGCTGGCGTTGCTGACGATGGCTTCGCCGGCGTACTTCTTGTCGTTCACGCCGTAGACGAACATGGGAGTGTCGTCCTTCGACGGCGCCGACATGATCACCTTCTTGGCGCCCGCGTCGAGGTGCTTCTGGCAGGTTTCCTTGGTGAGGAAGAGGCCGGTGGATTCGAGCACGATGTCGGCGCCGACTTCGTTCCACTTCAGCTGCGCGGGATCGCGCTCCTGCGTGAGGCGGATCTTCTTGCCGTTGACGATCAGCGTGTTGCCTTCCACCGTGACTTCGCCCTTGAAGCGGCCATGCACCGAGTCGTACTGGAGCATGTAGGCCAGGTAGTCGGGCTCGAGCAGGTCGTTGATGGCGACGATCTCGATGTCGTTCTTGAAGTTCTGCACCGCTGCGCGCAGCACGTTGCGACCGATGCGACCGAAGCCATTGATACCGAGTTTGATAGCCATCTGATTTGCTCCTAAGGTTGAAAAACTTGTGGTCGGACAGAAAGGAAAAACGCCTCGCCGGGCTCAGCCGCGCAGGGCGGCTTCGACCGTGGCGGCAACGTTCTCGGCCGTGAAGCCGAAGTGCTTGAACAGCGCCGGTGCCGGTGCCGACTCGCCGTAGCTGTCGATGCCCACGACGGCCGCGCAGCCGTACTTCCACCAGCCGCCGGTGCAGCCCATTTCCACCGCGATGCGCGGCAGCTTCTTGGGCAGCACGGCCTTCTTGTAGGCCACGTCCTGGCGGTCGAAGGTGGTGGTCGAGGGCATCGACACCACGCGCACGGCAATCTTCTTTTCGGCCAGCAGCTTCTGCGCGGCCAGCGCGAGCTGCACTTCGGAGCCGGTCGCGATGATGACCGCGGCGGTCTTCTTGCTCTTGAGGCCGACGGCTTCGGGCTCCGACAGCACGTAGGCGCCGCGGCTGATGTCGCCGAGGTCGCCCTTGGGCGCATAGGCGATGTTCTGGCGGCTCAAGAGCAGCGCCGTGGGGCGCGACTGGTTCTGCAGCGCCACGGCCCAGGCCACGGCGGTTTCGGCGGTGTCGCCCGGGCGCCAGACGTCGAGGTTGGGAATCAGGCGCAGCGAGGCGGCATGCTCGATCGACTGGTGCGTGGGGCCGTCTTCGCCCAGGCCGATGGAGTCGTGCGTGAACACGTGCACCACGCGGCGCTTCATGAGCGCGGCCATGCGGATGGCGTTGCGGCTGTAGTCGCTGAAGGTCAGGAAGGTGCCGCCGTAGGGAATGAAGCCGCCATGCAGCGCAATGCCGTTCATGATGGCCGCCATGCCGAACTCGCGCACGCCGTAGTTGATGTGGCGGCCGATCTCGCCGTGCGGCGGCTCGACGGCTGCGCCCTGCGAGGCTTCGTCTTCGGCGCCTTGCGGGGACTGCGTCGCGATTGGCGCATTCAGCACCACGGCGCCGGTCTTGGCGTCGAAGCGCAGCGCGGCGGTGCTCTTGGTGTTGGTGAGGTTCGAGCCCGTGAGGTCGGCGCTGCCGCCGAGCATTTCGGGCAGCGCGGCGGTGAAGGCCTCGAGCGCGAGCTGGCTGGCCTTGCGGCTGGCCACGGTTTCGCCCTTGGTGTGGGCGGCGACCACGGTGTCGAACGCCACCTGGTGGAAGTTCTTCGGCAGCTCGCCCTTCATGCGGCGGGTGAACTCGGCGGCCAGGCCGGGGTAGGCCTTGGCGTAGGCGTCGAAGCGGTCGTTCCAGGCGGCTTCGGCCTTGGCGCCTTCTTCCTTGTGGTTCCAGTCGGCATACGCCTCCTGCGGCACTTCGAAGGCCGCGTACGGCCAGTTCAGCGCGGCGCGGGTGAGCGCGATTTCGTCGGCGCCCAGCGGC
This sequence comes from Variovorax sp. 05T418, assembly GCF_056396385.1. Taxonomy (NCBI): domain Bacteria; kingdom Pseudomonadati; phylum Pseudomonadota; class Betaproteobacteria; order Burkholderiales; family Comamonadaceae; genus Variovorax; species Variovorax sp. 05T418. The sequence goes on along the minus strand of NZ_JBFTLJ010000008.1, from coordinate 14,504 downwards.
TCGCCATGGGCCTTGGCGGTGTTGGCGCGGTTCGGGCTGCCCTTGCCGATCTGCGTCTTGCAGATGATGAGGGTGGGCTTCGAATCTTCCTTCCTGGCCTTGGCGATGGCCTTGGACACGTCCTTGGCGTCGTTGCCGTCGATCGGGCCGATCACGTTCCAGCCGTAGGCCTTGAAGCGCTCTTCGGTGTTGTCGATGAACCAGGGCTTCACCTGGCCGTCGATGCTGATGCCGTTGTCGTCATACAGCGCGATCAGCTTGTTCAGGTGCCAGGCGCCGGCCAGCGCGCAGGCTTCATGGCTGATGCCTTCCATCATGCAGCCGTCGCCCAGGAAGGCGTAGGTGTGGTGGTCGACGATCGCGTGGTCCTTGCGGTTGAACTCGGCCGCGAGCAGCTTCTCGGCCAGCGCAAAGCCCACGGCATTGGTGATGCCCTGGCCCAGCGGGCCGGTGGTGGTTTCCACGCCGGGGGTCACGTCGACCTCGGGGTGGCCCGCGGTCTTGCTGTGCAGCTGGCGGAAGTTCTTGAGCTCGCCGATGGGCAGGTCGTAGCCCGTGAGGTGCAGCACCGAATACAGCAGCATCGAGGCGTGGCCGTTCGACAGCACGAAGCGGTCGCGGTCGAACCAGTGCGGGTTCGCGGGGTTGTAGCGCAGGTGTTCGCCCCAGAGTGCGACGGCCATGTCGGCCATGCCCATCGGTGCGCCCGGATGGCCGGAGTTTGCTTGTTGGACGGCATCCATGGCCAGCGCGCGAATCGCGTTGGCCATCAGGGCTTGGTTTGCCATGGGCGGTGGGCTTTCGGGGAATGTGGATTAGGGGGAACCCGCGATTTTACCGGCCTCGCTCCAACCCCCTCCCGCAGCGGCCAGAACACCCCACTGATGCTCTTTGGCGACACCCGGGCTGCTAGAGTTGCCACCCATGCACGGGCTGCACCTCACCGCCGATCTCCACGACTGCCAATGCGCCATGCAATGGCTCACCGACAAGGAGGCGCTCGGCGCCGTCTGCCTCAAGGCGGCAACGGCCGCCGGGCTGCAGCCGGTGGGCAAGCTGGTCCACGGCTTTCCGGCCACGCCGCAAGGGCCGGGCGGCGTCACGGCCACCGTGCTGCTGGCCGAATCGCACCTGTGCATCCACACCTGGCCCGAACAGCGCGGCGCCACGCTCGACGTCTACGTGTGCAACTTCGGCGGCGACCATTCGGCCAAGGCGCATGCGCTGATGGAATGCCTGGTCTCTCTGTTCAAGCCCGGCCACAGCGAACGCAACGAGCTGTTGCGCGGCAAGGTGGCGGCTTGAAGCCTTCTTCTTCTGCGGTGCGGGCGATGATCCTGGCCGCCGGCCGCGGCGAGCGCATGCGGCCGCTGACCGACAGCCTGCCCAAGCCGCTGCTCGAAGTGCGCGGCAAGCCGCTGATGCAGTGGCCGATGGAGGCACTGGCCGCCGGCGGCTTCACCGAGCTGGTGGTCAACACCGCCTGGCTCGGCGAGAAGATCTCCAGTCGCTTCGGCCTCAATGCCTTGCTGGATGGGCACCCTGCGCTATCGATTTCATACTCCGACGAAGGCCATGACTTCGGCGAAGCGCTCGAGACGGCCGGCGGCATCGTGCGCGCCCTGCCGCAACTGGGCGAGATTTTCTGGGTGGCGGCCGGCGACGTGTTCGCGCCGGATTTCGCCTTCACGCAGGCCTCGGTGGACCGCTTCGCGGCCAGCGGCAAGCTGGCGCACCTGTGGCTGGTGCCGAACCCGGCGCACAACCTCAAGGGCGACTTCGGTCTTTCGGCCGACGGGCTCGCACTGAACCAGGCAGCCGAGAAATACACCTTCTCGACCATCGGCCTGTACCGGGCCGCACTCTTCGCGCCGCCTTACTGCGGCATTCCGGCCGGCAACCCGGCGGGCGCCAAAGCCCCGCTGGCCCCGATCCTGCGCGCCGCGATGGACAATGAACGCGTGAGCGCCGAGCTCTATGCCGGTCCCTGGACCGATGTGGGAACGCCCGAACGGCTTCTTCAACTGAACACGCCAAGATGACCTCAGAAGACAACCGGATCTACGCCGAGCGCCGCGCGCGCCTCGCCTCGCAACTGGGCAAGGACGGCATCGCCATCGTCCCGACCGCGCCCGAGCGCCAGCGCAACCGCGACAGCGACTTCCTGTTCCGGCACGACAGCTACTTCTACTACCTGAGCGGCTTCACCGAACCCAACGCCTGGCTGGTGCTCGCGGGCGACGGCCGCAGCATGCTGTTCTGCGCGCCCAAGGACCTGGAGCGCGAGATCTGGGACGGCTATCGCCTGGGCCCCGACGCGGCCCCCGCGGCGCTTGGCGTGGACGAGGCCTTCTCGGTCGGCGAGCTCGACGCCCGGCTGCCGAAGCTGCTCGAGAACAAGTCGACCGTGTGGTTTCCGTTCGCGATCCACAAGGGCCTGGAAACCCGCGTCGACGGCTGGCTGCAATCGGTGCGCGCGCGCGTGCGCTACGGCGCGCTGTGCCCCGAGGAACTGCACGACCTGTGCGGCCCGCTCGACGAAATGCGCCTGGTGAAGGACGCCCACGAGCAGGACACCATGCGGCGCGCCGCGCAGATCAGCGCCCGGGCGCACATCCGCGCGATGCAGCTGTCGGCGCGCATGCTGCGTGAAGGCAAGGACGTGCGCGAGTACCACCTCGACGCCGAGCTGCTGCACGAGTTCCGCCTGGGCGGCTCGCAGTACCCGGCCTACGGCTCCATCGTGGCGGCGGGCGCCAATGCCTGCGTGCTGCACTACCGCGCCGACGCAGCGCCGGTGCGCAGCGGCGAGCTGGTGCTGATCGACGCGGGCTGCGAGCTCGACGGCTACGCCAGCGACATCACCCGCACCTTCCCCGCCAACGGCAAGTTCAGCGGCCCGCAGCGCGCGCTGTACGACCTGGTGCTGGCCAGCCAGGACGCCTCGGCCGCGGCCACCAGGGCCGGCAACCGCTTCAACGATCCGCACGATGCGGCCGTCAAGGTGCTGGCGCAGGGCATGCTCGACCTGGGTCTGCTCGATGCCAACAAGGTGGGCAGCGTCGACGACGTGATCGACTCGCGCGCCTACTTCCAGTTCTACATGCACCGCACCGGCCACTGGCTCGGCATGGACGTGCACGACTGCGGCAGCTACGTGGAGCCCACGCAGGTGGGCGAGGTCAGCGAGCGCAAGGACCCGCTGTCCAACGAAGTCATCAAGAACCGGCCGAGCCGCATCCTGCATCCCGGCATGGTGCTGACGCTGGAGCCCGGCATCTATGTGCGCCCCGCCGAGGGCGTGCCCGAGCAGTTCCACAACATCGGCATCCGCATCGAGGACGACGCGATCGTCACGGCCACCGGCTGCGAGCTCATTTCGCGCGGCGTGCCGGTGAAGGCGGACGAGATCGAGGCACTGATGCGAGCTTGACGGCGCGCTGCGACACCGGCGGCGGCGCATGCCGCGCCTGCAGGAAGTCGATGAACACCCTGAGCTTGCGCGGCATCTGCGCGCGGCTCGGGTGGTACAGGTAGAAGCCCGGAAAGGTGGGCCACCAGGGCTCGAGCAGCGGCACCAGGCGTCCGCTTTCCAGGTCGCCGCGCACCATGCCTTCGAAGGCCACCATGATGCCCGCGCCGTCGCGCGCGGCGGCCAGCAGCACATCGCCGTCGTTGCTGATCAGCGGCCCGGCCACTTCGACATCGAGCACGCGGCCGTCCTGCGCGTATTCCCAGCGATAGAGGCTGCCCGTGGTCAGGCGGTAGTTCAGGCACTGGTGCTCGCGCAGGTCCTCGGGCGTCTTCGGCGGCTTGCGCCCCGCCAGGTAGCGCGGCGACGCCAGGGTCACCATGCGCTGCGGCCCACCCACCGGCAGGGCCACCACGTCCTGCGCCAGGCTTTCGCCGAGCCGGATGCCGGCATCGAAGCCGCCTTCGACCAGTTCGATCATGCGGTTGTCGCAGACCAGCTCCAGCGTGATGTCGGGATAGGCCTCGGCAAAGTCCGCGAAGTGTGGGTTCAGCAGCAATTCGGCCGACACGCGCGCGACGTTCAGGCGCAGCAGCCCGGCCGGCTTGTCGCGCGCCTCGTCGAGGCCTTCGACCGCCTGCGCGAGCGCGGCCAGCGCCGGCTGCGCGCCCTTGAGCAATTGCTGGCCCAGCTCGGTCACGCCGACGCGCCGCGTGGTGCGGTCGAGCAGGCGCACGCCCAGCCGGGCCTCGAGCGTGCGCACGGTCTGCGACAGGGCCGAGGGCGATACGCCCAGCTCTTGCGCAGCCCGCGTGAAGCTGGCGTGGTGCGCAATGCGTGCGAAGGCGGCGATCGCGGGGAGCAGTTCGGGGGACATGCGCGGATTATGAGGACGCGCTTCCGCCGGCGGCTCGCGCCGGCGCCGCCTACCTGGCCTGCAGCAGCGCGCCGGCTTCGAGCAGCACCAGCTCGTTGTCGTCCGCCTTGTTGGGCTCGCGGCTGCTGGAGAACGGCAGGTTGTTGTCGTTGCCCACCACGATGTGCGTGGCATCGACCACGTCGACGTTCTCGATCGTGAAGAACGGGAACTTGAGCACGCCGTCATTCAGCGGCTTGCGCGCGAGCCTGGCCGGGTCGGCGATGTTCAGCAGGTCGATGTAGCCGATCTTGCGCACCGCGCCGCCCACGTTGGCGTCGCTCAGCTCGATCTTGTAGACGCGCTTGAACCTGGCGATGTCGTGGAAGCAGTCGCTGCGCTTCTGGCCCTCGGGGCAGGCCTTGTCGCTGGTGCCTTCGCCGTTGTCGCGCTCGATGACCAGCGCCGTGGTCGCGTCGATCATGTTGAAGTCGCCGATGGCGTGGCCGTTGGCTTCGAGCGGGTACTTCCAGTGGCGGCCGGTCCATTTTTCAGACGCCACATCGAACTCCAGCACGCGCAGCGCTTCCTTGCCGTCGACACGTTCGTAGTCCTTGGCCTCGGCGTTCCACACCGGGCCTTCGAGCAGCGCGTAGAGCCTGCTGCCGTCCTTCGAAGCCGCCATGCCTTCGAAGCCCTTGGAGCGCTTGATCTGGAAATCGACCGTACCGCCCGGGGCGCCCGGCGTGGTGAGCGCCGGATGGTCGGGCGAGCGCACGGCCTTGCCGTCGACCTCGGTGTCGAACACCGCGAGCACCTTGCCCTTCAAGTCGGCCTTGATCAGGAAGGGGCCGAACTCCTCGCCGATCCACAGTGCGCCGCCGGCAAACTGGAAGCTCTCGGGATCGAAGTCGGAGCCGGTCAGGTAGCGCTGCTTCGTGCCTTCATGGACGATGCGGAACGGCACCTTCTTGTCCGGGTCGTGAAGGAAGATGGTGTTCAGGCGGTTGAACCTGCCGCTCTTGAAGTCCACCTTGTAGTGGTTCAGGTAGAGCATGAAGTCGGGCGAGTTGGCCTTGGCGCCGGCGCCGTTGTCAGTGAGGATCCAGAACGTGCCGTCGTCCATCTTCTTGATGCCCGAGTGGCCCTGCAGCGGCTGGCCCTTGAAGGGCAGCGAGACGCCGGTGCCGCGCCCGCCGGAGAGGCCTTCGATGGTGCCCACCGCCTCCACGCGCTTGCCCGAGGTGAACTTGCCGCTCACCTGCAGGTCGGCGGGCGCATCCTTGGGCGCAGCGACGAAGCTTTGCGCGGGCAGCACGGCGTGGCCCGCGAGCGTGGCGGGGAAGGCGGTCTGTGCAGCGGCATGGCCGCAGGCGAGCGCGGCGGCCAGCGCGATGAAAGAAGAAATGAAAGAGGCAGGACGCGTCATTGGGAAAGAGAGGTTCCGTGTCGAAACGCGAGACCATGCCGGCCACGCGTGACGCGGCCATGACATGGCCGGCAGGCCCCTGCGGCTTCAGCCCAGCGCCGCGCCCGCGACGTGCCCGCGCGTGAACGCCTCCTCGAAGATCGAGTAGCCCGACCAGTCGGCATGCGCGAACGAAAGCCGCCCCGCGAGGACGCGGCCACGGTGCGCCGCGTCCGGCGGCATGCGCTGCCCGCCGATCTGCGCGAGCAGCCCCGGCCGCGGGATCGACATGGCGTGGCCGTAGCGCGTGATCTCGATGCGCGTCGCGAGCGCAGGCAGGTCGGGATGCGGCACCGAGAGTTCGGCGAGCAGGTCGTCGCGCCAGCCGGTCCAGGGCCGCTCGAGCAGCAGGCGGCGGCCGTCGGCGCCGTCATGGCGGCTCGGGCCGAGCGGGCGGTACCAGCTCAGCACGGTGCCGCGCGGCGTGGGGTCGAGCGTCTGATGGCGCGCATCGACATAGCCGAGGCCGCGCGTGCCGTGGATCACGTTGTCCCAGCTCGGCGCGGCGCCGGGGCGGTCGGCGAGCGGCCCGCGCAGGTGCACGTTGGCCACGAGCCAGGGGGCATAGCGCAGCTGCGCGGCGGCGTTCTTCAACACCTGCGGCGCGTTCTCGACCACGCGCGCCGCGATGAACACCGGCAGCGCGACGATGCAGCGCTCGGCCTGCCAGCGCACCAATGATTTCGACGCGGCGTCCCATGCGTCGACCTCGACGCCGCCGCGCAGCTCGGCAATGCGCGTGACGGCCTGGCCGGTGTGCAGGCGATCGCCGAGCGGCCCGGCCAGCCGCTTCGTGAGCCAGCCGTTGCCCTCCGGCCAGGTCAGCACGCCGTCGCGCTCGGCGTTCGAATCGGCGCTGCTGCCCGACGAGCCCGGCGCGTGAAAGCCGTGCCGGCTCGCGAAGTAGTGGATGCCGGCCCAGGCCGAGACTTCTTCGATGCCCGCGCCGTAGTCGTCGCGGCAGCAGTAGTCGAGGTACCAGCGCAGCTGCGCATCGCCGAAGCCCTCGCTGTCGAGCCAGTGCGCGAAGCTCACGGCATCGAGCGCCAGCAGCTCGGGCGTGACGTCGGCCTTGAGCGTGGGAATGACGAAGTGCGCCGCGTGCTGCAGCGTGTCGATGCGCTGCGCGAACTTGCGGTACTGCGCATGCGTTTCGTTGCCCACGCCGTGCACGGGCAGCAGGCCTTCCTGCCATTCGCCGCGGAAGAACAGCCGCTCCTGCGGGCTGTGGCAGAGGTGGCGCTCGTCGTATTCCCAGCGGCCCGCCACGCGCCGGCGCAGGCCGAGTTCCTCGAGCAGGTCCTGCACTTCGCGCGCATCGTCGCCGGGCGTCGGCAGGTAGTGCGCGCCGAGCGGACAGGCAATGCCGCTCACCATGCCGCCGCGCGCATTGCCGCCTGCCGCATCCTCGAGCTCGAGCAGCACGAAGTCCTCGACGCCCGCGAGCCGCAGTGCGCGCGCGGCGGCGAGGCCTGCGACACCGCCACCGGCGATCACCACGCGCGTGCGCTTGACGGTTGCCGGAGACGGGCCCTTGAGCGCGCCATCGCGCAGCGCATGGCCGCGCGCCACGTCGATGCCGGTGAAGCCGCCTTCGATGGGCGGCGGCGGGGCCTCGCAGCCGGAGAGCGCAAGGGCACCCGCCGCACCGGCCACACTGAGGAAATCGCGCCGCTGCATGTCCGGACCTAGGGCCTGTTGACGCTATGGAAGGGGATCGCGTTGCTTCGCCAAGGGGCTGGCTGCAAGGCGCCCGGGCGCAGCAAGGCTTTGGCCTTGCAAGCGCGGGCAACGCCGCAGACGGCCCCTTGGCGAAGCAACCCGCAGGGAAGCTCGCCACAGCCCGCCCCTCGGCGTTGCGCTCCTTGTGCGTGCGCACGCACGCACGGCGTCACGCGCCTTGATGGGCGGGCTGTGGCGAGCTTCGCGACCCCTTGCATAGCGTTAACAGGCCCTAGTGCGTCGTGATCACCTTGCCCCACTCCTGCTCGTAGGTGGTGACAAGGGTCTGGTTCGACAGCCGGTTCACTTCGGCCGGCACGCGCGCCATGTCGAGCGGAAAGTCGAACATCAGCGGCAAGGTGGAAGGCGAGAGAAAACGCAGGCCCGAAGGCAGCGCATCGGGCACGCGGTACGGCCGCCGGCTCGCGATGATGTAGCCCCATTCGCCGAAGCTCGGCACATGCGCGTGGTAGGGCGTCGCCTGCAGGCCGACCGATTCGATGGTTGCCGCCACGGTCCAGTAGCTCTTGCGCGCGACCAGCGGCGAAGTGGTCTGGATCACCGCGTAGCCGCTCGCCGAGAGGCGCTTCTCGAGCAGCGCATAGAAGCTGTTGGTGTAGAGCTTGCCGATCGCGAAGTTGGTGGGGTCGGGAAAGTCCACCACGATCACATCAAAAATATCCCCAGGCTGCTGCAGCCACTGGAACGCATCGGTATTGACGATCTTCACCTTCGGCGAAGACAGCGAATGGCCGTTGAGCGCCGCCAGCGTTTCATGCGCGGTGAAGAGCTGGGTCATGTTCGGATCGAGCTCCACCAGCGTGACCGATTCGACCGAGGGATATTTCAGGATCTCGCGCACCGCCATGCCGTCGCCGCCGCCGAGCACCGCGACCTTCTTCGGCGCGCCCTGCGCAGCCATCACCGGATGGACGAGCGCCTCGTGGTAGCGGTACTCGTCGCGCTCGGCGAACTGCAGGTTGCCGTTCAGGAACAGCCGGTGCCCGAGCTGCCCGCGCGTGACCACGATGCGCTGGTAGGGCGAGGTGGCGCTGAACACGATGCGGTCCTGGTAGAACTTGTCCTCGGCCAGCGTGGTGATGTGGCCGGCCCCGGCAAAGGCGCCGACCAGCGCGGCCAGCGCCAGCAGGCAGGCCAGCGCATGCGCGCCGATGCGGCGCAGCTCATGGCGGAACAGCCACAGTGCCCACACGGCCACGGCGGCATTCATGATGCCGAACAGCAGGCCGGTGCGGATCATGCCCAGCTGCGGCACCAGGATGAGCGGAAAGGCCACCGACACCGCCAGCGCGCCGAGGTAGTCGAAGGTGAGCACCTGCGACACCAGGTTCTTGAGCTGGATGTTGCGCTTGAGGATGCGCATCACCAGCGGGATCTCGAGCCCCACGAGCGTGCCGACCACCACCACGAGCCCGTAGAGCAGCAGGCGGAACGCGCCCGGCACGTAGGCGTTCGCAAGGAAGAGAACGGCCGGCAGGGCGCCGCCGACCAGCGCCACGAGCAGTTCGATGCGCAGGAAGTGCGCCGGCAGCTGGCGCTCGAAGAAGCGCGAGAGCCATGAGCCCACGCCCATCGCGAACAGGTAGGTGCCGATGATGGTGCTGAACTGCAGCACCGAGTCGCCGAGCAGGTAGGAGCTCAGCGCGGCCGCGGTCAGCTCGTAGACCAGCCCGCAGGCCGCGACCACGAACACGCTGGCCAGCAGCGCGATCTCGACCGGCTGCGGCCCGCGCGCATCGGCGGAATGCGCGGACACGGCCGCCTCCCCGCTCAATGGATTGCTGCGGCGACGATGACGCAGATGCCCAGGCTCATGGCGGCCACCACCAGGCCCAGCGCCACGTTCTGCTTCTCGACGATCTCGCCCCACAGGTCGTAGGGCGTGAGCTTGTCGATGATGAGGAAGCAGAGCCAGAAGATCAGCACGCCAAGCAGCGCATACACGAGCGATCCGAGGACCACGCCCGGTTTCAGCCATTCAAATCCCATGGGGACCTCCAGTCGTAGTTGCAGTAGTGGGTGACATCAGCGCGAAGCCATGTTGCGCTTGTTCATTTGTGGCCGCCGCCGCTCGAGTAGCCGCCGTAGGAGCCGCCGTAGCTGCGCGACCCGCCGGACGAGCCACCGCTGCAGGTGCTCAGGATGACCAGCAGCACGACGATCACGATCACGATGAGGATGATGGTGCCGCAGCCCAGGCCCGATGCGGCGCTGACCGGCAGCGCATCGCCGCGCGCGAACATGTCCTTCTTGTCGTCGAGCTTGAATGCGGCGGACACCAGGCCGCTGTCGAGCTTGCTGCCCGAGGACCAGGTCAGCTCGTTGGCCGAGCGCTCCATCGACAGCAGCGCGTTGCCACTCGCGAAATCGCGGTTGAAGGTTTTCTGCCCACGCTCGACCTGCCAGTAGAACTCGCCCGCCACGTAGGTGGTCTCGGCGTTGTAGGCGTATTGCTGCGTGTAGCGCTTGCCCAGGTAGCTGGCGCTGCTGCCGTTCTCGGCCATCACCGGCGCGCCGGTGGTCGGCTTGACCATGCTCCAGCCGTCCTCGGCATCGACCAGGAAGCTGAAGCCGCGCTTCTTGTTGTAGAGCAGGTATTCGTTCCAGCCAAAGTGCTCGTCGTCGCCGGGCTCCACGCCCATGCGGTGCTGGAAGCCCACCACCTGCCATTGCGCGCCCTGCAGCTGGCCGGTGCTGCCGATGGGAATGAGCGGGCGCACGGGCTCGTCCTGCGCCGCGTGCTTCAGCTCGCCGCCGATACCCTGCGACAGGTCGATGATGCTGTTGCACGAGCCGCAGGTGATGCTCTTGCTGTCGGCCAGGTTGACGGTGACGGGCGCGCCGCAATTCGGGCAATTGAAGGCGCGGCCTTTTTCGTCCTTGGCGGATTCGTCGCGCAGGCCGGTGAGCTGCAGGTCCTCCAGCTGCACCGAGCGGCCCAGGTAGGCGCCCGGCGGCTCGGTGCCGTAGTCGATGCTGAGCACCAGCCCCTTGTCGCTGCGCAGCTCGACCATCGGGAAGGGGCGGCCCAGCTCGGGCAGATGCGGCAGTTCGCCCTGGGCGGACAGCAGCGCCACCTGCTCGTTGGACGAGACGGTGTAGCTCTGGCCGTTGAATGCGCTGGTGGCGCCCACGCGCAGGTCCGTGGGCGGCGGCGCGGCGCGCTGCAGCTCGAAGGGCAGCGCGAACACGTAGGCGCCGTTGTCCTCGCTCAGGATGCCGGTGCGGTCGCCGTCCAGCGCGGCGATCCACTCGGTCCAGCGCCCGCCGGGGTTGCTGTATTGCAGCCGGCCGACGATGGTGAACGGCTGGTTCTGGATGCGGCCCGCGGCAAACAGCTGCAGCGGGCTGAAGTCGTCGAACAGCTCCGCCATCTTGCCGACGCGCGCGAGCGTCTCGCCCTGGCGCACGACGGTGCTCTGGCAGTAGGGGCAAACGGCGAAGGCCGATTGCGCGGACCTGAATTCGACCGGTGCGCCGCAGCCAGGGCAGGGCGCACGGTAGGCGCGCTGGGCGCCTGCTTGCTCAGCCATTGCCGGTGCTTAGACCAGCTTCTTGAGCAGTTCCGCCTTCTTGGCGTCGAACTCTTCCTGCGTGAGGATGCCCTTGGTCTTGAGCTCGCCGAGCTTCTCGAGCGTGGTCATCACGTCGGCCGGGCTCACCACGGCCACGGCCGGCTGCTGCTGGGTTGCGGCCGCCTGTGCCGCCGCGCCCGGGCTCAGCCCCTGCGCGAGGTTCTGCGCCAGCACCTGGCCGAGCGCCACGCCGGCGCCCAGGCCCATGGCATCGCCCGCGATGCCGCTGCCGCCGCCCGCGCCTTCGGCGAACTTGGGAATGGCCTGCGCGGTCTGGTACTGCATGAACTTGCCCATGTCGTTGCCGACCATGCCCATGCCGATCTTCTGGTCGAGGATCTTCTGCAGTTCTTCGGGCAGCGAGACGTTCTGGACCGTGATGTTCTCGAGCTTGATGCCGATCTTCTCGAACTCGGGCACCAGCTGGGCCGCCAGCGCCTGGGCGAACTGGATCTGGTTGGCGGCAAGGTCGAGGAACGGCACGCCGCTGGACGCGATGGCGTTGCTGATGTTCTGCAGCACCAGCCCGCGCAGCTGGCCGTCGAGGTCGGCCACGCCGTAGATGTCGCGCGTGCCCGAGATCTCGGTGTGGAACAGCTTGGCATCGCCGATGCGGAAGCTGTAGTTGCCGAAGGCGCGCAGGCGCACGGCGCCGAAGTCCTTGTCGCGGATGGTGATGGGCTGCGGCGTGCCCCACTTCTGGTCGACCTGCTGGCGCGTGCTGAAGAAGTAGACGTCGCTCTTGAACGGGGACTCGAACAGCTTGTCCCAGTTCTTCAGGTACGTGAGCACGGGCAGCGTCTGCGTCGTGAGCTTGTACATGCCCGGGCCGAACACGTCGGCCACCTGGCCTTCGTTGACGAACACCGCCACCTGCGACTCGCGCACGGTGAGCGAGGCGCCGTTCTGGATTTCCATCTCCGCCATCGGGAAGCGCCAGGCCAGCGTGCCGTCGCCGGTCTCGGTCCACTGGATGATGTCGATGAACTGTTTCTTGATGAAATCCATCAGGGCCATGGCTGCTCCTCGTCGGTTTTTTTCCGGATTGCGCATATTGCCACATCGTCTTGACGGGTCTGCGCGCTTTCGGCAGGGCCGATCTCCGCCATGCGGCCTATGGCGCCGCGGGCCGAGGTCTACAATCGGCGCCCCCAGAAGAAGCGCCACCAGGAGCAACGGCCCATGTCCGATTCGACGATCTCATCGACCCCCACGCCCGAAGACAAGCGCGCCGAACTGCGGCGCGCCGCCCTCGAGTACCACGAGCTTCCGGTGCCGGGCAAGATTGCCATTGCCGCCACCAAGCAGATGATCAACCAGCGCGACCTGTCGCTGGCCTATTCGCCCGGCGTGGCCGCGCCTTGCGAAGAGATCGTCAAGGACCCGGCCAACGCCTTCAAGTACACGGCGCGCGGCAACCTGGTGGCGGTGATCACCAACGGCACCGCCGTGCTGGGCCTGGGCGACATCGGCCCGCTGGCTTCCAAGCCGGTGATGGAAGGCAAGGGCGTGCTGTTCAAGAAGTTCGCCGGCGTCGACGTGTTCGACATCGAGATCGACGAGAAGGACCCGGCCAGGCTGGTCGAGGTGATCGCCGCGCTGGAGCCCACCTTCGGCGCCATCAACCTGGAGGACATCAAGGCCCCCGACTGCTTCTACGTCGAGCGCGAGTTGCGCAAGCGCATGAAGATCCCCGTCTTCCACGACGACCAGCACGGCACGGCCATCACCGTGGCGGCGGCCATGCTCAACGGCCTCAAGGTGGCGGGCAAGGACATCAGCGAGGTCAAGCTGGTCACCTCGGGCGCGGGCGCCGCGGCGCTGGCCTGCCTGAACCTGCTGCTCAAGGTGGGCCTCCGGCGCGAGAACGTGTTCGTGACCGACCTGGCCGGCGTGGTCTACGAAGGCCGCGAAGAGCTCATGGACGACGACAAGCGCCAGTACATGCAGAAAACCACGGCGCGCACGCTGGCCGAGGTGATCGAGGGCGCCGACGTGTTCCTGGGCCTGTCGGCCGGCGGCGTGCTCAAGCCCGCCATGGTGGCCAAGATGGCGCCCAAGCCCGTGATATTCGCGCTGGCCAACCCGAACCCGGAAATCGCTCCCGAGGACGCCCATGCGGTGCGCCCCGACGTGATCATGGCCACCGGCCGCACCGACTACCCGAACCAGGTCAACAACGTCCTGTGCTTCCCATACATCTTCCGCGGCGCGCTCGATTCGGGCGCCACCACGATCACCGACGAGATGGAAATTGCCGCGGTGCGTGCCATTGCCGATCTCGCCCAGGCCGAGCAGAGCGAGCGCGTCGCGGCCGCCTACGTCGGCGAAAAGCTGACTTTCGGGCCTGAATACCTGATTCCGAAGCCCTTCGATCCGCGCCTCATGATGAAGATCGCGCCCGCGGTGGCCAAGGCCGCCGAGGAAAGCGGCGTGGCTTCGCGCCCGATCAAGGACATGGACGCGTACCGCGACCGCCTGCAGAGCTTCGTCTACGCCTCGGGCACCACGATGAAGCCGATCTTCGACGCCGCCAAGCGGGCGCAGAAGAAGCGCGTGGCCTACTGCGAAGGCGAGGAAGAGCGCGTGCTGCGCGCCGCCCAGATCGTGGTCGATGAGGGCATTGCGCGCCCCACGCTGATCGGCCGCCCGGCCATCATCGCGCAGCGCATCGAGAAGTTCGGCCTGCGGCTGAAGGAAGAGCTGGACTACGACGTGGTCAACGTCGAGCAGGACCACCGCTACCGCGACTTCTGGCAGACCTACCACCGCATGACCGAGCGCAAGGGCCAGACGGTGCAGACCGCCAAGATCGAGATGCGCCGCCGCCTGACGTTGATCGGCGCCATGCTGCTGCACAAGGACGAGGTCGACGGCATGATCTGCGGCACCTGGGGCACCACGCTGATCCACCTGCACTACATCGACCAGGTGATCGGCAAGCGCCCCGGCGGCTGCGAAAGCACGCCGCAGGACGTGCCGGTGTACGCCTGCATGAACGGCCTGCTCTTGCCTGACCGCCAGGTGTTCCTGGTCGACACCCACGTCAACTACGACCCCTCGCCCGAGGAACTGGCCGAGATCACGACCATGGCGGCCGAGGAAATGATGCGCTTCGGCCTCAAGCCCAAGGCCGCGCTGCTGTCGCATTCGAACTTCGGCACCAGCAACGAGCCCAGCGCGGTCAAGATGCGCAAGACGCTCGACCTCTTGCGCGTGCAGGCGCCCTGGCTCGAGGTGGACGGCGAAATGCACGGCGACGTGGCGCTCGACAGCAAGCAGCGCGCGATCGTCATGCCGCACAGCGCGCTGGCGGGCGACGCCAACCTGCTGGTTTTCCCGAACATCGACGCGGCCAATATTTCCTACAACCTGCTCAAGACCGCGGCC